>NZ_JAIZQG010000013.1:0-187505 GCF_020419965.1 Burkholderia sp. AU39826
TGCACTTCTGCGGCGAGATCCGCTTGAACCACTGGTACCGCTGCGCGGCCGACTGGCACACGGAGCCCGTCATCAAGCAGATCTACGAAACGATTTCGCGCGACGAGGCGCGTCATGGCGGCGCGTACCTGCGCTACATGAAGAAGGCGCTGAACAACTGCGGCGACGTCGCGCGTGCGGCCTTCGCGAAGATCGGCGTGCTGATGGCGTCGGCGCGCCGCACCGAGAAGCCGCTGCACCCGACCAACCTGCACGTGAACCAGGCGCTGTTCCCGCGCGACACCGTGCAATCGCGCCTGCCGGATCCGGAATGGCTCGAGCGCTGGCTCGACGAGCAGATCCGTTTCGACGGCGAGTGGGAGAAGAAGGTGGTCGAGCGGATTCTGCACAACCTGTCGATCCTGTTCGAGCGCACGTTCGCCACCGCGCAGGAGCTGAACCGCTACCGCAAGGAAGTCACCAGCCGCCTGCAGGCCGAAAGCGGCCCGTCGTCGGCCGCGCAGCCGGCCTGAGGCCGGCAGGTGCCGGCGCCGGCGCGCGTCGTGCCCGATTCGCGCCCGGCTCGCGGCCGGTGTCGCGTGTGTTGCGTGAAGCCCGCCCGGCCGGTCCGGCGGGCTTTTTATCTGGCGCTGCCGTCGCGCGCGCCGTGGTTCATTCCGTCCTGTCGCCATCATGTCCGCCACCTTCGAACGCAAGTTGATCACCCGTGACGCCCTCGTCGCGCTGCGTGCGGCGCTGCCGTCGCCCGTCGTGTTCACCAACGGCGTGTTCGACATCCTGCATCGCGGTCACGTCACGTATCTCGCCGATGCGAAAGCGCTCGGCGCGTGCCTGATCGTCGGCGTGAACAGCGATGCGTCGGTGCGCATGCTCGGCAAGGGCGACGACCGGCCGATCAACCGCGAAGAGGATCGCGCGGCATTGCTCGCGGCGCTGGAAAGCGTCGACTGGGTCGTGACGTTCGGGGAAAAGACGCCCGTGTCGCTGATCGAGGCCGTCCGTCCGGACATCCTCGTGAAGGGCGGCGATTACGACATGGACGCGCTGCCGGAATCGGCGCTCGTGCGCGGCTGGGGCGGCCGGGCGCTGGCGATTCCGTTCGAGCACGACCGCTCGACCACCGCGTTGCTGAAGAAGGTGCGCGCGCAACAGTCCTGAGCGCGGCGCGGCGCCGTCACGGGGCCGATGCCGCGAGCGGCGCGGTCGTGACGGCCGGCGCCGCGATCGGGCCGCCGACCACGGGCTGGTCGGTCGCGCGCATGAGCGGTGTCACGCGCAATGCGTCGGGCCGCACCTGCCGCGACAGCACGCCGGGTTCGCGCGGTCCGGCCGCCGGCAGCGGCCCGAACACGCCGCGCGCCACCACGAACGCGAGCATGTTGGCGAGAAAGAGAACAGCGATCAGCCAGCGCAGCATCGTCGAAACTCCTTGTCGTCATTGACGTGGTTCACGTCGTTCAGTCGAGCCGGCCGAAGGGCCGGCTTTTTTCATGGCTTCCGTTGACCTGACCGTTCGTGCGGGCCGCAGGCGCGGCACCGCGCGTATTGCATCGTCGGCGTGACGCGGGCCCGCCTGGGCTTGCATCGGCCCGCGCCGCCGCGCGCCGGCACGCGCACGTCAATCCGGCGCCGTTGCCGGGTCGCCCGCATCGGCTGCGATCAGCGCGAGCCCGGACAGGATCAGCGCGTCATGCCGCGTATGCGCGACCGTCAATGCACGTGCGACGTCGTCCGCCGCACCGCCTGCCAGCACGAGCCGCACGGGCGCCTGCCAGGCATCGGCGAGATCGCGCCATGCGCGTTCGATGAGGCCGGCCTGCGCGTACAGGCAGCCGGCCGACAGCGAGCGCGGCGTATCGACCTGGAACGGCTCGGCCTGCGCGCCCGCGAGCAGGCCGCTTGCGATATCGGTGGTCAGCGTCGGCAACTGCGCGGTGTGCGTGCCGAGCGCGCGCATCATCAGCGCCCAGCCCGGCGCGATCAGCCCGCCGGTGAACCGGCCGTCCGCGCGCAGTGCCTCGAGTGTCGTCGCGGTGCCGAACGTCGCGATCAGCAGATGCTCGCCCGGAAACGCCGCGTGCGCGCCGATCAGGCCGGCCCAGCGGTCGCTGCCGAGCTGTTCGGGCGTCGTATAGCCGTTCGTCACGCCGCATTGCGCGGGCCGCGAGCGGATCGTCGTGCGCTGCAGGCCCGGCCAGCGTGCGTCGAGCAGCGCGTCGATCCGTGCGGCCACGTCGGCGCCTGCGACGTTCGAGATCCAGGCGCCGCGCGGCCTCGGCACGCGCGACCAGTCGGGATCGGCGCCGCCGTCGCGCGTGTGGCCGAACGCGCCCGTGTCGACGAGCGTGCGCCGCGCGTCGGCGAGCGCCCATTTGATCCGGCTGTTGCCGGCGTCGATCAGCAGGTACGGTTCGCTCATTGCGCTTCGCGCAGCGACACGTCGCCGGCCGCGATCGTTTGTACGCCGTTCGGCGTGTCGAGCAGCAACTGGCCGGTCGCGTCGATGCCCGTCGCGATGCCGCGTGCGCGTTCGACGCCCTGTTCGAGCAGCACGACTTCGCGGCCCGCGTATGCGTGCAGCGCGTGCCAGCGCGGCAGGAACGGCGCGAGGCCGTCGGCGCCGAATTGCGCGAGCGCGGGCGTGAGCGCGTTCAGCGACGCGGCGAGCGTATCGGTGAGGTTCGCCGACGCGCACGCGGTCGACAGCGCGGCGGGCGGGAGCCCGCTTGCGAGCGTCGCTTCGCGCGCGCGCAGCGCGTCGACCTGCGCGGCCACGGCTTGCGCGCCGCGCACGTTGATGCCGAAGCCGATCACGACGGCGGTGGCGTCGGCGGTGGTCCAGACGGTTTCGATCAGGATCCCGGCGAGCTTGCCGACGATGCGCGGCGCGCCGTCGTCGGCGGCCGTCAGCAGCAGGTCGTTCGGCCATTTGAGCGCGACGCGCATGCGGGCGTCGAGCGGCAGCGTGGCCAGCCCTTCGGCGAGCGCGACGCCGATCGCGATGCTGAGGCCGCCGAGCGCATCGACGGCGCGCGGCACGATGCAGCCGACCGAGCACAGCAGCGCATTGCCGGGCTGCGCGAACCACGGGCGGCCCTGCCGGCCGCGGCCGGCCGTCTGCTCGAACGCGACGCGCACGAGCGGCGCGGGCAACGCGTTCGCGCCGCGCGGCAGCGCCTTGAGCCGGGCCGCGACGTCGGCGTTGGTCGAGCCGGTGGCGGCGACGATGTCGAGCGGCCACGCGCGCGGCGCGGCGTCCAGGTGTGCCTCGAGCCGGTTGCGCGCGATGTGCGCGTCGCCGGATTCGGGCGTGTCGGAGGAGGTGGGGGCGTTCATGGCGCCTATTGTAGCGACAGGGGGCGGTGGGAGTTGGCAAGCGGGCAGGCGTGTGTCGAGGCGCTTGTCCGGATCGTCGCGACAGGTCCGCTCGAATTGCGTCGCCGCCAGGCGAAGGTATCGCGTTCTCAAGCGGAAGGGCATCGTCACGATAGGTGAAGTCGCCCGGCTCTTGTTCGTGTTGAAAACATATAGTCGACCCATATTAATTGATTGCGATTTCGAATACGTCTGATTGATTGCCTCGTGCGGATTGGGCATTTTGGATTCCAGCCATTGACGACGAGGAATCCAGATGAGCAACGGGCAAGCGTCACCAGCATTTTCTTTCATGGTTATTTGCCGGCTTGCTGCGCAGAGTGGTCGGCTTGTCCTGGACGGCAAGAAGGCAGTCATCGCGTCGGCAGCGGTTCATTCCGCTACGGACGAGAAGCGTTCGGGCCGGACGTTCCGTGGCTGGCCGGCATGATTCGCTATTTCCTTGCCAAAGGCGACCGGGGCGGTAACGCCGTGATTACGGAAGGGCTGGAGTTCGTCACGTGTTCCAGTCCACCCCCACGTGTACAGATCGCCACGCTTTACATGAAAACCTACTGCGCGGCTTGCAAACAGGAAGGGTTCATCGCGCCGGAAGGTCCGCGTTTGCCGGGTACGGGGCCCAATGGTCGGCAGTGGGCATTGAGTGGCGATGTCAACGTATGCGGATGTAGTCCGCCCCCCCGTCTTCTATGCCGAGCGTGGCATGAAGATGATTCTGACGTCACGAGATGCAGCCGGCGCCGAGAAGAAACTGCGAATGGCGGAGATCGACGAAAGAGAAGATACCGCACCACGATCTCGCACTGCTCCCATCTATGACGAACAGGTGCGCGCCTGCATCGGCACTACGCTATCTCAGAATTATCCGTATTTGATAGAAATGGCCGATGGGCGGACGATCGCGGGCCGCGTCGATACCAACGGCCGGTTGCCGCGCATTCATACCGAGATCTCCGGAAGTTACCAGGTATATTGGGGTGAGGATGCGCTTGCCCACGAGGACTGGCCGCCATGCCAAACAGACCGACAACCGTAACAACGAACACGACGCCTGATTCGATCAAGGGTGTGCAACTCAGGGCAGTAACATTCAAGGAACTGTGGGCCGCGTATCCGTCGGGCAATCCTTATAAGAATCCCGCTTATACCAATCAATGCGCCATTCGGTTGAGCGTCGCGCTTCACCGGGTCGGCATAGAAATGAAGTCATTTTCGTCGAAACTGGTCAAGCCGCTTGGCGGTCAGTCGAGCATCGGGCGTATCCTGTTGAACGGGCGAGCAACTGCCACGCGCGCCAACGAGCTCGGCGAGTGGTTGAGGCTGCAACCATTTGCAGGGCTGGGAAAGGCGGAAAACGTCACCGGCAACAATTGGAGGGATAGGGTCGAAGGGCGAACAGGCATCATCATGTTTGACGGCTACTGGACTCGCGAGGGCGAGGCAGATGCAAATGCAAGCGGTGGGCACATTGATCTATGGAATGGGGAAAAACTCACGGGATTCGGTACTGGAATTCGAATCCGCTGGAATATCGTGATTCCTGGATTTTGGTCCGATTTTCGTGTTTCGAAAAGAATCCTGTTTTTTCCGATCAAATGAAACTATTGGGATTTACCATCGGTGCAATTGCCGGCTCGGCCGTGACCACACTCGTTTGTTGGGGTGGGTTGTATTTGTTCGGCGTTTTGATTCTTCACGGAAGGGGCAGTCTGTTCGATACGCACCCGAGAGTCGCCCACCTGTTTTTTTTCGGTTGGTTGGTATCCGTGGCTGTGGTCTCGGTAATCGGCGGCTGGTGTGGTTGCGTCTGGGGGAGAAACCGGGAAGGAAAAATGCGGGAAGGGGATTGAGGTGCGCTCGCCCGGGCCCCGCAACCGATTCCGCGTGACGGCGATCGATGAGCGGGGCGTTAGATCATGCGGATGACTCGCGCCACGGCAAGCGCGAGCCGAAGGACTATCGCGTCACGGCGCGACGACCGGATGCTTCAGCGCATGCGCGGTCTCGATCCACTGCGCGTGGAATTCGTCCGCGTCGGGCCGAAGCCCGAGTTCGCCGTTGCGATAGGCCATCGCGAGCGCCTGCACGGCTTCCGGTAGCTCGTGCTCGGCGGCCCGGCGATACAGCGCGAGTGCGCGCGCGTCGTCGCGCGGCACGCCGCTGCCGTCGCGGTACGCGTTCGCGAGCATGAAGTCGGCAGCCGGAATGTCCGCGCGCGACGCGACGTCGAACCAGTGCGCGGCCTGCGCCGGGTCGGCCGCGATGCCGTAGCCGCTGCGGTAGATCAGCCCGAGGTAATACGCGGCGGCCGGGTCGCCCTGTTCGGCCGCCGCGCCGAGCAGCGCGCGGGCGCGTGCATAGTCTTTCGGGAAGTCGCCGCTGCCGAGCAGCAATGCCTTGCCGAGCGCGAGCCGCGCGCGCCGCGCAGCCGGCGCGTCGGCCCGGCCGTCGGCCGCCGCCGCCGTTTCCAGCCAGCCGCGCCCCTCGTCGCGCAGTCCCGGTTCGTGCGCATCGACGAGCGCGATGCCGAGCGCCGCCTGCGCGGCGCCCGAGCCGCGGCGCGCGAGCGTGCGCAATTGGGCCAGCGCATGCGGCTCGGCCGCCTGCGTGACCATCGCCTGCCATTCGTCGAGCTGCGCGGCGCTCGGCGCGGGGCCGGCGCCGCGCAGGCCGGCGGCCGCGACGATGGCCGCGACGGTCGCGGCCGCCGCCGCGAGCAGCGCGGCCGGCGGGAGTTTCGCGCGCAGCACGCGCCGCGCGGCGGCAGCGAGGCCGGTTTCGGCGGGCCGCATCGTCCGGATCGGTTGCATCGCGTGTCTCATTGCGTGAGGTCGATTTCGTAGGTCGCGAGGTTCTTGCCCGAGCCGTCGTCGGCCGCGACCTGCGTGATGCCGGTCAGGCCGGCCGCCGCCGCGTCGCCGAGGCGGTTCGGCGCGGACGCGAACCGCACGTGCGCGACCGAGCTCGCGAGCTTCGTGAAGCGCCAGCTGCGCTGCGCGCCGTCGGCCGCGCGCGTGATCGCGCCGCGCTTCTTGATGAACGCGATCAGCACGTCGCGGTTCGCGTCGGGCGACGCGAAGATCGTCTTGCTGCCGTCGAGGCCGGGGAAGTTGCCGCCGCCGCTCGCGCGGTAGTTGTTGGTCGCGACGATGAACTGCGCGTTCGGATCGATCGCCGCGCCCTTGTACGTCAGGTTCCTGATCCGGCTGCCGACCGGCTGCGTGACGTCGATTTCATACGCGAGATCGGCCGACGTGAACATGTCGAAGTTGTAGCCGGGGAAGGTGCTGACGAGCGGCTGCACGGTCGCCTGCGTCGGGTCGATCCGGTTGAAGCGCTTCGCGGCCGTCTCGAGCCAGTTCTTCACGTCGGCGCCGCTCACCTTCACCGCGTACACGGTGTTCGGATACAGGTACAGGTCGGCCGCGTTGTTGATCGCGAGCGCGCCCGGCGCGACGTCGGTGTAGTCGGTGCCGCCGCCGAAGCCGCTCTTGAACGGCGCGCTGACCGACAGCACCGGCAGCGACGCGTACTGCGGCAGGTTCGCCTGCACGTACGTCTTCACGTAGTCGGCCTGCGCCTCGTTGACGATCTGGATCGCGCCCGGATCGCCGACGTCCGCGAAGTACGTGTTCATCCGGTAGTCGGTCGAGCCGATCGGCGTCTTCACGTAGTCGATCGTCGCCTGGTGCTCGGCCGCGATCGCGGCGGAAACCGACGGGTCGGCCGCGACGTAGCTCTTGTCGGCGTTCTGGATCGGCCGCGCCTCGACGGTCGTCTGCGACTGGTCGACGGCCCACGTCTTGCCGTCGAACCGCAGGCCGAGCTTGATCACGCCGAGGTGCTTGCCCCAGTAGTTGGCCATCACGGTCGGCACCCCGTTGACGGTGCCCTTGACCTTGTCGACGCCCGGCAGGTTGAACTGCGACACGGTGCTGTTCGCGTCCGGGAACACCTGGTGCGAGTGGCCGATCAGCATCGCGTCGATGCCGGGCACCTTGGACAGCCACCAGCTGCCGTTTTCCATCGTCGGCGAGTACGCGGAATTGTCGAGGCCGCCGTGCGAGATCGCGACGACGAGATCGGCGCCCTTCGCGCGCATTTCCGGAATGTACTTCTCGGCCGCTTCCTTCAGCCCGGTCGTGTAGACCTTGCCGTCGAGCCAGCGCTTGTCCCAGTTCATGATCGCGGGCGGCGTGAAGCCGATGATGCCGATCTTCACGGGCGCGCTGACCGTCTTGCCGTCCGGCGTCGTGGCCGTCACCGTGCGCGTCAGGATCGTGTACGGCGCGAACAGCGGCGCGTTGGTCTTCGCGCTGATCACGTTCGCGAGCACCTGCGGGAAATTCGGGCCCGCGCACTTCTTCTGCTGGGCCGGCGCCGGCAGGCCGTCGATCTCGAACGTGTTGCCGGTCACCTGCGACAGGTACGGCAGCCCGTAGTTGAACTCGTGGTTGCCGATCCCGCCGCCGTCGAATTTCGCGGCGTTCATCACCTTGTAGATCGCGAGCGTCTGGTCGCAGCCGACCGGCTTCACGAGCGCCTGGTAGTCCGACAGCGCGGTGCCCTGGATCGTGTCGCCATTGTCGAGCAGCAGCGTGTTCGGGTACTGCTTGCGCGCCTGCGCGATCAGCGTCGCCACGCGCTCGAAGCCGAGCGAATTGTCGGCGGCGAGTTTGAAATAGTCGTACGACAGCACGTTGGTGTGCAGGTCGGTCGTCTCGAGCAGCGCAAGCGTGGCCGTCGTGCCGACGGGCGCCTGGGCCTCGGCCTGCGACGGCGGCGTGGCGGTGACGTCGTCGCCGCCGCAGCCGGCGAGGACGAAGGCGAGGCTGGCGAGCGCGGCGGCGGCCGGTACGTGGCGGCGAGAAAGCGGGGGGAGACGCATCGGATGTCCTGTTCGGTGTTCTGTTTTATCAAACGCGAGGTACGCACGAATGGCGGCGCGGCGCGCCGACGGCCTGACGTGCGGCGCGTGAGAGTATCGAAAGGAAACGTGACGGAACAATGAAAGGTCGCGATACCGGCCACGGGCCCAGGCCCGTTATCGGCATGAACAGGCCCCGCGACGCTCGGCGGCGTCGGGGCACGGCCCAGCCGGCCCGGCTCCGGCCCGGCGCCCCGGCCGCGCCCCGAGCCCGGTGCCCCGCCCACATCCTCACGTCGCGGCGCCGGGCGGTTCGCTACAATGGCCGCTGTCATCCTTTTGCAAACAACCTGCCCTTGGACTTCGAGACCCCTCCCGGCCTGTCGGTCGACGCCGGCGGCCAGGGCCAGACGGTGCGCCTGACCGGCCAGTGGACCGCGCTCTCGCTCGCGCGCAACCGCGGCGCCGTGGCGCGCCGCATCGCGAGCATCGCCGCCGGGCGCGTCATCGAATGGGATCTGTCCGGCATCGAGCGGCTGGACCACGTCGGCGGCCAGGCGCTGTGGCGCGTGTGGGGCCGCAAGCTGCCGGCGGGCGTCGCGCTGAGCGCCACGCAGCGCACGATCTTCGAGCGCATCGAGCGGCTCGACAGCGCGCGCGAGGCGCCCGAGCGCGTGGTGCGCGTCGATCCCGTCACGCGGCTCGGCCAGGCGATCTTCGCGTTCGGCGAACACCTGCAGGGCGGCATCGCGATGTTCGGCCTCGTGATCCTCGACGCGCTGTCGGTGCTGCGCCGCCCGAAGACGATGCCGTGGAAGGAAACCTCGGCGAACATCTACAGCGCCGGCGCGCAGGCGCTGCCGATCACCGCGCTCGTCGCGTTCCTGATCGGCATCGTGCTCAGCTACCTGTCCGCGCAGCAGCTGCAGATGTTCGGTGCGAACCGCTACATCGTGAACATTCTCGGGCTGTCGGTGATCCGCGAGCTCGGCCCCGTGCTGTCGGCGATCCTCGTCGCGGGCCGCTCGGGCTCCGCGATCACCGCGCAGATCGGCGTGATGCGCGTGACGGAAGAGCTCGACGCGATGCGCGTGATGGGCATCCCGCACGGGCTGCGGCTGATCCTGCCGCGCGTGCTCGCGCTCGGCGTCGCGATGCCGCTGCTCGTGATGTGGACCAACATCATCGCGCTGACGGGCGGCGCGCTTGCCGCGAAGATCGTGCTCGGCATCGACATCAACTATTTCGTGCGTTCGCTGCCGGGCGTGGTGCCGATCGCGAACCTGTACATCGGCGTCGGCAAGGGCGTCGTGTTCGGCATGCTGATCGCGCTGGTCGCGTGCCATTTCGGCTTCCGGATCAAGGCGAACTCGCAGAGCCTCGGCGAAGGCACGACCACGTCGGTCGTGTCGTCGATCACGGTCGTGATCCTCGCCGACGCGGTGTTCGCGATCCTGTTCCAGAACGTGGGGCTCGGATGAACGCATCGAACGAAACGACCGCGCATGCCGCGGCCATCGGCGCCGGGTCGGTCGGCCCCCGGCCGGGCGCCGCCGGCGATGCCGGCGATCTCGTGATCGAGGTGCGCAACCTGACCAAGCGCTACGGGCGCAACATCATTCACCAGAAGCTCGACTTCGACGTGCGGCGCGGCGAGATCGTGTCGATCGTCGGCGGCTCGGGCTCCGGCAAGACGACGCTCGTGCGGCAGATCCTCGGCCTCGAACGGCCGACGTCGGGCACGATCAAGGTGTTCGGCGAGGATACGGCGACGATCGACGACGCAAGCGCGCGGATGATGCGCACGCGCTCGGGGATGCTGTTCCAGCAGGGCGCGCTGTTCTCGTCGATGACGGTGTTCGACAACGTCGCGCAGCCGCTGCGCGAGCTCGGCCGCGTGCCGCCGGATCTGCTGCACGACATCGTGATGCTGAAGCTCGAGATGGTCGGGCTGCCGTGCAAGCACGCGTCGAAGATGCCGGCCGCGCTGTCGGGCGGGATGGTGAAGCGCGTCGGCATCGCGCGCGCGATCGCGCTGGAGCCCGAGCTGCTGTTTCTCGACGAGCCGACGGCCGGCCTCGATCCGCAGGCGTCGGACGAATTCGTCGAGCTGATCGCGACGCTGCACCGCACGCTCGGGCTGACCGTCGTGATGGTGACGCACGACCTCGACACGATGGTCGCGCTGTCGACGCGCGTCGCGGTGCTGGCCGACCGCAAGGTGCTGGTCGCGGCACCCGTCGAGGAGGCCGCGAACGTCGATCATCCGTTCATCCACGAATATTTCCTGGGGCTGCGCGGGCGCCGCGCATTGCAGGCGCTGCCGCCCGAGCGGCGCGCGAAGCTGCCGAAGGCGGCCCTCGAACCGGCGCTGTCGAGCGTCGAGCTGTAGAAGCAAGGAACCCGCGAATGGAAAACAAATCACATGCGTTCTGGGCCGGCCTGTTCACGATCGCGCTGACGCTCGCGATCGCGGGCACCGTGTTCTGGTTCAACGTCGACCGCACCGTGCGCGTGCCGTACGACCTGCTCGCGCGCACGAACGTGACGGGGCTCTTTCCGGACGCGGCCGTGCGCTTTCGCGGCCTCGACGTCGGCAAGGTGCAGTCGATCGGCTTCGACCGCACGCATCCGGGCCAGATCCGGATCCGCATCCTCGTCGATCACGACGCGCCGATCACGCAGTCGACCTACGGCAGCCTCGGCTTCCAGGGCGTGACCGGCATCGCGTTCGTGCAGTTAGAGGATACGGGGCGCGATCTGTCGCCGCTGCCGTCGTCGCCGAAGGCGATCGCGCAGATCCCGATGCGGCCGAGCCTGTTCGACCAGATCCAGGAACGCGGCGACGTGCTGCTGCGGCAGCTCGAACTGGCCGCGAAGAGCGCGAACGCGCTGATGTCGCCCGAGATGCGCGAGCAGCTGCGTGCGACCGCCGAAAGCCTGCAGCACGCGGCCGACGGCGCCGCGACGCTGACGAAGCAGCTCGGCCCGGCCGTCACCGCGCTGCCGGAGACGATGCACGAGGTGAACCGCGCGATGGCGTCGGCGAACACGCTGCTGCAGCCGAACGGGCCGCTCGTGTCGAACCTGAACAAGGCCGGCACGGCCGCCGAGCAGGTCGGCGTCGCGCTGAACGGCCTCAACGCGCGCGTGCAGTACGACACGCTGCCGCGCTTCAATGCGCTGGCCGACAGCGTCGGCGACGCGTCGCGGCAATTGAAGGACGTCGCCGGTGAACTCGGCCGCAACCCGCGCAGTCTGTTGTTCGGATCGCCCGGCGCGGCGCCCGGGCCGGGCGAAGCGGGCTTCGTCTGGCCGGGTGCGACGGCCGGGCACTGACGCCCATCGAAACCGGAAACCTTACGCAGGAATACGCCATGCCACGAATCCTTGACCGCGCGCTGCGCCCGGCAGCGGCCGCGCTTGCCGTACTGACGCTCGCGGCGGCGGCCGGCTGCGCCGGCAACAGCGCGGTGCTGTCGAACATCCGCTACGACCTGGGGCCTGCGTCGTCGGTGGCGACCACCGGTTCGGGCCCCGCGCTGAAGGTGCTCGACGTCGCCGCGCCCGACGCGCTCGATTCCGACAAGTTCGCGTACCGCCTCGCCTATGCCGATGCGCAGCACGTGGCCGTCTATCGCGACAGCCGCTGGACCGCGCCGCCCGCGCAACTGCTCACGCAGCGCCTGCGCGGCGCGCTGTCGTCGCGCGGCACGGTGCTCGAAGGCGTCGACGGCGTGCGCGCGCCGACCCTCAAGGTGGACCTGAGCGAATTCGAGCAGGTCTTCGACGGGCAGTCGCAAAGCCACGGCGCGGTGACCGCGCGCGCGACGCTCACGCTCGACGGCAAGGTGCTCGGCCAGCGCACGTTCGTCGCGCGCGCGCCGTCGAGCACACCCGACGCGGCCGGCGGCGCGCGTGCGCTCGCCGCGGCCAGCGACGAACTCGTGTCGCAGATCGCCGCGTGGGTCGGCGTGCAGGCGTACGCGGGCACGCCGTGACGCCCGACGCGCAGCCGCGATTGCATCCGCGATGAACGTACCGGGCACGCATCGCGCGTCGCCGCTCGCGCGGCAGGCGTTTGCCGCTTACGCGGCGCTGATCGTCTATGCGTCGCTGTATCCGTTCGATGGCTGGGTGTCGCTCGGCATCGGTCCGTTCGATTACCTGCTCGCGCCGATGCAGCGGTACGTGACGGCGTTCGACGTGGTCACGAACGTGCTCGGCTATCTGCCGTTCGGCGCGCTCGGCGTGCTGGCGCTGCACCCGCGCTGGCGCGGCGTGGCCGCGACGCTGATCGCGGGCGCGCTCGGCGTGCTGCTGTCGGGCGCGATGGAAGCGCTGCAGACCTACCTGCCGACGCGCGTCGCATCGAATCTCGATCTCGGCGCCAACGCGCTCGGCGCGCTGCTGGGCGCGGCGCTCGCCGCGCCTGCCACCGGCGCGCTGCTCGACCGCGGCGTGCTGCGCCGGCTGCGCTTCGCGTGGCTCGAGGCCGACGGTTCGACGCCGCTGCTGCTCGCCGCGCTGTGGCCGTTCGCGATCGTGTTTCCGTCGCCGTTCCTGTTCGGCATCGGCGACTGGCCGGCCGCGCTGTGGGAGCGCGCCGACGCGTCGATGCAGGACGCGCTGCTCGCGTGGCTGCCGGCCGCGTGGCACGTCAGCGAATGGCCCGAGCGGGTCGACGGCTGGCTGTCCGATTCCGCGTGGGAAGCCGTGCTCGGCGGGCTGATGCTGTTCGCGGCGCTGGCGATCGCGTCGCTCGCGATGCGCCCGCGCGCGCCGCGCATCCGGCTGCTAATCGCGCTGGTGGTCGCCACGCTCGTGCTGAAGGCGGCCGCGACGTTCATGCAGTCGGCTACCGGCCTCGTCGTCGTGTGGGCGACGCCCGGCGCGCGGCTCGGCATCGAGCTCGGTTTCGCGGCGGCGCTCGTCGCCTTGCGCGTGCCGGCAACGTGGCGCGCGATGCTCGCGGCGCTCGCGCTCTTGGCCGGCGTCGCGCTCGTGAACCTGCTGCCGGTCAACCCGTTCTTCGACTTCACGCTGTCGGGCTGGCGGCAGGGCCGCTACGTGCACTTCAACAGCCTCGCGCGCTGGCTCGCGTGGATCTGGCCCTACGCGGCGCTGATCTGGCTCGGCCAGCGCGTCGAGCACGCGTGGCTGCCGGCCGCGCTGCGCCGCTGACGCGGCAGCCGGCGGCGGCCGCGCCGCGGGCAGCCGCGTGCGCCGGTCGCTATAATCGTCCGCATCCTCCGTTGCCGCGTCGCGCAACGGCAATTCATCGCCCCTCTTTGCGCACGGCCTCGCGCCGGGCCGCTCGTCATCACCATGGATTCCTACTACCAGCACCACGTCTTCTTCTGCCTGAACCAGCGCGATCCGGGCGCCGAGCGTCCGAGCTGCGCGCAATGCAATGCGCAGACCATGCAGGAATACGCGAAAAAGCGCGTGAAGGAGCTCGGTCTCGCGGGGCCCGGCAAGGTCCGCATCAACAAGGCCGGCTGCCTCGACCGCTGCGAGGAAGGGCCGGTGATGGTCGTGTATCCGGAAGGCACGTGGTACACGTACGTCGACCAGGCCGACATCGACGAGATCGTCGAGTCGCACCTGCGCGACGGCAACGTCGTCGACCGCCTGAAGATCTGAGCGGGCCGGCGCAATGAACGTTCATACGCAGAAATCGCTGATCGCGGGCCCGGTCGGCCAGATCGAAATCGCGGTCGACCTGCCCGACGCCGTGCGCGAGGGCGGCGACGCGCCGCGCGGCATCGCGCTCGTCGCGCATCCGCATCCGCTGTTCGGCGGCACGATGGACAACAAGGTCGCGCAAACACTGGCGCGCACGCTCGTGCAACTGAATTACGTCGTCTACCGGTCGAACTTCCGCGGCGTCGGCGCGACCGAAGGCGTGCACGACAACGGCACGGGCGAGGCCGACGACCTGCTCGCGGTGCTCGCGCACATGCGCGCGCAGCCCGCGTATGCGGATCTGCCGCTCGTGCTCGCGGGTTTCTCGTTCGGCACCTTCGTGCTGTCGCACGTCGCGAAGCGACTGCGCGACGCGGGCGAGACGATCGAGCGGATGGTGTTCGTCGGCACGGCCGCGAGCCGCTGGCAGGTGGCCGACGTGCCGGAGAACACGCTCGTGATCCACGGCGAGACCGACGACACGGTGCCGATCGCGTCGGTGTACGACTGGGCGAGGCCGCAGGAGCTGCCGGTCGTCGTGATTCCCGGCGCCGAGCATTTCCTTCATCGCAAGCTGCACGTGCTGAAGCGCATCATCGTCGACGCGTGGCGCTAGCCCGCATGCGGGCGCCGGCCTGAGCCCGGTGCCCGTATCACGTACCGGCGCATCCGGTCGGTGCGCACTCCTTGCCGCGCGCAACCTCGCGCGACATCGCGCCACACTGCGCGGCGCGGTGCCGGCTCGGGGGCCGCGCAACGCGAGTGGCACGCCGCCTGCGCCCGCCTTTCGCGCGGCTTCGCGCATGCCTGCCCGCTGCATTCCCGTGTCATGCTCTCGCAGCCGATAGGCGGGCGCCTGCCGCCCGGTTCGCGAAAACGCCGTTCGCGGCCACGTATAATGGCCGCTTCCGCGTTGCCCGCGGCCCGGCTGGGCCCATGCGGCGCTCGTTTCGCCGCCTGTCCGCCCGCTCGCGACGGCCGCGAACCGAACGCGCCCGCACGAGTCCAACCGGCGCGTTTCGCGTCGCCCGACGGTGTCGGGCGAGCGCCCGACACGCCCGCCGCCTTGCCGTTCAACCCTGCGCGTTTCGCACCGCACTTTCTGCCATCAGCCTGAATCGATCATGCGTCTGTCTTCCCAAGGCCTCAAGTCCCTCGCTTCCTCCATCGCCTTCGGCACCGCCGCGCGCAACGTCGCGCTCGGCGTGATGCTGCCCGTCGCGCTCGCCTCGACGATCGTCGTCGCCGAGGCGAAGCCGGCCGCCAAGGCCAAGGCCGCGCATGCGGCGCCGGCCGCCGAGCAGTTCACCGGCGCGCCCGCGACCTACATGCCGGGCGCGGTGCCGCCGCCGGGCGTGAACGCGCGCTCGTGGGTGCTCGTCGACGCGACGAGCAACACGGTGCTCGCATCGGGCAACGCGGACGAACGCGTCGAGCCGGCGTCGCTGACGAAGCTGATGACGGCGTACCTCGTGTTCGAGGCGCTCGACAAGAAGAAGATCTCGATGGAGCAGATCGTCACACCGAGCGAGGCCGTGCGCCGCGTCGGCCGCGACGAGTCGCGCATGTTCATCGAGGCGAACAAGCCGGTGTCCGTGCACGACCTCGTGTACGGGATGATCATCCAGTCGGGCAACGATGCCGCGATCGCGCTGGCCGAACTCGTCGGCGGCAGCGAAGGGCAGTTCGTCACGCTGATGAACGACGAGGCGCAGCGCCTCGGCATGAAGGGCACGCACTTCGCCGACGTGAACGGCATGCCCGACCCGAACCACTACACGACGGCCGGCGACCTCGCGAAGCTGTCCGCCCACCTGATCCGCGATTTTCCGCAGTACTACGGCATCTTCTCGGAGAAGGAATTCAAGTACAACAACATCCGCCAGGGCAACCGCAACCGGCTGCTGTGGCTCGACCCGACGGTCGACGGCCTGAAGACGGGCCACACGCAGGCGGCTGGCTACTGCCTGATCGCATCGGCCAAGCGCGCGATTCCGGGCGTCGACGGCCAGCGCCGCCTCGTGTCGGTGATGATGGGCGAGCAGAAGGAAAGCGATCGCACGCAGGACAGCATGAAGATGCTGAACTACGGCTACAGCGCGTTCGATTCGGTGCGCCTGTTCAAGGGTGGCCAGGCGATCTCGACGCCGCGCATCTACAAGGGCAAGGACAACACCGTGCAGGTCGGCGTGAAGAGCGACCAGTGGGCGACCGTGCCGCGCGGCCTCGGCGACAAGGTCAAGACCGAAGTGGACGTCAACGCGCCGCTGATCGCGCCGCTCGCGCAAGGCCAGCAGGTCGGCACCGTGAAGATCGTCGCCGACGGCAAGACGCTGTCCGAATTCCCGGTCGTCGCGCTGCAGGCCGTGCCGGAAGCGGGTATCTTCGGTCGTATCTGGGACTCGATCCTGCTGATGTTCAGCAAGAAGAAGTAAGCGCGACGGGCCTTTGTTTTCACGACTTCATCCCCATCTGACATAGCCATGAGCCAAGCCGAATTCGAACCGATCGTCTACCTCAGCGTCTCGTCGCAGGAGGAACTGGTGCCGCTGTCGGAAGCCCGTGTGCCGGTGCTCGACCGCGGATTCATCTTCGGCGACGGCGTGTATGAAGTCGTCCCCGTTTATGCGCACGACGGCGCGCACGTGCCGTTCCGGATCGAGCAGCATCTGGAGCGGCTCGCGCGCAGCCTGAAGAAGATCGGCATCGACAACCCGCACGACGCGGCGGGCTGGCGCGCGCTGATCGAGCGGCTGGTCGCGGCGAACGCCGAAGGCCTCGGCGACGGCAACGCGCTCGTCTACCTGCAGGTGACGCGTGGCGTCGCGAAGCGCGGCCACGCGTTCCCGGCGAACGCGGTGCCGACGGTGTTCGCGATGACGAGCCCGCTGCGGCTGCCGTCGGAAGCGGAGCGCGCGAACGGCGTGCGCTGCGTGACGGCCGAGGATCGCCGCTGGCTGCATTGCGACATCAAGTCGATCTCGCTGCTCGGCAACGTATTGATGGCGCAGCATGCGGCCGAACGCGATGCGTTCGAGACGATCCAGCTGCGCGACGACAACGTGACCGAAGGGTCGTCGTCGAACGTGTGGATCGTGAAGAACGGCGAACTGTTCGCGCCGCCGCGCAGCAACAGGATCCTCGAAGGGATCCGCTACGCGCTCGTCGAGCAGTTGGCCGAGGAATGCGGGATCCGGTTCGTCGCGCGCGAGATCAGCGAGGTCGAACTGCGCTCGGCGGACGAAATCATGATCACGTCGGCCACGAAGGAAATCCTGCCTGTCACGTCGCTCGACGATCTGCCCGTGCAGGGCGGCAAGCCGGGGCCCGTGTTCGCGGCGTTGTACGACGCGTACCAGCGTGCGAAGGCACGCGAGTTTGAACAGTTTGACCTAACCCGGAGAAAGTGATGAGCGAACCGACCAAAACCGTCGAGGTGACCGGCGCGATCGAGACCCGGAAGGAGTCGCTGCTGGAGTTTCCGTGCGATTTCCCGATCAAGATCATGGGCAAGGCGCACCCCGAGTTCAAGGACACGATCTTCAAGGTCGTCGCCGTTCACGACAACGAGATCGACGTGGAGAAGATCGAGGAGCGCGCATCGAGCGGCGGCAATTACACGGGCCTCACGATCACCGTGCGCGCGACGAGCCAGGAACAGCTCGACAACATCTACCGCGCGCTGACCGGCCATCCGATGGTTAAGGTCGTCCTTTAAGCGTCCGTTCCGGCGTCCGGGATCAGCGCAAACGGCCGCTGATCCCTTTCCATCCTCCCTCCAGCGCGCACTCGGCGGGGCATTTCCCCGCCGCGCGCCGCGCGTCCAGCTCGTCGCACAGCCGCTTGAATTCGGCCACTTCCTCGAACAGCCAGGTCCGGAACGCCTGCACGCGCGGCGTGTTCAGCAGCGGCGGCGGACACACGAAAAAATAGTGCCACGGGCTCGGCCCGTCGATGTCGAACAGGCGCACGATGCGCCCGTCGAGCAGGTCGTGCACCGCGAGCGAGCGGCGCACCAGCGCGATGCCCTGGCCCTCGATCGCGGCCAGCAGCAGGTTCGACGAATCCTGGTACAGGATCCCGCGTTTCGGCTCGGTCAACGTATCGAGCCCGGCCGCGTCGAACCACGGCCGCCACAGTTCGTCGTCCGAGCGCAGCAGCGGGTAGTGCACGAGATCGGCGGGCGTCTGCGGCAGCTTGCCGCCGTTCAGCGTCGGCGCGCACGCCGGAAAGAACACCTCCTCGAACAGCGGCTCCACGTGGAGCCCCGGATAGCTGCCGAAGCCGAAGCGGATCGCGAGATCGACGTCGTCGCGCGCGAAATCGGTGAGCGAGTTGGTCGACTGCAGCTCGACGTCGATTTCCGGATGCCGTTCGATGAACGTGCCGATGCGCGGCGTGATGAAGCGCGCGGCGAACGACGACAGCATCGACACCACCAGCCGCCGGTCGCGGTCGCTCGCGCGCACGTCGCGCGTCGCGTCGGCGATCACCATCAGCGCGGTGCGGACCTGCTGCGCGTAGCGCATGCCGGCGTCGGTCAGGCACAGCCGCTTGCCGTTGCGGGTGAAGAGCTGCACGCCGAGCTCCTCCTCGAGCGCGCGCACCTGGTGGCTGACCGCGCCGTGCGTGACGAACAGCTCGTCGGCGGCGCGCGAGAAGTTCTCGTGGCGGGCGGCGGCCTCGAACGCGCGAATCGCGTTCAGCGCCGGGAGCTGGCGGAGGTCCATTTGCTAATTTTCCTCACATCGTCGTGAAAATTGGTCGTTTGGTCGGACGCCTTTGAATGACTACGATTGTAGCCATCGAAGCACTTATTGGCGGAGTCGATCATGCAAGAAATCTCTTCAAGCATCACGTTCGAAATTCCCCCGGGCGAAACCGTGCCGATGAAGGTGCAACGCAGCACGCGGCTGACCGTCCAGTGCGGGCCGGTCTGGGCGACGCGCAGCAACGACGTCGACGACTACTTCCTAGCCGACGGCGAGACGCTGAAGCTGCGCCGCGGCGAACGGCTGTGGCTCAGCGCGGAAGGCCGCGAGGGCGCGTGTGTCGCGTTCTCGGTGTCGCGGCCGCCGCGGGAGGTCGCGCTCGGCGGGCTGACCCGGCTGCGCGAACGCGTGAGCGCGCTGTTCCACGACGGCTGGCGCACCGTCTGACCCTCGTTTCATCCGACGGATACCGGCGATCCGTCCCCTGCCCAGGCCGGCGAGACCCAAGGGTTTTCGGTAAACTACCGCCCATGTCCGTTTCGCCGGTTTCCATCGTGTCCACGCCTGTCGCCGTTTCCGCATCGCCCGCCGGAGCCCCGGATCAGCCAGTCACCGTGCGGTGGCGGGGCCGCGAGGCGTACGAAGCGAGCTTCGACGCGATGCGCGCGTTCACCGACACGCGCACGGCCGACACCGGCGACGAGATCTGGGTGGTCGAGCATCCGCCCGTCTACACGCTCGGCCAGGCCGGCGACCCCGCGCACCTGCTGGTGGCCGACAGCGGCGTGCCGCTCGTGAAGGTCGACCGCGGCGGGCAAATCACCTACCACGGCCCCGGCCAGATCGTCGTCTACCTGCTGCTGGACCTGCGCCGGCGCAAGCTGATGGTGCGCACGCTCGTGACGAAGATCGAGGAGGCCGTGATCGAAACCCTCGCGGCGTATAATCTCGCTTCGGTCCGCAAGGCGGGCGCGCCGGGGATCTACGTGGCATCCGGCGTGCACGAGGGCGCGAAAATCGCCGCGCTCGGCCTGAAGATCCGCAACGGCTGCAGCTATCACGGGCTGAGCCTGAACGTGAAGATGGATCTGCGCCCGTTTCTTGCGATCAATCCGTGCGGCTATGCCGGACTGGAAACCGTCGACATGGCGAGCCTCGAGGTTGCCGCCGACTGGAACGACGTCGCCCACACGCTGGTGAGCCGTCTGATCGCCAACCTCGACGGCGCACCCGCGGCCGCCGACAAGCCGCACGCACTGGAACAATCGAATGACTGACGTTACCGCTTCTCCCGCACCGGCCGATTCGGCCGCGACCCCGGCCTACGATCCGACCGCCAAGCAGAAGGCGCAGGCGAAGACGGCGCGCATTCCGATCAAGGTCATTCCGATCGAGAAGCTGAAGAAGCCCGAGTGGATCCGCGTGAAGGCGGCCACCGGCAGCTCGCGCTTCAACGAGATCAAGACGATCCTGCGCGAGCACAACCTGCACACCGTGTGCGAGGAAGCGAGCTGCCCGAACATCGGCGAATGCTTCGGCAAGGGCACCGCGACGTTCATGATCATGGGCGACAAGTGCACGCGCCGCTGCCCGTTCTGCGACGTCGGCCACGGCCGTCCCGATCCGCTCGACGCGGACGAACCGAAGAACCTCGCGCGCACGATCGCCGCGTTGAAGCTCAAGTACGTGGTGATCACGAGCGTCGACCGCGACGACCTGCGCGACGGCGGCGCCGCCCACTTCGTCGAATGCATCCGCGAAGTGCGCGAGCAGTCGCCCGACACGCGCATCGAGATCCTGACGCCGGACTTCCGCGGCCGTCTCGACCGCGCGATCTCGATCCTGAACGCCGCGCCGCCCGACGTGATGAACCACAACCTCGAAACGGTGCCGCGCCTGTACAAGGAAGCGCGCCCGGGTTCTGACTACGCGCACTCGCTGAAGCTGCTGAAGGACTTCAAGGCGCTGCATCCGGACGTCGCGACGAAGTCGGGCCTGATGGTCGGCCTCGGCGAGACCGAAGAGGAAATCCTGCAGGTGATGCGCGACCTGCGCGCGCACGACGTCGACATGCTGACGATCGGCCAGTACCTGCAGCCGTCCGAGCACCACCTGCCGGTGCGGGCTTACGTGCATCCCGATACGTTCAAGATGTACGAGGAAGAGGCGTACAAGATGGGCTTCACGCACGCGGCCGTCGGCGCGATGGTGCGCTCGAGTTATCACGCCGATCTGCAGGCGCATGGGGCGGGGGTGGTCTGAGCGCCGCGCTCGCGTCCATCGGCAGAAGTCCCGCAATTCACAAAGCCCGCAGCGATGCGGGCTTTTTCGTTGGCGCGGCGGTTATCCGTGCCTGCGCACGGCAATCGTTACCCGACCGGACGCGCAATCCGGTCGAGCATGAAAAGCAAAGCTGAAACGGCATCGATAGCTTCGCAGGATAAGTTCGCTCCCGCCGCGCGCAAAGCCCGTAAAGTCGGCTCTCCCGCAGCAATGCCCGTATTCCGAAGGAGAGCCGCATGTCCCGTTTCAGCTTCGTCCGCCGCGCCGTCGTCGCGCTGACCGCCTTTGCCGCGCTCGGCGCGGCGCACGCCGAATCGCGCGAGGTCGTGATCGCGTACCAGGACATGGTCGTGCCGTGGCGCTACGCGCAGGCGAGCGGTGAAGTCGAAAAGGCGACCGGCTACAAGGTCACGTTCCGCAAGCTCGACAGCGGCGCCGACGTGATCCGCGCGCTCGCGTCGGGCTCCGTGCAGCTCGGGGAAGCCGGGTCGAGCCCGATCGCGGCCGGCCTGTCGCAGGGGCTCGACATCTCGCTGTTCTGGGTGCTCGACAACATCAACGACGCCGAGGCGCTCGTCGCGCGCAACGGCTCGGGCGTCACGAGCATCGCGGCGCTGAAGGGCAAGAAGATCGGCGTGCCGTTCGTGTCGACGTCGCATTTCCACACGCTCGTCGCGCTGCAGGCCGCGGGCGTCAATCCGAACGACGTGAAGATCGTCAATCTGCGTCCGCCCGAAGTCGCGGCCGCATGGACGCGCGGCGACATCGACGCGACCTATATCTGGGATCCGGTGCTCGCGAAGGTCAAGCAGTCGGGCACCGTGCTGACGACGTCCGGCCAGGTGGCGAAAGAAAGTGGCAAGGCGACCTTCGACGGCTTCGTCGTGAGCCGCAAGTTCGCGCGCGAGAACCCCGAGTTCGTCACGCGTTTCGTGAAGGTGCTCGCGGCGGCGGACGCCGACTACCGCGCGCATGCGGCGGCGTGGAAGGTCGGCTCGCCACAGGTCGCGGCGGTCGCGAAGGTGTCCGGCGCGAACGCGCAGGACGTGCCGGCCAGCCTCGCGCTCTACGCGTTCCCGACGGCGGCCGAGCAGGCTTCGCCGACGTGGCTCGGCGGCGGCGCGCAATCGGGCGCCGCGAAGTCGCTCGCGGCCACGGCCACGTTCCTCAAATCGCAAGGCACGATCCAGACGGTGCTCGCCGACTATTCGGTCGGCGTCGATCCGCAGTTCGTGCAGAAGGCCGCGCGCTGAGCGCGGCGGTTCAGCCCACTCGTCGCGGAGCCCTTCGATCATGAGCACGCTGGAAGTCCGTCAGGTATCGGTCGCCTACCCGGGCGAGCGCGGCAGGCCGACGACGCAGGCGCTCGCGCGCGTCGACCTGCGCATCGATGCCGGTGAATTCGTCGTCGCGCTCGGTGCATCCGGGTGCGGAAAGACGACGCTGCTCAACTGCATGGCCGGCTTCGTCGCGCCGACGACGGGCGACGTGCGCGTCGACGGCGTGCCGGTCACGGGCCCCGGCGCCGATCGCGGCGTCGTGTTCCAGAAATACGCGCTGCTGCCGTGGCTCGACGTGCTCGACAACGTCGCGCTCGGGCTGCGCTTCGCGCGCGTGCCGAAGGCCGGGCGCGAAGCGCGGGCGCGCGAGATGCTCGCGCTCGTCGGCCTCGAGCGTCATGCGCATGCGCGCGTGTACGAGCTGTCGGGCGGGATGCAGCAGCGCGTCGGCATCGCGCGTGCGCTCGCGAGCGACCCGCGCGTGCTGCTGATGGACGAGCCGATGGGCGCGCTCGACGCGATGACGCGCGGCACGATGCAGGCGCTCGTGCTCGACGTGTGGGCGCGCACCGGCAAGACGGTGTTCTTCATCACGCACGACGTGGAGGAGGCGTTGTTCCTCGCGACGCGTCTCGTCGTGATGACGCCAGGCCCCGGCCGCATCGCAGAAACCTTCGCGCTGCCGTTCGCTCGGCGTTACGTCGAATCGCGCGATGCGCGCGCGGTGAAGTCGTCGCCGGAATTCATCGGCTGGCGCGAGCGGCTGATCGCGTATCTGCATCGCGACGACGCAGTCGCGGAGCCCGCGTGATGAGCGAGCTCGCGCGACACGGCGTGGCCGTCGGGCGCGGCCGGAACAGCACTTTGCACAGGCAGGACGACATGAGCACGCAGGATTCCTGGGCGGCCGATCGCGCGCCCGCCGATTTCGAAGAACGGGATGCGCGCGCGGCGCAGCGGCGCCACGCGGCGCGTCCCGCACGCCCATCGCACCGCTACCGGTTGCCCGGGCAAGGGAAAACGGCCGCGCTCAGCACGGCGACGATCGCGGCGCTGGCCGTGCTGTGGTGGGTCGCGACGCATCTGCAGTGGCTGCCGCCGCTGTTCCTGCCCGCGCCCGAAGCGGTGTGGACTGCGTTCGTCGACGCGTGGCACGGCCGTATCCAGGGCGGCCTGCCGCTGTCCGACCATCTGTTGTGGAGTGCCGCGCGCGTGTTCGGCGCGTTCGTGCTCGCGACCGCGATCGGCGTGCCGGCCGGCATCCTGATGGGCGTGAGCCGCATCGCGCGCGGCGTGCTCGATCCGCTGCTGGAGTTCTATCGGCCGCTGCCGCCGCTCGCCTATCTGCCGCTCGTCGTGATCTGGTTCGGCATCGACGAGACGGCGAAACTCGTCGTGATCTTCCTCGCGTGCTTCGCGCCGATCGCGATGGCCGCGCGCGCCGGCGTGCGCGCGGCGACGGTCGAGCAGATCAACGCCGCGTATTCGCTCGGCGGCAGCTTCGCGCAGATCGTGCGCCACGTGGTGCTGCCCGCCGCGCTGCCGGAGATCCTCACCGGGCTGCGGATCGCGATCGGGTTCGGCTGGACGACGCTCGTCGCGGCCGAGATGGTCGCCGCAACGGCCGGGCTCGGGCAGATGGTGCTCAACGCATCGAGCTTCCTGCGCACCGACATCGTCGTGATGGGCATCCTGATCATCGGCGCGATCGCGTGGCTGTTCGATCTCGCGATGCGCTGGGTCGAGCGGCGCGTGGTGCCGTGGAAGGGAAGGGGTTGACGTCATGCAGGCAGCGGCGGCGCACGCGCGTCGCCGCTGCCTGTCGCACTCAATCCCCCATCGCGACCCCTTCGCGCCGCGGATCGGCCCCGCCGAACCACACCGTCTGCCCCTGCACGTTCAGCCGCTGGATGCCCTGCAGCCCCGAGTTCATCTCGACGACCCGCACGTCGTGCCCGCGGCCCTTCAGCCCGTCGGCGAGCGCGTCCGATACGCGGCCGCGTTCGAGCTGCGTTGGCCCGTTCATCGACCCGAAGTTCGGCAGCGCGATCGCCTGCTGCATCGTCATGCCCCAGTCGAGCACGCCGACCAGCGTCTTCGCGACGTGATTGATGATCGCGGGGCCGCCGGCCGAGCCGACGATCATCGTCACCTGCTTCGTCTTCTTGTCGAACACGAGTTCCGGCGACATCGCCGAGCGCGGCCGCTTGCCGGGCTGCACGCGATTGGCGACCGGCCGGCCGTTCTCGCTCGACACGAACGAGAAATCGGTCAACTGGTTGTTCAGCATGAAGCCGCGCACCATCAGCCGCGAGCCGAACGCATCCTCGATGCTGGTCGTCATCGACAGCGCCTGGCCGTAGCGGTCGACGATCGCGATGTCGGACGTCGACGGCAATTCGGGGCTGCGGTCGTCGGCCAGCGCGAGCGTCGCGCCCTGCGGCGTGCCGGCCTGCGCGACGCCCATGCTGGTGTCGCCGATCAGTCGCGCACGCTGCGCGAGATAGGCCTTGTCGGTGAGGCTCGCCCAGTTGCCGCCCGGCAGCGGCACGAAATCGGGATCGGCGACGTAGCGCGCGCGGTCCGCATACGCGAGGCGCCCGGCCTCGCTGAACAGATGCGCGGCGAACGGCGTCGGCTCGTAGCCGACTTCGTTTCGCACCGGCTTCTGCGCGCCGATCTGCTGCCAGTCGGGCATCGCCTCGAGCATGCCGAGCATCTGCGCGATCGCGAGGCCGCCCGACGACGGCGGCGGCATTCCGCACACGACCGAGCGCCGGTAGTCGGCGCACAGCGGCGCACGCACCTTCGCCTGGTAGCGTGCGAGATCCTGCAGCGACAGCAGCCCGGGGTTGGTCGGGTGCTTGCGCACCTTCGCGACGATGTCGCGCGCGATCGCGCCGTTGTAGAACGCGTTCGCGCCGCGGTCGGCGACCTGGCGCAGCACGGTCGCGAGCGCCGGGTTCTTCAGCACCGTGCCGGCGGCCTTCGGCGTGCCGTCGGCGTTGTAGAAATAGGCGCGGGCCGCCGGATCGTTCTTCAGGTACCTGTCGTTCGCGATCAGCATCGCCAGGCGCGGGCTGATCGTGAAGCCGCGCTCGGCGAGCCGGATGGCCGGCTGGAACAGCCGCCGCCACGGCAGCTTGCCGTGCGCGCGGTGCGCGGCGTCGAGCATGCGCAGCACGCCCGGCGTGCCGACCGAGCGTCCGCCGACGACGCCTTCGTAGAAACTCATCGGCTGGCCGGTCGGCCCGTAGAAGAGGCGCTCGGTCGCGGCGGCCGGCGCGGTTTCGCGGCCGTCGTACGCCTGCGTCGCCTTGCCGTCGAAGTACAGCATGAACGCGCCGCCGCCGATGCCCGACGATTGTGGCTCGACGAGCGCGAGCACCATCTGCGTCGCGATCGCCGCGTCGATCGCGGTGCCGCCCGCCTTCAGCATGTCGTAGCCGGCCTGCGTCGCGAGCGGGTTCGCGGCCGCGATCATGAAGTGCTGCGAGGTCCAGCCCGGCTTGTCGGTCCAGCCGGACGACAGCTCGGGCGCGTGGAAGCCGGGCAGCGGCACGGCCGCGCCCGATGCGGCGGCGACGGGCACCACCGCGCTCGACGACGGCGCGGACGGGGACGTGCAGCCGGCGCCGAACGTGACGAGCGCGACGGCGGCAGCGAGCGTCCAGGGACGCGAATGCGGACGAATCCGGTCGAACATTGAACCCTCGGCGGCAGTGAATTCGAACGAGACGGCGGCGTTGACGTTGACGTCGGCACGGGCGCAGCGGCGCCGCCCGCCCCGGCGCGCTATTGTCGCCGCGCGCCCGGCGCCTTGTCATCCGACAGGAAACCCTGACGCATCCCGCCGGGCCCGCCCCGGCCGGTCTTTCCGGCCTGTTCGAGGATGAACTCTATGAACGTGGCGGTGGCGCGCGTGTGGTGGCGGTTCGGCATGTACAGCATGTACATGTGCGTGCCGAAGATGCTGAGCCGGTATGCGTCGAGCGACGTGACGACGGTGCCGTGCCGCAGGTCGTCCTGCATCACGTAGTCGGGCACGATGCCGACGCCGATCCCCGCGAGGATCGCCTGGCGCAGGAACAGGAAGTTCTCCGAAATCAGCGTCGGTTCGAGCAGCACCTCGTGGCGCTCGTCGCCGAGATACGCGGCGATTCGTAACTGCCGGCCGAGCACCGTCGCGGTGACGACCGGCGCGGCGGCCAGCGCGCCGAGCGTCGCTGGCATCCCGTGCGCGGCCGCGAACGCGGGCGACGCGCACGCGACGTAGCGCACCGCGCCCATGTCGCGCGCGACGAGGTTCTGCGGCGGCTCCGACATCACGCGGATCGCGATGTCGACTTCGTCGCGCATCAGGTCTTCCACGCGATTCTCGAACACCACGTCGAGCACGATGCCCGGATGCAGCCGCTTGAACGCGAGCAGCCACTCGGACATCACCATCTGCCCATAGCCGCTCGGCACCGACAGCCGCACGCGGCCCTGCAGGTCCTGCCCGAGCGTCGTCACCGATTCCTGCGCGGCCAGCAATTCGTTGCGGATGCGCCGGCCATGCTCGTACAGCTTGAGCCCGATCTCGGTCGGCTCGATGCGCCGCGTCGTGCGCCGCACGAGCTGCTGGCCGATCGAGCGTTCGAGCTGGTTCAGCCGGTAGCTGACGTTCGCCCGGCTCATCTTGAGCCGCTGCGCGGCCTTGCTGAGATTGCCCGCGTCGAGGATCTCGACGAGCAGCGTCAGCGCGTTCAGGTCCATCCGGGGTCTCCTGATCCGTCCCGCTTAAAGGGCCGAAACAACGGGCCGAAACGGTTCGAAAGCATTCAATGTCAAGTCGGACTTGACAGCTTGTAAAGGCGCGCGGGAATTGTCAATGAATCTCGATCAATCGAGAATCGAGTCATGCCCGGCAACCACGCCGGACCGTTTCCCGCCGCGCGGGACCCCGCTCGCGAACCGGCGTCGCCGCCGACCCGGCGGCCGGTCCCGCCCGCCCGGCGCACCGCACCCGGAGACACGATGAATTCACCCGCTTCCCCCGAAACATCCGCCACCGGCACCGTCACGCGCGAACGGCGCGACAAGGTGCTCGTCGTCACGATCGATCACCCGCCCGTCAACGCGTTGTCCGCCGACGTGCGGCGCGGCCTCGCCGACGCGATCGACGCCGCCCAGGCCGACGACGCGATCCGCGCGGTGCTGATCGTCGGCGCCGGCCGCAACTTCATCGCGGGCGCCGACATCCGCGAATTCGGCAAGCCGCCCGTGCCGCCGTCGCTGCCCGACGTGTGCGAGCGGATCGAATCGGGCGCGAAGCCGGTCGTGGTCGCGCTGCACGGCGCGACGCTCGGCGGCGGCCTCGAGGTCGCGCTCGCCGCGCATTACCGGCTCGCGGTGCCCGGCGCGAAGCTCGGGCTGCCCGAAGTGACGCTCGGCCTGCTGCCCGGCGCGGGCGGCACGCAGCGCGCGCCGCGCCTGATCGGCGCGAAGCCCGCGCTCGACCTGATGCTGACGGGCCGCCATGCGAGCGCGGAGGAAGCGCTCGCGCTCGGCCTCGTCGATCGCATCGCGCACAGCGACGACACGCTCGCCGAAGGGCTCGCCTATGCGCAGGAACTCGTGTCGCTCGGCGCGCCGGTGCGCCGCACGCGCGACGCGCAGGGCCTCGCCGACCGCGCGGCCGCGCAGGCCGCGATCGACGCGGCGCGCGCGGAATTGCCGAAGAAGTCGCGTGGCCTTTTCTCGCCGGCGAAGATCGTCGACGCGGTCGAGGCCGCGCTCACGCAGTCGTTCGACGCGGGGATGAAGCTCGAACGCGGCCTGTTCCTGCAGTGCGTCGACAGCCCGCAGCGCGCCGGCCTCGTGCATGCGTTCTTCGCGGAACGCGAGGCGGCGAAGGCGCCCGAGGCGCGGCACGCGAGCGCACGGCCGGTCGAGCGGATCGGCGTGGTCGGCGGCGGCACGATGGGCGCGGGCATCGCGGTCGCGGCGCTCGACGCCGGGCTGCCGGTGACGATGATCGAGCGCGACGACGCGTCGCTCGCGCGCGGCCGGGCGCACGTCGAGAAGGTGTACGACGGCCTCGTCGCGAAAGGGCGGATGACGCCGGCCGCGCACGCGGCGCGCCTCGCGCGCTTCAAGGGCAGCACGTCGTACGACGCGCTCGCGCAGGCCGACGTCGTGATCGAAGCCGTGTTCGAGGACATGGCCGTGAAGCAGGCGGTGTTCGCCGAACTCGCCCGCGTGTGCAAGCCGGGCGCGGTGCTCGCGACCAACACGTCGTATCTCGACATCGACGCGCTCGCCGCGAGCATCGACCGGCCGGCCGACGTGATCGGCCTGCATTTCTTCTCGCCGGCCAACGTGATGAAGCTGCTCGAGATCGTCGTGCCGAAGCGCGTGAGCGCGGACGTCGTCGCGACCGCGTTCGCGCTGGCCAGGCAGTTGAAGAAGACGCCGGTGCGCGCGGGCGTGTGCGACGGCTTCATCGGCAACCGGATCCTCGCCGTCTACCGGACGGCGGCCGACTATCTGATGGAAGACGGCGCGTCGCCGTACCAGATCGATCGCGCGGTGCGCGCGTTCGGTTTCCCGATGGGCCCGTTCCAGGTCGTCGACCTCGCGGGCGGCGACATCGGCTGGGCGACCCGCAAGCGCCGCGCGGCGACGCGCGATCCGAACGCGCGCTACGTGGAGATTTCCGACCGGCTGTGCGAGCGCGGCTGGTTCGGGCAGAAGACCGGCCGCGGCTACTACCTGTATCCGGACGGCGCACGTGTCGGCACGCCCGACCCGGAAGTCGAGGCGATCGTCGCGGAAGAACGCGCGAAGAAGGGCGTCACGCCGCGCACGTTCACCGATGAAGCAATCCTGCGCCGCTACCTCGCCGCGATGATCAACGAAGGTGCGAACGTCGTGCACGAGAAGATCGCGCTGCGCCCGCTCGACGTCGACGCGGTGTTCCTGTACGGCTACGGCTTCCCGCGCTATCGCGGCGGCCCGATGCACTACGCGGACACGGTCGGCCTCGCGAACGTGCTCGCCGATATCCGCGCATTCGCGAAGGAAGATCCGCTGTTCTGGAAGCCGTCGCCGCTGCTCGTCGATCTCGTCGCGCGCGGCGCGGATTTCGCGAGCCTGAACCGCATCGACTGAACGCCCACCGCATCCGCAACGGACCTACGATGAACCTCGATTTCACTCCCGAAGAGGAAGCGTTCCGCACCGAAGTGCAGCGCTTCCTGCAAGCCGAACTGCCCGAGCGCATCGCGCGCAAGGTGAAGGGCGGCCTGCATCTCACGCGCGACGACATGCGCGAATGGCACGCGATCCTGAATGCCCGCGGCTGGCTCGCGAGCCACTGGCCGCGCGAATACGGCGGCCCCGGCTGGAGCGTCGCGCAGAAGTTCCTGTTCGACAACGAATGCGCGCTCGCCGGCGCGCCGCGCATCGTGCCGTTCGGCGTGAACATGCTCGGCCCCGTGCTGATCAAGTACGGCAGCGACGCGCAGAAGCGTCACTGGCTGCCGCGCATTCTCGACGGCACCGACTGGTGGTGCCAGGGCTACTCGGAGCCGGGCGCCGGGTCCGATCTCGCGTCGGTGAAGACCACCGCGGTACGCCACGGCGATCACTACGTCGTGAACGGCCAGAAGACGTGGACCACGCTCGGCCACTACGCGAACATGATCTTCTGCCTCGTGCGCACCGCGACCGACGTGCGCAAGCAGGAAGGCATCAGCTTCCTGCTGATCGACATGAGCACCCCGGGCGTCGAGGTCCGCCCGATCATCACGCTCGACGGCGAGCACGAGGTGAACGAGGTTTTCTTCACCGACGTGCGCGTGCCGGTGGAGAACCTGGTCGGCGAGGAGAATCGCGGCTGGACCTACGCGAAATATCTGCTCACGTACGAGCGCACCAACATCGCGGGGATCGGCTTCTCGACCGCCGCGCTCGACCGCCTGCGCGCGGTGGCCGCGAAGGTCATGAAGAACGGCCGGCCGCTCGCCGACGATCCGTTCTTCGCGGCGCGCGTCGCACGCGTCGAGATCGAGCTGGAAAACATGCGCACGACCAACCTGCGCGTGCTGGCCGCGGTCGCCGGCGGCGGCGTGCCGGGCGCGGAAAGCTCGATGCTGAAGATTCGCGGCACGCAGATCCGCCAGGAGATCGCCGCGCTGATGCGGCGAGCGATGGGGCCGTACGCGCAGCCGTTCGTCGATGAAGCGCTCGATGCCGATTACGACGGCGAACCGGTCGGCCCGGAAGAAGCCGCGAGCGCCGCGCAGCAGTATTTCAACAACCGGAAGCTGTCGATCTTCGGCGGCTCGAACGAGATCCAGAAGAACATCATCGCGAAGATGATGCTCGGGCTGTGACGAGGGACGCGACGATGGATTTCCAGCACACAGAAGACCGCCGGATGCTGGCGGACACGTTGAACCGCTTCATCGCCGAACAGTACGCGTTCCCGGTGCGCGACCGCATCGCGCAGTCGGCCGAAGGCTTCGACCGCGCGATGTGGCGGCGCTTCGCCGAACTCGGTACGGTCGGCGCGCTGTTCGCCGAAGCCGACGGCGGCTTCGGCGGCGCGGGCTTCGATATCGCCGTGGTGTTCGAATGCCTCGGGCGCGGGCTCGTCGTCGAGCCGTTCCTCGGCGCGCTGCTCGCGGGCCGTGCGCTCGCGCTCGCCGGCGGCGACGCGCATCGCGAGCGGCTCGCCGCGCTGATCGACGGCAGCGCGAGCGCCGCGTTCGCGCACGACGAACCGGGCTCGCATTACGAGCTGACGACCGTGCGCACGCGCGCCGAACGTGCAGGCGACGGCTGGGTGCTGACGGGCGCGAAGGGCGTCGTCGACCAGGCCGCGCAGGCGGCGTTCTTCGTCGTCAGCGCGCGCGTGTCGGGGCGCGACGACGATGCGGCCGGCATCGGCCTGTTCGTCGTGCCGGCCGATGCGCCGGGCGTGTCGCTGCGCGATTACAGGAAGATCGACGGCGGCCGCGCGGCCGAAGTGCGCTTCGAGCGCGTCGCGCTGCCGGCCGATGCCGCGCTCGGCGCGCCGGATGCGCTCGACGGCGAAGCGGGCGCCGAGTTGCTCGAACGCGTGCTCGGCTACGGGCTGCTCGCGCTGTCGGCGGAAGCGCTCGGCGCGATGGACGTCGCGAAGGCGCACACGCTCGACTACCTGCGCACGCGCAAGCAGTTCGGGATGCCGATCGGCAGCTTCCAGGCGCTGCAGCACCGGATGGCCGACCTGCTGCTCGAAGTCGAGCAGGCGCGCTCGGCCGTGATCAACGCCGCCGCGCAGCTCGATGCGCCGCGCGTGGTGCGCGAGCGCGCGCTCGCCGCGGCGAAATACAGCATCGGCCGGATCGGCACGCTCGTCGCGGAGGAAAGCATCCAGCTGCACGGCGGGATCGGGATGACGTGGGAGCTGCCGCTGTCGCATTACGCGAAGCGTCTCGTGATGATCGATCACCAGCTCGGCGACGAGGATCACCACCTCGCGCGCTACATCGCGCTGTCGAAACAATAAGCGGCGAAACGCGAATGGAGGAGACAAGGATGACGAACGACACGTGCGCGCTGCCGCTGGCCGGCGTGAAGGTGCTCGATTTCTCGCGCGTGCTCGCGGGCCCGTGGTGCGCGATGGTGCTCGCCGATTTCGGCGCGGAGGTGATCAAGGTCGAGCATCCGGCGCGCGGCGACGATACGCGCGACTGGGGGCTGCGGATCGGCGACACCGAAACCACCTATTTCAACAGCGTGAACCGCAGCAAGCGGTCGATCTGCGTCGACCTGCAGACGGAAGCCGGCCGGCGTATCGCGCGCGAGCTGGCCGCGCAGGCCGACGTGGTGATCCACAACTTCAAGTGCGGCGGCGCGGAGAAGCTCGGGCTCGGCTACGACGCGCTGGCCGAACTGAATCCGCGGCTCGTGCATTGCGCGATCTCCGGCTACGACCGCTCCGGCCCGGAGGCCGGGCGGCCCGGCTACGACCTCGTCGTGCAGGGCGAGGCCGGGCTGATGGCGCTGAACGGCGAGGCCGGCCAGCCGCCGCTGAAGTTCGGCGTCGCGGCGGTCGACCTGTTCACCGGCATGTATTCGGCGCAGGCGATCCTCGCCGCGTTGTACGAACGCCATGCGACCGGGCGCGGGCGGCGCATCGAGATGGCGCTGTTCGACTGCGGGCTGATGATCACCGCGTACTACGGGCTCGACGCGCTGCTGATGGGCGAGGACCCGCCGCGCTACGGTAACGCGCATCCGTCGATCGTGCCGTACGGCGTGTTCGACGCGGCCGACGGCCCGCTCGTGATCACGGTCGGCAACAACACGCAGTTCGCACGCTTTTGCGATGCGATCGAGCGGCCCGATCTCGCGGCGGACGAACGCTACAGGACCAACCTCGGCCGCTCGGAGAATCGCGCCGACCTGCTGCCCGAGATTCGTGGCGAACTCGCGCGCCGGTCGCGCGCGACGCTGCTGGCGGCGCTCGCCGAGGCGGGCATTCCGTGCGGCGAAGTGCTCGGATTGCACGAAGCGCTGACGTCCGAACGCGCGACCCGCGCCGGGCTCGTCACGCGGCAGCCGCATCCGGTCGCGGGCGGCGTCGACGTGCTCGCGCCGCCGTACCGCTTCGACGGCGCGCGGCTGCCGGTGCGCGGCGCGCCGCCGGTGCTCGGCGCGGATACCGACGCGGTGCTCGGCGGCTGGCTCGGGATGTCGGCGGAGGACGTCGCGCGGCTGCGGGCGGACCGCGTCGTGTAACGCATTGATGTGCCGCCACGGCGCGGGCGGATGCCGATCACGCGCCGATCATCCACAAGACAGCTCTCGCGACGACGAGGCGACTTGCCCTGCGGGGACCTGAGTAGGCGCTGAAACGCCAACTCAGTTCGACCGCGAAGCATGGGACCGGAGTAAGCGCTAAAGCACTAACTCTGGTCGACACCGGAGACAACATGGAGCTTTCCGTCATCGAATCGGTCACGGCGCGCCGCGACTACCAGCAACTCGTGCGCGCACGGCGCCGCTTCAGCTTCACGCTCACCGCGCTGATGATCGCCACGTACTACGGCTTCATCCTGCTCGTCGCGCTCGCGCCGCACGTGCTCGCCGCGCCGCTGTACCGCGGCGCGACGACGACGGTCGGGATCGCCGCGGGCGTCGCGATCATCCTGATCGCGATCGGCCTGACCGCGTGCTACGTGCTGCGCGCGAACCGTGCGTTCGACCGCCGCGTCGACGCGATCCTGCAACGTCCGTGACGGAGGCCGACATGCGACTCATTTCGAACGCGCTCGGCGCGCTGGCCGTTCTCGTTGCCTCCACCGCCCATGCGACCGGCGTCGCCGGCCCGATGCCCGACAAGGTCGAGCTGAACCCGGTCGCGATCGCGATGTTCTTCGCGTTCGTGTTCGCGACGCTCGCGCTCACGCGCTGGGCCGCGCGCCGCACGCGCTCGACGCGCGATTTCTACACGGCCGGCGGCGGCATCACCGGGCTGCAGAACGGGCTCGCGATCGCGGGCGACTACATGTCGGCCGCGTCGTTCCTCGGGCTGTCGGGGATGGTGTTCATGTTCGGCTTCGACGGGCTGATCTACTCGATCGGCTTCCTGGTCGGCTGGCCGTTCGTGATGTTCCTGATCGCCGAACCGCTGCGCAACCTCGGCAGGTTCACGTTCGTCGACGTCGTCGCGTATCGCTTCGCGCAGCGGCCGATCCGGCTGCTGACGTCCGCGAACGCGCTGACGATCGTCGTGCTGTACCTCGTCGTGCAGATGGTCGGCGCGGGCAAGCTGATCCAGTTGCTGTTCGGGCTGTCGTACGGCACGGCCGAGCTGATCGTCGGCGTGCTGATGGTCGTCTACGTATTCTTCGGCGGAATGACCGCGACCACCTGGGTGCAGGTGATCAAGGCCGTGCTGCTGCTCGCCGGCGCGACGCTGCTCGCGTGGCTCGCGCTCGGCGAATTCGGCTTCAGCATCGACGCGATGTTCCGCCGCGCGGTGGCCGTGCATCCGGGCGCGCTGTCGATCATGGGGCCCGGCAAGCTGATCCGCGACCCGGCCAACGCGCTGTCGCTCGGCATCGCGCTGATGTTCGGCACGGCCGGCTTCCCGCACATCCTGATGCGCTTCTTCACGGTGCCGAACGCGAAGGAGGCGCGCAAGTCGGTGCTGTACGCGACCGGCTTCATCGGCTACTTCTACCTGCTCACCTTCGTGATCGGCTTCTCGGCGATCGTGCTGCTCGCGCAGCATCCGGAGTTCTTCAAGCTCGGCGCGAACGGCACGTTCAACCTGACGCACGACCTGCTCGGCGGGTCGAACATGGTCGCGGTGAAGCTCGCGCAGGCGGTGGGCGGCAACTGGTTCTACGGATTCATCGCGGCCGTCACGTTCGCGACGATCCTCGCGGTGGTCGCCGGGCTGACGCTCGCCGGCGCGACGACGATCTCGCACGATCTCTATGCGCAGATGTGGGCCCGCGGCAAGCCCGACGAGCGGCTGGAGATGCGCATTTCGCGCGCGGCGACGATCGGGCTGTCGGCCGTCGCCATCGCGCTGTCGATCCTGTTCGAGCACGTGAACGTCGCGTTCATGGTCGGGCTCGTCGCGGCGGTGGCCGCGAGCGCCAATTTCCCGGTGCTCGCGATGTCGATCTTCTGGCGCGGGATGACCACGCGCGGCGCGGTGCTCGGCGGCGGCCTCGGCCTCGTGTCGGCGGTCGCGCTCACGGTACTGTCGAAGTCGGTGTGGGTCGACGTGCTGCACCACGCGCATGCGGCGGTGTTCCTCGACAATCCGGCGCTCGTGTCGGTGCCGCTCGCGTTCGTCGGGATCGTCGTCGGCTCGCTCCTGGATCGCGGCGAGCGCGCACGCCGCGAGCGCGACGCGTTCTCGCGGCAGGAGTTCTACGCGCAGACGGGCGTGCTCGCGAGCCGGGCCGTGCAGCACTGATTCGTCCGATGAAACGATGGATCCGTCCGGATCGCCGGACGGATATTTTCCGGAAATCCGGAATACCGGATTTCCTTGCCTGCCGCATTATGAGAAATACAATGAAAACAACGGCTTGAGGGGTTCCGGAAACCTGGCATCGACCTTGCAATATAAAGCGCATGGCCGGCCCCCGGCCTGACTATTAAACCAAGGAGACAACCGATGACCAATGCCTTCCTCCCCCTCCGGATGTCCTGAGGCATCGCTTGTTGCGGCACGGCAGCCGCGCGGGCGAATGCCTTCGGGGGGATTGCCCCCCGTTCTCATTCATCCCTGCGCGCGTGACGCCGTTTCCACCGGCTCATCTACTTCAGCAGGAACCATCGTGAAGAAGAAACCCTTCTACAAAGTGCTCTATGTGCAGGTGATCTTCGCCATCATCGTCGGCGTGATCCTCGGCCACTACTACCCGTCGATCGCCACCGACATGAAACCGCTCGGCGACGGCTTCATCAAGCTGATCAAGATGGTGATCGGCCCGATCATCTTCTGTACGGTCGTCACCGGCATCGCCGGCATGGAGGACATGAAGAAGGTCGGCCGCGTCGGCGGCAAGGCGCTGCTGTACTTCGAGATCGTGTCGACCTTCGCGCTGCTGCTCGGCCTCGCGGCCACGCACCTGCTGCGCCCGGGCGTCGGCTTCAACATCGATCCGGCGACGCTCGACGGCAAGGCCGTCGCGTCGTACGCGGCGAAGGCGCACGGGCAGTCGACGGTCGACTTCCTGATGCACATCATCCCGAACACGATGGTCGATGCGTTCGCGCAGGGTGAAATCCTGCAGATCCTGCTGATCGCGCTGCTGTTCGGCAGCGTGCTCGCGCACCTCGGCGAGCGCGGCAAGGTCGTGACCGACTTCATCGACGGCCTGACGCGCGTGCTGTTCGGCATCGTGCACATCGTCACGAAGCTGGCGCCGATCGGCGCGTTCGGCGCGATGGCGTTCACGATCGGCAAGTACGGCGTCGGCTCGCTGGTGCCGCTGCTCAAGCTGATCGGCACGTTCTACCTGACGTCGCTCGTGTTCGTGCTCGTCGTGCTCGGCGCGATCGCGCGCTTCACCGGCTTCTCGATCATCCGCTTCGTGTCGTACATCAAGGAAGAGCTGCTGATCGTGCTCGGCACGAGCTCGTCGGAAGCCGCGCTGCCGCAGCTGATGGAAAAGCTCGAGAAGGCTGGCTGCTCGCGTTCGGTCGTTGGCCTCGTCGTGCCGACCGGCTATTCGTTCAACCTCGACGGCACCAACATCTACATGACGATGGCCGTGCTGTTCATCGCGCAGGCGACCAACATCGAGCTGACGTGGATGCAGCAGCTCACGCTGCTGGCCGTCGCGATGCTCACGTCGAAGGGCGCGAGCGGCGTGACCGGCGCGGGCTTCATCACGCTCGCCGCGACGCTGGCCGTCGTGCCGACGATCCCGCTGTCGGGCATGGTGCTGATCCTCGGCATCGACCGCTTCATGAGCGAATGCCGCGCGCTGACCAACATCGTCGGCAACGGCGTGGCGACGGTCGTCGTGTCGGCGTGGGAGAGGGAGCTCGACCGCAACAAGCTGCGCCAGGCGCTGAAGGGCGGCGGCGAAGTCGCGCCGACCGAGACGACGGCCGGCGTCTGACGCGATGAGCGAGCAGGCGGCGGTGCCGCCCGCGGGCGGCGCGCCGCGCGGCGGCCCGGGCATCGATGCGGAGCCCTATGACACAATAGGCGATCCGCATCGTCAGGAAGCCTCGACCGTGACGCGCCGCCTGCTCATCCTCGTCGTGCTCGCCGCCGCGCTCGCCGCGGCGTGCGCGCTGACGTGGACGATCACCTGGCAGCGCGGCGTCGCCGAGCTGCAGCGCAATGCCGCGGTGCGCGTCGATCGCACCACCAACGCGCTCAAGAGCACGCTCGACCGCTACGAATCGCTGCCTTATCTGCTCGGCAGCCATCCGTACGTGCAGGATCTGCTCGCCGAGCCGAAGCGCGGCGACTACACCGCGCGCGTCAACCGCTATCTCGAAGATCTGAACGAGCACGCGCACGCGACCGTCACCTACGTGATCGGCGCGGACGGCCTGTGCGTCGCCGCCAGCAACTGGCGCGCGCCCGACAGCTTCGTCGGGATCGAATACCGTTTCCGCCCGTATTTCGTCGATGCGATGAACGGCCGGGTCGGCCGCTTCTTCGGGATCGGCACGATCTCGCGCGACCCCGGCTACTACATCTCGCAGCCCGTGTGGCGCGACGGCAGGATCGCGGGCGTCGTCGTCGTGAAGCTCAATCTCGAATGGTTCCAGGGCGCCGATGCGTCGGAGCCGCTCGTCGTCGTGGACGATCACGGCGTCGTGTTCCTGTCGTCCGTGCCCGCCTGGAAGTACCACACGCTGCGCCCGCTCACGGGGCCTGTGGCCGCATCGATCTACGAAACGCGCCAGTATGCGCAGCAGCCGGTCACGCCGCTGCCGCTGCGCGTCGAGCAGACGCTCGGCGCCGATGCGGAAATCGTGCGCCTCGGCGCCGGCCGGCGCGCGCCGCGCTTTCTCGCCAGCAAGCGCCGGATCGGCGAGCCCGACTGGCTGCTGGTCACGCTCGCGCCGATCGCGCCGATCGACGCCGACGCGCGCAACGCGACGATCGTCACCGGCTTCGGCTTCGTGTCGGTCGCGCTGCTCGCGTTCTACTGGCGGATGCGCCGCGCCCGCGTGCGCGAGATGATCCGGGGCCGCGCGCTGCTGCAGCAGGCGTACGCGGAGCTGAACCGGCGCGTCGAGGAGCGTACGGCCGATTTGTCTGAAGCGAACGAGCAGTTGCAGAAGGAAGTCGGCGACCGGATCCGCGCGGAGCAGGAGCTGCGCGCCGCGCACGACGAACTGATCCAGGCGAGCAAGCTCGCCGCGCTCGGCCAGATGGCGGCCGGCATCACGCATGAACTGAACCAGCCGCTCGCGGCGCTGCGCAGCTTCTCGGACAACACGCGCGTGCTGCTCGATCGCGGCGAGCAGGCCGCCGCGCGCGAGAATCTCGAGGCGATCGCCGCGCTCACCGAGCGGATGGGCAAGATCACGAACCAGTTGAAGCTGTTCGTCGGCCGCGCGAAGCCGCGCAACGAGCAGGCGCTCGTCGTGCGTGCGCTGCGCAGCGTGCTGTCGCTGCTCGACGAGCGCCTGCGCGGCGTCGCGCTCACGCTGACGCTGCAGGATGCCACCGTGTCGCCCGCGCACGACGCGCCGCTTGATCTGGCACGCGACTATCCCGAACTCGTCGCGCGCTGCGAGGATCTGCGCCTCGAACAGGTGCTGATCAATCTGCTCGGCAACGCGCTCGACGCGGTGGCCGGCGTCGCGGCGCCGGCCATCGAGGTGACGATCGCGGTGTCGGCCGCGACGCTCGCGGTCGAGGTGCGCGACAACGGCTCCGGCATCGCGCCCGATTTGCTGCCGCGCCTGTTCGAGCCGTTCTTCACGACCAAGGAAATGGGGCGCGGGCTCGGGCTCGGCCTCGCGATCTCGTCGTCGATCGCCAGCGACGCGGGCGGTGCGCTGACCGCCCGCAACGCCCCGTCGGGCGGCGCGCTGTTCGTCTTGACGCTGCGGCGCGCCCGCACGCATCATCCGGACTCCGTGTCCGAGCCGGCGGGCTCGCATTAGCCTGGACGGGCGGCAGGATGCAGGCCCGGTCGGCGACGACCGGCATCAACGAGAGCCGCGCGGGCGCCGCGCGGCCTGTCAGGAGCAAGTGACCAAGATGGCCAACCGGCTGCAAGTGATCTATATCGAAGACGATGCGCTCGTGCGCCGGGCGAGCGTGCAGAGCCTTCAACTGGCGGGCTTCGACGTCGCCGGCTTCGAGTCGGCCGAGGCGGCCGAGAAGGCGCTCGTCGCGGATACCGCCGGCGCGATCGTGAGCGACATCCGGCTGCCGGGTGCCAGCGGGCTCGACGTGCTCGCGCAGTGCCGCGAGCGCGTGCCCGACGTGCCGGTGATCCTCGTCACCGGGCACGGCGACATCTCGATGGCCGTGCAGGCGATGCGCGACGGCGCGTACGACTTCATCGAGAAGCCGTTCGCGGCCGAGCGCCTGATCGAGACGGTACGCCGCGCGCTCGAGCGCCGCGAGCTCGTGCTCGAGAACCACGCGCTGCGGCGCGAGCTGGCCGGGCAGAACGTCGTCGCGCCGCGCATCATCGGCCGCAGCCCGGCGATCGAGCAGGTGCGCAAGCTGATCGCGAACATCGCGCCGACCGACGCGTCGGTGCTGATCAACGGCGACACGGGCGCCGGCAAGGAGCTGATCGCGCGCAGCCTGCACGAGCTGTCGCCGCGCCGCGACAAGCCGTTCATCGCGGTCAATTGCGGCGCACTGCCCGAGCCGATGTTCGAGTCGGAGATGTTCGGCTACGAGCCCGGCGCGTTCACCGGCGCGGCGAAGCGGCGCGTCGGCAAGCTCGAATACGCGTCCGGCGGCACGCTGTTCCTCGACGAAATCGAAAGCATGCCGCTCGCGCTGCAGGTGAAGCTCTTGCGCGTGCTGCAGGACGGCGTGCTGGAGCGGCTCGGCTCGAACCAGCCGATCCGCGTGAACTGCCGCGTGGTCGCGGCCGCGAAGGGCGACATGAGCGAGCTCGTCGCGGCCGGCACGTTCCGGCGCGACCTGCTGTACCGGCTCAACGTCGTGACGATCGCGCTGCCGCCGCTTGCCGAGCGCCGCGAGGACATCGTGCCGCTGTTCGAGCACTTCATGCTCGACGCGGCCGTGCGCTACGGGCGGCCCGCGCCGGTGCTGACCGACCGGCAGCGCGCGAGCCTGATGCAGCGCGACTGGCCGGGCAACGTGCGCGAGCTGCGCAACGCAGCCGACCGCTTCGTGCTCGGCGTGGCCGACATGCCGCAGGAAACGGGCGCGGGCGACGCGGCCGACAACGACCAGACGCTGAAGGAGCGCATCGAGCAGTTCGAGCGCGCGGTGATCGCCGAGGCGCTGAACCAGACGGGCGGCGCGGTCGCGGCGACGGCCGACCGGCTGCATGTCGGGAAGGCGACGCTGTACGAGAAGATGAAGCGCTACGGGCTGTCGGCGAAAGGCGAAACCGAGCGCTGAAATGCAAACGGACCGCGGTGCGGTCCGTTTTGCGGAGCAGGGCGCGGTGTGCGGCCCTGCAAGTCCTGCCGTGCGGTGGGCGGCATGCGGCGCTCAGGCCGCGTTGCCGTCGAGCGCCTTCTTGAGTAGCGCGTCGAGTTCCGCGAATTGCGGCGCGCCGACGTAGCGCTTCAGGATCTTGCCGTCCTTGTCGACGACGAAGGTCGTCGGCGTGAGCTGCACGTTGCCGAACTGCTTCGCGACGCTGCCGTCGTCGAGCGCGACCTTGAACGGCAACTGGCGCGTCTGCGCGTAGTTCGCGACGTACATCGGCGGATCGTAGTTCATCGCGACCGCGACGAATTCCAGCCCCTGACCCTTGAAGCGATTGTAGGTATCGACCATCTGCGGCATTTCCTGCATGCAGGTCGCGCAGCTCGTCGCCCAGAAGTTCACGAGATAGACCTTGCCCTTCAGGTCGCCGGCGGTCGAGACCTTCTGGCCCGACAGCAGCGTGAAGGTCGCGTCCGGCACGCTGGACTTGCCGTTGAACGCGAAAAAGCCGGCGACGGCGATCGCCGCGACGACGGCGGCCGCGACGAGGTAGCGCACGGGGCCGGCGCTGCGGCGGGTGGAAGGCGTGGTGTTCATCTGGTGCTCTCGGAGTCGATGACGCGGATCGATGCAAACGACGTCGACGAAAAGGACGTCGAAATTCGGCGCTCATTTTAGCGCGAATGCGGCGCGCGCACCGGCGGCGGCCCCGCATCCCGGTTTCCGGGTTCGGCGGATAATGGCCCTTTTTGCCTGCCGCGATCCACGCCATGCCGAAGGAAGTCATCGATTCGTTGCGCCCCCTTTTTCGTCCGCTGCGACACTTCGCCGCGCTGGCCTGCCTGAGCGCCGCCCTGGCCGCGTGCTCGCCGTCGTACGACTGGCGCACGCTGCACAACGATGCCGGCTATACGATCGACCTGCCGGCGAAGCCGACCGTCGAGGAGCAGCCGGTGGTGCTCGGCGGCACGTCGATGCCGATGCGGATGCAGGCCGCGCACGTCGACGGCGCGGTATTCGCGGTCGGCACGCTGACGCTGCCCGACGATCGCGACGACACGCGCCGCGCGGCGCTCGAATTCCTGCGCGCCGGGCTGTCGCGCAACCTCGACGGCACGCCGCGGACGGCGGCGGTGCCGGTGCCGCTCGCGGCCGGCGGTGCGGTGAGCGGGGTCGAGCTGCGCATCGCGGGCGCGGCCGCCGGCGGCGATCGTGCCCGCAAGACAATCATCGCGCGGCTCGCCGCGCGCGGCCGGCACGCGTACCAGGCCGTCGTGATCGCCGACGGGCCGCTCGCGCAAGAGCAGCTCGACCAGTTTTTCGGCTCGTTCAAACTCGATTGACGACGGCCGGCGAGGGCGCTCAGACACGCTGCGACAACTGAAAGTTCATTCGCAGCTTTCGACGCTAATCGCCGGATTTTGCGAGGGTTTTTCGACTATCCACAGCGCATGTGGATAACTTTGTTGAAAAGTGGCGCGCATTTCTCGCAAAGCCGCGCCGGACGGCCTTCCGGCCCGTTTGGCCGCCCGCTCGCGGTTTGAGAAAAATCAATTAAAACAACGGGATACGAATTCCCTCCGGCAAAGGCCGCGGCGAGCCGCGATCCGGGGCCGGATTCGCGAAATTGTGCATAAGTCAAGTCTTGACAGCCTGATTTTGTCCTCCTCGCGCGCTCACAGCGCCGTCAACGCGCGCCGGTAGCGGATCGCCTCGGCGATCTGCGCGGCCGTCGGCAGCGGGTCGCCGGCCAGGTCGGCGATCGTCCGCGCGACTTTCAGCACGCGGAAATACGCGCGCGCCGACCAGCCGAAGCGCTCGCCGGCCTCGCGCAGCAACCGCTCGCCTTCGTCGGTCGGCCGGCACAGGTCGTCGGTTTCGCGGCCGCTCAGCATGTGATTCGTCTTGCCCTGCCGCTCGAGCTGCAGCGCACGCGCCTGCGCGACCCGGGCGGCCACCGCCGCGCTCGGCTCGCCGGGCGTCGTCGCGCGCGTCGCGAGTTCGGCCGGCGACAGCGCGGGCAGGTCGATCTGGATGTCGATGCGATCGAGCAGCGGCCCCGACAGCTTGCGCAGATAGCGGGCGGCCACGTCCGGCGAGCAGCGGCAGCGCCCGGACGGATCGCCGTGCCAGCCGCACGGGCACGGGTTCATCGCGGCGATCAACTGGCACGCGGCGGGGAAGTCGGCCTGCTGGGCCGCGCGCGAGATCGTGATGCGGCCGGCTTCCAGCGGCTCGCGCAGCATTTCCAGCACGTGACGGTCGAATTCCGGCAGTTCGTCGAGAAACAGCACGCCGAGGTGCGCGAGCGTGATTTCGCCCGGCTGCGGCGGATTGCGGCCGCCCACTAGCGCGGCGGCGCTCGACGAGTGATGCGGCGCGCGGAACGGCCGGCGGCGCCACTGCGCGGGCGAGAAGCCGAGCCGGCTCGCGGACAGCAGCGCGGCCGAGGTCAGCGCCTCGTCGTCGGTGAGCGGCGGCAGCAGCCCCGCGAGGCGCGCGGCCAGCATCGACTTGCCGGCCCCGGGCGGCCCGACCATCAGCATGTGATGGCCGCCCGCGGCCGCGACTTCGAGCGCGCGCCGGGCGCCCCGCTGCCCGACGACGTCCGCGAGGTCGGGGGCGGCCGGCGCCGGCAGGCCGTCGAGGCAGGGCGCCGCGACCGGCGCGAGCCGCCCGTCCGGCGCATCGGCGAGGTGCGCGCACAGTGCGGGCAGGTCGCGTGCACCGAATACGGTCACGCCCGGCACGAGCGCGGCCTCTGCTGCGCTGTCGAGCGGCAGATACAGCTCGGGCGGCCGCGATGTCGCGGTGCAATCGCGCGGGGCGGGGAAATCAAGGCTCGGGCCGCCGGCGCTGCCTGCGCCGGATTGCGTCGCGCGCCAGTCCCGCGCGGCGCCGCAGGCCATCGCGAACGCGCCGCGCATCGGCCGCAGCGCGCCCGTCAGCGACAGCTCGCCCGCGAATTCACGGCCGGCCAGCGCGTCGGCCGGAATCTGGCCGTTCGCGGCAAGGATGCCGAGCGCGATCGGCAGGTCGAAACGGCCCGATTCCTTCGGCAGATCGGCCGGCGCGAGATTGACGGTGATGCGGCGCACCGGGAATTCGAATCCGCAGTTCTGCAGCGCGGCGCGCACGCGCTCGCGGCTTTCGCGGACTTCGAGATCGGGCAGCCCGACGATCGAGAACGACGGCAATCCGTTGGCGAGATGGACTTCGACGGTGACGTCCGGCGCGCGGCCGGAGGCGGGCGCGCGACTGCGCACCACGGCGAGCGACATGGCGAGGCTCCTGCATGACGGGCGGACGACGGCCGTTCGGGGCCGCACGCCGCGGAAATCGGAGAAATCGGTGCGCGCTTGCCGGCGTGGCGCGGGGAAAGAACGAGGTGTTGCGAACGACGAACTGCGAAGAGCGATGGACTGCGAAGAGCGGAGGATGCTGCGAAGAACGATGAACGGCGAAGAGCGGAGGTACGGCGAAGACCGACGAACGACGAAGCGGGGAGGAAGGTGGCGGGCGCAGGCCGCACGTGGCGGCCCGCGCCCGGACCTTGCGGCCGGGTGGGGCGTCAGGCCTGCGGGGCGGCGAGCTTCTGCTCGAGTTCCGCGACGCGCTTTTCGAGTTCCTCGAGGCGCACGCGGGTGCGGGCGAGCACCTGTGCCTGGGTGTCGAATTCCTCGCGCGTGACGAGATCGAGCTTCGAGAAGCCTTGCGACAGCATGGCCTTCACGTTGCGCTCGACGTCCTTGGCCGGCGAGTTTTTCAGCAAATCGCTGACGCGCGATTGCAGGTCGTTGAAAACGTCGCTGGGTTGCTTCATGGTGATTCCCCTTCCTTGCACAAAAAATGTGCATCTTCAGTTGCGTACGTGCCCATGATGCACGCATGACCGGAAATGGTGCGCGCGGGGCGCGAATTCCGGGCATGGCGCCCGCATGGGTGAATGGCCCGGCGTTCCGGGACGTGCGTGCACTCTAGCAACGATCCTTTCGCCGCGCCAGCAAAGCGGCCCATGTTGGCCATTCGGCCGGGCTTCCGCGCCTTACACCACGCGATGTGACCCCGTTCCGAAGCCGTTCGAGACGGTGTTCGGGCCGACATGGCATGCGAGTTGCTGAGAAGAGTCCGTTACAACATTCCAACCAATTCGACGGGACAACCCAGCGAGAGGACTTCATGAAACTCATTACCGCAATCATCAAGCCGTTCAAGCTCGATGAGACGCGCGAGGCGCTGTCGGCGCTTGGCGTCTCGGGCATCACGGTGACGGAGGTGAAAGGGTTCGGGCGCCAGAAGGGGCACACCGAGCTGTACCGGGGCGCCGAATACGTGGTCGATTTCCTGCCGAAGATGAAGATCGAGGCGGCCGTCTCCGACGATCTCGTCGACCAGGCGGTGGAAGCGATCGAGCGGGCGGCGCGCACGGGCAAGATCGGCGACGGCAAGATCTTCGTCACGCCGATCGAACAGGTGATCCGGATTCGCACCGGGGAGACGGGCGCCGACGCGCTGTGACAGAACAGACAAGACAAGCGACAAGAGGAAACCCAAGATGCGCAAACTTCTGATGTCCCTGCTGATGGCAGGCTCGCTGATCGCGGCCGGCGTCGGCTCCGCGCTCGCGGACGACGCGGCGTCCGCCGCGGCTGGTTCCACCGCGGCTGCTTCCGCGCCCGCCGCCACCGCTTCCGACGCATCAGGCGCCGCCGCGCCGGCGGCTTCCGCACCGGCCGCCGACGCATCCGCCGCCGCACCGGCTTCGGGCGCGGCCGACGCATCGGCTGCCGCCGCCGCGTCCGCGCCGGCCGCCCCGGCCGCACCGACGGCCCCGTTCTCGGTCGATTCGTCGAAGATCAGCGCGGGCGACACCGCGTGGATGCTGACGTCCACCGCGCTCGTGCTGTTCATGACGATCCCCGGCCTCGCGCTGTTCTACGCGGGCATGGTCCGCAAGAAGAACGTGCTCGCGACCGTGATGCAGAGCTTCGCGATCACCGCGCTGATCACGGTGCTGTGGACGGTGGTCGGCTACAGCCTCGCGTTCACGCCGGGCAACGGCTTCATCGGCGGCCTGTCGCGCGTGTTCCTGCACGGCATGGCCTACGTGAAGGGCGACAAGGCGACGACGCTGACCGTCAGCCACCTCGCGTCGACGATTCCGGAATCGGTCTACTTCGTCTACCAGATGACGTTCGCGATCATCACGCCGGCGCTGATCTGCGGCGCGTTCGCCGACCGGATGAAGTTCTCGGCGATGCTCGTGTTCATGACGCTCTGGTCGCTGATCGTCTATGTGCCGATCGCGCACATGGTGTGGGAGCCGACCGGCTGGCTGTCGGCCGACGGCGTGCTCGACTTCGCGGGCGGCACGGTGGTGCACATCAACGCCGGTATCGCGGGCCTCGTGTCGTGCCTGGTGCTCGGCAAGCGCGTCGGCTACGGTCGTGAATCGATGGCGCCGCACAACCTGGTGCTGACGATGATCGGCGGCTCGATGCTGTGGGTCGGCTGGTTCGGCTTCAACGCGGGTTCGGCGGTCGCGGCCGACGGCCGTGCCGGCTTCGCGATGCTGACCACGCAAGTCGCGACCGCCTGCGCGGCGCTCGGCTGGATGTTCGCCGAGTGGATCGCGAAGGGCAAGCCGTCGGTGCTCGGCATCGTGTCGGGCGCGGTCGCGGGTCTCGTGGCGATCACGCCGGCAGCCGGCTTCGTCGGCGTGGCGGGCGCGCTCGTGATCGGCATCGCGGCGGGCGTGATCTGCTTCTGGTCGGCCACCTGGCTCAAGTCGAAGCTCGGCTACGACGATTCGCTCGACGCGTTCGGCGTGCACGGCATCGGCGGGATTCTCGGTGCGCTGCTGACCGGGGTATTCGCGGTCAAGGACATCGGCGGTTTCGACGGCAGCCTGCTGCTGCAGGCGAAGGGCGTGGTGATCACGCTGGTCTACAGCGGCGTGCTGAGCTTCGTGCTGCTGAAGCTGATCGACCTGACGATCGGCCTGCGCGTGACCGAAGAGGAAGAGCGCGAAGGTCTCGACGTGATCCTGCACGGCGAGCACGTGGAATAAGTCACACGAATCAACGGCGGGCCGCCGCGACGACGGCGCCCGCTCCGAATGAGCGCAGCGACTTCGGCCCGCCTCACCGGCGGGCTTTTTTTCTCCTGTCACCCGCTGCCGTAGCGGATAACCCTTCACTCTATCGGGTCAATAGCCGAAAACTGCCTCCATAATCCTTGTGAAGCCGGGAACAATCCCCAAATGGGCAAGGCAATTGCTCTACAATCTTCATTCTCCCGCTCGCGAGTGATTCATGGTTCCCCACCTCGTTACCGCGTTGAACGGTCCGCTGCTCGAACTCGAGCAGAAGATCCTCGACGCGACGCCTGCGATCGAACGCTGGTTCAGGCTCGAATGGCAGGAACACACCCCGCCGTTCTATTGTTCGGTGGACCTGCGCAATGCCGGCTTCAAGCTGGCGCCCGTCGATGCGAACCTGTTTCCCGGCGCATTCAACAATCTGCCGTCCGAAGTGCTGCCGCTCGCCGTACAGGCCGCGATGGCCGCGATCGAGAAGATCTGCCCGGACGCGAAGAATCTGCTCGTGATTCCCGAGTTGCCGACCCGCAACGCGTTCTATCTGGAAAACGTCGCGCGTCTCGCGACGATCATGCGCCAGGCCGGCCTGAACGTGCGCTTCGGCTCGCTCGACCCCGGCATCACCGACATGACGCCGATCACGCTGGCCGACGGCCAGAAGATCGTGCTCGAACCGCTCGAGCGTTCGCAGCGCCGCCTCGGCCTGAAGAATTTCGATCCGTGCTCGATCCTGCTGAACAACGACCTGTCGGCCGGCATCCCGGCCGTGCTGGAAAACCTGCACGAGCAATACCTGCTGCCGCCGCTGCACGCGGGCTGGGCCGTGCGCCGCAAGTCGACGCACTTCGCGTGCTACGACGACGTCGCGAAGAAGTTCGCGAAGATGGTCGGTGTCGATCCGTGGATGGTGAATCCGTATTTCGCGCACGTGGAAGGTGTCGACTGGCAGGCGCATGAAGGCGAGCAGGCGCTCGCCGACGCGATCGACGGCGTGCTGAAGAAGATCGCGCGCAAGTATCGCGAATACGGGATCAGCGAAAAGCCGTACGTCGTCGTGAAGGCCGACGCGGGCACCGCGGGCCGTGGCGTGATGACCGTGCACGACGCGGCCGAGATCGGCCGCATGACGAAGGCCGAGCGCGCGCAGATGGCCGAATCGAAGGCCGGCCTCGCGGTGCGCGACGTGATCGTGCAGGAAGGCGTCTACACGTTCGAGCGCGTCGGCGACGAAGTGGCCGAGCCGGTCGTGTACATGATCGACCGCTACGTGGTCGGCGGCTTCTACCGTACGCACGGCGGCCGCGAGCGCGACCAGAACCTGAACGCGCCCGGCATGCACTACGTGCCGCTCGGCTTCGAGCACACCGCGCTGCCGGATGCAGGCGCCAAGCCGGGCGCCGCGCCGCCGAACCGTTTCTACATGTACGGCGTCGTCGCGCGGCTGTCGCTGATCGCGTCGTCGATCGAACTGGAAAAGACCGACCCCGAAGCCATCCAGGTGTAACGGACCTTCGCTACGTACAGGACCCGCATGGACATTCTTTTTATCGCCGACCCGCTCGAGCATTTCAAGATCTACAAGGATTCGACCTACGCGATGATGGCGGAGGCCGCCCGGCGCGGGCATGCGGTGTACGCGTGCGAGCCGCGCCACCTCGCGTGGACGGGCTCGGCGGTCGAGGCCGACGTGCGGCGCATCGCGTTCGTCGGCGAACTGGACGACTTGCATCGCGACACCTGGTTCGACGTGGGCCCGGTCGACGCGCGCCGTCTCGAATCGTTCGGCGCGGTGCTGATGCGCAAGGATCCGCCGTTCGACATGGAATACGTGACGTCGACGTGGCTGCTCGAGCTGGCCGAGCGCGCGGGGGCACGCGTGTTCAACAAGGCGCAGTCGATCCGCGATCACTCGGAGAAGCTCGCGATCGGCGAGTTTCCACAGTTCGTCGCGCCGACGCTCGTCACGCGCGACGCGAAACGGCTGCGCGCGTTCCACGCCGAGCACGGCGACGTGATCCTGAAGCCGCTCGACGGGATGGGCGGGATGGGTGTGTTCCGCGTGAAGCCGGACGGCATGAACCTCGGCTCGATCGTCGAGATGCTGAGCCACGACGGCACGCGCTCGGTGATGGCGCAGAAGTTCATTCCCGAGATCAAGGCCGGCGACAAGCGCATCCTGCTGATCGGCGGCGAGCCGGTGCCGTATTCGCTCGCGCGGATTCCGCAGGGCAGCGAGGTGCGCGGCAATCTCGCCGCGGGCGGCCTCGGCGTCGCGCAGCCGCTGACGGAGCGCGATCGCGAGATCGCCGCGACGCTCGGGCCCGTGCTCGCGTCGCGCGGGCTGCTGCTGGTCGGCCTCGACGCGATCGGCGACTGGCTGACCGAGGTGAACGTCACGAGCCCGACGTGCTTCCGCGAGATCATGGAGCAGACGGGCTTCGACGTCGCCGCGATGTTCATCGACGCGCTGGAGCGTGCGGCCGCGTAGGCCGCCGCCCGTGCAACCCCGGCGGCGGCCGCGCAGGTCCCCCGTCGCCGGAGCCGCTTGACCGGCCTGCTACAATGCCCGCTTGCCCGGTGCCGTGATCGGCGCACCGAAGGCCCGGCGGTCGGGCCGACACTGTTGCAAGGCTGAACATGAAACGTTCCCCACACTCGCTACGCTCATTGCCCCGCCGCGGGGTATCGGCCCGCCAGGGGCGGCCGGGAGCGATCTGACATGGCCGGGATCCTGATCATCGCGCACGCCCCGCTCGCCACCGCGCTGCGCGACTGCATCGCGCACATCTACGGCGGCGTGCCCGCCCGCATCGGCTGCATCGACGTGATGGCCGACAGCGATCCGGCCCAGGTGATGGCGTTTGCGCACGCGGAACTCGCGCGGCTGCGCGAAGACAACGGCGTCGTCGTGCTGACCGACATGTACGGCGCGACGCCCGCGAACATCGCGGGCCAGCTCGCGAAGCTCGACAACGTGCGCGTGCTGGCCGGCGTGAACCTGCCGATGCTCGTGCGGGCCGTCTGCTACCGCACCGTGCCGCTCGACAAGCTGGTCGACAAGGCGCTGTCCGGCGGCGCGAAGGGCGTGCACGAGGTGTCGTCCGGCACGCCGCCGCCGCCGACGGAAACCGGCTGCGGCCAGTGCGCGCCGATTCCGCCCGAACCGCAGCCGCGCACCCCGAGCGAATCGCACTGAGCATCCGTTTTCCGTTTTAGACGACCCGCCGGCGCGCGCCGCCGGCGGTCCCGACCGACCCGACCGAGAATCATGCTTCAACAAGAAACCACCATCGTCAATAAATTGGGGCTCCATGCGCGCGCATCGGCCAAGCTCACGCAACTGGCCGGCAACTTCCAGTCGGAAGTCTGGATGACACGCAACGGGCGCAAGATCAACGCGAAGAGCATCATGGGCGTGATGATGCTGGCGGCCGGTATCGGCAGCACCGTGACGATCGAGACCGAAGGGCCCGACGAGCGGGAAGCGATGGACGCGCTGCTGAAGCTGATCGCCGACAAGTTCGGCGAAGGTCAGTGATCGCCGCGCGCGATCGTTGCCGTTTCGACTGAGAATGCCGCGGGTTTCGCGGCATTTTTTTCGTCGGAAGCATTGATGCGAAATGCGCAATGCTGCGGTGCATGCAGTCAGCAGGGAGTCGCGGAATTTATAATCGCTAACCGGGGTCATAAGCGCATCGCAGCAGTGTGCCGCGGCTTTACTTGTACAGAGGAGGTGCGCGTGTCCTTCACGCTGCATGGCATTCCCGTCTCACGAGGTATCGCGATCGGGCGAGCGTATCTGATCGCGCCGGCGGCGCTCGACGTCGCCCATTACCTGATCGAGGCCAACCAGATCGACGCCGAAGTCGAGCGATTCCGCACGGCGCTCGACGTCGTGCGCCGCGAGCTCGAAGCGCTGCGCGCCGACCTGACCGACGACACCCCGAGCGAAGTCGGCGCTTTCATCGACGTTCACACGATGATCCTGAGCGACGAGATGCTCGTGCAGGAAACCATCGACCTGATCCGCACGCGCCGCTACAACGTCGAATGGGCGCTGACCGAGCAGCTCGAGCTGCTCACGCGCCATTTCGACGACATCGAGGACGAATACCTGCGCGAGCGCAAGGCCGACATCGAGCAGGTGGTCGAGCGCGTGCTGAAGGCGCTCGCCGGTGCGCCGTCGGCGTCGCAGGCGCTCGACGGCGCGGCCAGGAATGGCACGAACGAGATGATCGTGGTCGCGCACGACATCGCGCCGGCCGACATGATGCAGTTCAAGACGCAGTCGTTCCAGGCGTTCGTCACCGATCTCGGCGGGCGCACGTCGCACACCGCGATCGTCGCGCGCAGCCTCGGCATTCCGGCCGCGGTCGGCGTCCAGCATGCGAGTGCGCTGATCCGCCAGGACGACCTGATCATCGTCGACGGCGACGCGGGCATCGTGATCGTCGATCCGGCGCCGATCGTCCTCGAGGAATATTCGTACCGCCAGTCCGAGAAGCTGCTGGAGCAACGCAAGCTGCAGCGCCTGAAGTTCTCGCCGACGCAAACGTTGTGCGGCACGAAGATCGACCTGTACGCGAACATCGAGCTGCCCGACGACGCGAAGGCGGCCGTCGAGGCCGGCGCGGTCGGCGTCGGCCTGTTCCGCTCCGAGTTCCTGTTCATGCATCAGAAGGAGATGCCGGAAGAGGAGGAGCAGTTCGCCGCGTACAAGCGGGCCGTCGAGTGGATGAAGGGCATGCCGGTGACGATCCGCACGATCGACGTCGGCGCCGATAAACCGCTCGAGGCGCTCGACGAAGGCTACGAAACGGCGCCGAACCCGGCGCTCGGGCTGCGCGCGATCCGCTGGAGCCTGTCCGAGCCGCAGATGTTCCTCACGCAGTTGCGCGCGATCCTGCGCGCGTCCGCGTTCGGCCAGGTGAAGATCCTGATCCCGATGCTCGCGCACGCGCAGGAGATCGACCAGACGCTCGACCTGATCCGCGAGGCGAAGCGCCAGCTCGACGACGCGGGGCTCGCGTACGATCCGAACGTGCGCATCGGCGCGATGATCGAGATCCCGGCCGCGGCGATCGCGCTGCCGCTGTTCCTGAAGCGCTTCGATTTCCTGTCGATCGGCACGAACGACCTGATCCAGTACACGCTCGCGATCGATCGCGCCGACAATGCGGTCGCGCATCTGTACGATCCGCTGCATCCGGCGGTGCTGCATCTGATCGCTTACACGTTGCGCGAGGCGAAGCGCGCGGGCGTGTCGGTGTCGGTGTGCGGGGAGATGGCGGGCGATCCGGCGCTCACGCGCCTGTTGCTCGGGATGGGGCTCACCGAGTTCTCGATGCATCCGAGCCAGTTGCTCGTCGTGAAGCAGGAGATCCTGCGCGCGCACCTGAAGGCGCTCGAAAAGCCGACGGCCGACGTGCTGGCCGCGTTCGAGCCGGAAGAAGTGCAGGCGGCGCTGCAGCGGCTGTCGGTCGCCGAGCCGCGCGCGGACGCGGCCGCCTAGGCGAGCCCGGGCGCGCTTGGGCGTTCAGCCGCCGCTGGCCGCGAACTGTAGCGAAGTGTCACGCAAGCGCGGTCCGGCGCATGCGTGATGCGCGCGTCAGTGCCGCCCGCCGCACACGGGGCAATCGGCCTGGCGGGCGATTTTCATCGTCGTCCATTCCATCCGCAGCGAATCGAGCATCATCAGCCGCCCGTTGAGCGTCTTGCCGATGCCGCCGATCACGCGCAGCGCCTCGGCCGCCTGCATCGCGCCGATGATCCCGACGGTCGGTGCGAACACGCCCATCGTCGCGCACGCGACTTCCTCGAACGGCTGGTCTTCCGGGAACACGCACGCATAGCAGGGCGCGGCCGCGTCGCGGAAGTCGAACGTGCTGATCTGGCCGTCGAAGCGCAGCGCGGCGCCCGACACGAGCGGCACGCCGTGCGCGACGCACGCACGGTTGATCGCGTGCCGCGTCGCGAAGTTGTCGGTGCAGTCGAGCACGACGCTCGCGTGCGGCACGTGCGCGTCGAGCCATGCATCGTCGACGCGCGCCGCGACCGCGTTCACCTTCACCTCGGGATTCAGTTGCGCCAGCGCGTCGCGTCCCGACTCGACCTTGCTGCGCCCGACCGATGCCGTCACGTGCAGGATCTGCCGCTGCAGGTTCGTGAGGTCGACCGTGTCGGCGTCGACGAGCGTGAGCGTGCCGACCCCCGACGCCGCGAGGTACATCGCGGCGGGCGAGCCGAGGCCGCCCGCGCCGACGACGATCGCATGCGCGTCGAGAAAGCGCTGCTGCGCCTCGATGCCGATTTCGTCGACGAGGATGTGGCGGGAGTAGCGAAGGAGTTGATCGTCGTTCATGGGCAGTCGTGGGCGAGGCGGGCGGACGTCCGTTATTTTAAGCGCGCATGAAAAACGGGCCATCGCGGTCTTCCCGCGATGGCCCGTCGGATACCGGCCGGCGCTTACTTCGGCGCGGAGGCCGGCTTCGGTGCGGAAGCCGGCTTCGCGGCGCTCGCGCCCGATGCCTTCGCGCTCGCGGCAGCCTTCGCGGCCGGGCTCTTCGTCGTGCTCTCGGCGAGCAGCGACTTCGATTCCTGGACCGGCTTGCCTTCGAGCTTGTTGAGCGCCTGCTGCATCATGAAGTCGTCGGCGCTGCCGAACTCGATCGGCTTACGATCGCGATCCTTCTGGCGCTGCTCCGGCGTCTTCTTGTCGTTCTGCTCTTCGAGCACGCGCAACTGATCCATCCGGCGCTGCTCGCGCTCTTCCTGTTCCTTCTTCTCGTTCGGATCCTGCGTGTTCGCGAGGTGGTTCGTGTAGTCGACCTCGCGCGTCACGAGCACGTCGTCCGGATCGCCGTCCGCGTACTGATCGACCGGCACGTCCGGCGTGATGCCCTTGTTCTGGATCGAACGGCCGCTCGGCGTGTAGTAGTACGCGGTGGTCAGGCGCAGCGCGGTGTCGGCCGTCATCGGGCGCACCGTCTGCACCGAACCCTTGCCGAACGTCGTCTTGCCCATGATCTGCGCGCGCTTCGAATCCTGCAGCGCGCCGGCGACGATTTCCGACGCGGACGCCGAATATGCGTTCGTCAGCACGATCATCGGCACGGTCTTGAAGACGGGCGGCAGGTTCTTCAGCGGATCGCCGTCGAAGGACGGCAGGCGATAGTTGTCGTACGTATCGCGGTAGACCTGCTTCGAATCGGGGATCTGGCCGTTGGTCGACACGACGACCGAGTCGGGCGGCAGGAACGCGCCGGCCACGCCGACCGCGCTCTGCAGCAGGCCGCCGCCGTTGTTGCGCAGGTCGAGGATCAGGCCCTTCAGGTTCGGCTGCTGGCGCGCGATGTCCTGCAGCTTCTGCGCGAGATCGGGCGTCGTGCGCTCCTGGAAGCTCGTGATGCGGACATACGCGTAGCCCGGATCGAGCATCTTCATCTTCACGCTCTGGACCTTGATGATCGCGCGCGTGACCGTGACCGGGAACGTGCGGTCGTCGCTCTTGCGGAAGATCGTCAGCGTGACCTTGGTGCCCGGCTCGCCGCGCATCTGCTTGACGGCCTTGTCGAGCGTCATGCCGCGCACCGGCTTGTCGTTGATGCGCGTGATCAGGTCGCCCGGACGGATGCCGGCGCGGAACGCGGGGGTGTCCTCGATCGGCGAGATCACCTTGACGAGGCCGTCTTCCTGCGAGATCTCGATGCCGAGACCCGCGAAGCGGCCCTTCGTCTGCTCCTGCAGCTCGTCATAGTCGGTCTTGTCGAGGAACGACGAGTGCGGATCGAGGCTCGACACCATGCCCTTGATCGCGGCCGTCAGCAGCTTCTTGTCGTCGACCGGCTCGACGTACTCGCGCTTGATCTGCCCGAATACTTCCGCGAACAGGCGGAGCTGGTCGAGGGGAAGCGGCGCCGTGGCGGTCTGCTCGGCCGAAGCGGAAACCTGCAGCGTGGCGAATACGCCCGTGGCGAGGCCCGCGGCAATCAGGCCGATGTTCTTCAAATTCATTCGCATAGAGAGTCGGGTGCGGTCGGGAAGCGCGTGGCGGTAGCGGGGATGTAGCGGACAAGTATAACTGTTCGTCCGATAACTCAGTGGAACGGCGCGAAAAGCGCCGCAACGGCCGCTGAGGGCCCGGCAGGGCGCCGCCGGGCGCGCAGCGGAGTTCGAAAGCGGATTCGACCGCGGCAGGGCCGCGAAGGTTCGCGCGGCGTGCGGGCCGCGGCCCGAACCGCGGACGGACGGCCGCGCCGGGACGCGGGCCGCCCGCCGCGACGGGCGTCAGCCCGCCTTGCCCTGCTTCGCGACGGCGGCCTGCGCCTGCGCGATCGCTTCCTGGTCGCCGAGGTAATAGTGCTTGATCGGCTTCAGGTTCTCGTCGAGTTCATACACGAGCGGCACGCCGTTCGGGATGTTCAGGCCGACGATGTCGCTGTCCGAGATGCCGTCGAGGTACTTGATCAGCGCGCGCAGCGAGTTGCCGTGCGCGGCGATCAGCACCTGCTTGCCGGCGCGCACCGCGGGCGCGATCGACTCGTTCCACAGCGGCAGCACGCGCGCGACCGTGTCCTTCAGGCATTCGGTGAGCGGCAGCTGCTCGCGCGGCACCTTCGCGTAGCGCGGGTCGCCGAACGGCGCGCGTTCGTCGGTCGGCTCGAGCGCGGGCGGCGGCGTGTCGTAGCTGCGGCGCCACACGAGCACCTGCTCGTCGCCGAACTTCGCGGCCGTTTCTGCCTTGTTCAGGCCCGACAGCGCGCCGTAGTGGCGCTCGTTCAGGCGCCACGAGTGGACGACCGGCAGGTACATCAGGTCCATCTTGTCCTGCACGTGCCACAGCGTGCGGATCGCGCGCTTGAGCACCGACGTGTACGCGATGTCGAACGTGTAGCCGGCCTCCTTGAGCAATTCGCCGGCCTGGTAGGCTTCATTGCGACCCTGTTCGGTCAGGTCGACGTCGACCCAGCCGGTGAAGCGGTTTTCCTTGTTCCACGTCGATTCGCCGTGGCGGATGAGAACGAGTTTGTACATGGATCTTGCGGTCGGTAGTGAGAGGGAAGCGGGGCGCGTCGCGCGGCGCCCGGTTCGGGCCCGCCATCGCGCAAGACGGTTATTTTATAATGGCAGGATTGTCCTCATCCGATTTCTCTTTTCCGGCGACATTCCGTGACGTTCTTTACCAATTACACGAACCTGGCCCTTATCGCGATCCTGCTGGTTTCCGGCGGCCTGCTTGCATGGCCGGCGCTGCGCCGCGGCCGCGGCGGCTTGTCGGCCGCGGAGGCGACGCAGCTCATCAATCGTCGCAACGCGGTCGTGATCGACCTGCGCGCCCCGTCCGATTTCGCGGCCGGCCATCTGCCGTCGGCGCGTCAGGTCGCCGCGGGCGAGATCGGCGCGAAAATTGCGCAGGTCGCGAAGAACAAGAGCACCCCGGTGCTGCTCGTCTGCCAGAACGGCCAGCAGTCGCAGAAGGCGGCGCGCGAGGTCGAGGCGGCGGGCTACGCCGAGGTGCACGTGCTCGAAGGCGGCGTGGCCGCCTGGCAGCAGGCCGGGATGCCGGTCGTCAAACAAGGAGTGGCGAAGTGAACAAGGTTTTGATGTACAGCACGCAGGTGTGTCCGTATTGCATGCAGGCCGAGCGCCTGCTGAAGCTGCGCGGCGTCGAGCAGATCGAAAAGGTGCTGATCGATCGCGATCCGGCCCGCCGCGAGGAAATGATGACGCGCACGGGGCGCCGCACGGTCCCGCAGATCTATATCGGCGACACGCACGTCGGCGGTTACGACGATCTGTCGAAGCTCGACCGCGAAGGCGGCCTCGTGCCGCTTCTGCAAGCGGCCTGATTAGGGCAGAATGGCCGCCGGCCGCGCCGCGGCTTGGGCGCGCACGATACATCCGTGGCGGCCGGCGAACAGCCGGGCCGCCCCGTCACCACTTTTAGGGAAACACCATGTCCGACGTCGAAAACCAACCGTTCTTCAACATCCAGCGCGTCTACCTGAAGGATATGTCGCTCGAGCAGCCGAATTCGCCGGCGATCTTCCTCGAGCAGGACATGCCGTCGGTTGAAGTCGAAGTCGACGTCAAGGCCGACCGCCTCGCGGAAAGCGTGTTCGAAGTCATCGTGTCGGGTACCGTCACCGCGAAGGTGAAGGACAAGGTCGCATTCCTGATCGAAGCGAAGCAGGCCGGCATTTTCGACATCCGCAACATTCCGGACGAACAGCTCGACCCGCTCGTCGGCATCGCGTGCCCGACGATCCTGTTCCCGTACCTGCGCTCGAACATCGCCGACGCGATCACGCGTGCCGGCTTCCCGCCGATCCACCTGGCCGAAATCAACTTCCAGGCGCTGTACGAGCAGCGTCTCGCGCAGCTTCAGCAGCAGGCCGGCGCCGCGGCAGGCGCGAACGGTGCGCCGAACGGCACGACGCTGAACTGACGTTTCACTCCGGACCGGTGCTGGGTATGAAAGTAGCCGTTCTCGGCGCCGGTGCCTGGGGCACCGCGCTCGCGGGCCATCTGGCCGCGCGGCACGATACGCTTCTGTGGGCGCGCGACGCCGCGCTCATCGCCGGGCTGCGGGCCCGGCACGAAAATTCCCGCTATCTCGACGGCATCGCGCTGCCTGACGCGCTGCGCTACGACGCCGATCTCGGCGCCGCGCTCGCGCATGGCGCCGCTCACGACGCGCTGTGCGTGATCGCCGCGCCGGTGGCCGGGCTGCGCACGCTGTGTCGCGCGATGCGCGATGCAGGCTGCGTGCCCGCGCACATCGTCTGGGTCTGCAAGGGCTTCGAGGCCGACACGCATCTGCTGCCGCATCAGGTGATCGCGGCCGAGCTGCCCGAACAGCGGAGCAACGGCGTGCTGTCGGGCCCGAGTTTCGCGCGCGAGGTCGGCCAGTCGCTGCCCGTCGCGTTGACGGTCGCGAGCGCGTCGGCCGAATGCCGCGAGCGAACGCTCGCCGCGTTCCATCACGGCGCGATGCGGATCTACACGGGCGACGACGTGGTCGGCGTCGAGGTCGGCGGCGCGGTGAAGAACGTGCTGGCGATCGCGACCGGCATTTCCGACGGCCTCGGCCTCGGGCTGAACGCACGCGCCGCGCTGATCACGCGCGGCCTCGCTGAAATGTCGCGGCTCGGCGTGGCGCTCGGCGGCCGCGCGGAAACCTTCACGGGGCTCACGGGCCTCGGCGACCTGATCCTGACCGCGACGGGTGACCTGTCGCGCAACCGCACGGTCGGCCTGCAACTGGCGGCCGGCCGCACGCTGAACGACATCCTCGGCGCGCTCGGCCACGTGGCCGAAGGCGTGCGCTGCGCGCAGGCCGTGCTGGCGCTCGCGCGCGCGCAGTCGATCGAAATGCCGATCACGGAAGCCGTATGCGGCGTGCTGTTCGACGGCATCGCGCCGCGCGACGCCGTGAGCGGCCTGCTGCGCCGCGACGCGCGCGCCGAATAGGCGCGGTCCGCGTCGCGCGCGACCGGATCGCCCGGCACGGTTGCGCCGGGCGCGCGGCGCCAAAAAGCGGGCTACGCTTGAACGGTCTCCCGCGTTCCGCGAGGTTGTCATGCTGCAGATCCATTCCACCACGCTCGATGCACAGCTCGTCGACATCACGACGCTCGACGTCGATGCGATCGTCAACGCCGCGAACGGCTCGCTGCTCGGCGGGGGCGGCGTCGACGGCGCGATCCACCGCGCGGCCGGCCCCGGCCTGCTCGCCGAGTGCCGCACGCTCGGCGGCTGCGACACCGGCGACGCGAAGCTCACGCGCGGCCACGGGTTGCCGGCGCGCTACGTGATCCACGCGGTCGGGCCCGTCTGGTACGGCGGCGCGCGCGGCGAGGCCGAGCTGCTCGCGTCGTGCTACCGGCGCGCGATCGAGCTGGCCGAAGAAGTGGCCGCGACGTCGATCGCGTTTCCCGCGATCAGTTGCGGCGTCTACCGCTATCCGGCCGAAGCCGCCGTCGACATCGCGGTCGGCACCGTCGCCGAGATGCTCGCGCAGGCGCCGAATCTCGCCCGCGTGGTGTTCGCGTGCTTTTCCCCCGACATCTACGACCTGTACCGCGCGCGGCTTGCGCGAACCTGACGGGCTCCGCGCCGCGGATTGCGCCAGCGAGCGTTACGCGCCGCCTTCGAAGCCGGCCTGGCGCCACGCCTCGAACACGACCACCGCGACCGTGTTCGACAGGTTCAGGCTGCGGTTGTCCGGCCGCATTGGCAGGCGCACGCGCTGTTCGTTCGGGAAGCGGTCGAGCAGCTCGGCGGGCAGGCCGCGCGTTTCCGAGCCGAACACGAACCAGTCGCCGGGCAGGAACGCATGATCGTGGAAGCGGCCCGAGCCGCGCGTCGTGAACGCGAACATCCGCGCGGGATCGGGCGCTTCGGCGGCGACGAACGCGTCCCAGTCGCGGTGCACGCGCATTTGCGCATATTCGTGATAGTCGAGGCCGGCGCGGCGCATCCGCGCGTCGTCGAGCGGGAAGCCGAGCGGCTCGATCAGGTGCAGGTGCGCGCCGGTGTTCGCGCACAGGCGGATCACGTTGCCGGTGTTCGGCGGAATTTCGGGAGCGACGAGGACGACGTTGAACATGTTTCGGTTTGGCTGGGGCGGCCGGAGCGGCGCAACGCGCGTGCATCCGGCCGGCCGGTTCGTGACGGCCGCGCGCGGGCGGCCGGCCTTTCCATCTAATTAATCCTTGGCGGTGCGCAGCGCAACCAGATTCGTCACGCGCACGGCGCCCGCCGCCTTCAGCGCCTGGGCGGCCGCCGCGAGCGTCGCGCCGGACGTCATCACGTCGTCGACGAGCGCGACGTGGCGGCCGGCGACGCCGCCTGCCACCGCGAACGCCGCCATCACGTTGTCGTACCGTCCGCGCCGATCGAGCCGCGACTGCGGCGCGGTGTCGGCGACGCGTGCGAGCAGGGCCGCGTCCGCTGGCACGCCGAGCCGGCGCGCGAGCGGACGCGCGATCGCCCATGCCTGGTTGTAGCCGCGCGCGACGAGCCGCCGGTGCGACAGCGGCACCGGCGCGACGAGGTCGAAGCCGCTCGCGCCGCGCGTATCGTCGACCAGCCGTGCGAGGCGGGCCGCGAATTCGCCGCCGAGCGCGAGCCGCGCGTGAAACTTCAGGCCGCGCGCGAGCCCGTCGAGCGGCGCGCGGTAATCGGCGAGGGCGAGCGTCGCATCGAACGGCGGCGGCGCGGTGCGGCACGCTTCGCACCGGTACGCGGCCGCGCGGCCGGTGCGTCCGCCAGCGGGCGATCGTGCCTGCCCGGCGCCGAGCGGCAGCGCGCACACGTCGCAGCGCAGCCGCGCTTCATTCCAGTACGCGGCATCGCAGGCGCCGCAAATTACGGTGTGTGACAAATTGCCGCACAACGCGCAGCGATTCGGCAACGTGACCGCGGCAACGCGCACGACCAGCGTTCGAACCTGCGACAAAACGACGCGCATCGTGCGCCCGGCGGAACCGCGGACCATCGCAACACTCCTGGCATGCCGCCTCAATGAAGCTTGCGAGGCGAGCGAGTATACTTCGGGCTCTTCGCCAGTGTGCCCGACATGTCCCCAGCTTCGACTTCAACCGGCCGTCCGGCCAATGACGCCAGGCGCCTGCGGCGGATCTTCGACCGCCGTGCCGCCACGTTCGATGCGGTTGCGTTCCTGCCGCGCGAGATCGCGCAGCGGATGAACGAGCGCCTCGAATACATCAAGGTGAGCCCCGCGGCCGTGCTCGATGCGGGCTGCGGCCCGGGCGACGACCTGCCGGCGCTGCGCGCACGCTTTCCGGAGGCGCCGGTGTTCGGCGTGGACCTGTCCGGCGCGATGCTCGCGCGGGCCGGTCAGCGCGAGGTCGAGCAGACCACCTGGCGCCGCTGGCTGCCGGCCTCGCTCGGCCGGGCGCTGGGCCAGCGCGGCCCGCGCGTCGCGCAGGCCGATTTCGCGGCGCTGCCGTTTCCCGGCGGCGCATTCGACCTGATCTGGTCGAATCTCGCGCTCCACTGGCATTCGCGTCCCGATACCGTCTTCCCCGAATGGCAGCGCGTGCTGCGCGTGAACGGGCTGCTGATGTTCAGCACGCTCGGCCCGGACACGCTGCGCGAGCTGCGCGCGGCCTGCGCGGACGCCGAAGCCGCGCTCGGCATCGCGCCGCCCGCCGCGCGCGTGATCGATTTCGTCGACATGCACGACCTCGGCGACATGCTCGTCGAGAGCGGCTTCGAGATTCCCGTGATGGACCAGGAAGTGCTGACCGTCACGTACAAATCCGCCGATTCCCTGCTGGCCGACGTGCGCCGCTGGGGCGCCTATCCGTTCGCGCGCACGGCGCCGCCGCACGCGGCGCGGCGCTTTCGCGCGGCGCTCGGCGACGCGCTGGACGCGCGCCGGCGCGACGACGGCACGATCCCGCTGACGTTCGAGGTGATCTACGGCCACGCGTGGAAGGCCGTGCCACGCACGACCGCCGAAGGGCACGGGATCGTGCGCATCGAGGACATCGGCAAGGGGCGCCCGAGGAATCGGTAAAGCGGTAAAGAGGGGTTTTGTTATGTCCGAAATTAGCGGTGCAAAGCGGGGTCGAATTGGCGGCTAAAACGGCCGGAAAGCTTGTCGCGCTTGGCTTGGCGGGCGATAGGCGCTTGCTTGTGGATGCCATTGAACCCGCCTATAATGCGTCAGCTTGTCGTCCCGGGGTCCCCGCAATACGGGCCGGCGAGTCCGATGCAGGCATGCATCGCATGCCATTCGCGTGAGGCGGCGATGGAAGCAGCGAACGTTTTGGCGGAGACGGCGGACAGCGAACCGGTCCTCGAAGACTGGCTCATGAAACGCAACTGTTCGGTGTCGCCGCGCCAGTTCGTGCTGTTTTACGCGTCGCTTGCGGGCTTCTCGCTGGCGATCGCGGCGTTGCTGATGTGGAGAGGGGCCTGGCTCGTCATGCCCTTCACCGGAATCGAGTTGCTGGCGGTGGGTGTCGCATTCGCGATCTATGCTCGCCATGCGGTCGACTACGAGCGCATCAGGCTGTTTCCGCACCGGCTCGTGATCGAGCGGATGGATGCGGAGCGGCTCACGCAGATCGAATTCAACCCGCGCTGGGTGCGGGTCGAGCCGGGTGCGACGCCACGCGATCCGATTCGGCTGGTGTCGCGCGGGCAGACCGTCGTGATCGGGCAGCATCTCGCGCAGTACAAGCGTGCGCAGTTCGCCGACGAGCTGCGTGCGTCGCTCAGGCGCTGCGGCTGACGAGGCGCGGTCAATGGCCGGAACAGGCCGGCGGCTTGCGACGGGGGAGGGTTTGAATGGAAATTTTGGGTAAGGATGCTATGAAAACAATCAAGCGAGCCCTCGCGGGCGTGCTGGCATGCAGCGGATTGCTCTTTGCCGGTGCGGCCCTGGCGGTCGGTGATAGCCCGGGCGGCCCCCGTGTCAACGAGATCAACTTTCAGCCGCCTGTCACGAAGATCGCCGAGGAGCTCTACGATCTCCACACGATGATGCTGATCCTGTGTACGGTGATCTTCGTCGGCGTGTTCGGCGTGATGTTCTATTCGATCTTCGCGCACCGCAAATCCAAGGGCCACAAGGCCGCCAATTTCCATGAAAGCACGACCGTCGAGATCATCTGGACGATCGTGCCGTTCGTCATCGTCGTGCTGATGGCGCTGCCGGCGACGAAGGCCGTCGTCGCGATGAAGGACACGACGAACGCCGATCTCACGATCAAGGTCACCGGCTACCAGTGGAAGTGGGGCTACGACTACGTGAAGGGCCCGGGCGAGGGCATCGGCTTCCTGTCGACGCTGACCACCCCGCGCGACGAAGTGATGGGCAAGAAGCCGATCACCGACACCTATCTGCAGGAAGTCGACAACCCGCTCGTCGTGCCGGTCAACAAGAAGATCCGCATTATCACGACCGCGAACGACGTCGTCCACTCGTGGTACGTGCCCGCGTTCGGCGTGAAGCAGGATGCGATCCCCGGCTTCGTGCGCGACACGTGGTTCAAGGCCGACAAGGTCGGCACGTTCCGCGGTTTCTGTACCGAGCTGTGCGGCAAGGAACACGCGTACATGCCGGTCGTGGTCGAAGTCCTGTCGGACGACGATTACGCGAAGTGGGTCACCGCGCAGAAGGCCAAGCTGGCGAGCGCCGCGGTCGATCCGAACAAGGTCTACACGATGGCCGAACTCGTCGCGCACGGCGAGGAAGTCTACAAGGCGAACTGCGCGGCCTGCCACCAGGTGAACGGCAAGGGCCTCGGCGCATTCCCGGCGATGGACGGCAGCCCGATCGTGAACGGCCCGATCGCCGCGCACGTCGAGCGCGTGCTGCACGGCAAGGGCGCGATGCCGTCGTGGGCGTCGCTGTCGGATCTCGACATCGCTTCGGTCGTCACGTACGAACGCAACTCGTGGGGCAACCACAAGAACGACCTGCTGCAGCCGAAGCAAGTGGCCGACGCACGCAACGGCAAGCTGCCGGAAGACACGGCGGGCGCGGCAGCGGCACCGGCTGAAGCGGCTTCGGCGCCGGCGCAAGCCGCGTCGGGCGCAGAGCAGCCGGCGGCGGCATCGGCCGCGCTGTCGACGATCTACTTCGAAACGGGCAAGAGCGTGCTGCCGGCCGACGCGAAAGCGGCGATCGCCGCAGCGGCCGACTATGCGAAGGCGCATCCGGACGCGAAGCTCGCGCTGTCGGGCTTCACCGACAAGACGGGCTCGGCCGACGCGAACGCCGAACTCGCGAAGCATCGTGCACAAGCCGTGCGCGATGCGCTGAAGGCAGCAGGCGTGGCGGAAGACCACATCATTCTCAAAAAGCCGGAAACGATCACGGGCGGGGCTGACGCGAAGGAAGCCCGGCGTGTCGAGATCGGCCCGGCGGCTTGACGTGTCGCTGAGTTAGTCGACGTATTCGCATTAGGAGATTCTCATGTCTAGCATCGGGCACGACGTAGCCGCGGACCACGCGCACGACGACCACGCGCACGAAGCCCCGCACGGCTGGCGTCGCTGGCTGTTCGCCACCAACCACAAGGACATCGGTACGCTGTACCTGCTGTTCTCGTTCATCATGTTCCTGTCGGGCGGCGTGATGGCGCTCGGCATCCGTGCCGAGCTGTTCGAGCCGGGCCTGCAGATCATGCGTCCGGAGTTCTTCAACGAACTCACGACGATGCACGGCCTGATCATGGTGTTCGGCGCGATCATGCCGGCGTTCGTCGGCTTCGCGAACTGGATGATTCCGCTGCAGATCGGCGCATCCGACATGGCGTTCGCGCGGATGAACAACTTCAGCTTCTGGCTGCTGCCGGTCGCGGCGGTGCTGCTGGTCGGCTCGTTCTTCGCGCCGGGCGGCGCGACGGCCGCCGGCTGGACGCTGTACGCGCCGCTGTCGACGCAGATGGGCCCGGGCATGGACTTCGCGATCTTCGCGGTCCACATCATGGGCGCGTCGTCGATCATGGGCGGGATCAACATCGTCGTGACGATCCTGAACATGCGCGCACCGGGCATGACGCTGATGAAGATGCCGATGTTCGCGTGGACGTGGCTGATCACCGCGTACCTGCTGATCGCCGTGATGCCGGTTCTGGCGGGCGCGATCACGATGGTGCTGTTCGACCGCCACTTCGGCACGTCGTTCTTCAACGCGGCAGGCGGCGGCGACCCGGTGATGTACCAGCACATCTTCTGGTTCTTCGGCCACCCCGAGGTGTACATCATGATTCTGCCGGCGTTCGGGATCGTGTCGCAGGTGATCCCGGCGTTCGCGCGCAAGACGCTGTTCGGCTATAGCTCGATGGTGTACGCGACGGCATCGATCGCGATCCTGTCGTTCATGGTCTGGGCGCACCACATGTTCGCCACGGGCATGCCGGTCACCGGCCAGCTGTTCTTCATGTACGCGACGATGCTGATCGCGGTGCCGACGGGCGTGAAGGTGTTCAACTGGCTCGCGACGATGTGGCGCGGCTCGATGACGTTCGAAACCCCGATGCTGTTCGCGATCGGCTTCCTGTTCGTGTTCACGTTCGGCGGCCTGACGGGCCTGATGCTCGCGATGGCGCCGCTCGACATCCAGTATCACGGCACCTACTTCGTGGTCGCGCACTTCCACTACGTGCTGGTGGCCGGCTCGCTGTTCGCGCTGTTCTCGGGCTGGTACTACTGGGCGCCGAAGTGGACGGGCTGGATGTACAACGAGACGCGCGGCAAGATCCACTTCTGGGCGTCGATGATCTTCTTCAACCTGACGTTCTTCCCGATGCACTTCGTCGGTCTCGCGGGCATGCCGCGCCGCTATGCGGACTACCCGGCGCAGTTCACGGACTTCAACCAGGTGGCGACGATCGGCGCATTCGGCTTCGGCCTCGCGCAGGTGTACTTCCTGTTCGCGGTCGCGCTGCCGGCCTACCGTGGCGGCGGCGAGCTGGAAAAGGCGTCGGACAAGCCGTGGGACGGCGCGACGGGCCTCGAGTGGACGGTGCCGAGCCCGGCTCCGTTCCACACGTTCGAGCAACCGCCGCACGTCGAATAAGTTTTACCGAGCGCTCCGCCGCTGCCTGCCGCGCAGGCAGGCGCGGCGGGCGCGAAACTGAAGTTTCAGATGACCCGGAATCCACAAGAAAGACGAACGCCCGAGCAGATCCGCGCGGGCAACAAGCGGCTCGGCCTCACCCTGCTCGTCATCGCCGCCGTTTTTTTCGTGGGTGTCGTGATCAAGCAGTGGTGGCTGTCCACCCACTGATGCAGCAACTGACGCAGTAGCGAGGAAGTCGTCGTATGTCGAAGCCGGAAGAGGGCGCCGTGGATCGCGCGTTCAATCGTTCGATGCTGGTGAAGCTCTTCGTCGTGGCCGGGCTGATGTTCGGTTTCGGCTTCGCGCTGATTCCGATGTATCGGGCGATCTGCCAGATCACCGGCATCAACAACCTGGTGCAGCGCGATGTCAGCGAGCGCGAGGTGAAGAATTCGCAGGTCGACTACAGCCGCACGGTGTCGGTCGAGTTCGATGCGAACGCACGCGGGCCGCTCGGGTTCAAGCCGGAGCACAACAGCCTCGACGTGCACCCGGGCGAACTGACGACGATCGTGTACGACGTGACGAACGGGCAGGGCCGGCCGGTCGTCGCGCAGGCGATTCCGAGCTACGCGCCGAAGCAGGCGACGGAGTTCTTCAAGAAGATCGAGTGCTTTTGCTTCACGCAGCAGACGCTGACCGCGAACGAGTCGCGCAAGATGCCGGTGGTGTTCGTGATCGACCCGAAATTGCCGAAGGACGTGAAGACGATCACGCTGTCGTACACGTTCTTCGAGCTGAATACCCCGGCCACGCCGGCCCCGGCGCAGCGCAGTACGGCGGCGGCGCAGGGTGCGGCGAAGCCGGACGCATGACGAAGGAGACGGGGCGATGACGGAAGCCAAGCGGAGCGGAACGTTCGGTCAGGCGCTGAAAGCGGTGCTGTGGTCGTTCTTCGGGGTGCGCAAGCGGCGCGACCTGGAGGCCGACGCGACGCAGCTCAATCCGCTGCACGTGCTGATCGTCGCGTTGATCGCGGCCGGCGTGTTCATCGGCGTGCTGATCCTGATCGTGCGTGCGGTGGTGGGTTGAGGGCGCGGCGTGCACGGCTAGCGGCCAGACAGAATGCAGTGCGCGGCGCCACGGCGCGGCGTGCAGGAACGAGCGGTGGCGGTCTCGCCGCGCAAGAAATAAAGCCGGAGCGGTTTCCGGTACACAAATTGGACTGAAGTGGAGAATCAAGCATGAGCGGTCAAAACCAGACCCCGTACTATTTCGTGCCGCATCCGTCGCAGCATCCGATCAGCGCGGCCATCGGCCTGCTGGTCATGCTCGGCTCGGTAGCGCTGTGGATCAACGGTCACGACTGGGCGCCGTTCACGGCGCTGCTCGGCCTGCTGTGGTTGCTCTTCACGCTGTATCACTGGTTCGGCGACGCGATCGCCGAATCGGAAGGCGGTCATTACGGCAAGAACGTCGACAAGTCGTACCGCTGGAGCATGAGCTGGTTCATCTTCTCGGAAGTCATGTTCTTCGGCGCGTTCTTCGGCGCGCTGTTCTATGCGCGTGAAATCGCGCTGCACCAGCTCGGCAGCCTCGACTACAAGCTGATCTGGCCGGACTTCTCCGCCGTGTGGCCGAACGAAGGCCCCGCCGCGCTCGCCGGTCACTTCAAGACGATGGGCCCGTGGCCGGTCCCGACGCTGAACACCGCGTTCCTGCTGTCGTCGGGCGTGACGCTGACGATCTCGCACCACGCGCTGCGCGACGATCATCGCAAGAAGGCGATCGCATGGCTGGCCGCGACGCTCGTGTTCGGGATCTGCTTCCTGTTCCTGCAGGGCTTCGAGTACTACCACGCGTACAACGAACTGAACCTGACGCTGAACTCCGGCGTGTACGGTTCGACGTTCTTCCTGCTGACCGGCTTCCACGGCTTCCACGTGTTCCTCGGCGGCACGATGCTCGCGGTGGTGCTGGTGCGGATGATCCGCGGCCACTTCAAGCCCGATCATCACTTCGCATTCGAAGGCGCCGCGTGGTACTGGCACTTCGTCGACGTCGTCTGGCTCGGCCTGTACGTCGTCGTCTACTGGCTGTAAATGCAAAAACGGCCCGCGCAGCGATGCGCGGGCCGTTTTCATTGGTGTCGTGGGCGCGGCGGCGAAGCCGCGAGCGACACGGCCCCGGCGCCGCCGCGACTCAGTCAGGCGGCGCTTTTGCTTGGTGGCGCGACCGTGCGGCTAAATGTCACAGCGGTCACGGTGTGCCACAGCGGCAACGGCATCAACGCCCGATCGGCAGGCCGGTCGAATGGATCCAGCCCATCCAGTTCGCGAACAGGATGAGCAGGAACAGCGACACCGACAGCCCGACGCGGGTGGCGAGCGACCAGACCATGCGTTTCGTGTGGCCGCGGTCGTGCATCATGAAGTAGAGCGCCGAGCCCATGCTGGCAATGATGAGGACGAAGGCGATGGGAACGAGGATGTGCATGACACGAACCGGACGACGGCAATTCGAAAGGAAGAGGATAATTATCGCACTTCGTTTTCGCGGATGTGCCGGGCGGGCCGCACGATGAAGATTCGCTGGCTGCCCGCGCTGCTGATCCTTGTCGTCGTCGCCGTCACGATCCGTCTCGGTTTCTGGCAGCGCGACCGCGCGCACCAGAAGGAAGCGCTGCAGGCGAGCATCGCGCGCTACGAGCAGGCGGCGCCCGTCGACATCGGCGCGCAGCCGGTTCCGCTCGCGTCGATCGAGTTTCGTCGCGTGCGGGCAAAGGGCCGTTTCATGCCCGAGCAGGCGGTGTTCCTCGACAATCGGCCGTATAACGACCAGCCGGGCTTTTACGTCGTGATGCCGCTTAAACTCACGGGCGGCGGCGTCGTGCTCGTGAATCGCGGCTGGCTGCCGCGCAACATCGCCGATCGCACGGCGATCGAGCCGTTCGCGACGCCGGCGGGCGACGTCGAGATCGTCGGCATCGCGCGCGCCGACGCGTCGCGCGCGTTCGAGCTCGGCGAAGGCGGGTCGGCCGCGCACCAGAAGATCCGGCAGAACCTCGACGTCGCCGCGTATGCGAAGGAAACCGGGCTGCCGCTGCAGCCGTTCGTGATCCAGCAGACGAGCGACGACGGCGACAAGCTCGTGCGCGACTGGCCGGCGGCGACGACCGGCGTCGAGCGCAATTACGGTTACATGTTTCAGTGGTGGGCGATGGCGGCCGCCGCGCTCGGCTTCGGCCTGTACGCCGCGCGGCGTGCGGCGAAGAAGTCGGCCGGCGCGTGAGCGTCGTGCCAGGACGCGGCGCCGGCGCCGCGGGTTCGTTTCGAGAGGTCTGATTTGTCCATGCAATCTTCCCGTCAGGGTCCGGCCGCCGCGCCGATGTCGCAGGCGGCCCGCAAGCGCGGCCGCTGGATGCTCGTGCTGCTGGGGCTCGTGTGCGCCGCGCCGATGATCGCGTCGTACTTCACCTATTACGTGATCAAGCCGAAGGGCGGATCGACGAACTACGGCACGCTGATCGAGCCGCAGCGCCCGATCCCGGCCGATCTGCAGGTGACCGACGAAACCGGCAAGACGGTACCGCTGTCGTCGCTGCGCGGCGTCTGGCTGTTCGTGATGACCGACCGCAGCGCATGCGACGACGCGTGCGCGAAGAAGCTCTATTTCATGCGGCAGATCCGCGTCACGCAGGCGGGCGAGCGGCACCGGATCACGATGGTGTGGCTGCGCGGCGATGCGGGCGCGGTGCCGCAGAAGGTGCTGGACGCGTATCCGGACACGCGCCGGCTCGTCGCCGATCCGGCCGCGGTGGCCGCGTGGCTGCCCGCCGACGCCGGCACGAAGGACAGCGACCACCTCTACCTGGTCGACCCGAACGGCAACCTGATGATGCGTTTCCCGAAAGACCCGAATCCCAGCAAGATCAAGTCGGACGTGACGAAGCTGCTGAAGTGGTCGAGCATCGGTTAAGGCGAGAGAACGAGGCACCATTCCGATGTCGTATCTACTGCAACTCGGCCTGATCGGCCTGTGCATCGCGCTGCTGCCGCTGTCGTACGTGTGGGTGAAGGCCGACGACGACAAGTTTCGCAAGCTCGTGTGGATCACCACGTTCCTGACCCTCGACCTCGTGATGTTCGGCGGCTTCACGCGGCTGACCGATTCGGGCCTCGGCTGCCCCGACTGGCCCGGCTGCTACGGCACGTCGTCGCCGTTCATCGCGCACGCGGCGATCACGGCCGCGCATCAGGCGATGCCGACGGGACCCGTCAGCATGACGAAGGCGTGGATCGAGATGATCCACCGCTATTTCGCGATGGCGATCGGCGTGCTGATCATCGCGCAGGTGGTGATCGCGTGGGCCGCGCGGCTGCGCCGCCGCCCGCTGCACGTGTCGCCGTGGTGGCCGACGAGCCTGCTGCTGCTGATTCTCGTGCAGGGCGCGTTCGGCGCATGGACGGTCACGATGAAGCTGCAGCCGGTGATCGTCACGATCCACCTGCTGCTCGGCCTGACGCTGCTCGGCACGCTCGGCTGGCTTGCGGCGCGGCAGACGCCGCTGCCGTCGCATGACCCGGAGGCCGGGCGTTACCGCGCGGCCGCGCTCGCGGCGCTCGTGCTGCTCGTCGTGCAGATCGCGCTCGGCGGCTGGGTGAGCACCAATTATGCGGTGCTCGCGTGCACCGACTTCCCGACCTGCAACGGCCAGTGGATTCCGCCGATGGACTTCCAGCACGGCTTCCACCTGTGGCGCGCGCTCGGGATGACGAAGGACGGCGACGCGATCACGCAGGACGCGCTGGTGGCGATCCACTGGACGCACCGCACGTTCGCGTTCGTCGTGGTCGCGTACCTGGTCGCGTTCGCGCTGAAGATGCGCCGCTTCGAGTCGCTGCGGCGGCCCGCGAACGGCGTGCTGCTGGTCGTCCTGCTGCAGTTCGTGACGGGGCTGACCAACATCGTGCTGCAGTGGCCGCTGCCCGTCGCCGTCGCGCACAACGGCGGGGCCGCGATCCTGCTGCTGCTCGTCGTCATGTTAAACTTTCGCATCCTTTCAAGCCGCCCCGGCCGTGTCGCGCAGCCTGCGCGCGACGCCGCCCCGGCGTGACCGCCCCCATGCAAAGCACCCTCTCCCAATCGCCCGGTAGCCGCTTTTCCCAGTACATGGCGCTGACGAAGCCGCGCGTCACGCAGCTCGCGGTGTTCTGCGCGGTGATCGGCATGTTCCTCGCGACGCCGGGCATGGTGCCGTGGCATGTGCTGATCGGCGGCACGGTCGGTATCTGGCTGCTGGCCGGCGCCGCGTTCGCGATCAACTGCCTCGTCGAACAGAAGATCGACGCGATGATGCGCCGCACCGCGTGGCGTCCGTCCGCGCGCGGCGAGATCACGACGCCGCAGATCCTGCTGTTCTCGGCCGTGCTCGGCAGCGTCGGCGCCTGGACGCTCTATACGTTCACGAATCCGCTGACGATGTGGCTGACGATCGCGACGTTCGTCGGCTACGCGGTGGTCTACACGCTGCTGCTCAAGCCGATGACGCCGCAGAACATCGTGATCGGTGGCGCGTCGGGCGCGATGCCGCCGGCGCTCGGCTGGGCCGCCGTCACCGGCGCGGTGCCGGGCGACGCGTGGATCCTCGTGCTGATCATCTTCGTATGGACGCCGCCGCATTTCTGGGTGCTGGCGCTCTATCGCCGCAAGGATTACGAGAACGCCGGGCTGCCGATGCTGCCCGTCACGCACGGCGAGCAGTTCACGCGGCTGCACATCCTGCTGTACACGGTGATCCTGTTCGCGGTCACGATGATGCCGTTCATTTCCGGCATGAGCGGGGCCGTCTACCTGACGAGCGCGGTGCTGCTCGGCGCGGTGTTCCTCGCGTATGCGTGGAAGATCCATCGCGACTATTCGGACGAACTCGCCCGCAAGGCCTTCCGCTACTCGATCGTCTATCTGTCGCTGCTGTTCGTCGCGCTGCTCGTCGATCACTATGCACGCCCGCTGCTCGGCGTGTAACCGCACGGTTTGAACGCAATGCTCCCATCACGGTTCGGGCGCCGCGCGCGCCAAGGCTGGATGCTCGCGTGCGCATTCGCGGCAGCGCTGCTGCTCGCCGGATGCGACAACGCGCCGAAATTCCAGAATCTCGACATCACCGGCAACACGCAGTTCGGCAGCGACTTCTCGCTGCCCGATACGACCGGCAAGGTCCGCACGCTCGCCGACTTCAAGGGCAAGGCCGTCGTGATGTTCTTCGGCTATACGCACTGCCCGGACGTGTGTCCGACCACGATGGCCGAATTGTCCGAAGCGCTGAAGCAGCTCGGGCCCGATGCCGCGAAGCGCGTGCAGGTGCTGTTTGTCACCGTCGATCCGGAGCGCGACACGCCGGCGTTGCTCGGCCAGTACGTGCCCGCGTTCGATCCGTCGTTCATCGGCCTGCGGCCGGCCGACGAAGCGGCGCTGAAGAAGATCACGAAGGATTTCCGCGTGTATTACGCGAAGGTGCCCGGCAAGACGCCCGGCAGCTACACGATGGATCACACGGCCGCGAGCTACGTGTTCGACCGCGACGGCAAGCTGCGCCTGTTCGTGCGCGACGGCCAGGGCCCGGCCCCGTGGGTCCACGACCTGAAGCTGCTGGTCGACTGACCGGCAGCAGCCGGGCGCCCGGCCCGGCGTTGTACGTGACGGCCGTTTCGCGCCGTCACGTTTCCCTCTCTCATTGTGTGCGCATGCGCTGCCCGCTGGGGCGGCGCGTCGGCATGCGCGCGTATCGCGCCGAAGCCGCGTTACGGCAGCGCCGGCACGTTGAAGCCGGAGGCGGCGCGCGTGATCCGGAATTCCGTCACGCGATAGGTGGCGAGCCCCTCGGTGACGAACGGGTCGGTCTCGAGGATCGCGTCGAGTTCGTCGCGATCGATGCGGGCCGCGAGGATCACGCCGCCTTCGCGCGGCACTTTCGGCCCCGCCGCGATGAAAATGCCCTTGTCGAATTGCGGCTGCAGATACGCGCGGTGGCGTTCGAGCGCGTCGTCGATGCGCTCGAGCGACGCGGTGTAGTGGATGTCGATGACGTACATGGATGGCCCTGGAATGATGCCGGCGCGCCGCGCACCGGCCAGCCGGTCTTTTTAGCACAGCGGATGCGGGCTGTCGCGCCGGCGAGCCGCGTGGCGGGCGGCGGGCGGCGCCGCCTGTCGATCGCCGGTTCGCCGCGGCCGCGCGTATTCAAGATGTAAGCCTCGTTGCCGTAAATGAAAGAGCAACCGTTTGCGCGCGGCAGGCCGTTCGCGCGCCGGAGGCATCGACATCGACAGAGGCACGCAGATGAGCAGAATGAGTTTGAACCGCAAGCTGTGGCTCGCGCTTGCGCTGGTATGGATCGGTCTTCTGGGCGTCGGCGCATGGAGCGCCTACGAGACGCGCGCGACGATGCTCGCCGAACGCAAGGCCGGCATCGCGAATCTCGTCGATTCGGCGGCGGGCATCGTGAAGGCTTATCACGCGCTCGCGCAGAGCGGCACGCTGCCCGAGGCCGACGCGAAGCGCGACGCGCTCGCGAGCCTTGCCGCGATGCGCTACGGCGATTCGGGCTATGTGTTCGTGATGGATTCGAAGCCGGTCGTGCTGATGCATCCGACGCTGCCGAAGCTCGTCAACACGCAGGTCGGCGACTATCTCGATCCGGACGGCAAGCCGCTGTTCGTGACGATCTTGAACGCGGCGAAGGCGACCGGCAGCGGGTTCGCCGAATATCGCGGGCGGCTGCCGCACAGCGAGACGGCCGTGCCGAAGATCAGCTACGTCACGCGGTTCGCGCCGTGGGACTGGAACATCTCGAGCGGCGTGTTCCTGAAGGACATCGACACCGTCTACTACCGGACGCTGCTCGGCCACCTGGCCGTGGTGTTCGTGATCGGCCTCGTGATCAGCGCGGCGATGCTGGTGATCATCCGCAACGTGCGCGGCAGCCTCGGCGGCGAGCCGGACGAAGCGGCCGCGCTCGCGGCGCGCATCGCGCGGGGCGACCTCACGCAGCCGGTGCCGGTGCGCGCGGGCGACCGCACGAGCATGATGGCCGCGATGCACGACATGCAGGCGCGGCTGCAGGCGACGATCGGCGGGATTCGCCAGTCGGCCGAATCGATCGCGTCGGCGAGCCGCCAGATCTCGGCCGGCAACGACGACCTGTCGCAGCGCACCGAGGAGCAGGCCGCGTCGCTCGAAGAAACGGCCGCGAGCATGGAGCAACTGACCGCGACGGTGAAGCAGAACGCCGACAACGCGCGACAGGCGAGCGGGCTCGCGAACAACGCGTCGGACATCGCGCGCACGGGCAGCGACGTCGTGAACCGCGTGATCGGCACGATGGGCGAGATCGACGACAGCTCGCGCAAGATCGCCGACATCATCGGCGTGATCGAGGGCATTGCGTTCCAGACCAACATCCTCGCGCTGAACGCGGCGGTCGAGGCCGCGCGCGCGGGCGAGCAGGGCCGCGGCTTCGCGGTGGTCGCGGGCGAGGTGCGCTCGCTCGCGCAACGCAGCGCGACGGCCGCGAAGGAGATTCGCGCGCTGATCGTCGATTCGGTCGAGCGCGTGCGCAACGGCTCGGCGCTGGTCGGCCAGGCCGGCACGACGATGGGCGAGATCCTGCAGGCGGTCGCGCGCGTGACCGACATCATGGGCGAGATCGCGGCCGCGTCCGAGGAGCAGGCGAGCGGCATCACGCAGGTCGGCCGCGCGGTCACGCAGATGGACCAGGTGACGCAGCAGAACGCGGCGCTGGTCGAGGAAGCTGCGGCGGCGGCCGCGTCGCTGCAGGAACAGGCCGCGCGGCTGCGCGACGCGGTCGGCGCGTTCCGGGTCGGCAATGCCGGCGGCCCGTCGTCGCAGGGCGGCCGTGGCACGGCCGCCGAACCGGCATTCGGTAGTGCGAAGGCGGCCGACGAACTGGCGGTGGCGTGACGCATGCCGCGTGAGGAGGGGATGCGTCGCGGCGGGTACGCAACTAACGGCCGAGTCGTGCAGCGGTCACCGGCACTGCGCTGGTGCATACCCATATGAGCGGGATGTATTTCACTTCCCGCCGATCCTGTGACACCATTTGCCCCTTCGTGCGAGTCCGGGCATACCCGTATCGCGCCCCATTTCAGTCAAGCAAGAAAGCGAGAAACAGATGAAGCGTCGCAGTCTCCTGAAGGTATTTTCCGTGCTGGCCACCGGCGCCGCGCTGACGCTGTCGGCAGGCGCGCACGCCGAAGACAAGGTGATCAAGGTCGGCACGGTCGCCGGCCCGGATGCGCAAGTGTGGCAAGTCGTGCAGAAGGTCGCGAAGGAGAAGGAAGGCCTGAACGTGAAGGTCATCGAGTTCAACGACTACGTGCAGCCGAACGCGGCGCTCGATTCGGGCGACCTGGACGCGAACAGCTTCCAGCACCAGCCCTACCTCGACAGCCAGGTGAAGCAGCGCGGCTACAAGCTCGTCAGCGCGGGCCTGACCTACATCTCGCCGATCGGCGTGTATTCGAAGAAGTTCAAGTCGCTGAAGGATCTGCCGCAGGGCGCGAAGCTCGCGGTGCCGAACGATCCGTCGAACGAGAACCGCGCGCTGCTGCTGCTGCAGACGCAAGGCGTGATCAAGCTGAAGGCGGGCGCCGGCACGGGCGGCAACAACGCGACGGTGCTCGACATCGCCGAGAACCCGAAGAAGCTGAAGATCTCGGAACTCGACGCCGCGCAACTGCCGCGCGTGCTGTCGGACGTCGACGCGGCCGTGATCAACACGAACTACGCACTGGCCGCGAACCTGCAGCCGACCAAGGACGCGATCGCGCTCGAAGCGCTGACGAGCCCGTACGCGAACCTGATCGCCGTGCGCGCGAAGGACAAGGATCAGCCGTGGGTGAAGAAGCTGGTGAAGGCGTACCAGTCGCCGGAAGTGAAGGAATTCATCAAGAAGCAGTTCAAGGGCTCGATGGTCGCGTCGTTCTGAACGCCGCTCACCGGGCGGACCGCTGAACGAAAAGGCCTGCATCGCGCAGGCCTTTTTTCATTGGCGCGGCCGCTTGGCGGCCGCCCGGCGGTCAGCGTCCGCTCACATCTCCCCGCGCCGCGAGCAGATCGACATGATCTGCTGGATCGCGTAGTTGTCGCGCACACCCGGCAGCGACTGCACGACGCATTCGTGAAAGCGCCGTTCGCGCGGCAGCAGCATCGCGTTGTTGCGGTACAGCGCGTCGCACGAGCGCTGGATCAGCTGCGCGGCGGCGCCGTTGCGGCTCTCACGTAGCGCATTGAGCATGCAGTCGTCGTATTGCGCGTTGCCGTCGGTCAGCGCGAACGTTGCTCCTGGCAGTACCAGCGCAATGGTCGCGCATGCGATTGCACGAATCGTTCGTTTCAAGTCTCCTCCGATGGTGTGGATCGGGTCGGCGGACAGCATAACGTAAAGCGGTCAACGCGGCTGGCGCGTTGCGCCCGAACCGGCGCGGCGCGGCGGGCCATGACGGGCGCGCCGGCTTTTCCCCGGTTTCTTCCGACGAAAACCGGTTTCGTACCAGTACTGTGCGACGCGGACGCATTGCCATATACTGTATATCCATACAGTTGTGGGTGGCGTCATGCTCGCATCCTCCATTACTCCCGAATCCCTTCATCCGTCCCTCTGGCGCGGCTCGCAGCTCGCGCGCGGCGGTCCCCGCACGGTCGAAACGGGCTTCGCGCCGCTGTCCGCCGAGTTGCCGGGCGGCGGCTGGCCGGTCGGCGGTCTCGTCGAACTGCTGGCTGCGCAGCCCGGCCGCGGCGAGATGCGGCTGCTCGCGCCCGCGCTCGCCCGCACCGTCAGCGCGCGGCGGCCGCTCGCGCTCGTCGCGCCGCCGCAGGCGCCGCATGCCACCGCGCTCGCCAGTCTCGGCGTGCCGGCCGACGCGCTGCTGTGGCTGCGCGCCGGCAGCCGCACCGATGCGCTGTGGGCCGCCGAGCAGGCGCTCAAGACCGGCTGTTGCGGCGCGCTGCTGCTCTGGCAGGATGCGCGGCCCGATGCGCTGCGGCGCCTGCATCTCGCGGCCGCGCGCACGGGCGACACGCTGTTCGTGATGCTGCGTCCGCTGTCGGCCGTGAAGCAGCCGTCGCCGGCCGTGCTGCGCGTCGCGCTGTATCCGGTGCCAGGCGGCGTGTCGCTCGACATCGTCAAGCGTCGCGGGCCCGCGCGCAGCGAGCCGCTCGTGCTCGATTTGCCGTCGCCCATCGTGGAGAGCCGCTATGCGCGTCTTGCTCGGCATCCATCTGCCGCGCCTGCCGCTCGACGTGTGCGCCCCGCCGCCGTCTGACGCAGCGGCCGGCGAGGCCGGCGACGCCGGCTGTGCGGTGCTCGAGCAGGGCGTCGTGCTGATCGCCGATGCGGCCGCGCGACGGCAGGGTGTGCGCGCGGGCATGAAGCGCGGCGGCGTGCTGACGCTTGCGCCCGCGACGCGGCTCGTCGAACGCGATCCCGCCCGCGAAGCCGATGCGCTGCGCGCGGTCGCGCTCGCGTTGCTGCGCTTCTCGCCGTGCGTCGCGCTCGACGACGAAGCTACGCTGCTCGTCGACGTCGGCCCGAGCCTGCGCCTGTTCGGCGGCCTGCCGTCGCTGTGCCGCCAGGTGCGCGCGACGCTCGCGGCGCTCGGCTATGCGGCGCGCCTGTCCGCCGCGCCGACCGGGCGCGGCGCGTGGCTGCTCGCGCGCACGTCGGCGCGCTCGCGCATCCGGCGCCGCGTCGCGCGGCAGCGCTCGCTCGTCCGCACGCTCGACCGGCTGCCGTGCGGGCTGCTGCCCGATGCGCGTCCGTATGCGGGCTGGTTCGACGGCCTCGGCTGCCGCACGCTCGCCGATCTGCGCCGCCTGCCGCGCGCGGGGTTGCAGCGGCGCTGCGGTCCCGCGCTGCTGGCCGCGCTCGATCGTGCGTACGGCGAGGCGGTCGAGCCGCTCGCGTGGATGGCGGTGCCGCCCGTGTTCGACGTGCGGCTCGAATTGCCGGAGCGCGTCGAATACGCGGAAGCCGTGCTGTTCGCCGCGCGGCGGCTCGTCGTGCAGCTGTGCGGGTGGCTAGCCGCGCGGCAACTGTCGCTGGCCGCGATGACGTTCGATCTCGAGCACGAGCGCGGCCGCCAGGCCGTGCCGCCGACACCGCTCGCGCTCGCGTTCGCCGCACCCGTGCGCGACGAAGCGCATTTCATGCGGCTGCTCGGCGAGCGGCTCGCGCGCGTGGAGCTACCGGCCGCGGTGATCGCGGTGCGGCTGAAGGCCACGCGCGTCGAATCGGTCGCGCCGCCGGCCGACGATCTTTTTCCCGAGCCGGGCGGTACGCGGGAAACCCGTGAACGGTTGCTCGAACTGCTGGTCGCGCGGCTGGGCGCGGACAACGTGTTGCGCGCGGCGCCCGTCGCCGATTACCGGCCCGAGGCCGCGAACCGCTGGCTGCCGCTCGATGCGCAAGCGGGCAAGCCGGCTGCCGGCCCGCCCGCCGCGCCGCCGCGTCCCGCGTGGTTGCTGGCTGAACCGCTGCCGCTTCTGATGCGCGGCGAGCGGCCGGTATTTCATACGCCGCTCCGGATGATGTCGTCGGCCGAGCGGATCGAGGCCGGGTGGTTCGACGGGCAGCTCGCTGCACGCGATTACCACGTCGCGCAAGATGAAGCCGGTGCGTGCTATTGGGTGTTCAGGGAGCGGGCGGGGAGCGAGACCGAACCGCACTGGTTCCTGCACGGCCTGTTCGGGTGAGCGGAGATGGTTGCGGAATTCAGTTTGCTGCCCGATTACGCGGAGTTGTTCTGCCGCTCGAATTTTTCGTTCCTGCACGGCGCGTCGCATGCGGACGAACTGGTCGAGCGTGCGGTGGAACTCGGCTATCGCGGGATCGCGATCACCGACGAATGCTCGCTCGCCGGCGCGCCGCGCATGTATGTCGCCGCGAAGGCGAACGGGCTGCCGCTCGTCATCGGTTCCTATTTCGACGTCACGCCGGATGACGTCGCGCCCGGCCAGGATCCGGGCCCCGGTGCGTTCGGGCTCGTGTTGCTCGCGCAGAACCGCGAAGGGTACGGCAATCTTTCCGAGCTGATTTCATGGCGGCGGATGGAGGCGCCGAAGGGAACTTACCGGCTCACGTCGCGAATGTTGTCGAGGCCGCCAGAGGAATTCGCCCATCTGCGCGGGATGCCCGACTGCTTCGCGATCCTCGTGCCCGCGTATCCGGTGCGGGCGGACGTACTCGACGCACAGGTCGCATGGTTTCGCGCGACGTTCGGCGAGCGTGCGCGGCTTGGGCTCGTGCAGTTGCAGCGCGCGCTCGACGGCGCGCAGCGCGACGAGATTCGTGAGGCCGGCGAGCGGCGCGACGTGCGGATCGTCGCGCTCGGCGACGTGACGATGCACCGGCGTTCGTGCAAGGCGTTGCAGGACGTGATGACGGCGATCCGTGTCGGCATGCCGGTGGCCGAGTGCGGCTATGCGCTCGCGCCGAATGCGGAGCAGCATCTGCGTACGCGTGGACGGATAGCGAAGTTGTTTTCGCCGGAAGAAATTGGCGAAACCTGCGCGATGCTCGACGCGTGCGATTTCGATCTCGGCAAACTGCGCTACGAGTATCCCGACGAGATCGTGCCGAAGGGGCTCACGCCAACGCGCTATCTGGAACAGGAAACCTTCGCGGGAGCGGCCGATCGTTATCCGCAGGGCATTCCGGAAAAGGTCGACAAGCAGATCCGCCATGAACTCGACCTGATCGCCCGGCTGGAATACGAACCGTTCTTCCTGACCGTCTACGACATCGTCAAATACGCGCGCAGCCAGAACATCCTGTGCCAGGGTCGTGGCTCGGCCGCGAACTCGGTGGTCTGCTACTGCCTCGGCATCACCGAAGTGAATCCCGAGCAAAGCACGATGCTGTTCGAGCGCTTCATCAGCGAGGAACGCGGTGAGCCGCCGGATATCGACGTCGACTTCGAGCATCAGCGTCGGGAAGAAGTGATCCAGCACATCTACGAAAAATACGGCAAGGACCGCGCCGCGCTCGCGGCCGCCGTTTCGACGTATCGCCCACGCGGCGTGCTGCGCGAAACCGGCAAGGCGCTCGGCGTCGATCCGATGCTGGTCGATCGCGTCGCGAAGGGGCATCGCTGGTTCGACGGCAGCCGCGATCTGCTGCAGCAATTCGCGTCGACCGGGCTCGATCCGGCGACGCCGATCATTCAGGCATGGGCCGAACTGGCGGGGCGCTTGCTCAACTTTCCGCGTCACCTGTCGCAGCATTCGGGCGGCTTCGTGATCAGTCGCGGCAAGCTCACGCGGCTCGTGCCGGTCGAGAACGCGGCGATGAACGGGCGGCGCGTGATCCAGTGGGACAAGGACGATCTCGAGGCGCTCGGGCTGATGAAGGTCGACGTGCTCGCGCTCGGCATGCTGTCGGCGCTGCATCGCGCGTTCGACCTGCGCACCGCATGGCGCGGGCCGCCGGAGCCGGGCTGCGAACCGTTCACGCTGAAGCACATTCCGCAGGATGACGAAGCAACTTACGACATGATCTGCCGGGCCGATACGGTCGGCGTGTTCCAGATCGAATCGCGTGCGCAGATGTCGATGCTGCCGCGGCTGAAGCCGCGCAACTACTACGACCTCGTCGTCCAGGTGTCGATCGTGCGGCCCGGCCCGATTCAAGGCGGCGCGGTGCATCCGTACCTGAAGCGGCGCAGGATCGTGGCCGGCGAAGAGGAGGGCGAGGTCACGTATCCGAGCGACGCGCTCAAGGAAGTGCTCGTTCGCACGCTGGGTGTGCCGATCTTCCAGGAGCAGGTCATGCAGATTGCGATCGTCGCCGCGGGTTTTACACCTGGCGAAGCGGATGACTTGCGTCGCGCGATGGCCGCATGGAAGCGCAAAGGCAATCTCGAGAAATATCAGGACAAGATCATCAGCGGGATGCTCGAACGCAACTACACGCGCGAATTCGCCGAACAGATCTTCGAGCAGATCAAGGGCTTCGGTGAATACGGTTTTCCCGAAAGCCACGCGGCCAGCTTCGCGAAGCTGGCGTACGCGAGCAGCTGGCTCAAATGCCACGAGCCCGCGATCTTTCTCGCCGCGCTGCTGAACAGCCAGCCGATGGGGTTCTACCCGCCGTCGCAGCTCGTGCAGGACGCGAAGCGTCACCGCGTGAAGGTGCTGCCGATCGACGTCACGCAAAGCGGTTGGGAGGCGTCGCTCGAAGCGCTGCCGGGCCAGCCGCCGCCGCACGGCCAGCCCGCGGTGCGGCTCGGCCTGTCGCTCGTGCGCGGCCTTGGCGAAGCCGCTGCGCGCCGCATCGAAGCCGCACGCATCGCCGGCCCGTTCGACAACGTCGACAGCCTCGCCCGCCGCGCGCAGCTCGAACGCCGCGATCTCGAAGCGCTCGCCGCCGCGAACGCGCTCGCGACGCTCGCCGGCCATCGCCGCGATGCGCTGTGGCAGGCCGTCGCCGCGGCGCCGGAGCGCGATCTGCTTGCCGCCGCGCCGATCGACGAAACGGAGCAGCCTGCGCTCGGCGCGCCGTCGGAAGCCGACGACATCCTCGCCGACTATCACACCACCGGCCTCACGCTGAACCGCCATCCGGTCGCGTTGCTGCGGCCGGCGTTGCGCGCTCAGCGGTTGTCGTCCGCGGCCGAACTGCGCGACCGTCCGGACGGCCGGCTCGCGCGCGCATGCGGGCTCGTGATCGCGCGGCAGATGCCGGGCACCGCGAAAGGCGTGATGTTCATGACGCTCGAAGACGAAACGGGTTGCGTGAACGTGATCGTCCGGCCCGAGCTGCTCGCGCGGCAGCGTCGCGAAACGCTCGATTCGCGGCTGCTCGCGGCGTCCGGCGTGTGGCAGGTCGTCAGCGACGTGAGGCACCTCGTCGCGCAGCATTTCGAGGATCTGACGCCGTTGCTCGGCGGCCTGCGCACGTCGAGCCGCGAATTCCATTGATTCCTGCGGCCGTGCGCCGACCGCGCGGTGCTCGCCGCATGACTCGCGTATCAGACAAGGCCGACATCGAGTCTCACCAAGGATTCAATAAATAAGGATAACAAATCATTTACGAAATTTGACAATGTATTAAATAGAAGATCGAAATTTCGTACTCGTCCCATGGCGTAGGAAGGCAGAAATTGAAACAATCTTTTCCGAAATATGCAAAGCAGCGGCTATCGGGACAAACCTTGAGGCGGCATCAGGTGCAGATGCATATTTCCTTTTTTTTCTAACGTATCAACATAATGAGGTCTGTTTATGAAGCTTACCCGCGCAAGTCTTGCCATTGCAACGTTCGCTGCCGCGATTGCGGCGCCCGGCGTTTCGCAAGCCGCACCCGACGGCACCATCACGTTCAAGGGCAACATCTCCGCTCAAACCTGCACGGTCAGCGGTAACGGTGGCGGCAAGGACTTCACGGTCACGCTCCCGTCGGTTTCCGTCAGCACGCTGTCGGCCGCCGGCCAAGTGTCGGGCCGCACGCCGTTCACTATCGCACTGACCAACTGCTCGACGAAGACGGGCCTCGTTCACACGTTCTTCGAGTCGGGCCCGACCACCAATCAGGAAATCGGCACCCTGGAACTCCAGGGCGCCGACGCCGCCCAGAATGTCCAGGTTCAACTGCTGAACGCGGACCATTCCCCGATCAAGGCGGGTGCCGAAGATGCATCGCAGGGCGACAAGAAGGTGTCGATCGTCGACGGCAACGCAACGTTGCAGTACTACGCTCAGTACTACGCGACCGGCGCGGCGGGTGCGGGTCCGGCCAACACGCAGGTCATGTACACGATGGCCTACGAATAAGCAGAGCGCCGGTTTCACCGTCTCTCGATCTAGAAGGATGAGACGGGTAGATCCTGTCTCATCCTTCCATTGCTGTTTCCCTACCTTAAACAGTTGATAACTGCCATGCAAATTAAGCAATCCTTAAGATGGCTCATCGCCGGCGGGTGCGTCGTGTTGGGGCTTGCAGCCGCCTTGAATGCACAAGCTTCCGTTGTCGTCGGTGGAACCCGGCTCGTATACGACGCGAACGAGGCCGAGGCCACGATCAAGCTGTCGAACGACGATGGCAAGTCTCCCGCACTGGTGCAGTCATGGGTCGATACGGGCGACATCAAGGCCGCTCCGTCGGCGATCGACGCCCCGTTCACGGTCACGCCGCCGATCGCACGCATCGATCCCGGCAAGGGCCAGACGCTGCGTGTCGTGTTCACCGGCGAGCCGCAGCCGCAGGACAGGGAATCGGTGTTCTGGCTCAACGTCCTGGAAGTGCCGCCCAAGCCCGGTGCGGATCAGGCCGACACGAACAAGCTGCAACTCGCATTCCGCACCCGGATCAAGTTGTTCTACCGTCCCGCGGGGCTCAAGGGCTCGTCCAACGATGCACCCGGACAAATTGGCTGGCGGCTGACGCACAAGGACGGCCGCCCGTTTCTCGAAGCGCGCAATCCGACACCGTACTACGTGTCGTTCTCGGCGATCGAAGCGAGATCCGGCGGCAAGACCATCCCGACGAACGAAGCCGGCATGGTGCCTCCGATGGGCAACAAGGCTTTCCCTTTGAAGAGCGATCTTCCTGCGGCGCCGGACGCGAAAGTGTTTTACAGCGTGCTGAACGACTGGGGCGGCTCCGTCGAAGGCGATACGGCATTGAAGCCGGACAACACGCCTGCCGCGAACTGACACCGGACGACCGATACCGCGCGACGGCGGTTTCACGCTCCCTCCATTTCCTCCGCTTGTACCCGATTTGCCCGACCGCAGCAGGCGGTCAGGGCGTGTTTTGTCGCGGAGATTTCAACTGGCCTTCGCTATGCAAAGAAGAAATCGAGATTCATTTTCCACCGCGCTACGCCCGTTCAGCCTGGTTGCATCCGCGTTGTTCGCGTGCTCCGGCGCGTACGCGAGCGATGGCGCCGCCATGCAGGTGGCGCAAGTGGAATTCAACGATTTGTTCTTGCAGCGCCCCGGCGCGCCGCACGTCGACGTCAGCCGCTACAGCAAGGGCAACATCGCGTCGCCCGGCGTCTACCGCGCGGACATCTACGTGAACCAGCATTGGCTCGGCCGCTCGGAGGTGACGCTCAAGCAGATCGGCAGCCGAAGCGATAACGTTCAACCGTGCTTCGATCGCGCGCTGCTCGAGCGCATGGGCGTGGATCTGTCCAAGCTGTCGGAGCAGGTGGCCGCGCAGATCGACGGCCCTGTCGACGCCAGTGCGTGCCTGACCTTGCCGGAGCTGGTGCCGGACGCGACCGCGCAGTTCGACAACGGCGAGCTGCGGCTCGACATCAGCGTGCCGCAGGCTTCGATGCTGCGCAACCCGCGCGAGTATGTCGATCCGCGCTACTGGGACGAAGGCGTGCCGGCCGCCATCTTGAAATACAACGCGAATGCGTACCGCTCGGTGGCGGCGGGCACGGCATCGACGCAAGGGTATGTCGGGCTGACGGCCGGGCTGAACGCCGGTCCGTGGCGTTTCCGGCACGACGGCAACGTATCTTACAACTCGTTCAGCGGCGGTACCCAGTATCAGAGCGTGCAGACCAACGTGAAGCGCTCGATCGCGAAACTGAAAAGCCAGCTCGTCGTGGGCGAAGCCTTCACGAACGGCAAGCTGTTCGATAGCGTCGGCTTTCGCGGCGTGCAGATCGAATCGGACGAGCGGATGTATCCGGCCTCGCAGCGTGGCTACGCACCGACGATTCACGGCATTGCGAAGAGCAACGCGTTGGTGAGGATCCGCCAGAACGGCAACACCATCTATGAAACCAACGTCGCGGCCGGGCCGTTCGAGATCGACGACCTGTATCCGACCGGCTATGGCGGCGATCTTCAGGTGGAGGTCACCGAAGCCGACGGCAGCAAGCATGTGTCGAGCGTGCCCTATGCAGCGCCCGTCAACGCGCTGCGGGTCGGCAACACGCGCTTCAGCGCAACGGTGGGTCAGTACCGGAGCCAGATGCTCAACAGCAAGCCGTGGATGTTCGAAGGCACGCTGCTCCACGGTTTCACGAACGCGATCACCGGTTATGGCGGCGTGCAGGCAAGCGAAGGCTATATATCGGCCCTGGCCGGCGTCGCGCTCAACACGTCGTTCGGCGCGTTCGGCTTCGATATCACGCAGGCCAATGCGAGCCTGAAGGGCCTGCCGAGCCGCAGTGGGCAGAGTATGCGGATCACCTACAGCAAGCTGCTCGCGCCGACCGACACGAACCTCACGATGGCGGCTTATCGTTATTCGAGCAGCGGCTACCTGAGCATGCGGGACGCGGTGACGTTACGGGATCTGGCCGGGCGCGGCATGAACGATCACATGATGACGACCGGCGTGCAGCGCGGGCGACTTCAGCTTACCGTCACGCAGAATTTGCCGCGGGGGTATGGCTCGTTCTACCTGTCCGGCTCGACGCAGGATTACTGGAATCAGAGCGGCCGCGATACGCAGTTCCAGGCCGGCTACAGCAACAATTTCAAGCAGCTGAATTACAACGTGTCGCTGGTGCGCCAGCTCGACGCGACGCGGGGCCGGTGGGACAACCGCATGATGCTGACGCTCAACGTGCCGCTCGGCAGCGGCCCACGTGCGCCGTATTCGTCGACCATGCTGCAGCGCGACTCCGACGGCAGCGTGCAGGTGCAGGAATCGGTATCCGGCACGCTCGGCGTCGACGACGCGTTCAGCTACGGGCTGAACGGCAGCACCACGAGCGGCGGCCCGGGGCGCGCGTCGTCCAGCGTGGGCGGCAACGTGTCGTACGCGGCGCCGTTGGCCACCGTCACCGGCAGCGCATCGAAGGGATCGGGCTACAGCCAGGTCGGCGCGGGCGTGTCGGGCGGCATCGTGGCCTACAGCGGCGGCGTCGCGTTTGCGCCGCAACTGGGCGAAACCGTCGCGATCGTCGAGGCCCAGGGCGCGCGCGGCGCCCGCGTATTGAACGGCAGCGGCCTGCGTATCGACCGTTGGGGGCACGCCGTCGTCACGAGCCTGCAGCCGTTCTCGCGAAACGACATCGAGCTCGATCCGAAGGGCTTGCCGCTGAGCGTCGAACTCAAGTCGACGTCGCAATACACGGTGCCGACGGCTGGCGCTGTCACACGGCTCAAGTTCAAGGCCGAGGGCGGCGGGCGCTCGGTGGTCATCCGCGGCAAGACGGCCGACGGCGAGCCGTTGCCGTTCGGCGCGCAGGTGTTCGATGCGAAGGGGCAGGAAGTCGGCACCGTTGCGCAGGCGGGACGCATCATCGTGCGCAGCATGAAGGGTGAAGCAGGCGACTTCAGCGTGAAGTGGGGCGACGGCACGAACGACCAGTGCCGGATGAGCGTTTCGCTATCGGGCGGCGCGTCGGGCGGCAAGGCCTGGTCGACCGCGAATGCGGTGTGCGTGCGGTGATCTTGCCGCTGGAAGGCGAAGTCGCGGGCGAGCGTTCGATCCTTGCCCGATGTGCGGCGCGGATGGTCGTAACGAGAATTACGGCCTGTATCGATTTAAGTAAAGGAATGCGAAATGTCGATGAAGAAACGAATATTCGGGCGCGGGTTCCCGGCGCTTGGCAGAATCATGATGAGCGGCCTCCTGTGTGCGGCGGCAGTTTTTTCGGGCGCGAGCGAGGCTGCCCTATGGAATGGCTGTTATGTCAAAAGGGATGGGGTGATGTTGCCCTACGACCAAAACGGCCTCTTCACCATCGCCTTCGACCTTCCCGCAAGCGTCCAGGTTGATCCGAACGTGCCGAACGGGACGGTTTTATATACGGCAATCTCGCAGCCGGCGTCCCATGAGATAACGTGCCCGCAGTTGAGTAGTTTCAATCTTGATTGGAGGATGTGGGGGGGGAGCCCGTCGGGAACCGCTGGTGGTCAACCTAACGTATACACCACCATGGTTCCCGGCATTGGCGCACGCATTTCCGCTGCTGACATTGCGTCCGGCGCGTATTGGCCGGTTTCTCAGAATGTGAATCCGGCGACGCTTTATACTCAGCTAGCCGTCAAGCTCGAATTGATCAAGATCGGTGCAGTCACGTCCCCCCCTAATATGCCCCCTGGTACAATAGACCGCCTCGCTACTCTATTTATCCGGAACTATGCCGGGTACCTCATCCAGTTGAAGCTGGCGAGACCGATCGTCATCCGGCCTGTCGCGCCGACGTGCAAGGTCGAAACGCCGGTTATTCAGGCGTCGCTGGGCACCGTCCTTAGCAGAAGCCTCGAAGGCGGCGCGACGTCGAGCGCCGTGCCGTTCAATATCCGGTTGCTGTGTAGCGGGGCCGGACAGATCACCGGGACGCCCGGCAAGGCGCTGACCTACATCACGTTGACGGATGCCACCAATCCCGGGAACCGGTCCGACATGCTTTCTCTCTCGAGCGATTCCACTGCTACCGGAGTCGGGATCCAGATTTTGCGTAGTGACGGTAGCATCGTCAGCTACGGCCCGGATTCGAGCGCGGAGGGCAACCCGAATCAATGGTATGTCGGCGAGTATGGCAACGGCACAGTGGATATCCCGCTGAAAGCCCGCTATGCCGGCGAAGGTGGAAAGGTTGGGCCGGGCAGTGCGAATGGCCTTGCCACTTTCACGATGAGTTATCAGTAATCGGCACAGGCAGCGCCCACCCGCGGCGCTGTCGCTTCAATGCCGAACCCGGCCTGTTCGTTCGGCGTGAGCGTAACGTGTCGTGCCATGACCGCATCCCCCCGAGCGCAATGCATACCAGTTGCCCAAAGTGGTTCTATCCTGGTCCGCTTCCGACGCCCGAAAACGCGGCAAATCCTTCCCTCGAACTGTCCCCTTGCATACCACCTCGGGTAAATCCCTATCCCGCACTGCATTGTAAACAAAGGCTTTCCCGTTACTAAAACGCTTGCCGCACAAGGCTTCCGGCGATTTCCGCGGCGCTAATACCAGTTCGTTGACTGGTATTATGGTGGTTATATAATGCGTTCACTTTCGACGGTCCGAGATCGTCGTCCGACACGCGGAGGCACATGGAAACCGGCTGGTCCGAACTGGCGCCCGATCCCCTCGACGACACGCCGCTCTATCTGCAGCTCGCCCGCAATCTGGCGAGCGCGATCCACGCCGGCGCGTGGCGGGCCGGCGAGGCGCTGCCGTCGGAACGGCTGCTGTCGGTGTCGGTCGGCGTGTCGCGGATCACCGCACGTCGCGCGCTCGCGCTGCTGGTCGAACAGGGCCTGATCAAGCGGGCGCGCGGCGCGGGCAGCTTCATCACGCCGCGTGTCGCCGATCCGCTGTCGCGTCTCGTCGGCTTCACCGCGAAGATGCGGCAGCGCGGCTTCGTGCCCGATTCGGTGTGGCTGTCGCGCACGCTGCGCGCCGCGAGCCGCGACGAGCTCACGCATCTCGGCCTCGCGCCGGGCGCGACGGTCGCGCGGCTCGAACGGCTGCGCCGCGCGGACGGCATCGTGATGGCGGTCGAGCATTCGACGCTGCCGGCCGCGGTGGTGCCCGATCCGCAGGCGCTTGGCGCGTCGCTGTACGAATACCTCGAGGCGCGCGGCATGACCGTCGTGCGCGCGCTGCAGCATTTTCGCGCGGCGAACGCGACGCACGCGATCGCGAAATGGATGGCGGTGAAGCCGGGCTCGGCGCTCCTCGTGATCACGCGCATCGGCTACGGCGCCGACCAGCGCGCGATCGAAGTGACCGAAACGTATTGCCGCGACGACTACTACGACTTCGTCGCCGAACTGAAACGCTGACGCGCGAGACTGCCTGCGCACCCCGCGCGATCGCGATGGAACGCAATCGCGCGCAATGAATCGCAACGGATTGGCCAATCACGACGCGGATGCCCGCGTCACCCGATCATCAAGAGAACGTCATGCTGACTGGCAACATCCTGACCCCCGACGGCTGGATTCACGGCTCGCTCGATAGCGAGAACGGCCGCATCACCACGCTCGACGGCACGCCCGTCGATCCCGCGACGAACGACGCGCCGTACATCCTGCCCGGCTTCATCGACCTGCACGTGCATGGCGGCGGCGGCGCCGACGTGATGGAAGGCGGCGACGCGATCGAAACGATCGCACGCACGCACGCGCAATTCGGCACGACGAGCCTGCTCGCGACGACGATGACCGCGCCGCGCGACGAGCTGATGGCGGTCGTCGCGAATCTCGGCACCGTCGCGCGCACCCGCACGCCGGGCGGCGCGCGTGTGCTCGGCGTGCATCTCGAAGGCCCGTACATCAACCCCGGCAAGCTCGGTGCGCAACCGGACGCGGCGGTGTCGGCCGTGCTCGACGAGGTGCTGAAGTATCTGTCGATCGCGCCGATCCGCGTCGTCACGCTGGCGCCGGAAATCGCGGGCCACATCGAGATCATCGGCGAGATGGCCGCGCGCGGCGTGCGCGTGCAGCTCGGCCACTCGCTCGCGACCTACGACGATGCCGTCGCCGCGCTCAAGCACGGCGCGTGCGGCTTCACGCACCTGTTCAACGCGATGTCGCCGCTGCATCACCGCAACCCGGGCCTCGTCGGCGCGGCGCTCGCGCATGCGGAATACGCGGAAATCATTCCCGACCTGCTGCACGTGCACCCGGGCGCGATCCGTGCGGCGCTGCGCGCGATTCCGCGCCTGTACGTCGTGACCGACAGCACGTCCGCCACCGGGATGCCCGACGGCGAATACCGGCTCGGCAGCCAGCACGTGACGAAGTGCCTCGGCGGCGTGCGGCTCGCCGACGGCACGCTCGCCGGCAGCACGCTGACGATGGACCAGGCGCTGCGCAACCTCGTGTCGCTCGGCCTGCCGATCGCCGACGTGTCGAACCGGATGTCGCGCTATGCGGCCGACTACCTCGGCGTCGCCGATCGCGGCCGCCTCGTGCGCGGCGCATGGGCCGACCTCGCGGTGTTCGATCGCGACCTGAACCTCACCGCGACCTACGTCGAAGGAGAATCGATTGTCGAATATGCTTAAGGAAGCGCGCGAGTCCGCCCAGGTCGTCGCCGCGCAACTCGCCGACACCACGCGCGTCGAAGCGCTCGCCGGCCAATTGCTCGATCACCCTCCGGCCGTCGCGCTGACGGTCGCGCGCGGCAGCTCGGATCACGCCGCCAGCTATTTCGCGAGCCTGACGATGAGCCGCCTCGGCGTGCCGGTCGCGTCGCTGCCGATGTCGGTCGCGACACTGCAGCAGGCGCCGTTGAAGGTGCAGGACCAGCTCGCGCTCGCCTTCTCGCAGTCGGGCAAGAGCCCCGACCTCGTCAACACGATGGCCGCGCTGCGCGAAGCCGGCGCGCGCACCGTCGCCGCCGTGAACGTGCTGCCGTCGCCGCTCGCCGACGCGTGCGAACACCAGTTGCCGCTGCTCGCCGGCCCCGAACTGTCGGTCGCCGCGACGAAGAGCTATATCGCGATGCTGTCGCTGTCCGCGCAGATCGTCGCGTACTGGCAGCGCGACGCCGCGCTGATCACCGCATTGCGCGGCTTGCCCGACGTGCTCGCGCAGGCCGGCCGGCTCGACTGGTCGCAGGCCGTCGCGGCGCTCGCGGGCGTCGAACGGATGATCGTCATCGGTCGCGGCCTCGGCCTCGCGATCGCGCAGGAAGCCGCGCTGAAGCTGAAGGAAACGTCCGGCATCCAGGCCGAGGCATTCTCGAGCGCCGAAGTCCGCCACGGCCCGATGGAGCTGATCGACCGCGATTATCCGCTGCTCGTGTTCGCGCCGCCGGGGCCCGAACAGGCCGGCCTGCTGCAGCTTGCCGCGGACATGCGCGCACGCGGCGCCGCCGTGCTGCTCGCGGCGCCCGCCGGCACGCCCGGCACGCCCGACGCAAAGGGCACCGTGCTGCCGCTCGCGCAGTCCGCCCATCCGGCGCTCGATCCGATCGCCGCCATTCTTTCGTTCTACGTGATGGCGGCGGATCTCGCCGTCGCGCGCGGCCGCAATCCCGACACGCCGCGCCACCTGAACAAAGTCACCGAAACGCACTGATAGCCGAGAAAGCCGATGAGACGCGCCGAGGAGTCCCAGTTGAAGAGCCCCACCCACGATCAGATCGTCCTGCTCAGCCCGTTGACGGGGCCGATCGTCGCACTGGCCGACGTGCCCGATCCGGTGTTCTCCGGCGGGATGTTCGGCGACGGCATCGGCATCGACCCGCTCGCGGGCCGGCTCGTCGCGCCGTGCGCGGGCGTCGTGTCGCATCTCGCGCGCACCGGCCACGCGGTGACGATCACGACGCCGCAAGGCGCGGAAGTGCTGCTGCACATCGGCATCGACACCGTCGAGCTGAACGGGCAGGGCTTCATCGCGCACGTCGAAGCCGGCGCACGCGTCGAAGCGGGCGCGTTGCTGATCGAGTTCGACCAGGACGCGGTGGCGCGTCACGCGCATTCGCTCGTATCGGTGATCGCGATCGCGAATTCCGATGCGTTCGAGGTGGTCGACCGCGCGAGCGGTTTCGCGACGGCCGGCGAGACGCCGTTGCTCGTGCTGCGCGGCAAGGGCGAAGCCGCCGCGCAGGCGGCGCAGGCCGGCGCGGCCGCGCACAACGAAGTGCGCCGCGAGATCGTGCTCGCGCAGCCGGGCGGCCTGCATGCGCGGCCGGCCGCGCGGGCGCGCGAAGCCGCGCGCGGGTTCGACGCGAGCGTCGACGTGTTGTTCGACGGCCGCAAGGCGTCGATCGCGAGCGTCGTCGGTCTGCTCGGTCTCGGCGCCGGCGAAGGCGCGACGGTCGAACTGGTCGGCCGCGGCGCGCACGCGCAGCAGGCCGTCGATGCGGTCGAGCGCGAGCTGCTGCGCGAGGCGCACGGCGAAGTGGAGGAAAAGCCGGCGCGGCTGAAATCGCCCGCGCCGCAAACCATCGTGCACGCGACCGGCGCGGCGCTCGACCCGAACACGCTCGCCGGCGTGTGCGCGGCGCCCGGCATCGCGGTCGGCACGCTGGTGCGTCTCGACGATGCGGACATCGTGCCGCCCGAACAGGCGGCCGGCACGCCCGCGTCCGAAAGCCGCCGGCTCGACCAGGCGCTGAAGGCGGTCGACGCCGAACTCGCCGAAACGGTTCGCAACGCGTCGGCGCGCGGTGCGGTCGGCGAGGCGGGGATTTTTGCGGTGCATCGCGTGCTGCTGGAAGACCCGACGCTGATCGACGCGGCGCGCGACCTGATCAGCCTCGGCAAGGGCGCCGGCTTCGCGTGGCGCGCGACGATCCGCACGCAGATCGACACGCTGTCGAAGCTCGACGACGCGCTGCTCGCCGAGCGCGCGGCCGACCTGCGCGACATCGAGAAGCGCGTGCTGCGCGCGCTCGGCCACACGAATGGCGCGGCGCGCACGCTACCCGACGAAGCCGTGCTCGCGGCCGACGAATTCACGCCGTCCGACCTGTCGTCGCTCGATCGCGAGCGCGTGACCGCGCTCGTGATGGCGCGCGGCGGCGCGACGTCGCACGCGGCGATCATCGCGCGGCAGCTCGGCATCCCGGCGCTGGTGGCGGTCGGCGATGCGCTGTACACGATTCCGGACGGCACGCAGGTCGTCGTCGATGCGAGCGCGGGCCGGCTCGAACACGCGCCGACCGCGCTCGACGTCGAGCGCGCGCGGCACGAGCGCCAGCGCCTGGACGGCGTGCGCGAGGCGAACCGGCAACTGGCCGGCGTTGCGGCCGCGACCGTCGACGGCCGCGCGATCGAGGTCGCCGCGAACATCGCGACGCTCGACGACGCGAACACCGCGGTCGACAACGGCGCCGACGCGGTCGGCCTGCTGCGCACCGAACTGATGTTCATCCACCGCCAGGCCGCGCCGACCGTCGTCGAGCACCAGCAGAGCTACCAGTCGATCGTCGACGCGCTGCAGGGCCGCACGGCGATCATCCGCACGCTCGACGTCGGCGCGGACAAGGAAGTCGACTACCTGACGCTGCCGCCCGAGCCGAACCCGGCGCTCGGGCTGCGCGGCATCCGTCTCGCGCAGGTGCGCCCCGATCTGCTCGACGATCAGTTGCAGGGCCTGCTCGCGGTGAAACCGTTCGGCGCGGTGCGCATCCTGCTGCCGATGGTGACCGACGCGGGCGAACTCGTGCGGCTGAGGAAGCGCATCGACGAATTCGCGCGCGCGCAGGGCCGCACCGAGCCGATCGAGGTGGGCGTGATGATCGAGGTGCCGTCGGCCGCGCTGTTGGCCGACCAGCTCGCGCAGCATGCGGATTTTCTGTCGATCGGCACCAACGACCTCACGCAATACACGCTCGCGATGGATCGCTGCCAGGCCGATCTCGCCGCGCAGTCCGACGGCCTGCATCCGGCCGTGCTGCGCCTGATCGACATCGCGGTGCGCGGCGCCGCGAAGCACGGCAAGTGGGTCGGCGTATGCGGCGCGCTCGGCGGCGATCCGCTCGCGGTGCCGGTCCTGGTGGGCCTCGGCGTGACCGAGCTGTCGGTCGATCCGGTGGCGGTGCCGGGCATCAAGGCGCGTGTGCGCCGTCTCGATTACCAGTTGTGCCGTCAGCGCGCGCAGGATCTGCTCGCGCTCGATTCGGCACAGGCGGTAAGGGCAGCAAGCCGCGAGGTCTGGCCGCTCGACTGAGCGTCGACGGCGGGCTCGCGGCCCGTTTTACTACGAAAGCAATTAGGTCAACGACGCTTAACGACGAGACATGGATTGGAGGATCGAATGGACGGGAATCCGTTTCTGAAAATACAGGGCCTGGGTCGGGCGCTGATGCTGCCGATCGCGGTATTGCCGGTCGCCGGCATCCTGCTGCGGCTGGGCCAGCCGGACGTGTTCAACATCAAGATGATCGCCGACGCCGGCGGCGCGATCTTCGACAACCTGCCGCTGCTGTTCGCGATCGGCGTGGCGGTCGGCTTCGCGAAGGACAACAACGGCGTGGCGGCGCTCGCGGGCGCGATCGGCTACCTGATCGAAACCGCGATCATGAAGGACATCGATCCCAAGCTGAACATGGGCGTGCTGTCCGGGATCATCGCGGGTGTCGTCGCGGGGCTGCTGTACAACCGCTACAAGGACATCAAGCTGCCGGACTACCTCGCGTTCTTCGGCGGGAAGCGGTTCGTGCCGATCATCACGGGGCTGGTGTGCGTGATATTGGGCATCGCGTTCGGGTACGTGTGGCAGCCGATCCAGCATGCGATCGACGCGGCCGGCCAGTGGCTGACGACGGCGGGCGCGATCGGTGCGTTCGTGTTCGGCTTCCTGAACCGGCTGCTGCTCGTCACCGGCCTGCACCACATCATCAACTCGCTTGCATGGTTCGTGTTCGGCAACTTCACGCCGCCGGCCGGCGGCGAAATCGTGCACGGCGACCTGCACCGCTTCTTCGCGGGCGATCCGACCGCGGGCACCTTCATGGCCGGCTTCTTCCCGATCATGATGTTCGGCCTGCCGGCCGCGTGTCTCGCGATGCTGCACGAAGCGCCGAAGGAGCGCCGGGCGATGGTCGGCGGCCTGCTGTTCTCGATGGCGCTGACGTCGTTCCTGACCGGCGTGACCGAGCCGATCGAATTCAGCTTCATGTTCCTCGCGCCGGTGCTGTACGTGATCCACGCGGTGCTCACCGGGCTGTCGCTCGCGATCTGCCAGATCCTCGGCGTGAAGCTCGGCTTCACGTTCTCGGCCGGCGCGATCGACTACGTGCTGAACTACGGGCTGTCGACGAAGGGCTGGATCGCGATCCCGCTCGGCATTGCGTACGGCGTCGCGTACTACGGGCTGTTCCGCTTCTTCATCCGCAAGTTCAACATGGCCACGCCGGGCCGCGAGCCGGCCTCGGCCGATGCGGCCGCGGAATCGTACGCATCGGGCGGCTTCGTCGCGCCGGCCGCGGGCGCGGCTGCAACGGCTGCCGCACCGCGCGCGCAACGCTACATCGCCGCGCTCGGCGGGGCGGCCAACCTGTCGGTCGTCGACGCGTGCACGACGCGCCTGCGCCTGAGCGTCGTCGATCCGGAAAAGGTATCGGAGCCGGAACTGAAGTCGATCGGCGCACGCGGCGTGCTCAAGCGCGGCGGCAATAGCGTGCAGGTGATCATCGGGCCCGAGGCCGACATCATTGCCGACGAGATGCGTGCCGCGATCGGCAGCGGCGCGGCAGCGACGGCGCCGGCCGTCGCCGCGCAGCCCGTCACGGGCGCGGCCGCCGGCCCGCTCGATCCGGAGCCGACGCGCTGGCTCGCGGTATTCGGCGGCGCGACCAACGTCGTGTCGCTCGATGCGGTGGCCACCACGCGCCTGCGCGTGGTCGTGCGCGATCCGTCGGCGGTCGATCGCGAGCGTCTGGGCGCACTCGACGTCGCATGGGTGTCGCTCGACACGTTCCACATCGTCTGCGGCAACGCGGCCGCACGCTATGCCGAACAGCTCGGCGCGCGCCTGCCGCCGTCGGGCGGCGGGGCGGCGGCACAACCGGCGTGATGCGGTGAAGCCGGCCGGAGCCGCGTGGCGGGTCCGGCCGGAGATGAAACGAAAAACGGCTTGCGACGCGTACGTCGCAAGCCGTTTTTCTTTGGCGCGGGCAATGCTCGATGCGTGACAGGCGATGCGTGGGCCCGCTTCGCCTGTCGCGCCGACTGCCGGGCCGTTCAACCGTTCACGGATTCGTCAGCGTGAAGGTCGGTTTCCGGTAGCCGATGCCGGCCCGGTCGAGCTTCGGCAATTCGCGTTGCGTGAGCAGCGTCGCGAAGCCGGCCCAGTCGCGCTGCAGCGCGGCGATGTCGACGTGGTGCGTGTCGCCGCGCTTGAAGCGCACGCCGGCCGCATACGGTAGCTCCCAGTCGGCCCGGTGCCACGCGCGCTCGGCCAGCGCGAGCAGCCGCGGGTAGGTCATGTATTCGAGGAAGGTGTCGTTGCGCATCACCTCGCCCCACGCCTGGCCCTGCATGCCTTCGATGCGCGGCGCGGGGCCCGTGCCCGTCACCTCGAACGCGTTGCCGTCGCGGTCGCCCATCACCTCGGCGTTCTGCGGCAGATTCTCCGGCGCGAGCGAGAACACCTTGTACTCGTCGGTCGCGTGCGAGCCCCAGTAGTAGCCGCGCTCGCGCGGATTGAGCGTGTACGGGAAGTCGAAGTACAGGTAGTCGGGCAGCGCGAGCACCGTCTGGTAGCCCTTGCCGCTCAGGTCGCGCGCGCTGTCCGACGCACCCCAGAAGATCGTGTCCCACAGCGACACCATCACGTGGCGCGTGCTGAAATCCCGCGGCCCGTTCGCATGCTTGATGCCGTCCTGCCACGCGGCCATCGTGCCGATCCCGTTCGCGTCGACCGCCGCGCTCACCTGTTTCGCGAAGCGCGTCGGCAGCTCGTCGATCGACTTGATCTCACCGCGCTGGAGCAGCGCCGTGCACGCGGGCGACCGCGCCCACGGCTTGTCCTGCGCGGCCAGATCGATGCGCCCCTTGTTCGGGTCGGTGCCGTTCAACGGCTGGAAGCCGCCGCCGAGGAAGATGTTCTTCGCTTCGTCGCCACCGTAGTGCCAGGTCTGCAGCGGCGCCTGCGCGTCCGCGTGCATCGCCGCGATCTCGCGGATCACCTTCGACGCGAAGTTCAGCGCGCCCGGCACGCATGGGTTCAGGTCGCTGCGCCGGTCGTAGAACTGCACCGTCGTCAGGTTCGTCGTGTCCTGCGGGTCGAGCAGCCGATACGCGTTCGCTTCCTGCTCGCGGCCGGCCGCATGCAGCCGCCGGTAGCGCGCCTCCATCGTCACGACGGCAGCCCGTGCGTGCGCGGGCATGTCGATCTCGGGGATGATCTGCACGAAACGCGCGGCCGCGTAGCGCACGAGCGCCACGTAGTCGTCGCGCGTCAGGTAGCCGCCGCCCGAGCGGTTGTCGGGGCCGGAGCCGAGCTGCGGCAGCAGACAGCGCGTCTCGTCCGGGTCGTGACAGCGGCGCGAGCCGATCTCGGTCAGCTCCGGCAGGCCGGGAATCTCGATGCGCCAGCCCTCGTCGTCGGACAGATGCAGGTGCAGCCGGTTGAGCTTGTACGCGCTCATCTGGTCGATCAGGCGGCGCAGCGTCGCCGGCTGCTTGAAGTTGCGCGCGAGGTCGACGTGCATGCCGCGATGCGTGAAGCGCGGCGCATCCTCGACGAGCATCGCGGGAATCGGGCCGCCGCCGGCCGGCGCGAGCGAGTAGAGCGTCTGCACGCCGTAGTAGAGGCCCGCGCGATCGTAGCCTTCGATCAGCACGCCGCGCGGCCCGATCGCGAGCCGGTAGCCGCCCGGTGTCGCGAGGTCGGCCGGCAGCCGGCGCGGCGCGACGAAGCCGCGAACCGGTACGCGTGCGCCGTCGAGCCCGAGCGTCGTCGCGCGCTCGCGCAGCGCCGCGACCTGCGCGTCCGGCAGGTCCGGCAGCGCGAGTTCGACGCCGCGCAGCTCGAGCGTGCCGGGCAGCGGCAGTTCGCGCTTCACGCTCGGCAGCGCGCGGCCCGGATCGGGCCGTGCGGCCACGGGCGGCGCGTTGCCGGTCGAATTGTTCTGCGCGTCGGCCGGCAGCGATTCGACGTAGCGCAGCTCGTTGTCGGTATCGTTGTAGCGCAGCACGGCCGGCGGCGCGCCGTCGACGACGACATACGGGCGCGGAATCACGTCGCTGTAACGCAGCAGCCAGTATTCGGCGACGAACGGCAACTCGATGCGCTCGCCGGGCGCGAGCCGCACCGAGCCCGGTTGCGGCGTCAGTTCGTACAGGTCGCCGGTGAGCCGCCGCAGCGCGAAGCCCGGGCGGTCGATCCGCAGCAGGCGGCGGATGCTGTGCAGGTAGAGCTTCCAGCCGCCGTCGGCGATCGCCTGGTGGCCGCGGTTCTGCAGGATCAGGCGGCCCGTCGCGCAGGCCGCGCCGTCGGCGCCGAGATCGGCGCAGGGTACGCCCGCGGCGGCCGCATGGTTGTTGTCGACGGCGACGCGCAGCGCGAGCCCGTTCGACAGCACCGTCGCAAGGCTGGCTGCTTGCGCGGCGCCGGCGGTCGCGCCGGCGGCGGGCGACGCCGGTACCGCGGCGATCGCGGTGGGGGGCAGCACCGCGAGCAGCAGACCGGCAATGAGGGATGGCAAGGTACGCTTCAATTCGAACTCCTGAGAAAAAGAGGGCGTGGCGGCGTCGTGACGCGACGTCGCTGCGATCGGGTCTTTCAGTGGAGCTGCGGGAGATGCCTGCACGCGGGGCGATGCGGCTGCACCGCGCGCATTCGGCACGCGGGAGCGTGCGTTACGGAACGGGAGGCGGGCATGCGTGCCGATCGGATCGGCGCGGCCGCGTGCGCGGATTCATCGGCGGCGCGCGGCAACCGCCGCGACGACGACGCGGCCGCGGCCGACGGCATGCGTGCGGCCGAACGCGATCGCGACGACGGCGCGCGCCGCGGCACGCGGACGTCGACACGGCGCGCACGCGCACGCCACACACGGGATTCGCATGTCTCCCCCACCCAGAAGGAATCGGCCTGTCAGCGGCCGTGTCCAACGATCTTATGAAACCTTTTATTGGTATTCAAGTGGTATCAATCTGGCGCTAAATTGGCATCGATGCACGACGCCTGCCCGCGCGCGGCCAGGACGAAAAAAACCTCGCGTGAAGCGAGGTTCTTTCCCTTCCGGGCGGTGGCGGCGCGCGATCGGCGCGCGCGTCACGCGTCAGTGCGCCGGTGCGTCAGTCGCGGCGTGCCCGCACGGGCGCTTCCTGCGTCTTCTGCCGCGCTTCGAGCCACATCGCGTTGACGATGCCGAACGACAGCGCGACGCCGATACCGAGAATCCAGCTGAAATACCACATGATCCGACTCCTTGCGAAACGGTGGAACGGCGGGCGAGGCGCCCGCGCGCCCCGACCCGGTTCAATGCATCAATACATCGAGTGCTTGTTCTCTTCGAGCGTCTGGTGCGTGACCTTCCCGCGCATCACGCGATACACCCAGCTCGTATAGAGCAGGATGATCGGCAGGAACACGATCACCGCGAACAGCATCACCTGCAGCGTCATGTGGCTCGACGTCGAATCCCACACGGTCAGGCTGCTGCGCGGGTCAAGCGACGACGGCATGATGAACGGGAACATCGAGAAGCCCGCGGTCAGGATCACGCCGACGATCATCAGGCCCGTGCAGAAGAACGCCGTCTTTTCCTGCTTCGAGCCGGCGAGCAGCAGCGCGAGCACGCCGCCGGCGATACCGACCACCGGCGCCGCGATCATCCACGGATATTCGCTGTAGTTCGCGAGCCACAGGCCCGAACCGGCGGCGACGTCCTTGAGCAGCGGGTTCGCGACGGTGTCGGTCGGCGCGGCGTGGGTGATGTGGAAGCCGCCGATGTAGGAGGCCACCAGCACGCCGGCCAGCACGAACAGCACGACGGCGAGGAACGACGCCACGCGCAGCGCGATCGACGCACGGCGCGCGATCGCGCCGTCGGTCTTCATCTTGATGAACGCCGCGCCGTGCGCGACGAGCATCGTGAGGCTGACGAGCCCGCACAGCAGCGCGAACGGGTTCAGCAGCGCCCAGAAGCCGCCGTAGTAGGTCACGCGCAGGTCGCTGTCGAACTTGAACGGCACGCCCTGCAGCAGGTTGCCGAACGCGACGCCGAACACGAGCGCCGGCACGAAGCCGCCGGCGAACAGGCCCCAGTCCCAGCCCGCGCGCCAGCGCGGGTCCGGCCGCTTGCTGCGGTAGTCGAAGCCCACCGGCCGGAAGAACAGCGCGAACAGCACGAGCAGCATCGCGAAGTAGAAGCCGGAGAACGACGCCGCGTAGACGAGCGGCCAGGCCGCGAACATCGCGCCGCCGGCCGTGATCAGCCACACCTGGTTGCCTTCCCACGTCGCGCCGACCGTGTTGACGATGATGCGGCGCTCCTCGTCGGTCTTGCCGAGGAACGGCAGCAGCGCGGTCGCGCCCATGTCGAAGCCGTCGGTGACGGCGAAGCCGATCAGCAGCACGCCGACGAGCACCCACCAGATCAGCTTGAGCGTTGCATAGTCCATAGCGATTCCTTGTTCGGTTGCGAGGGCGTGTTCAAACCGCGGCCCGCTCGCCGGCAGCGGCGAGTTCGTGGTGATAGCGGCCGGTATGCAGCGACGACGGGCCGAGGCGCGCGTACTTGAACATCAGCTTGATCTCGATGACGAACAGCGCGGTGTAGAACAGGATGAAGCCGGCGAGACTCAGGTAGAGGTCGCTCGGCTGCAGGCTCGACGCGGACAGGTGCGTCGGCAGCACGCCGGCGATCGTCCACGGCTGGCGGCCGAGCTCGGCGACGATCCAGCCGAATTCGATGGCGATCCACGGCAGCGGGATCGCCCACACCGCGTAGCGCAGGAACCAGCGGCGGTTGTCCTGCAGCAGTTGCCGGCGCGCGCAGAACCAGAACGCGGCAACGAACGTCGCGACGAACAGGAAGCCGAGGAACACCATGATCCGGAACGAGAAGAACACCGGCGCGACGGGCGGGATCGTCTTCTTCGCGGCGGCCTTGATCTGCTCGGGCGTCGCGTCGGTCACGTTCGGCGTGAACTGCTTGAGCATCAGCCCGTAGCCGAGATACTGCTTGTGCTGGTCGAACAGCGCGCGGGTCGCGTCGCTCGTGTCGCCCTGCTTGATCTTCTGCAGCGCACCGTACGCGATCATCCCGCTCTGGATGTGCTCCTCGCTGTGCTTCGCGAGGTCGCGCAGGCCGATCACCGGTTCGTCGATCGAGCGCGTCGCGATCAGGCCGAGCGCGTACGGGATCTTGATCGCGTAGTCGGTGCGCTGTTCCTCCTGGTTCGGGACGCCGATCAGCGTGAACGACGCGGGCGCCGGCTGCGTTTCCCATTCGGATTCGATCGCGGCGAGCTTCATCTTCTGCACTTCGCCGGTCGTGTAGCCCGATTCGTCGCCGAGCACGATCACGCACAGCGTGGCCGCGAGGCCGAAGCCGGCCGCGACCGCGAACGAGCGCAGCGCGAAGTCGACGTCGCGCTTCTTCAGCAGGTACCACGACGACACGCCGAGCACGAACATCGCCGCCGACACGTAGCCGGCCGACACGGTGTGAACGAACTTCACCTGCGCGACCGGGTTGAACAGCACGTCGAACAGGCTCGTCATCTCCATGCGCATCGTCTGGTAGTTGAATTCGGCGCCGACCGGGTTGTTCATCCAGCCGTTCGCGACGAGGATCCACAACGCGGACAGGTTCGAGCCCAGCGCGACGAGGAACGTGACGATCAGGTGCTTGACCTTCGACAGGCGGTTCCAGCCGAAGAAGAACAGGCCGACGAACGTCGATTCGAGGAAGAACGCCATCAGGCCTTCGACCGCGAGCGGCACGCCGAAGATGTCGCCGACGTAGTGCGAGTAGTACGACCAGTTCGTGCCGAACTGGAATTCGAGCGTGATCCCGGTCGTCACGCCCATCGCGAAGTTGATCCCGAACAGCTTGCCCCAGAACTGCGTCATGTCCTTGTAGACCTGTTTGCCGGTCATCACGTAGACGGCTTCCATGATGACGAGCAGCCAGGACAGGCCGAGCGTCAGCGGCACGAACAGGAAGTGGTAGAGCGCCGTGATGCCGAACTGCAGACGCGACAGATCGACGACTTCGCTACTTATCATGGTGGTCTCCCTCGGTGGGTGCAGGCGCCGGCACCGAGAGCAGCTTCTCGGCCACGGCGGCAGGCGGCAACGACATGTGCTCGGCCTGCGGATGATTGAAGAATGCGTATTTGAGCGACATCAGGAGGATCAGCTTGACGATCAGCACCAGGGTGATGTCGCGGGCGAGGGTCGGGCCGCGTGCCCATGCGGCGATGCGCGCGCGCCAGCCGATCGGGCCGGCCGGCCGCGAAGGCGGCGCAGGCTCTTTATTGATCGAGATCAAGGCGATTATCCTGAATCGATTTACGACGGATTGGGGGCGACTTTACGTCGGATTGATGACGGCCGTGAAGCTGTTTTAATCCTTTTGCGCCTGACATGCCAATTTTAAAAGGACTGCTTTCCGATGCCGAGTGCTGCGCTGCGGCAGACCGTCGCGAAACAGGGGTTAAAAATTGAGGTGGATCAAGGTTATGCGGATGGGCGCTGCAAATAGCGCAATACTGGATGAATCAGTTCAATTAACGGGGTGGGAAACTGGGCGTGAAACGCGCTGAAAAGCGCGTCAAAAGCAGCGGAAAACGGACGAAAAAAAACCGCTGCCGGTCGGGGCAGCGGTTTTCGATGAGGCGCGCTGAATCGCGAGGGATTTACGCGTATTCGGCGAGGGCGGTGCGCATCTTTTTCATTGCGCTCGCCTCGATCTGGCGGATGCGTTCCGCCGACACGCCGAATTCGGCGGCGAGATCGTGCAGCGTCGAGCCGCCCGAGCCGTCGTCGTCCACCTGCAGCCAGCGCGCCTCGATGATGCGGCGGCTGCGCGCGTCGAGCGCGTCGAGCGCTTGCGCGATGCCGTCCGTCTGCAGCATGTCGCGCTGACGCGCGGCGAGCACGGCGGTCGGCTCGTTGTGCGAGTCGGCCAGGTAGGCGATCGGCGCGTACGACTCCTCGCCGTCGTCGACCTGCCCTTCGAGCGCGATGTCGCCGCCCGACAGGCGCGTTTCCATCTCGGTCACTTCCTCGCGCTTGACGTTGAGCTCCTGCGCGAGGCCGTCGATTTCCTCGGGCGTCATCGCCTGCATGCTCTTCTTGTGGCTGCGCAGGTTGAAGAACAGCTTGCGCTGCGCCTTCGTCGTCGCGACCTTCACCATGCGCCAGTTGCGCAGGATGTACTCGTGGATCTCGGCCTTGATCCAGTGAATCGCATACGACACCAGGCGCACGTTTTGCGCCGGGTCGAACCGCTTCACGGCTTTCATCAGGCCGATGTTGCCTTCCTGGATCAGGTCGCCGTGCGGCAGGCCGTAGCCGAGGTAGTTGCGCGCGATCGACACGACGAGACGCAGGTGCGACAGCACGAGCCGGCGCGCCGCGTCGAGGTTGTTGTCGTCGCGGAATTCGGTTGCGTACCGGCGTTCCTCTTCGGCGGTCAGCAGCGGAATGCGATTGACGGCCTGGATGTACGCGTCGATGTTGCCGAGCTGGCCGGGCAACATCGATTGGGCTGCGAGCGCCAGCGAGCCTGCCGATTCGGCCTTGGCCGGCGTCGGGCGCAGGGTGTTCGGGAGGGTCAGGGCGTTGCTCACTAAAAACTCCTTTGGAATCAGGGGCAAACCCCCGGTCTCGGTTGAGATTCCGGAGGCCATCTTAGCACTCCCGCAAGATGAGTGCTAATTCCTTAGAGGCCACGGGGGCATCCGAGTTCCCTATTTTCTATCGAATCAGTCGAGCCGATAGTCTATTCTGCGACAAGGCCTCCGCCGCGAAGTTCCGTAAGCCGTTGTTTCTGATGGGAATCGGGAGACGATTTCGATTTTTGTCGTTTTGGAAGCAAACAATTTCGCTTCGTGATGCCGATCCGAAAAGTCCTTTACCATACCATTCAGTTCGCTCGGGCCGGGCCATCGCGGCAGGCTCCATTCAACCCACAAAGTTGGAGTGTCAGATGAACAATAAGAAGAACCGTCGGCCCCGCGGCCGGCTGGTCCTGCATGCGGTGCTGGCGGCATCTCTTCTGGGCGGATCGGCTGCGGCTTTCGCGGATCGATGGGGGATCCAGGCGGGCGGCGGGTTTTCGGATCGTCGCGGGGTCGACAAGGCCGATCTCGGCGTGGTGTGGGATCCGGGCTGGAACTGGTGGGAAATCGGCGGCTGGCACTTCGCGTTCGTCGTCGAAGGGCATGCCGGGTACTGGCACACGGGCGGCAACGTCCACGGCAACATCGGCGAGTTCGGCGTCACGCCGATGTTCCGCTTCATCAAGAGCAGCGGGCAGATTCGCCCGTTCATCGAGGCGGGCGGCGGCGTGCGGCTGCTGACGCACCCGACGATCTCGGACAATTTCTCGCTGTCCACCGCGTTCCAGTTCGCGCCGACGGGCGGGGTAGGCGTGCAGTTCGGCCAACGGCAACAGTATCAGGTCGGCTACCGTTTCGAACATGTGTCTAACGCGGGTATCAAAGAGCCGAATCCTGGTATAAATTTCCACCAGTTCTACCTGCAGTACAACTTCTGATCCGTAGCCCGGGCAAGGCGGGCGCGTTGCCGAGGAGTCAGGCGATGGCGAAGGTGGTCGATGCGATCCGCGCGCTCGAGCGCGATCGGTTCCGGGCGATGGTGGACGGCGACGGCGAGGCGCTCGACGCGCTGTTGTCGGACACGGTGTTTTTCGTCCATACGAACGGCAAACGCGAAACCAAGCAGCAGTTCATCGACGCCATCGTCGCCGGCCGCCGCCGCTATCGCCAGATCGAAATCCAGTCGCAGGACGTGCTGCCGGTCGGCGACGACACCTGCGTCGTCACCGGGCGCGCGTTGATCGAGATGGAAACGAACAACGGCGGCCTCGTCTTCCCGATTGCCTATACGTCCGTCCACACGCACGCCCAGGGTCGCTGGTGCCTGTTCGCGTGGCAGGCGACGCGGTGCGCGACCGAGGCGTGAGCGCGGGTAGCGCCCCCGGGTAGTGTCCCTTTTCATGCCTCGACCGAAGCGGCCTTCTGAGCCGCTTGTTGCTGCCTCGTGCGGCGCGGATCGCGCGGCGCACGGGCGGTCACGCACCGCTCGCTGACATTCAACCCTGCATCGAAACCCGGCGCTCAGGCCGCCGCGCGGCGATCCGCGCAGTGCCATGCCGAGCGGTTGATCGCGCTGACGAGCGCATCGAGCGCCGCGCTGGCCGCATCGGCGTGCACGCCGACGCCGTGCCGCAGCGGCGCGTCGCCGACCCGGCAGCCGACCGATACCGCGATCCGGCCGTCCGCGGCGCGCACGTGTTCGCACGACGCGATGTCGACGGCGGCGCCGGCGGCCGTCGCAAATGCCGCGGCGAAACGCCGCACGGTGTCGTCGGGCGTCGCGTCGGCGGCGGGCGCCGCGGCGATCTCGCGGTTCCGCCAGCGCGCGCCGCTGCCGTGGCGCGCGGCCGGGCCGTCGGTTTCGAGGAATTCGCGTGTGAACAGCGCGCAGATCGCGTCGCCCGTCACTTCCTCGCCCGACGCGTCGGCGAGCGTCTGCACCGCCTGGCTGAATTCGATCTGCACGCGGCGCGTCGGCGTGAAGCCCATCCCGCGTTCGAGCAGGAACGTCGCGCCGCCCTTGCCGGACTGGCTGTTCACGCGGATCACCGCATCGTAGCTGCGGCCGAGATCGGCCGGGTCGATCGGCAGGTACGGCACTTCCCAGACCGCGTCGGCGCGCTGCTGTGCGAAACCCTTGCGGATCGCGTCCTGATGCGAGCCCGAAAACGCGGTGAACACCAGGTCGCCCGCGTACGGGTGCCGCGGATGCACGGGAATCTCGTTGCAGCGCTCGACGACGCGGCGCACCGCGTCGATGTCGGAGAAATCGAGGCCCGGGTCGATGCCTTGCGTGTAGAGGTTCAACGCGAGCGTGACGAGATCGACGTTGCCGGTGCGCTCGCCGTTGCCGAACAGGCAGCCCTCGATGCGATCGGCGCCCGCGAGCAGCGCGAGTTCGGCCGCCGCGACCGCCGTGCCGCGATCGTTGTGCGGATGCACGGAGAGCACGATGCTGTCGCGATACGCGAGGTTGCGGTCCATCCATTCGATCTGGTCGGCGAACACGTTCGGGGTCGCGGCTTCGACGGTGGCCGGCAGGTTGACGATCATCTTGTGGTCGCGGGTCGGACGCCACGTCTGCGCGACCGCGTCGCAGATCTCGCGCGCGAACGTCAGCTCGGTCATGCTGAAGGTTTCCGGCGAGTACTGGAACGTCCAGTGCGTATCGGGGCGCGCGGCGGCGTGTTCCTTGATGATGCGCGTGCCGTCGATCGCGAGCGCCTTCACGTCGTCCTTCGACATCCCGAACACGATGCGGCGGAACGACGGGCAAACCGCGTTGTACAGGTGCACGATCGCGCGCGGCACGCCTTCGAGCGCGTCGAACGTGCGCGCGATCAGGTCTTCGCGCGACTGCACGAGCACCTCGATCGTCACGTCGTCGGGAATCCGCTTGTCGTCGATCAGCTTGCGGACGAAATCGAAGTCGGTTTGCGACGCCGACGGAAAGCCGACTTCGATCTCCTTGAATCCGATCGCGACCAGCATCTCGAAGAACTCGAGCTTCTGCTCGATGCTCATCGGCTCGATCAGCGACTGGTTGCCGTCGCGCAGGTCGGTGCTCATCCACACGGGCGCGCGCTCGATGGTGCGGGCCGGCCAGCGGCGGCCATTGAGGCGGACGGGCTCGAACGGACGGTACTTGTCTTGCGGATTGCGCATCATCTTCTGGACCTCGGGTCTCAAGTCGCGAGCGAAGACGGGCGGCATGGGCGATGGTTGGCGCTGCCTCGCACCCCCGGCGCGCGATGGCGCCATGGATGCGGATGATCTTCGCGAATCGGCCGACGGATGGACGGACGAAGGCTGACGACTTCGGGTTGTAAAAACTGCGAGAGGGGTACGGCGAGGAACTGCTGGGAGGACCGTGCGGACAGCACACGGCGCTACGACAGCCTTAGGCTAGTCGTAGCGATAGCGGCCGCGCTAGGCGGCCGGAGGTAATTCGGAGGGTGTTCGGAAAGGAACGCATGACGCCAACTCTATGCCAGGATGCGCTCCCGTGTCAAATATCGGGATAATGGGGCGGGCGCCGCCGCGCCGTCAGCGCGCGACGCGGGCGATCCGCACGATCGTCGCGACCTGCCGCGCGACCGTGTCGGGCACCGGCACCTCGCCGCGCAGCACGGCGTCCGTCCACGCGGCCGTGGTGGCCGCATCGCGCGACTCGGGCAGCGCGACGGGCGGCGCGTCGGTCGACGAACGCTCGGCGTCGATCAGCGTGTCGCACACGCCGTCGTGCAGCCAGTCGACCTGCACCTGGCGCCGCGTGTCGGCCACCGCTTCGCCTTCGGTGCCGCGCGCGAGCAGCGCACCGCCGAGCGCGGCGTCCGGATGATCGCGGAACAGCTGCGCGAGGCTGTCGCGGTACGGCGGGTGCGTGTAGTTGACGAGCCGCAGGCCGGCCGGCGCGAACGGCTGCAGAATCTTCACGAGCGTATGCGTCGAGTTGCGCACGCCGAGCACGCTGCGCATCGACAGCAGGTGCGCGATGCGCGGCGCGAGCACGTCGATCGGCGCGAATGCGACGCGGCGCTCGGCGAGCGTGTCCTCGATCGCATCGTGCGACGTCGACGGCGCGAGCGACAGCGCCGAGAAGATCTCCGCGCTCGTCACGCGACCCGGATCGCGCTCCACCCCATGCACGAGCACCGGCACGCCTTCGCGCGCGAGCAGCAACGCGAGCAGCGGCACGAGGTTCGGCTGCTTGCGCGCGCCGTTGTAGCTCGGGATCGACACCGGGCGGAACGCGGCGTCCTGCACGTGCACGGGCTCGAACGACGCTTGCGCGGCGGCGAGCATCGCGGCCAGCTCGTCGGCCGATTCGCCTTTCAGCCGATAGGCGATCAGGATCGCGCCGAGTTCGAGGTCCGACACGCGCGCATCGAGCATCGCGCGATAGAGCTCGAACGTGTCCTCGGCGGACAGGGCGCGCGCGCCGTTCGGGCCGCGGCCGATTTCCTTGATGAAGCGGGCGCAAGGGAACGGGGCGGCGGGATCGTGGGAAGCGGTCATCGGAACGTGGGGCGGGCGGCCGGCATCGGGCCGCGCGGTGAGCGGTGAGGAATGCCCCGAGTATCGCACGGGCGCGGCCGCGCATCGCGCCGCGCTACACTCTGGTTCCCGGCGCCGCGCGCACCGGCTGCGCCGCGCCCGTGCCGCCGCCGGCCGAATACGACCAAAAGCGAGACATCCCATGAAGCTCTACAGCTATTTCCGCAGTTCCGCGTCGTACCGCGTGCGGATCGCCCTGAACCTGAAGCAGTTGCCGTTCGACTATGCGCCCGTGCACATGCTGCGCGACGGCGGCGAGCAACTGAAGGACGCGTACCGCGCGCTGAATCCGGATGCGGTCGTGCCGACGCTGATCGACGGCGACGCGACGCTGCAGCAGTCGCTCGCGATCATCGAATATCTCGACGAAACCCATCCCGAGCCCGCGCTGCTGCCGAAGCAGCCGGTCGATCGCGCGTACGTGCGTGCGGTCGCGCTGCAGATCGCGTGCGAGATTCATCCGCTCAACAACCTGCGCGTGCTGAAGTACCTGAAGCACACGCTGAAGGTGTCCGAGGACGCAAAGAACGCGTGGTACCGGCACTGGATCGAGGCGGGCTTCGACACGCTGGAGACGCGTCTCGCGAACGATCCGCGCACCGGCAAGCTGTGCTTCGGCGACACGCCGACGCTCGCCGACGTGTGCCTCGTGCCGCAGGTGTTCAACGCGAACCGCTTCTCGATCGATACGACGCGTTTCCCGACGATCCAGCGAATCGTCGACCATGCGGCGACGATCGATGCGTTCAAGGCCGCCGAGCCGGGTGTGCAGCCCGACGCGGAATGAGCGCGACCGCATGAAAAAGGGCGCCCGAAGGCGCCCCGTGCGAGGCGAGCCGGCGGCGGTCAGCCCAGCAGCGCGTCCGCGAATTCCACCGCGCTGAACGGCTGCAGATCCTCGACCTTCTCGCCGACGCCGATGAAGTAGACGGGCACCGGCCGTTGCCGCGCGATCGCGGCGAGAATCCCGCCCTTCGCGGTGCCGTCGAGCTTCGTGACGATCAGGCCGGTCAGGCCCAGCGCGTCGTCGAACGCCTTCACCTGCGTGAGCGCGTTCTGGCCCGTGTTCGCGTCGATCACCAGCAGCACCTCGTGCGGCGCGCCGTCGTGCGCCTTCGCGATCACGCGCTTCACCTTCTTCAGCTCTTCCATCAGGTGCAGCTGCGTCGGCAGGCGGCCGGCCGTGTCGGCCATCATCACGTCGATCTTGCGCGCGCGCGCGGCGCTGACCGCGTCGAAGATCACCGCGGCCGGATCGCCGCTTTCCTGCTGCACGACCGTCACGTTGTTGCGCTCGCCCCAGACCGCCAGTTGTTCGCGCGCGGCCGCGCGGAACGTGTCGCCGGCGGCCAGCAGCACCGACTGGTCGAAGCTCTGCAGATGCTTCGCGAGCTTGCCGATGCTGGTCGTCTTGCCCGCGCCGTTCACGCCGGCGATCATCATCACGAGCGGCTGCGCGCGGCCGAGCATCAGCGATTTCTCGAGCGGCGCCAGCAGCTCGACGAGCAGGTCGTGCAGCGCATCCTTCACCTGCTGCGGATCGGTCAGCCGGCCCGCGCGCACCTTCTCGCGCAGCGCGCCGAGCAGGTATTCGGTCGCGTCGACGCCCGCGTCCGACATCAGCAGCGCGGTTTCGAGCTCCTCGTACAGGTCCTCGTCGATCTTCGTGTTGACGAAGACGCCGGTGATGCTCGAGCCCGTCTTCGCGAGCCCCGTTTTCAGGCGCGCGAGCCACGACTTCTTCGCGGAGGCGTCCTGCTGCGGCGGCGGGACGATCTCGACCGTCTCGACGACTTCGTCGCGGCCATCGTTGGTCGGGGTGACTGTCATCACGACGGCCGGCGCGGCCGGTTGGGCGCTCGCCTGCAGCGGCTCGGCCGCGGGTGGCGCGTCGAGCGCGGGCGCGTCGGCGTCGGACGCTTCGTCCGCTTGCTGCGCGTCGGCCGATTGCGATTCCGCCGGATCGGGCTCCTGCGTTTTCTTGAATCGTTTGAAGAAACTGAACATGGTCTGGCGTCGGGAAGAGGGCGGGCCGCCGCCGGGGGCGGGGGCGCCGGACGGGCCGTTCTGCGTTCGCGTGGGCGCGGCGCTCGGCGGCCGAAACCGTGCATTTTATCAGTGCGGCGTGGCGCTCGCGTCAGCGCGCGTCGCCGCTGTGGTAACGTGCGCCTGTTTGGCGGCGCGCGGCTGCGCGCGTCCGGTCCCTCCGTTGTCGATATTCCCGAATGTCCCGTTCCTCTTCCGGCCGCTCAGCGGCCTCTTCCGGCCGCGGCAAGCCGCACACGATCCGCATCATCGGCGGCGACTGGAAACGCACGCCGCTCGCGGTGCTCGATCTCGATGGCCTGCGCCCGACGCCCGATCGCGTACGCGAGACGCTGTTCAACTGGCTCGGCCAGGATCTCGAAGGCTGGCGCTGCCTCGACCTGTTCGCGGGCACCGGCGCGCTCGGCTTCGAGGCCGCGTCGCGCGGCGCGGCGAGCGTCGTGATGGTCGAGCGCCATCCGCGCGCGGCGCACCAACTGCGTGCGATCAAGGACAAGCTCGGCGCCCGTTCGGTCGAGATCGCCGAAGCCGATGCGCTGCGGCTCGCGGCCGGGCTCACGCCGGGCGCGTTCGACGTCGTGTTCCTCGATCCGCCGTTCGACGACCTGGCCGCGCTCGAGCGCGCGATCGCGCTGGCGGCACCGCTCGTCGCGGCGGACGGCGCGCTGTACGTCGAAACGGGGGCGGAACTCGATCCGGCCGCGCACGACGCGCTGGCTGGCTGGCAGGTGGTGAAGCGCGGCAAGGCCGGGGCGGTTCACTATCATTTGCTGCGGCGCGAAAATGATGAATAATGCGCGTTCCATACGAGGCGGCGCGCCGCAAAGGCGACGCATGCCCATCTCGGCAGCGGCGCGTGCATCGCACGGCTGCCATCCCGTTTGCGTGATGACAGGAGGAGCGACATGGTAGTCGCCGTGTATCCCGGTACGTTCGATCCGCTGACGCGCGGGCACGAAGACCTCGTGCGGCGCGCGTCGAGCATTTTTGATACGCTGGTGGTGGGCGTTGCCGACAGCCGCGCGAAAAAGCCGTTTTTCTCGCTCGAAGAACGTCTGACGATTGCGAACGAGGTGCTCGGCCATTACCCGAACGTGAAGGTGATGAGTTTCACCGGCCTCCTGAAGGACTTCGTCCGCGTCAACAATGCGCGCGTGATCGTGCGCGGGCTGCGCGCCGTGTCCGATTTCGAGTATGAGTTCCAGATGGCGGGGATGAACCGCTATCTGCTGCCCGACGTCGAGACGATGTTCATGACGCCGTCCGATCAGTACCAGTTCATCTCGGGAACGATCGTGCGTGAAATCGCGCAATTGGGCGGCGATGTCAGCAAATTCGTGTTTCCGTCCGTCGAGAAATGGTTGACCGAGAAAGTCGCCGCGATGGGAGGCCCCGCCGCGTGACGCGGCGTCGGCCGGTTTCGTTGCGAGGCCGGCCGACGGCCTGAAGAAGTGAGATCAGTATGGCTTTGATGATTACCGACGAGTGCATCAATTGCGACGTGTGCGAGCCCGAGTGCCCGAACGGCGCGATTTCGATGGGCCCGGACATCTACGTGATCGACCCGAACAAGTGCACCGAGTGTGTCGGCCATTTCGACGAACCGCAGTGCCAGCAGGTGTGTCCGGTCGAATGCATTCCGCGCGATCCGCAGCATGACGAATCGCATGCGCAATTGATGGAGAAGTATCACGCGTTGATCGCCGTGAAGGGCGACGACGCATCGTGATTCTGCGCTGACGCGCGCGCCTCGATTGGCCCGCGCGCCGCGCTGTCGGATCGGCGCCGCCCGGCGCCGATCTTTCCGTGTCAGGCCAGCAGTTCGCGCAACGCCGCGACGAGTGCATCGCATTCGGCATCGGTGCCGACGGTGATGCGCAAGTGCTGGTCGATCCGCGGCAGCCGGAAGTGCCGCACGAAAATTTCCCGTTCCTTCAGCTTCGCCGCGATCGTGCCCGCATCGTGCGCGGGATGGCGCGCGAACACGAAATTCGCGGCCGACGGCACGATCTCGAAGCCGAGTGCACCGAGTGCCTGCGTGAGCCGCGCGCGGCTGTCGATCACGCGCCGGCAGGTGGCGTTGAAATGATCGGTGTCTTCATACGCGGCCTGTGCGGCAACTTGCGCGAGCCGGTCGAGCGGGTACGAGTTGAAGCTGTCCTTCACGCGGTTCAGCGCGTCGATCAGCGCCGCATCGCCGAACGCGAAGCCGACGCGCATGCCCGCGAGCGAGCGCGCCTTCGACGTCGTATGCACGACGAGCAGGTTCGGATGACGGTCGATCAGCGTAATCGCCGACTGCGCGCCGAAATCGACGTACGCTTCGTCGATCACGACGACCGACGACGGATTCGCGGCCGCGATCCGCTCGACGTCGGCGAGCGGCAGCGCGCGCCCGGTCGGCGCGTTCGGGTTCGGAAACAGCACGCCGCCGGCGTCGTCGAGATAATCGTCGACGCGGATCGAGAAATCGTCCGCGAGCGGCACGACCGCGGTCTGGACGCCGTACAGGCGCGCGTAGGTCGGGTAGAAGCTGTACGTGATGTCGGGAAAGCGCAGCGGCCGGTCGTGCTTGAGCAGCGCCTGGAACGCGTGCGCGAGCACCTCGTCGGAGCCGTTGCCGACGAACACCTGCCCGGGCTGGATGCGGTGATGGGCCGCGACCGTCTCGCGCAGCGCGCGCGCGACCGGGTCCGGATAGCGGCGCAGCGTGTCGCCGGTGTCGCCGAGTTCGCGTGCGATCGCCGCGACGACGCGCGGCGACGGCGGATAGGGATTCTCGTTGGTGTTCAGCTTGACGGGGTGCGCGAGCGCGGGCTGTTCGCCCGGCACGTAAGGCACGAGTTGCTGAACGACGTCGCTCCAGTAACGGCTCACCGCTTGGCTCCTGTCGGGCAAAAACGTCCAGATTACCGTATGTGCGCGTCGCGGTGGGGCGGGCGAGGCCGTCGGGTTGCGCGGGACGGCCGATGCACCGGGCCGGTGCGACGGGCGATCAGTTGCGATGCAGTTGCATCGTCGCGCGGTCGAGTTCGCCCTTGACGACCATCGGCATCACGGCGAGCGCGCGTTCGATCGATGCGTCGATCACGTCCTGTTCCTCGCGGCGCGGCGGCTTCAGCACGAAGTTCGCGACGTCGGGCTTCGCGCCGGCGCGCGCACTTTCCGGAATCAGATCGCGCGGATGGCCGATGCCGATCCGCAGCCGCCAGTATTGCTGCGACGACAGATGCGCGGTGATGTCCTTCAGCCCGTTGTGGCCGCCGCTGCCGCCGCCGAGCTTCAGCTTCACGGTGCCGGGCGGCAGATCGAGTTCGTCGTGCGCGACGAGGATCTGGTCGGGCAGGATCTTGAAGAATTGCGCGAGCGCGACGACCGACTGGCCGGAGCGGTTCATGTAGGTCTGCGGCTCGAGCAGATGGACTTCCTCGCCGTGCAGGCGCGCTTTCGCGTAGAAGCCGTGGAAGCGGCGTTCGTCGCGCAGCGTCGTGCCGGCTTCGCGAGCGAGCTGGTCGACCAGCCAGAAGCCGGCGTTGTGGCGCGTCGCGGTGTATTCCGCCCCGGGATTGCCGAGGCCGACGATCAGTTTGATCATGACGTTTCGAAGGCGGCGGCGGCCGCCTGGGCGCAGAAAAAGAAAAACCCGCCGGGCAAGCCGCGGCGGGTTGCGTCGACCGTTTCGCGAAACGGATCGATGGGGCGCAGGCAGCCGCTCAGGCAGCCGGCGTTTCGCCTTCTGCTGCGTCCGACACGGCACCAGCCGGGATCGTCGCCGACGCGACAACCGGGTTTTCCGCGTCGACGTGCGCGACCAGCGTCACGCCCTTCGGCAGTGCGATGTCCTTCGCGTGCAGCGACTGACCGGCTTCGATCTTCGACAGGTCGACTTCGAGGAACTCCGGCAGGGCAGCCGGCAGGCACTCGACTTCGATTTCCGTCGCGACGTGCGAAACGACCGCGCTCGACAGCTTGACGGCCGGGCTGACTTCGGCGTTCAGGAAGTGCAGCGGCACCTTCGTGTGCAGCTTTTTCTTCGCGTCGACGCGCTGGAAGTCCACGTGCAGCACCAGTTGCTTGAACGGGTGGTATTGCACGTCGCGCAGCAGAACCTGTTGCGACTGGCCGGCCACTTCGAGATCGAGGATCGACGAGTGGAAAGCTTCCTTCTTCAGGGCGTGCCACAGGGCGTTGTGATCGAGTTCGATCTTTTGCGGGGCGGCTTCGCCACCGTAAACGATACCCGTGGTCTTACCGGCGTTGCGCAGGCGGCGGCTCGCACCCGTACCTTGCTGTTGGCGCTCGAAAGCGACGACTTTCATGTGATTCTCCAATGGCTGCCCGCGACCAGGCAGTAAAACGGGGCCATCAAATGGCGGCCCCCGATGAAACGGCCGGGGTTTCGTCTATCCCGTCCGATTGTGCAAAAAGCGAAGCGTTGCCGCTTCGCTTTTCGCGCATGCTTTGTTGCGTCGATTCGCGATCAGGATTCCGCGAACAGCGACATCACCGAATCGCCGCGGCGAATCCGCGAGAACGTCTCGGCCAGCAGGCTCGCGCTCGTCAGCGAGCGGATCTTCGAGCACGCCAGCGATTCGGCCGACAGCGGGATCGTATCGGTGACGACCAGCTCGTCGAGTGCCGATGCGGCGATGCGGTCCGCGGCGCCGCCCGACAGCACCGGGTGCGTCGCGTAGGCGAACACCTGCTTCGCGCCGCGGTCCTTCAGCACTTGCGCGGCCTTGCAGAGCGTGCCGGCCGTATCGACCATGTCGTCCATGATCACGCAGGTGCGGCCTTCGACTTCACCGATGATGTTCATCACTTCGGCGACGTTCGCCTTCGGGCGACGCTTGTCGATGATCGCGAGATCGCAGTTGAGCTGCTTCGCGAGCGCCCGGGCACGCACCACGCCGCCGACGTCCGGCGACACGACGAGCAGATCCGAGTAGTTCTGCTTGCGCAGGTCGCCCAGCAGGATCGGCGTCGCGTAGATGTTGTCGACCGGGATGTCGAAGAAGCCTTGAATCTGGTCGGCGTGCAGATCCATCGTGATGATCCGCTCGACGCCGGCGATTTCCAGCATGTTCGCGACGACCTTCGCCGAGATCGCGACGCGCGCCGAACGCGGGCGGCGATCCTGACGGGCATAGCCGAAGTAGGGGATGGCAGCGGTGATCCGGCCGGCGGATGCGCGCTTGAGCGCATCGACCATGATCATCAGTTCCATCAGGTTGTCGTTCGCCGGTGCGCACGTGGATTGCAGGACGAAGACATCCTTGCCGCGCACGTTTTCCTGGATCTCGACCTGGATCTCGCCGTCGGAGAAACGGCTGACCATTGCTTTGCCGAGGGGAATACCAAGGATACTGACGACTTCCTGGGCGAGCGCGGGATTCGCGTTGCCAGTAAAGACCATCAGGCCATCATGGCTGTGGCTGCTCATCGTGCACCTGCTTCAGGCTTGGGCGGGAAATGCGGGAAAATTTTTGGCAGGGGAGGAAGGACTCGAACCCTCGCATGCCGGAATCAAAATCCGGTGCCTTGACCAACTTGGCGACTCCCCTACACTTAACTGACAACTTCACCGAACTCGTGTAGGCCGTTCGGCAAAGTAAAACTTCATGACGCGAAAGCGAAGAGCGGATGCTCGTTCAGGCTCTCGGCAACTGCGCCATTCCAACTGGCGGGCAGTTTGGCTTTCGCCGCTTCTGCCTCGTGCTTGCTGCGAAACGCTGCAAACACGCTTGCTCCGGAGCCGGTCATCCTCGCGGGGGTCACATCATACAACCATTTGACCACCTGTGCAACTTCCGCGTACTTCCTTGTTACAACTTCCTGCATATCGTTCCGGCCGAAGCTATCTGGCCATCCCGCATCGCTGGTTTGCTGTGCAAGAAAGTCAGCAATTGTGACGGGCTTCGTATCTCTTGTCAACAACTCATCTGAAAATATTTCAGCGGTCGGGACATGAACGCGTGGCGTCACAACCAGGAACCAGCGAGTCGGCAATTCTACCTCAGCTAATTCTTCTCCGATACCCTCCGCGAACGCATTTTTTCCGAAAATAAAAAACGGGACGTCGGCGCCGAGTTTGACCGCGAGCGACTGGAGTTCCGCGCGCGGCAGATCCAGTTGCCACAGGCGGTTCAGCGCGAGCAGCGTCGTCGCCGCGTCGGAGCTGCCGCCGCCGAGGCCGGCGCCCATCGGCAGGATCTTGTCGATCTCGATGTCGACGCCGTGCGCCGCGCCCGTATGCGCTTTCAGCAGATTGGCCGCGCGCACGACGAGATCGCTTTCCTCGGGCACGCCGGGCACGTCGGTCACGCGTGCGACGCGGCCGTCGTCGCGGCGCGTGAAGTGCAGCGTGTCGCCCCAGTTCAGCAGCTGGAATACGCTCTGCAGATCGTGATAGCCGTTCGGACGGCGGCCGGTGATGTGCAGGAACAGGTTGAGTTTCGCGGGCGCCAGGCAGTTGCGCAGCGAGCGGGTCGAATCGGTCATGCGGGTATCGAGGCTTAAGCGCGCGTGCTCACTGATCGAGCACGAGCTTGATGTCGAGCGGCGGCGTCGCGCGCACGAGGTTGACGCGTTTGACGCCCGTGGCCGGGGCATCCGCGTAGGCAAGGTAGTCGATCGTCCAGCCGTCCTGGCGGAGCTGCTTGATGCGCGTGCCGTCGGCCGGGTCGCGCACCGTTTCCGCGGGCGTCGCCGGGGCGGCGGTAGGCAGCAGCCAGTAGCGCAGGCCCGCGAGCGGCAGCTCGAAGCCGAGCGCTTTCTGCATCAGGTCGCCGACGTCCGGCGCATATTGGGTCGGGCGGTTCGGCAATTCGAGCGACGCCGCGCGCGGCGTCGATTTCACGACCGCGAGCGTCTGGCCGAGCGGGCTGCGCAGTTCGAGCGACACGTCGTCGCCGTGCTCTTGCCAGTCGAAGTTGCCGTACACGTTCTGCGGGTTGCCGAGACGATCGTCGTACCGCACCGCGAAGCGGCCGTGGTACGCATGGGTCGCAGCCGTCTGCAGCGCGGCGCCCGTCGGCGCGTTGGCCGACGGCGGCGTGCTCGCGCAGCCGGCGAGCGCGAGCGCCGCGCCGGCCGCGGCCAGCGTGCGCTGCGCGCGCGAGGGCAGGGAAAACATCGGGAACATCCGCATCAAAGGTCGTTGATCTGCAGGCGTTTCAGCGTCTGCACGAGCGTTTCGTTGTCGGGTTCGAGCTTCCGCGCGGCACGCCACGCGTTGCGCGCGTCGTCCTGCGCGCCGCTCTTCCACAGCACTTCGCCGAGATGCGCGCCGATTTCGGCGTTCGGCTGCAGTTCGTATGCGCGCTGCAGCACCTTCGTCGCGCCGGCCGTGTCGCCCATCCGGTACTTCACCCAGCCGAGGCTGTCCATGATGTATGCGTCGTTCGGCGCGAGCGACATCGCCTTGTCGATCAGCTTGCTGGCCTCGGGCAGGCGCTGGTTGCGGTCGGCGAGCGAATAGCCGAGCGCGTTGTAGGCCTGCGGGTTGTCGGGCTGCGTACGGATCAGCTCGCGCAACTGCTTTTCCATCGTCGCGTAGTGGCCCGTCTTTTCGGCCGCCATCGCGTAGTCGTAGCGCAGGTCGGGATCGTCCGGGAAGTCCTGGACGGCCTGTCCGAGCCGCGCTTCCGCTTCCGGATAGCGCTTCGCGGTGAACAGGATCGACGCATCGGTGCGCGCCACCACGGCCGCGTCGCGCGGATCCGTGATCGGCAGGTTGTCGAGCACCTTGCGCGCCTCGTCGGTCTTGCCCTGTTTCTGCAGCAGTTGCGCGCGCGTGATCTGCGCGGGCAGGTAATGCTGGCTCGTCTGGTCGACCTTGTCGAGCCATTGCGACGCCTGCGCGTCGTTGTTCTGGTCGATCGCGATCTGCGCGAGGTAGATGTAGCCCTGGCCGACGTCGAGGTTCGGCTGCTTGTCGCCGAGCTGCACGTACTGCTTCAGGTAGCCGGTCGCCTCGTCGAGTTTCTTCTGCTGGATCTTGATCAGCGCGAGCGCCATCAGCGGCGTCGGATCCTTCGCGTCGAGCTTGCGCATCGTCTCGAACTGCTTCTGCGCGTCGTCGAGGCGGTCGTCGGCGAGATAGAGCTGCGACAGCGCGAGCCGTGCGTCGCGCGACTTCGGATTCTGCTGAACATACTTCTCGAACGACGCGATGCCCGCCGCGCGTTCCGCCGGCCCCATCTGCGACAGCATCAGCGCGGCCGGCAGGTAGTCGGGACGAATCTGCAGCGCCTGCTTCAGCGACTGCGCGGCGCCGTCCTTGTCGTCGACCGCGAGCTGCTGGCGTGCGATCGCGAGCTGCGCCTCGGGGCGGCTCAGGTCGTTCTTCAGCATGTCCTTCAGCACCGCGAGGCCGCCGACGCGGTCGGGGCCGCGCACGAGCAGCGCCTGCAGCGCGAGGATCGCCGGGCCGCGCGTTTCGCCGGTCGCGCGGGCCAGCTCGCGCGCGAGCATCGGCTGCGCGTCGGCCGGCTTGCCGGCAAGCACCAGCAGCGCGGCGTCGACCTGCGACGCGCGGTTCGAATCCGGCGCGTACTGACGCCACAGATTCGCGGCGGACAGCGCGTCGGCCGGGCTCTGCGCGCCGAGCGCGATTTCGGTCGCGCGCTGCGCCATGCGCGGATCGCGCGTGTCGCGGGCAAGCGCGAGGTAGGTCTGGTAGGCCGGCGCCGGCTGGTTGCGCTGGAGCGCGACCTCGGCGGCGAGCACCTGGTAGACGATCTGGCTCGTCAGCGGCACGCCGGGGAGATTCTTCTGCTCGTCCGGCATCACATGCTCGAACGCACCCTGCGGCTGCGCGTCGTCCGATGCCGGATCCTGCGCGTGGGCCGGGAAGGCGGTGAGGGTCCAGGCGGCAAACAGCGCGGCGCCGAGTGCACGACGGACCGGGAAGGCGCGCGCGCCGCGCACGGCGGCGGGGCGCTTCTGAAGCAGCTTCGAGGGCAGAGTCATGGAAATCCGTTCGATGTTTCAACCGATTGTAACGCGCTCGCTACAATACACGCACGATCGTGATAGGGTCCGCTTGCCTGTGGAATCCCCATGCGAATGCCCGAAATCGCGCGCCTCGCGTGCTGCCGGGCGGGCGATTTCGGGCATTCCCGTGTTTCATTCGGGGGAGTCGCGAGAGCGGCCGCTCGCGCGGCGGCGCATGCGCGTTCCCCATGCAAGCAGACCGTAGCCTCAGACCCGCAAAACATGCCAGAGTTGCCAGAAGTCGAAGTCACGCGCCGGGGCATCGAGCCCTTTGTCGCGGGCCGCCGCGTCGAGCGTGTCGACGTCCGTACCGCGATGCTGCGCTGGCCCGTGCCGGCGGGGCTCGCCGAGCAGTTGCGCGCGCGAGAGGTGCTCGCCGTCGAGCGCCGCGGCAAGTACCTGCTGTTCGAAGTCGATGCCGGTTGGTTCATCGTCCATCTCGGGATGACCGGCACGCTGCGTGTGCTGCCCGCGGCCGGCGTGCCGGTCGCCGCGAAGCACGACCACATCGACTGGATCTTCGACGAGTTCGTGCTGCGGTTTCGCGACCCGCGCCGTTTCGGCGCCGTGTTGTGGCACCCGCGCGAAGCAGGCGACGTGCATGCGCATCCGCTCCTCGCGAGCCTCGGCGTCGAGCCGTTCTCGCCGGCGTTCACCGGCGCGCTGCTGCACGCGCGCACGCGCGGCCGCACGGTATCGGTCAAGCAGGCGCTGCTCGCGGGCGACATGGTCGTCGGCGTCGGGAACATCTATGCGTCGGAGAGCCTGTTTCGCGCCGGCATCCGGCCGACGACGGCCGCCGGCAAGGTTTCGCTGGCGCGCTACGAGCGGCTGGCCGACGCGGTGCGCGCGACGCTCGCCGACGCGATCGAGCGCGGCGGCAGCACGTTGCGCGATTTCGTCGGCAGCAACGGCGAAAGCGGCTACTTCCAGCTCGACTGCTTCGTCTATGATCGTGCGGGCCAGCCGTGCCGCGTCTGCGGCACGTCGGTTCGCCAGATCGTGCAGGGCCAGCGGTCGACCTATTTCTGCCCGACGTGCCAGCGTTGAAACCCTTTTCCACGATCAGATAACTTGAAGCCGCCCCGCATCGCCCCCGCTCCGTTCCCCGTCACGCCGCTGCACCGCACGTTCGCCACGCGTCTCGTCGCGTGGCAGCGCGAGCATGGTCGCCATGACCTGCCATGGCAGAACACCCGCGATCCGTACCGGATCTGGCTGTCGGAAATCATGCTGCAGCAGACGCAGGTATCGACCGTCATTCCGTATTACACGCGTTTTCTCGACCGCTACCCCGACGTCGCCGCGCTCGCGGCCGCTCCGAGCGACGACGTGATGGCGCTGTGGGCGGGGCTCGGCTACTACTCGCGCGCGCGCAACCTGCACCGCTGCGCGCAGGTCGTCGTCGCCGAGCACGGCGGCGCGTTTCCGGCGACGCCCGACGCACTGGCCGAACTGCCGGGCATCGGCCGCTCGACGGCCGCCGCGATCGCGTCGTTTGCATACGGCGCGCGCGCGACGATCCTCGACGGCAACGTGAAGCGCGTGCTCGCGCGGGTATTCGGCGTCGAGGGCTTTCCGGGCGAGAAGCGTGTCGAGAACGACATGTGGGCGCTCGCCGAATCGCTGGTGCCCGATGCCGCGAACGCGGCCGACGTGAGCGCGTATACGCAGGGGCTGATGGATCTGGGCGCGACGCTGTGCGTGCGCGGCAAGCCCGACTGCGCGCGCTGCCCGTTCGCGGGCGACTGCGTCGCGCAATCGACCGGCCGCCAGCGCGAACTGCCGGCCGCGCGGCCGAAGAAGGCCGTGCCGACGCGCAAGACCTGGATGCTCGTGCTGCGCGACGGCGACGCCGTGCTGCTGGAGCGACGGCCGCCGACCGGCATCTGGGGCGGGCTGTGGAGCCTGCCGCAAGCGGACGGCGATGCCGCGCTGGCCGATCTCGCGCGCGGCTTCGGCGGCGGCGGCACGGTGCCGCTCGCGCCGCTCACGCACACGTTCACGCATTTCCGGCTCGAGATCGAGCCGCGGCTGAGCGATGTGGCGGACGGCGGCGGCCTGCCGTCGCAGGCGCGGGACGCGGACACCGCGTGGGTGCCGCTGAGCCGGCTCGACGCGTACGGCGTGCCGGCGCCCGTGCGCAAGCTGCTCGACGCGCTGAGCGGGCCGCTGCTGTAACGAGCGGGAAGGGCGCGGCGCGGGCCGCGTGCGGGAAGGCGCCGGGTGCCGCGCGCAGGAGAGGTTTTCGGGCGGGCGCGACGCGCGACGCGTGATGCGCGACGGAGCGGGCGCGGGCGTTACAGCCAGCCGTGCCGGTCGAGCACGTGGTGCACGGCGTCGATGCGCGCGCCGACGTCCGGAAACTCCATCAGCTTCTGCCGCGCGCGCAGGTCGAGCGGCAGCAGTTCCGCGAGACGGTTCGATACCCAGCTCGGATCGTCGAGGCGGAACGGTTCGCCGAACGGCATTTTCTCCGGATCGGACTTCTTCAGCGCGTCGATGATGCGCTCGAGCACCTCGGCGCACGAGCCGAACTGCGCGAGCGCCTGTTCGCCTTCGAGCGGGATGTCGTCGGGCAGCGGCTCCGCGATGCCGACCAGCAGCCCGTTGCCTTCGACGCGATACGACAGCAGCTCGAAACGCTGCGTGCCGACCGCCTGCAGATACAGCATCCCGAATTCGCCGGTATCGCACTCGGTGATGCGCGCCATGCAGCCGATGGTTTCGGGCACCGACACCGCGCCGTCCTGCGCGACTTCGGGCCCGCTCTTGAGCAGGCACACGCCGAACGGTGCGTCGTCGCGCAGGCAGGCGCGCGACATGTCGAGATAGCGCGCCTCGAACACCTTGAGCGGGAGCAGCCCTCCCGGAAACAGCACCGTGTGCAGCGGAAACAGTGGCAGGTCGATCAGGGTGGTCGATAGGGAGGACATGGCGCGCGGGCGTGGGGGCGGGTGTCGCTAGGGTCGGTCGACCTCGGAGACGAGCCGCGACGACGCGTCGACATCCACTGGCGCGTCACGATGCCGCACGATCACGTTCGCCTCGCGCGCCAGGCGCGCGGCGAGCGTTTCCGCGATGAACACCGAGCGATGCTGGCCGCCCGTGCAGCCGATGGCGACGGTCAGGTAGCTGCGGTTGTCATCGCGGAAGTGCGGCAGCCATTTCATCAGGAACGCATGGATGTCGTCGATCATCTGGTGGACGATCGGCAGTGCGTCGAGAAAGGCGATGACCGGCTGGTCGAGCCCGGTGAGCGGGCGCAGCTCATGGTCGTAGTACGGATTCGGCAGCGCGCGCACGTCGAACATCAGGTCGGCGTCGAGCGGCACGCCGCGCTTGAAGCCGAACGATTCGAACATCACCATCAGGTCGTTGTTCTTTTGCTCGATGAAGCGCTTGACCCAGGTGCGCAGCGCGTTCGCGCGCAGCGTGCTGGTATCGATCTGATGGCCGAATTCGGCGAGCGGCGCGACGAGCTCGCGCTCGCGCTCGATTGCCTCCTCGAGCGACGACAGCAGGCCGACGTCCGCATCGTGCGACCGCGAGCCGGACAGCGGATGGCGGCGACGCGTTTCGGAGAAGCGCTGGATCAGCGCCTGCGTGCTGGCGTTGAGGAACAGCACGCGCACGTCGTGCTCGCGGGACAGCTCGCGGATCAGGCCGGGCATTTCATCGAGCGACGCGCTCGAGCGCGCGTCGATCGCGACCGCGAGCCGGCGCTGGCCGTCCTGCGCAAGGTAGCGGGCGAGTTCGGGGAGCACGTGCGGCGGCAGGTTGTCGACGCAGTAATAGCCTGCGTCCTCGAGCGCGTTCAGCGCGACGGACTTGCCTGAGCCGGAGATGCCGGTGATGAGGACGATGCGCATGGGAGCAGAGAATCCTGACGTTTCATCATAGCACCGGCTCGACGCGTCGGCGTTGCGCGGCCGGCGCGTGCGGGTTACACCAGTTTGCCGGGGAACTGACTGTCGGGATCTTGCATCGCGAGTCGTTGCCGATCCATGAAATCGCGCAACGTGTCGATTCCGCGCAACTGCAGGATCGTGTTCCGGACGGCCGCCTCGACGAGCACCGCGAGGTTGCGGCCGGCCGCGACCTGGATCGTGACCTTGCTGATCGGCAAGCCGAGCACGTCGACGGTCTGGCTTTCGAGCGGCAGGCGCTGGAATTCGCCGTCGGGGCGCCGCACGAGCTGGACGATCAGCTTCAGCTTCATTTTCCGCCGCACCGCGGTTTCACCGAAGATCGTCTTGATGTCGAGCAGGCCGAGGCCGCGCACTTCGAGCAGGTTCTGCAGCAGCGGCGGGCAGCGCCCTTCGACGAAATCGGGGCCAAGACGGACGAAATCGACCGCGTCGTCGGCGACGAGGCCGTGGCCGCGGCTGATCAGCTCGAGGCCGAGCTCGCTCTTGCCGAGGCCCGAATCGCCGGTCAGCAGCACGCCCATCCCGAGGATGTCGAGGAACACGCCGTGCAGCGTCGCGCGCGGCGCGAGGATGCGCGACATGTAGAGCCGCAGGCTGTCGATCACCGCGGCGGCCGACATCGGCGTCGTGAACAGCGGCGTGGACGAGCGCGTGCAGCGCAGCACCAGTTCGGGCGGCGCCGCCGCGCCGCCGGCGACGACGAGGAACGGCGGCTCGAGCGCGATCAGCTCGGCCATGTGGCGCGAGCGGTCTTCGTCGGTCTGACGCTGGTAGTAGTCGATTTCGGCTTCGCCGAGCACCTGGATCCGGTTCGGGTGGATCAGGTTCAGGTGGCCGACGAGGTCGGCGCTCGACGTTGCATTGCCGACCGTGTCGGCCGAAAAGCCGCGTTCCCAGCCTTCATGCCCCGTCAGCCAGCTCAGTTTCAGCGTGGCTGCGTTGTCGTCGAAGATGCTCTGGGCGTTGATGCTGGACGTATCCATGACTCTCGTCACTCCAATGGGCCGGTGCGGGCGCGCGGCGACGGACGTCGCCATGCCGGGCCGGCGCCGGGCGGCCCTGGACGGCGGCATGCGCCGCCTCGTACGGGGAAATATTCCGCCCGGAACAACTCAAGGTTGCCACTGAGTGAGCAGGCGATGCAACTCGGCGATATCCGTTTCGTTGTGCAGACGCTCGCGCGCGTCGCGATCGGACAGCAGTTGCGCGATCTCCGACAGGATCTCGAGGTGCTGCTGCGTGGCTTGCTCGGGGACGAGCAGGAAGATCAGGAGGCTGACCGGCTGGCCGTCGGGCGCTTCGAACGGAATCGCGTCGGCGAGGCGGACGAACGCGGCGAGCGGATGCTTGAGGCCCTTGATGCGGCCGTGCGGAATCGCGACACCTTCGCCGAGCCCGGTCGAACCGAGGCGCTCGCGCGCGAACAGGTTGTCCGTGACGGTGCTGCGGCCGATGCCGTTCTGATTCTCGAACATCAGCCCGGCTTGTTCGAAGACGCGTTTCTTGCTGGTGACCGAGAGGTCGATGACGACGTTCTCTATGGGCAGGATTTTGGCTAGGCGATTCATGTTGGCAGGCGATTGGGCGGCCTGGGGTCTCCTTGCGGCGGCGGACTGATTTTCCATGTTCGGCGATATCAAGGCATGTGGCATGGCAACCTGCAACGCCGCTACCGCATCCAACACCCCCCGGCGATAACCGGGACATTATAGAGCACAGCCGCGCGCGTGGCGCAGCACGGTCGGACCGGTTGCACCTGCGCTCGGAGTGGCAAAAAAAACGCCCGGCGAACCGGGCGGCGTGCGTGTTGCGGTGATGATCACTGCGGCGGCAGTTCGATCTGGTCGATCGACGGTTGAAGCTTGATCGGGTCGTGCGCGTGCGTTTGCAGGCGCTCCATGTGCTTGACGACCTGGCGATCCAGCTTGTCGATCAGCAGATCGATCGCGGCGTACAGGTTGCCGTTCGCGCTTTCGACGAAGATGTCCTTGCCCTTCAGGTGCAGGTTGATTTCCGCGCGCTGCTGCTTGTCCTTTTCCTTGTGGTTGTCGACCGAGAGGATCACAGTGCCATCGATCACCTGATCGCTATGCCGTAGCACCCGGTCCAGCTTGGTGATCACGTATTCGCGAATTGCAGGGGTGACTTCGAGATGATGTCCACTGATCTTCAGGTTCATAGTGCTTCTCCAAGCGAGTGACCACCCGGCCGCATCGAGGCGGCGCTCCGGTCGACTTGCCCGTACCGCACGAAGGCGGCGTATCGCGGACAGGTCGCCCGGCCTGTTCCCCGTGTGCGCGGTGGTCGGGACACGCCTGCCGCCGGGCAGGCAGCAGGCTTAAAGAGACTTGCGCAGATTCACTGCCGGGATCTTGAGGGCTTCGCGATATTTCGCAACCGTGCGGCGCGCGACCACGAAACCCTGTTCTGCCAGCAGCTCGGCAATGCGGCTGTCCGAAAGTGGCGATTTTGGGTCTTCAGCTCCTATCAGTTGCTTGATGAGGGCTCGGATGGCGGTCGACGAGGCGGCGCCACCAGTGTCGGTCGAGACGTGAGATCCGAAGAAGTACTTAAATTCAAGCGTCCCGAACGGGGTCAGCATGTACTTCCCGGTTGTCACACGGCTGACAGTCGACTCGTGTAGGCCCAGCGTATCAGCTATTTCCCGCAAAACCAAGGGGCGCATGGCAATTTCACCGTGCGCGAAGAAATTCTTCTGACGCTCGACAATAGCCTGCGCGACACGCAGGATCGTGTCGAAACGCTGCTGGATGTTCTTGATCAGCCAGCGCGCTTCCTGGAGCTGCTGTTTCAACGATCCGGCCGACGGGTCGCCGCGGCTGTTGCGCAGGATGTTCGCGTACAGGTTGTTGATCCGCAGGCGCGGCACGACCTCCGGATTGAGCTCCGCGAGCCAGCCCTGGCCGGCCTTCTTCACGATGATGTCGGGCACGACGTAGTCGGCCTCGGCCTTCCCGTAAGCGGCGCCGGGGAACGGCTCCAGCGAGCGGATCAGCGCGTGCGCGTCGCGCAGCGCGTCGTCGGTCGCCTTCAGGTGCTTGCGCAACCGTGTGAAGTCGCGTGCGGCGAGCAGTTCGAGATGCTGCGACACGATCTCGAGCGCGAGCGTGCGCGTGGGGGACGGATCGAGACGCAGCAACTGCAGCTTCAGGCATTCGGAGGCCGAGCGCGCGCCGACGCCGGCCGGGTCGAAGCTGTGCAGCAGCGCGAGCGCCGCGTTCAGTTCGTCGCAGTCGATTTCCAGCTCGGGCGGCAGATCGGCGAGCACTTCGTCGAGCGTGGCGGTCAGATAGCCGTCGTCGTCGAGCGATTCGATCAGGAACATCACGAGCGCGCGATCGCGCGGGCCGGCCTGCGTGACGCGCAACTGCGCGGACAGGTGGTCGCGCAGCGACGTCGCGGCTTCCTGCACCTGCAGCGGCGGCAGATCGTCGTCGTCGGACGCGCCGCTCGAGCGGCCGTATTCGTCGAGATTCCACTGCGGGCCGTCGTTGCCGTCGCCGGACGCATAGCCGTCGTATTCGTCGGCGCCTGCCGGCTCGTCGCGTTCCGCGCGATCGCTGGACGTACTGGTGCCGTTGGCCGCGGCGGGTTCGGTGTTCGATGCGGGTGGCGTCTGCGCGATCAGCGATCCGTCCGCGGCGACGCGCAGCGGGCTCGCGATCCATTCGTCGTCGTTCTCGAGCAGCGGGTTCTGCGCGACGGCCATCGCGACTTCCTGCTGCAATTCGAGCGTCGACAACTGCAGGAGCCGGATCGACTGCTGCAGCTGGGGCGTCAGCGCAAGATGTTGCGACAGGCGGAGTTGAAGGCTGGCTTTCATGGCAAGGAGGGAGTCATACCGGCAGTTTGCCACGACCCAGGCGCGTTGAGCCATCCGCGATTACGCGTGGCGCGCCGCCCGGCCGCGGGCATGCCCGCGGGCGTGGATGCAAAGCGGGGCGCAGCCCCGCGCGGCGCTGCCGGGCGGGGTGCAGCCAGCCACGAGGAGGACGTTACATGCGGAAGTGCTCGCCGAGGTACACGCGGCGCACGCTTTCGTTTTCGATGATTTCGCTCGGCGCGCCGGCGGCCAGCACCGAACCGTCGCTGATGATGTAAGCGTGGTCGCAGATGCCGAGCGTTTCGCGGACGTTGTGGTCCGTGATCAGCACGCCGATGTTGCGCTGTTTCAGGAACTTGACGATCTTCTGGATCTCGAGCACGGCGATCGGGTCGACGCCGGCGAACGGTTCGTCGAGCAGGATGAAGCTCGGGTTGGTCGCGAGCGCGCGCGCGATTTCGACGCGGCGCCGTTCGCCGCCCGACAGCGACAGCGCGGGGTTCTCGCGCAGGTGGCCGATCTGCAGCTCGTCGAGCAGCGCTTCGGTGCGCGCCGAGATCGCGTCCTTCGACAGCCGCTTGCCGTCTTCGCCGTGCTGCAGCTCGAGCACCGCGCGGATGTTTTCCTCGACGGTCAGCTTGCGGAACACGGACGCTTCCTGCGGCAGGTACGACAGGCCGAGCGACGCGCGCTTGTGGATCGGCAGCAGGCCGATCGAGCTGCCGTTCAGCGAGATTTCGCCCGCGTCCGTCGGCACGAGGCCGACGATCATGTAGAACGACGTCGTCTTGCCGGCGCCGTTCGGGCCGAGCAGGCCGACGACTTCGCCGCTCTTCACGTCGAGCGACACGTCCTTGACGACCGTGCGCGAGCCGTAGCGCTTCTTCAGGTTGCGAACGACGAGCGAGCTCGTGGTGCCGGCCGGCTGGCGGTTGGGGAGCGCGTTCATTGGCCCGGCGCTCCCTGGATCGTGGTCGACGGCGACAGCTTGGCCGGCGCCCCGTTCAGCGGCGCGGGGCCGCCGTTCTTCGGCGACAGCATCGCGCGCACGCGGCCGTTCGGGTTGCCCGGCGCGGCGACGTCCTTGCCGCCCTTCGCGGTGTAGAAGTCGCGCTGGCCGTCGTACGTGATCACGCTGCCGTGCACGGTGTCGGCGACCGTCGACGTGCCCTGCAGGCGGCGCACGGTCGCGGCGGTGGTCAGCGTGGTCAGGTCCTGCTTGCCGTCGTAGTCGATGCGCTCGGCGTCGCCGTCGATGTACTCGTCGAGGCCTTCGCGCTTCTGGCGGAACGTCGCGTGCTTCTTGCCGCTGCCGAACGACGTCGCGTACTGATAGCCTTCCGGGTCCTGGCGCACTTCGACGCGATCGCCCTTGATGATGATCGTGCCCTTCGTGATCACGACGTTGCCGGTCGCGACCGTGACCTGCTTCAGATCGTCATAGGTCAGGTTGTCGGCCTCGACGTTGATCGGCTTGTTCTGGTCGGCCTTCTCGGCATGGGCGAGCGGCGCCAGCCCGACGAGCGGGAGCGCCACGAGCGTCGCGGCGAGCGCGGCGCGGACGGCGCGCGCAGCGCCGCCGGAAATCTGTCGAGGGAACGGTTCGTTCATGCAGTCACGTGAGGGATGCGTCACTTGGGTTGACCTTTCGAGCCGCCGGACGTGTCCTCCGCGGCGATCGTGCCGCGCACGTTGCCGTAAAGCTCGATGACCCGGGTGACGTTGTTGTACTTCATGCCGTCGGTCGCGTTGACGAGCGACAGGCCGCGCTGAAGTTTAACCGGCTTTTCGGTCTGGATCACATCGTCATTGACGAAGATCCGGAAATGCTGGGAATCGGCCTGCATCTGCGGATCGCCGCCGCCGGCCGCGCGCAGGATGCGCGCGTCGTCGTACAAGTCGACGATCGACACGTCGCCGTTGACGGTGCCGCGCTTCGCGGTGGTCGTCACGACCGGCTTGCCGGGCTGGAACGCGCGCATGGCCGGATCGGTCAGGTCGCTGCTTTCGGTATCTTCGTAATGGACCAGCTTCGCGGCCGTCAGCCGGTACTGGGTCGTGCCGGACTGGTCGAGCTCGGTGACCGAGAAGTTATCCGCGAAATAGTCGGGCGTGTGGCGCTTCGGCTGCGCGGCGCCCTCGCCGGGCGGCGGCAGCGTGGCCTGCAGCAGCCACCACGTGACGCCCGCGAGCGCGGCGACCGCGGCGAGCGGCAGCATCTGGGTCCAGCGGAAATGCGTGCTCATCGGTCAGGCTCCGCAGGCGGCGGCGAGCAGCGCGTCGTAGCGGCGCTGCGCGCGCAGGACCGCGTCGCAGACTTCGCGCACGGCGCCGTGGCCGCCACGGGCCTCGGCGACCCAGTGCGCGCGGGCGATCACCTCGGGGTGCGCGTTCGCCGGGGCCGCGGCGAAGCCGCAGCGCAGCATCACCGGCAGGTCGGGCCAGTCGTCGCCCATGTAGCCGCATGCGTCGGCCGTCAGGCCGAGCGATGCGATCAGGTCGGCGAACACGGCGAGCTTGTTCTCGACGCCCTGGAACAGGTGCGCGATCTTCATTTCCTTCGCGCGCGCCGCGACGATGTCGGAGCGGCGGCCCGTGATGATCGCGGTCGCGATGCCGGCCTCGCCGAGCAGCTTCACGCCGTGGCCGTCGAGCGAATTGAACGACTTCATCGTGTCGCCGGCCGCGGTAAACAGCAGGCCGCCGTCGGTCAGTACGCCGTCGACATCGAAAATCATCAGCTTCACGCGGCTCGCGCGTTCGGCCGCAGTCAGCGCTGCGCTCATCAGATCACCTTCTTCGAAAACAGGTCGTGCATGTTCAGCGCGCCGATCAGCGCGCCGTCGGCATCGACGACCAGCATCTGGTTGATCCGGTGGCGCTCCATCAGTTCAACGGCCTCGACCGCCAGATGATCCGGCGCGATCGTGCGCGGCTCGCGCGTCATGACTTCGGTGATCGGCAGCGTGCGGAAATCGCCGTCGCGCGCGAGCACGCGGCGCAGGTCGCCGTCCGTGAAGATGCCGGCGACCTTGCCGTCGGCGTCGACCACGGCCGTCATGCCGAGGCGCTTCGCGGTGATCTGGAACAGCGCATCCGACAGCGTCGCGTCGAGCCCGACGGCCGGGACGTCGTCGCCCGAGCGCATCACGTCGCGCACGTAGGTGAGCAGGCGCCGGCCGAGCGCGCCGCCCGGATGCGAGCGCGCGAAATCTTCCGAGCCGAAGCCGCGCGCGTCGAGCACGGCGACGGCGAGCGCGTCGCCGAGCGCGAGCGCGGCGGTCGTGCTCGCGGTGGGCGCGAGGTTCAGCGGGCACGCTTCCTTCGAGACCGCGGCGTTCAGGTTCACGTCGGCGAGCGTGCCGAGGCTCGACTCCGCGCGGCCCGTGATCGCGATCAGCTTCGCGCCGATCCGCTTCACGAGCGGCAGGATCGCGACGAGTTCTTCCGATTCGCCGGAATAGGAGATGCCGATGAAGACGTCGTCGGAGGTGACCATCCCGAGGTCGCCGTGGCTGGCCTCGGCAGGGTGGACGAAGAAGGCCGGCGTGCCGGTGCTGGCCAGCGTGGCCGCGATCTTGCGGGCGATATGCCCCGATTTGCCGATGCCCGAGACCACGACGCGGCCGCGGCAGCCGAGCAGCAGCGCCACGGCCTGGACGAAGCCGCCGTCGAGCTGGTCGCGCAGCGCGCGCACGGCGTCCGCCTCGATGTCGAGCACGTCGCGGGCGAGCGCGAGCGCCCGGTCATCATTGATTTTCGCTATCATGCGCGGAGTATAGCAAAGGCGTTTGTTCGCCGCGCCGCGCCTTCGGACTCGTCCGATGTCGCGTGTCCACCGCCACCACCCGCGCCCGCATTGCCGTGGCCCCGACGAACGAGGACGCTTCGCCCGTGATTTCCCCGCTCGAAATGACCCTGCTGCTGCTGCTGGCCTCGGTGGTGGGCGTCGTCGTATTCCGCTCGTTGAACCTGCCGCCGATGCTCGGCTACCTGACCGTCGGCATCCTGGTCGGCCCGCACGCGTTCGGCGTCGCGGCGGATCTCGAACGGGCCGAGCATCTCGCGGAGTTCGGCGTGGTGTTCCTGATGTTCTCGATCGGCCTCGAATTCTCGCTGGCGAAGCTGAGGGCGATGCAGCGGCTCGTGTTCGGGCTCGGCCTGCTGCAGGTCGTCGCGACGCTCCTGCTCGCGCTCGTGCTGGGCGCGCTGTTCGAGCACTGGGTGCACATCACGTGGCAGGGCAGCATCGCGCTCGGCGGCGCGCTCGCAATGTCGTCGACGGCGATCGTGTCGAAGATGCTCGCCGAGCGGCTCGAGATCGAGACGGAGCACGGCCGCAACATCTTCGGCGTGCTGCTGTTCCAGGATCTCGCGGTCGTGCCGCTGCTGATCGTGATCGCCGCGTTCGGCGCCGAATCGTCGAAGGATCTCGCGCTCACGCTCGGCTTCGCGGCGGTCAAGATCGTGATCGCGCTCGCGCTGCTGCTGGTCATCGGCCAGCGCTTCATGACGCGCTGGCTCAACGTGGTCGCGCGGCGCCGCTCGCAGGAGCTGTTCGTGCTGAACCTGCTGCTCGTCACGCTCGGCGCGGCGTTCATCACCGATCGCTTCGGGCTGTCGCTCGCGCTCGGCGCGTTCATCGCCGGGATGCTCATTTCCGAGACGCCGTTCCGCCATCAGGTGGAGGAAGACATCAAGCCGTTTCGCGACGTGCTGCTCGGGCTGTTCTTCGTGACGACGGGGATGCTGCTCGATCCACGCGTGATCTGGGAGCATCCGTTGATCGTGCTCGGCTTCTTCGTCGGGCAGATCCTATTCAAGGCGACGATGATCGCCGGGCTCGCGCGGCTGTTCGGCGCGACGCCGGGCGTCGCGATGCGCACGGGCATCGGCCTCGCGCAGGCCGGCGAATTCGGCTTCGTGCTGCTGAACCTGATCCTCGACCGGCATCTCGTCGACTCGACGCTGCTGCAGGCGATCCTCGCGTCGATGCTGCTGTCGATGCTCGCCGCGCCGTTCCTGATCCAGAACGCCGACCGCATCGTGATGCGGCTGTCGTCGACCGAATGGATGCAGCAGTCGCTGCAGATGACGCGGATCGCGACGCAAAGCCTCAAGCAGCGCGGCCACGTGATCATCTGCGGCTACGGCCGCGCGGGCCAGAACCTCGCGCGCATGCTCGAGCAGGAAGGCATTTCGTACGTCGCGCTCGACCTCGACCCCGATCGCGTGAGCGCGGCCGCGACGGCCGGCGAATCGGTCGTGTTCGGCGACGCGGCGCGCCGCGAGTCGCTGCTCGCGGCCGGTATCCACCGGGCGGCGGCCGTCGCGATCACCTACGCGAACACGCCGTCCGCGCTGCGCGTGCTGCATCACGTGCACGAGCTGGAGCCGACGCTGCCGGCGATCGTGCGCACCGTCGACGATGCCGATCTCGAAAAGCTGCTGGCGGCCGGCGCGACCGAGGTGATTCCGGAGATCGTCGAGGGCAGCCTGATGCTCGCGTCGCACACGCTGGTGCTGGTCGGCGTGCCGATGCGCAAGGTCGTGCGGCGCGTCGAGGAGATGCGCGACGAGCGCTACAGCCTGCTGCGCGGCTATTTCCGCGGCGCCGATGACGCGGACGACGACGATCACGAGCAGGTGCGGCTACAATCGGTGCCGGTCGATGCGCGCGCGGACGCGGTCGGGCGGTCGCTGGAAGAACTCGGGCTGTACGCGCTCGGGCTGGAGGTCACGGCGATCCGCCGGCACGGCATCCGCGGCGTCGAACCCGATCCGCAGACCAAGCTGCGCGCGAGCGACATCGTGGTGCTGCGCGGGCTGCCCGAGGCGCTCGCGCTCGCGGAGGAGCGGTTGTCGCGCCATCGGCGCGATCCGCCGGCCGCGGCTGCGTGAGCCGCGATTCGCAACCCGACCCGTATTGATCAGAAACGGTGCCCGATCTTCGCGCACCGTTTTTTTCGGAGAGTTTCATGCCGCATTCGTCGCCGGGCGCACCGCTCGATCCGGTCGCCTTCATCCACAGCCAGATCCGCACGGTGCCGGACTGGCCGCAGCCGGGCGTGCAGTTCCGCGACATCACGACGCTGCTGCAGAGCCCGAAGGCGCTGCGCATCCTCGTCGACCTGTTCGTCGAACGCTATGTCGATGCGAAGCTCGACTACGTCGCGGGCCTCGACGCGCGCGGCTTCATCATCGCGCCGATCGTCGCGTACGAGCTGAGCGTCGGTTTCGTGCCGATCCGCAAGGTCGGCAAGCTGCCGTACAAGACGCGTTCGGAATCGTACGACCTCGAATACGGCAGCGCGACGGTCGAGATCCACGAAGATGCGTGCCGCCCCGGCGACCGCGTGATCATCATGGACGACCTGATCGCGACCGGCGGCACGATGATGGCGGGGCGCAACCTGCTGCAGCGGCTCGGCGCGGTGGTCGTCGAAGGTGCGTCGATCATCGATCTGCCCGATCTCGGCGGCTCGGCGCTGCTGCGCAACGCCGGGTTGCCCGTCTATACCGTTACCGAATTCTCCGGCCACTGAACGCCGGTCCGTCGGGGCCGGACGCCCCGGTTTGCGCTGGTTCGCGCCAGGTTCAGCTTTCGCAGCGAGGTTCACGATGCCCAACTTCATGCTGTTTCTCGCCACGTCGATCGCGATCACGTTCGCGCCGGGTCCCGACAACCTGCAGGTGCTCGCACGCGGCATCTCGCAGGGCCGCGCGGCCGGCTTCGTCGCCGCGCTCGGCTTCACGGCGGGGATCCTGTTCCACACGACGCTCGCGGCGCTCGGCGTCGCGGCCGTGCTGCGTTCGTCGCCGGTCGCGTTCCAGATCCTGAAGCTCGCGGGCGCCGCGTACCTCGTGTGGATCGGCATCAAGGCGCTGCGCAGCCAGGGCCTCGCGAACGCGCATGCGCGCCCGCCGCAGCCGCTCGGCACGATCTTCCGGCAGAGCGTGATCGGCAACCTGATGAACCCGAAGGTCACGCTGTTCTTCGTCGTGTTCCTGCCGCAGTTCGTCGATCCGCACGGCGCGCAGGGCGTGACGCTGCAGATGTTCGAGCTCGGCGCGCTGTTCATGCTGCAGACGGCCGCGGTCTTCTCGCTGTTCGGCGTCGGCGCGGGCATGATCGGCGCATGGCTGAAGCGCCGCCCGAAGGCCGGCGTGTGGCTCGACCGGATCGCCGGCGCGACGTTCATCGCGATCGGCATCCGCGTCGCGCTGAAGGATTGAGCGCGATGACGTTTCCGTGCATCGCGGCCGCGCGCCGCTTCGATCCGGCCGCGCACCTGCGTTTCGAGATCGCCGGCCAGGCGGTGGGCTGGGTGCGCCGCCAGGACGTCGCGAAGCTCGCGCGCTGGCCCGACGTGTTCGAGCTGACCGGCGAGCGCGTCGTGCTGTCGGCGCGCTACGATTCGGTCGATGCGCGCAGCATGGCGCTGGCCGGCGCGATCGGCGCGCTCGCGGCGGAAGGCGCGATTCCCGGCTGGCGCGACGAGATCTACGCGATCCGCAACCGCTTCGACGATCCGCCGCTCGCGTACATCGAGCGCGCGGCGTCGCGCTTCTTCGGCACGCAGACCTATGCGGTGCACGTGAACGGCATCGTAGAATATGCGGTTACGCCCGGCGAGCCCGCCGCGGCCGCGCCGAAGATGTGGCTCGGCCGCCGCAGCGAGACGAAGGCCACCGACCCCGGCATGCTCGACAACGTCGTCGCGGGGGGGATCGGCTGGGGGCTGGGCGTTCACGAGACGCTCGCGAAGGAGTGCTGGGAAGAAGCCGGGATTCCGGCCGACCTGGCGGCGCGCGCGATCGCGGGCCGCACGGTGCAGGTGCTGAACTCGCTGCCGGAAGGCACGCAGTCGGAACTGATCTTCGTGTACGACCTGCCGCTGCCGCACGACTTCGCGCCGCGCAACCAGGACGGCGAAGTGGCCGAGCACCTGCTGGCCGGCGTGCCCGAGGTGATCGGCTGGCTGCGCGAAGGCCGCGCGACGATGGATGCGAGCCTCGCGACGCTCGATACGCTGCTGCGCCACCGCTGGCTTGCGGCGGCCGACGCGGCCGGCATCGACGCGCTGTTCGTGCCGGGCGCATGACGCGCGCCGCGCGCGGCCTGGCGGCGCGAACGGGCAATTTGACGAATACGGAAACAATGGGAGTCGCGGTCATGCCGACCGATCACAGCTTTATCTTGAAACTGTCGTGCCCCGACCGGCACGGCATCGTCCATGCGGTCTCGGGCTTCCTGTTCGAGCGCAGCAACAACATCCTCGATTCCGCGCAGTTCGGCGACAGCCGCACCGGCGAGTTCTTCATGCGCGTGCACTTCGAGCAGGACGGCGGCGGCGTGGATGCCGCGTCGGCGCTCGACACGCTTCGCAACCAATTCGCGCCGCTCGCCGAGCAGTTCTCGATGCGCTGGGAATTGCACGATGCGGCCGTGAAACCGCGCGTCGTGATCATGGTGTCGAAGATCGGCCACTGCCTGAACGACCTGCTGTTCCGCTATCGCACCGGCCAGTTGCCGATCGAGATCCCGGCGATCGTGTCGAACCACAAGGAGTTCTACCAGCTCGCCGCGAGCTACAACATTCCGTTCCATCACTTCCCGCTCGTCGGCGGTTCGTCCGATGCCGCGAAGGCCGCGCAGGAAGCACGCGTGCTGGAAGTGATCGACGAGCACCAGGCCGATCTCGTCGTGCTCGCGCGCTACATGCAGATCCTGTCGCCGAACATGTGCGAGCAGCTCGCCGGCCGCGCGATCAACATCCATCATTCGTTCCTGCCGAGCTTCAAGGGCGCGAAGCCTTACTACCAGGCATTCGACCGCGGCGTGAAGCTGATCGGCGCGACCGCGCACTACGTGACGACCGATCTCGACGAAGGCCCGATCATCGAGCAGGAAGTCGAGCGCGTCGACCACAGCATGACGCCCGACCAGCTGACCGCGATCGGCCGCGACGTCGAGTGCGTGACGCTCGCGCGGGCGGTGAAGTGGCACGTCGAGCACCGGATCGTGCTGAACGGGACGAAGACGGTCGTGTTCCGCTGATCCGTCGGCCGTGGAAGGCTGGCTCCACAAGCGAAAACGCCGCGCCCTTCACGGGGCGCGGCGTTTTCGTTTGCCGTTGGCGAGCGGGCGGCGTCAGATCAGCCGCAGCAGGTACAGCTCGCGTTTCAGGTACGCATAGAAGATCGGTGCGGCGATCACGCCCGGCAGCCCGAACGCGGCTTCCATGATCAGCATCGCAAGCAGCAGCTCCCACGCGCGCGACTCGATCTGGCCGCCGATGATCTTCGCGTTCAGGAAGTATTCGAGCTTGTGGATGACCACGAGAAACGCGAGCGACGCGATCGCGGTGCCCATGCTGACCGACAGCGACACCGCGACGATCAGCGTGTTCGAGATCAGATTGCCGATCACCGGCAGCAGGCCGACGATGAACGTGATGAGCACGAGGGTCTTCGACAGCGGCAGCCGCTGGTGGAAGATCGGCAGCGCGACGAGCAGGTAGATGCCGGTGAAGGCCGCATTGATCGCCGAGATCTTGATCTGCGCGAACACGATCCGGCGGAACGCGTCGGCGAAGCGCGACACGCGCGTGACGAGCGCGGTCGACAGCGGCCGGCGCACCTTGCCCTGCTCGACGCCGATCGCGATCATCGCGCCGATGATCATCCCGAACAGCACGTGGCCGAAGCCGCGCGCGACGCTCTTGCCGCTTTGCTGGAGCTGGTCCATGTGCGAATGCATGAGCACGGCCGCCTTCGTCTTCATCTGTTCGACGTCGACCGGCAGCAGGTTCGCGATCCAGGCCGGCGTGCGCGCGCGGGTTTGCTCGACGATCTGCATCAGCTGGCCGAGCAGGCTCTGCAGGTTCGGCACCGTGTGCTCGAAGTGCTCGATGATGCCGAGCGTCAGGCCGGTGAGCGCGCCGACGATCGCGATCGACAGCAGCACGACGGCGACCCAGCGCGCGCGCATGCTGGTGGTATGGCGTTCGATCACGGGCGCGATCGTGTGGATCAGCTGATAGACGAGCAGGCCGGCCAGCATTCCGCCGAGCAGCCGCAGCTCGAGGACGAGCCACATCATGACGAGCGCGAAGAGATAGCTGCCGATCTCGAGTGCCGACAGCTTCGGCAGGCTCAAGTCGCTGGTCAGCCGCACGCTGCGCAGGTGCGGCTCGCGGTTCTGCGTGTCGCGCGACTCTTGTTGCTTCTCCATCGTGGATTCCTGTCGTCCGTGTGTCGTGCCGCGGAGCGCGCGGCAGAGCGCGGGCCGCCCGGCGCCGCACCGGATTGGTGCGGATGGCGAACCTTACGACCGTAAAGTATAGCTGCCATTATGGTCCGCAAACGGGCCGTTTGGCGCGTGGTGTAAACGCAGAAGGGAAAACGAGGGGGCGCGCGGCCGGGCGGCCGCGCGCGGGAACGGCGGAACGGAGGCGTCAGCCGGCCGCGACCTTGCGGGTGGGACGCTTCAGCAGCGGCGCGAGGTACTTGCCGGTGAAGCTCGCCTTCGTCTTCGCGACCTGCTCGGGCGTGCCCTGCGCGATGATCTGGCCGCCGCCGGCGCCGCCTTCGGGGCCGAGGTCGATCACCCAGTCGGCGGTCTTGATCACGTCGAGGTTGTGCTCGATGATCACGACCGTGTTGCCCTGGTCGCGCAGCCGGTGAATCACTTCCAGCAGCAGCGCGATGTCGTGGAAGTGCAGGCCGGTGGTCGGTTCGTCGAGGATGTACAGCGTGCGGCCGGTGTCGCGCTTCGACAGCTCCAGCGACAGCTTCACGCGCTGCGCCTCGCCGCCCGACAGCGTCGTGGCCGACTGGCCGAGACGGATGTAGCCGAGGCCGACGTCGAGCAGCGTCTTCAGCTTGCGCGCGATGACCGGCACCGCGCTGAAGAACTCGTACGCGTGCTCGACCGTCATGTCGAGCACTTCGCTGATGTTCTTGCCCTTGTACTGCACTTCGAGCGTTTCGCGGTTGTAGCGCTTGCCGTGGCACACGTCGCACGGCACGTAGACGTCCGGCAAAAAGTGCATCTCGACCTTCAGCACGCCGTCGCCCTGGCACGATTCGCAGCGGCCGCCCTTCACGTTGAACGAGAAGCGGCCGGGATCGTAGCCGCGCTCCTTCGACGTCGGCACGCCCGAGAACAGCTCGCGGATCGGCGTGAACAGGCCCGTGTAGGTGGCCGGGTTCGAGCGCGGCGTGCGGCCGATCGGCGACTGGTCGACGTTGATCACCTTGTCGAAGTGCTCGAGGCCCTCGATCGCCTCGTGCGGCGCCGGCTCGGCGGCCGAGCCGTACAGGTGGCGCGCGACCGCGTGATACAGCGTGTCGTTGATCAGCGTCGACTTGCCGGAGCCCGATACGCCGGTGATGCAGGTCAGGAGGCCGACCGGCAGATCGAGATCGACGTGCTTCAGGTTGTTGCCGTGCGCGTCGACGATGCGCAGCATCCGCTCCGGATCGGGCGCGAGCCGCTCGTCCGGGTACTCGATCACGCGCTTGCCGACGAGGTACTGGCCCGTCAGCGACTGCGGGTTCGACTGCACCTGCTTCGGCGTGCCTTCGGCGACCACCACGCCGCCGTGCTCGCCGGCGCCGGGGCCCATGTCGACGACGTAGTCGGCCGTGCGGATCATGTCCTCGTCGTGCTCGACGACGATCACCGAGTTGCCGAGGTCGCGCAGATGCTTGAGCGTCGCGATCAGGCGGTCGTTGTCGCGCTGGTGCAGGCCGATCGACGGCTCGTCGAGCACGTACATCACGCCCGTGAGGCCCGAGCCGATCTGCGACGCGAGCCGGATGCGCTGCGCCTCGCCGCCCGACAAGGTCTCGGCGCTGCGCTCGAGCGACAGGTAGTCGAGCCCGACGTTGTTCAGGAACGTCAGGCGCGCGACGATTTCCTTGATCACCTTGTCGGCGATCTCGCGCTTCGCGCCGTCGAGCGTCAGCCCGTCGAAATAGCCGAGCGCGTCGCGCAGCGGCCAGCCGCTGATCTCATAGATGCCGCGTGCATGGTCGCCGGTGCCGATCCGCACGTGGCGCGCCTCGCGGCGCAGGCGCGTGCCGTCGCACGACGGACACGGCTGGTTGTTCTGGTACTTCGACAGCTCTTCGCGCACCGCGACCGAATCGGTCTCGCGGTAGCGGCGTTCGAGGTTCGGGATGATCCCTTCGAACACGTGCTCGCGGATCGTCGTGCGGCCGCGCTCGTTGATGTACGAGAACGGAATCGTCTGCTTGCCCGAGCCGAACAGCAGCACCTTGCGGATCTTTTCGGGGAGATCCTCGAACGCGGCGTCGATGTCGAATTCGTAGAACGCCGCGAGGCTCTGCAGCATCTGGAAGTAGAACTGGTTGCGGCGGTCCCAGCCCTTCACCGCGCCGGCGGCAAGCGACAGCGACGGGTGCGCGACGACCCGCTTCGGGTCGAAGAACGTGATCTGGCCAAGGCCGTCGCATTCCGGGCACGCGCCCATCGGGTTGTTGAACGAGAACAGGCGCGGCTCGAGCTCCTGCAGCGAGTACGAGCAGATCGGGCACGCGAACTTCGAGCTGAACAGGTGCTCCTTGTCGGTATCCATCTCGAGCGCGATCGCGCGGCCGTCGGCGAGGCGCAGCGCGGTTTCGAACGATTCGGCGAGCCGCTGCTTCATGTCCGGGCGCACCTTCAGGCGATCGACGACGACGTCGATCGTGTGCTTGTCGTTCTTTTTCAGCTTCGGCAGCGACTCGACCTCGTAGATCTTCGCGGCGCCTTCGTTCGCGGCGCCGCCGCCCGAGCGCACGCGAAAGCGCACGAAGCCCTGCGCCTGCATGTCCTCGAACAGCTCGACATGCTCGCCCTTGCGATCCACGACGACGGGCGCGAGGATCATCAGCTTGGTTTCCTCGGGCAGCGCGAGCGCCGCGTCGACCATCTGCGACACGCTCTGCGCCTCGAGCGGGATGTCGTGATCGGGGCAGTACGGCGTGCCGACACGTGCGTACAAAAGTCGCAGGTAGTCGTGGATTTCCGTGACCGTGCCGACGGTCGAACGCGGGTTGTGGGACGTCGCCTTCTGCTCGATCGAGATCGCCGGCGACAGCCCCTCGATCAGGTCGACGTCGGGCTTCTCCATCAGCTGCAGGAACTGGCGGGCATAGGCGGACAGGCTCTCGACGTAGCGGCGCTGGCCCTCGGCATAAAGGGTGTCGAACGCGAGCGACGACTTGCCCGACCCGGACAACCCGGTAATCACGACCAGCTTGTGGCGCGGCAGGTCGAGATTGACGTTTTTCAGGTTGTGGGTGCGTGCCCCACGGATACGGATCTGTTCCATGAACCTGGCGAAAATGGAGGAAACCAAACCTGCTACTATAACGGCTTTTCGAGACCGTCGTTTACGGCCCCCAGCCCTTGCGGCAGGTGGCAGCAAGGCGACACCTGCGCCGGGGAAAGCGGTCGCGCCGCACGGTTCCGGGCGGCCCGCAGGCCATCCGCATCCGGCCCCGACGTGTCGCCCGAAAGGCCGCCAGGCCGCCGGCCCTGATCTTCCGCCGCCCGCTGCCGGGCGGACATTCCGATCATTCGAAATTCATTCCCGATGTCCAATCCGTCTGCCACGTCTTCCCGCATGACTGCGCCCGAACTGCGCGCGACCACGTCGCTCGCGGCGATTTTCGCGTTGCGCATGCTCGGCCTGTTCATGATCATGCCGGTGTTTTCGGTCTACGCGAAAACCATCCCGGGCGGCGACAACGTGCTGCTCGTCGGGATCGCGCTCGGGGCCTACGGCGTCACGCAGTCGCTGTTCTACATCTTCTACGGCTGGGCGTCCGACAAGTTCGGCCGCAAGCCGGTGATCGCCGCGGGTCTCGTGATCTTCGCGCTCGGCAGCTTCGTCGCCGCGTTCGCGCACGACATCACGTGGATCATCGTCGGCCGCGTGATCCAGGGCATGGGCGCCGTGTCGTCGGCGGTGCTCGCGTTCATCGCCGACCTGACCTCCGAGCAGAACCGCACGAAGGCGATGGCGATGGTCGGCGGCTCGATCGGCGTGTCGTTCGCGGTCGCGATCGTCGGCGCGCCGATCGTGTTCCACTGGGTCGGGATGAGCGGGCTGTTCGCGATCGTCGGCGTGCTGTCGATCCTCGCGATCGGCGTCGTGCTGTGGATCGTGCCCGATGCGGCGAAGCCCGTGCACGTGCCGGCGCCGTTCGCCGAGGTGCTGCACAACGTCGAGCTGCTGCGCCTGAACTTCGGCGTGCTGGTGCTGCATGCGACGCAGACGGCGCTGTTCCTCGTCGTGCCGCGCCTGCTGGTCGACGGCGGGCTGCCGGTCGCCGCGCACTGGAAGGTGTACCTGCCGGTGATGGGGCTCGCGTTCGTGATGATGGTGCCGGCGATCATCGTCGCGGAAAAACGGGGCAAGATGAAGCCGGTGCTGCTCGGCGGCATTCTGGCTATCCTGATCGGTCAATTGCTGCTGGGCAGCGCGCCGCATACCATCCTGATTGTGGCGGCGATTCTTTTCGTCTACTTCCTCGGGTTCAACATCCTGGAAGCGTCGCAGCCGTCGCTCGTGTCGAAGCTCGCGCCGGGTTCGCGCAAGGGCGCGGCCACGGGCGTCTACAACACCACGCAGTCGATCGGGCTCGCGCTCGGCGGCATCGTGGGCGGCTGGCTGCTGAAGCACGGCGGCGCGAACACCGTGTTCTACACGTGTTCGGGGCTCGTGGCCGCGTGGCTTATAATCGCGGCCAATATGAAAGCGCCGCCGCGCAAGGCCGGAACCTGATTGTCGGGTAGGCGCCGGCGGCGTTCGCCGGCTCCCCCGGCGGGCTGCTCCGACGGCTGTCGCGGGCGGCCCGGCATCGAATTTACTGGAGAAACACATGGCATCCGTCAACAAGGTCATCCTCGTCGGCAACCTCGGCGCCGATCCTGAAGTCCGTTACCTGCCGAGCGGCGACGCGGTTGCGAACATCCGCCTCGCGACGACCGACCGCTACAAGGACAAGGCAAGCGGCGATTTCAAGGAAATGACCGAGTGGCATCGCGTCGCGTTCTTTGGCCGTCTGGCGGAAATCGTCAGCGAATACCTGAAGAAGGGGTCGTCGGTCTATATCGAAGGCCGCATCCGCACGCGCAAGTGGCAGGGCCAGGACGGCCAGGACCGTTACTCGACCGAAATCGTCGCCGAACAGATGCAGATGCTCGGCGGCCGCGGCGGTTCGGGCGGCGGCGGTGGCGGCGGTGACGAAGGCGGTTATGGCGGCGGCTACGGCGGTGGTGGCGGTCGCGGCGAGCAGATGGAGCGCGGCGGTGGCGGCGGCGGTCGTGCCGGCGGCGCGGCGCGCGGCGGGGCAAGTGGCGGCGGCCAGAGCCGTCCGAGCGCGCCGGCAGGCGGCGGCTTCGACGAGATGGACGACGATATTCCGTTCTGACTTCCCGTAACCAAAAACTGTAAAGATCAACCCCGCCTTTTGGTGGGGTTTTTTTTAGCCTTTTTAGCCCATGGCGGATCAAATCTGATTCGATTTTCAGCGGCGATTTTTATTTTGCTTCGGGACCCTTCGCCCCGAGTGGCGGCGGCAGGTAGCGCTTTCGCGCTGGGCCACGTCTCCGGCTGATCAATTGTCCGGACGGCCTGTACGCGGTCCGCATTCCTTCACTTTCGCATGCCCGATCGACGCTAGAGGACCTTGTTGCGCCAGTATCGTTAGGACCCCGTCTGAGTTCGATGGCCGGCGCGGTCATGTCGGTGATGGAATCGGGCGGTGGGAGTCGACAAGAAAGCCGAATGATGCGCAGTTTTTTCGGGGAGTATTAGGAATTTATCGAAGGATTTCGTTTTTATAAAAATAAATCGTACTTGTATTATTTATCTTGATAGGACTGAAAATTATGATTCGGTAGCGAATGCAAATGGTGGTTTACCGAATTGATAATGGATCGTTACGGCCGAGGCTTCTGGTATTTTCTTGCGACCCGGCATCCAGGCGTCACGCATCATCGAGACGCACGGCCAGCGGCGGCGCGCGCGCCCGTTGCCGGCCTCGGCGGCGGTGTTCCATACGCGCTGGGCTGTTGCGCGGCGATGGGGCTGTTCCTGCCCGGTATCGCGTTTTCGCAGTTGCCGAACGCGGGCCAGTCGATGCGCGAAATCGAGTCCGTGCGCCCGGCGCTCCCGGCCGCGTCCGCGCCCGAGTTGAGCATCGAGCGTACGGAGCAGGCCGCACCCGCGCCAGAGGGCGTCGATGCGGGGCCGCGCGTGACGGTCCGCGCGTTCGCGATCGGCGGCAACCGGGTGTTCACGTCGGCGCAGCTCGAGCCGCTCCTCCAGGACCTGACCGGGCGGGAGCTGAGTTTTGGCGAGCTGCAGGCGGCTGCGGCTCGCATCACTTCCTACTACCGCGAGCACGGCTATGTGCTCGCGCGTGCCTATCTGCCGCGTCAGGACATCGACGACGGCGTCGTCCGGATCGACGTGCTGGAAGGCCGCTACGATCGGATCGAACTCCATAACCGCTCGCGCGTGCTGGACGGCGTGGTGCGCCAGCCGCTGTCCGCGCTGCGTCCGGGCGAGGCGGTGCGCGGTGTCGATCTGGCGCGCAGCCTGCTGCTCGTCGGCGACCTGCCCGGCGTCGACGCCAAGGGCACGTTGCGCTCGGGGCGCACGCAGGGCTCGACCGATCTGGTGATCGACGCCGATCCCGGGCCGATCGCGACGGGAACGCTGGAGGCGGACAACTACGGCAACCTGTCGACGGGGCGCTACCGGCTTACCGGCAGCGTCGCCGTGAACTCGCCGCTGCGCATCGGCGATCGGCTCACGTTGCGCGGCATGGGAAGCGACACGCTGCAGCGCTACTACAGCGCGTCGTACCAGTTGCCCGTCGGGCCGTGGTCGACGCGCGTCGGCGTCGGCTACTCGAATCTGCATTCGAAGGTCGGCGAAGGCTTCGAGGAACTCGATCTTCACAGCCGCGCCAACATCCAGAGCGCATTTGTCGTTCAGCCGCTGCTGCGCGGCCGCGCGTTCAACCTGAACGCGCAACTCCAATACGAGAACAAGAACCTTCACGACGACTATCGCGCGTTCCAGATACAGGACGACAAGAACGTCGGTCTATGGACTTTCACGCTGAGCGGCAACGGCGACGACGCATTGCTCGGCGGCGGCACCACCGCCTTCTCCGTGTCGGCCGGCGCGGGCCGCCTGCGCACGGCCGACGTGCTTGGCGCGCAGGGGTTCGTCAAGACGCGCGGCACCTTCAAGAAACTCGGCGTCAGCGTGATGCGCCTCCAGGCGCTCGGCTCGCGTTTCCAGTTCTACACACAGTTCAGCGGCCAGTTGTCGTCGGGCAATCTCGACGCGTCCGAGCAGTTCAGCCTCGGCGGCCCTTACGGCGTGCGCGCCTACACGCTCGGCTCGGGCAGCGGCGATCAGGGGTGGCAGGCGAGCGCGGAATTGCGGTATGCGGTGGCGCCCGGCTGGCGGGTCAGCACGTTCGTCGACGCCGGCCGGGTCGGCATCAACAAGCATCGCGTGTTCAAGGACACCAACATCATCCGCATGCAGGCCGCGGGGTTCGGCGCGGGCTGGTACGGGAAGGGGCATCAAGTCACGGTGGCGGCCGCCTGGCCGTTCGCCTCAAGCGAAGGGCTGGCGTCGTCCGCCGGCTCTCCGCGAATCTGGTTTCAGGCGACTCAGTATTTCTGAGCGTCTGGACGGGCGCCTGCATTACGCAGGGTTTGGCAGTCAATACAACAAGGAAACCAAAGATGAACAAGGCTTATGCATTGGTCTGGAATCAAGCGAACGGATGCTGGAGCGTGGCGGGCGAGAACGCGCGTCGGCGCGGCAAGGCGGGCGGCCGCCGGGTAATCGCGGCGGCCGTGTCGCTGCTGGGCTTCGCGGCGTCGAGCGCATATGCGCTGCCCACGGGCGCCGAGATCGTGTCGGGCAAGGGCGACTTCGCGACGTCGGCCGACAACAAGACGATGTCGATCAACCAGCATACGGACAAGCTGATCACGAACTGGCAGGACTTCAGCGTCGCCGGCGGCGAGCGCGTGTCGTTCAATCAGCCGACGAACCAGTCGCTGGCGCTGAACCGGGTGGTCGGTGCGAACGGCAGCAACATCGAAGGCCGCATCGATGCGAACGGCAAGGTGTTCCTGGTGAACCCGAACGGGGTGCTGTTCGGATCGGGCGCGCAAGTGAACGTCGGTGGCCTCGTGGCGTCGACGCGCGACATCTCGGACAAGGATTTCCTGAACGGCAACTTCCGCTTCAACGGTAAGTCGGCAGGCCAGGTGGTGAACCAGGGCACGATCACGGCGGCGGACGGCGGCGGTGTCGCGCTGCTGGGCGCGCAGGTAACGAACAACGGCGTGATCCGGGCGCAGATGGGCACGGTCGCGCTGGGCGCGGGCAATGACGTGAAGGTGAACTTCGACGGCAGCAAGCTGCTGAGCCTCGAGGTGAACGGCGCGGCGGTGGACGCGCTGGTGAGCAACGGCGGCCTGCTGAAGGCCGACGGCGGCCAGGTGCTGATGTCGGCACGATCGGCGAACAGCCTGCTGGACACGGTGGTGAACAACAGCGGGACGATCGAGGCGAAGGGGCTGAACAACGTCGCGGGCCGGATCACGCTGGACGGTGGCGACGGCGCGGTGCAAGTGGCCGGGACGCTGGACGCGAGCACGCTGGCGGGCGCGGAAGGTCACGGCGCCGTGGTGACGAAGGGCGCCGCGGTGCGGGTGGCGGACACGGCGGCGGTCGACACGCGCGGGCACGATGGTGTGGCGGGCAAGTGGACGATCGAGTCGGCGAATGCCGGCGTGGGTCGGAGCGCCGCGTCGCGCGCGCTCGTGATCGGCGGCCAGCAGGTCGGCGGTTCGGGCGGTTCCGATGCCGCGATCGGCGCGGACACGCTGGCGCGCAATCTCGGCACGACCAACGTCGAACTCGCTCGCACGACCGGCACGCTGAAGGTGGACGCGCCGGTTACCTGGAGCAGCGACAACGGGCTGACGCTGACGTCGCGTCAAGGCGACGTGGAACTGCACGGGCCGGTGACGGCGACGGGCGACAACGCGGGCGTCACGGTGAACGCGGCGCGGCAGATCCGCGTGAACGACAAGTTGACGCTCAATGGCCAAAACGCGAAGCTGGAACTGAATCCGGGTAGCGGTCTCGCGGTGAACGGTGAAGGCGCCGTCACGCTGTCGGGTGCGAATGCGTCGTACCGTTCGAATGGCGAAGCCTATCGCGTGATCAACAGCGTCGATGAACTGCGTTCGATCGACAACGACCTGTCGGGCCGCTACGTGCTCGGCAGCGCAGTCGACGGCGGTGGCCGCCAGTTCCGGAGCATTGGCAACGACTACACGTTCATCGGCAAGTTCGACGGCCTGGGCAACACGATCAGCAACCTGTCGGTGTTCGGCACCGGCCCGTACATCGGCCTGTTCTCGGTGAACGCCGGCTACATCGGCAACCTGAAGCTCGCGTCGGTGAACGTGACGGGCGCGCGTTCGTACACGGGCAACGGGCATGCGCTGATCGGCGGGCTCGCGGGCGTGAACATGGACTCGGGCATCATTTCCAACGTGCGGGCGACGAACGTCACCGTCAACGCCGGGACGTTGTCGCGCATGCAGACCCTGGGCGGCCTGGTAGGTTCGAATCTGGGCGGCGACATCGATCGGTCGTCGGTCACGGGGCGCATCGTGGGCAACCGGTCCACGTTGGCGATGGGCGGGCTCGTCGGCGAAAGCTACACGATTCGGGGTAACCCGAAGAAGCTCGCGATGATCAGCAACAGCTCGGCCGATATGGCCATTTCGGGCGGCATCGCGGATCAAGGTTGGTTCTACGGCGGCGTGGGCGGTCTGGTCGGCGTCAACCGGGGCGGTGCGATCTCCAATTCGAGCAGCGCGGGCAGCATCACGCTCGCGCAGGCCAACGCAAAGGTCGGCGGTCTGGTCGGCGTGAACAGCGTGAACGGTGACGTCGGCACGGGTGCGATCCAGAATTCGTCGTCGAGCGTCAACGTCTCCGTCAGCGGCGGTAACGGCAGCATCGGTGGCCTGGTGGGCGACAACGACGTCGGCACGAGCATCGCCAATTCTTCGGCGAGCGGCACTGTCCGCGGCGCTGGCAATTCCACGATCGGCGGTCTCATCGGTGTGAACCGCGGTTCGCTCTCGAATGTGTCGGCGAGCGGCGCGGTCAACGGCACCGCGTCCGGTTCCACGATCGGCGGCCTCATCGGCCGGCATCTTCTCGGCACGGTCGCCAATGGAACGGCGACGGGCAAAGTCTCGGGCGTCGGCTCGGCCGCGATCGGCGGTCTCGTCGGCGTGAACGAAAGCGTCCTCACGAACGGGACGGCAACGGGCGACGTGACCGACAAGTCGGCTGCGCTTATCGGTGGCCTCGTGGGTCAAAACAAGGGGCAAATCACGGTGGGGATCGCCCGCGGCGACGTCAGCAGCGGCGGAGCCAGCCATGTCGGTGGTCTGGTCGGCAATAACGACAAGGGCACGATTTCCGGATCGGAAGCTTACGGCCAGGTGACGGGCGGCGCTTTCAGCCTCGCGGGCGGTCTCGTCGGCGTCAACACCGGCGCCATCAGCGGGTCCCACGCGAAGGGTAACGTGAGCGCCGGCACGAAGAGCACCGTAGGCGGCCTCGTCGGCATGAGCGGCGGCACCATCGCAAATAGCAAGGCGTCAGGCAAGGTGGTGGCGGGCGCCTCCGCGAGCGTCGGCGGTCTGGTCGGCAAGAACGCGAACGGTGACATTTCGAACAGCAAGGCGATCGGCATGGTGGAGGGCGGCAACTCCGCGTACGCCGGCGGCCTGGTCGGCCACAACGACGGTCGAGTGTCGAACTCGGAAGCGTCCGGCGCGGTGACTGCTGGCGCGAGTAGCACTGTAGGCGGTCTGGTCGGCATGGGCGACGTGGCGGGCCGCGTTGCGGGTAGCAAGGCGACAGGCGACGTGACGGGGGGGAATTATGCGAGCGTCGGCGGTCTGATCGGCACTAATGGCAGCCTCGTTTCGGACTCGGAATCTTCGGGTACGGTGAGCGCCGGTAGGGGCGCGCGCCTCGGCGGTCTCGTCGGCTATAACGTGGCTACGGTGAAGGACTCGAAGACGAGCAGCCGCATCAACTATGTCTCCGGGTATGACCAAATCTACGGTGGTCTGGTGGGCCTGAACTATGGGCGTATTCAGACGACTGTGGCAACGGGGCCGGCCGCGGAGGTGCAACGGATCGGCGGTGGCATTACCCGGTAAGCGCACCGGTTTCGACGCGGGGGGCGGGCTTTTTGCCGGCCACCCGCGAAGCTGACCGTCGCCTATCGTAGTCACTGAAGGCGGGGCATCGGAGTGATCCGGTGCCCCGCCTTCGTCGTTCGGCGGCGCGACTCGAGCGGGCCGGCGTAGCGGGGCCGCGTGCCCGGCTGTCTGTCTGGATCACGCAACCATCGAAGGCGGGCGGCAGTGGATGCGTCCGCGGCGGGCGCACATCGATGCCCGCACGGGGCTCGGCGATTCGCCGCCCAATCCCGATGCACGTCGCGATACGGCAGCCAACCTGTCTCGGGTATGCTGGTGTCTTCCGTTGGCTTCGATCGAGAGGGGACTATGCGGCGTGTCGTATTCAACCAGAAGGGGGGCGTGGGCAAATCGACGATCGTCTGCAACCTGGCGGCGATCAGCGCGAGCGAAGGGTTGCGTACGCTCGTCATCGATCTCGATGCGCAGGCGAACTCGACGCGCTACCTGCTCGGCGACGCCGCGGCCGATGCGCAACCGGGCGTCGCCGGCTTCTTCGAAACCGCGCTGACCTTCAACTTCCGTCCGATCGACGTCGCGTCGTTCATCCACGCGACCCCGTTCGACGGGCTCGACGTGATGCCCGCGCATCCGGATCTCGACACGCTGCACGGCAAGCTCGAATCGCGCTACAAGATCTACAAGCTGCGCGACGCGCTGAACGAGCTCGCCATGTACGACGCCGTGTACATCGACACGCCGCCCGCGCTGAATTTCTATACGCGCTCGGCGCTGATCGCGGTCGAGCGCTGCCTGATCCCGTTCGACTGCGACGATTTCTCGCGCCGCGCGCTGTACACGCTGCTCGAGAACGTGAAGGAAATCCAGCAGGACCACAACGCGGCGCTCGAGGTGGAGGGGATCGTCATCAACCAGTTCCAGCCGCGCGCGAGCCTGCCGCAACGGCTGGTCGACGAACTCGTCGACGAAGGGCTGCCGGTGCTCGCGTCGCGGCTGTCCGCATCGGTGAAGATCCGCGAGTCGCATCAGCAGTCGAGGCCGGTGATCCATCTCGAGCCGACGCACAAGCTCGCGCAGGAGTTCCGCGCGCTGCATCGCGAACTGGCCGGCTGATTTCGCGCGTGACCGCATCGACCGAGGCCGCTTCGAGCGGCTTTTTTGTCGCGACCGGCAATTCGTCCGATTATTGATTTCGTCATTAATAATCAAGAAAACGATTTCACAAGAAATCCAGAAAAAATATGACATAAATGGTTGCCCCATTTTCAATGGGGCCCGGTTTTCTAATAAGCGGAATAATGAATTGGCAAATATTGCGCTACGTCATGATGCGCTATGCTGCAAAAGGTAAAAATGCGTCGCCGGCCGGTGAGGGGTACTGTCTTGTCTGAGATTTCGGCGTGCCCGCAGCTTCGGCGGACGGCTCAAAGGGTAATAAGGGTTTACACCTATCATTAATGCCATTTAATTGACAATTAATCGATCTAGAATGACTTCCCTCTACCGCCCGTTCCCACGCAGGTGACGGGTTTCAATAAGGAAGCAGCTGTTTACCCGAGCTTCCATTTTTCTTTACGTCGTCTCTCGCATAGCCAACAGGAGCGTGCCCGATGTCCGTATTTGCCCCCGAAAAACTCACCGCCGATTATCAGTCCGGTATCGCCGCGTGGTTTGCAATCGCCCGTCCGGCGATCCACGGTTTCGAGGCTGTCGTCGAACTCAACCTGCAAGCGGCCCGGACGGCGCTCGAGGACTACGAGGACAAGCTGAAGAACGCGTTCACCGGCAGTAACCCGGCCGCGGGCTTCGCGCAGCAGGTCGCCGCGCCGCAGGAAGCGGCCGGCAAGGTCGCGTCGTACGGCCGCCATCTGTTCGAGATCGCGGTGTCGACGCAGTCCGAATGGGCGAAGGTCGCCCAGGCGCAGTACGAGCAGAACGACAAGCGCCTGAAGGACGTGCTCGGCGAGCTGTCGAAGCATGCGCCGGCCGGCTCGGCGCCGGTGGTGGCCGCGCTGAATTCGGCGCTGTCCGCGGCGAGCGCCGCGGCCGACTCCGTGCGTGAAGCGACGGGGCAGGCGATCGAAGCGGCGAAGAGCGGCTTCGATGTGGTCAGCGAAACGGCCACGCGCGGCGCGAAGCAGACGGCGGCCGCCGCGCGCAAGGACGCAGCGGCCGCGCGCGAATCGGCTGCGTGACGGCCCGAACGGGCACGAACGCGCATGAATGCGTGTCGCGTGCGGGCGCGACACGATTGATTGGCGCCGGCGCCGCGTGTGCCACGCGGGCCCGGCGAGCTTCGGTTCGCCGCAAGACGCCCGTGCACGGTTGCCCGTGTCACGGTGCGAACGGATGCCGCCCGCCGTATGGCGTACGGCGGCGTGTGGCCGCGATCGCGCCGGATGGCCCGACACGCGTCATCGCCGTGTACAGCACGCCTCAAGCGGGCGTCAGAACCACACACTGATTTCGATGCAGGAACTGAACATGACGGACGTAGTGATCGTATCGGCCGCGCGGACCGCGGTCGGCAAATTCGGCGGCTCGCTGGCGAAGGTGGCGGCGCCGGAACTGGGCGCGACGGTGATCCGCGCGGTGCTGGAGCGTGCGGGCGTGAAGCCCGAGCAGGTCAGCGAAGTGATCATGGGCCAGGTGCTGACGGCCGGCTCCGGGCAGAACCCGGCGCGGCAGTCGCTGATCAAGGCGGGGCTGCCGAGCGCCGTGCCGGGCATGACGATCAACAAGGTGTGCGGCTCGGGCCTGAAGGCCGTGATGCTGGCGGCGAACGCGATCGTCGCGGGCGACGCGGACATCGTGATCGCGGGCGGCCAGGAGAACATGAGCGCGGCGCCGCACGTGCTGCCGGGCTCGCGCGACGGCTTCCGGATGGGCGACGCGAAGCTGGTCGACACGATGATCGTCGACGGCCTGTGGGACGTGTACAACCAGTACCACATGGGCATCACGGCGGAGAACGTCGCGAAGGAATACGGGATCACGCGCGAGGAGCAGGACGCGTTCGCGGCGCTGTCGCAGAACAAGGCGGAAGCCGCGCAGAAGGCCGGGCGCTTCGACGACGAGATCGTGCCGGTGTCGATCCCGCAACGCAAGGGCGAGCCGCTGCAGTTCGCGACCGACGAGTTCGTGCGTCACGGCGTGACGGCCGAATCGCTGGCCGGGCTGAAGCCGGCGTTCGCGAAGGACGGCTCGGTGACGGCGGCGAATGCGTCGGGGCTGAACGACGGCGCGGCGGCGGTGCTGGTGATGTCGGCGCAGAAGGCGGCGGCGCTGGGCCTGACGCCGCTGGCGCGGATCAAGGCGTACGCGAACGCCGGCGTGGATCCGAGCGTGATGGGCATGGGTCCGGTGCCGGCCTCGCGCCGGTGCCTGGAGCGTGCGGGGTGGACGCCGGGCGACCTGGACCTGATGGAGATCAACGAGGCGTTCGCGGCGCAGGCGCTGGCGGTGCACAAGCAGATGGGCTGGGACACGTCGAAGGTGAACGTGAACGGCGGGGCGATCGCGATCGGCCACCCGATCGGCGCGTCGGGCTGCCGGATCCTGGTGACGCTGCTGCACGAGATGGCCAAGCGCGATGCGAAGCGCGGGCTGGCGTCGCTGTGCATCGGCGGCGGGATGGGCGTCGCGCTCGCGGTCGAGCGTGTCTGAGCGTTGATTGACGGCGCGGCGCGCTCGCGGCGCGCGCCAGCGCCGCGGGTGAGCCGCGCGGGTGTCGCGCAAGACGGGAAATCGACAATAAGCGCGAGGTACCGATGCGTGCCGCGCCCGCGACGCGGGGCGGCCGTGCATCGAAGCGGTGGGGCAACAGCAGATGCGATGCCGTCGCCCCGCCTTTCATCGATTACTTTTTTGTCGGTAATTCATAGTATGACTAAGCGAATCGCAGTTGTGACAGGTGGGATGGGCGGTCTCGGCGAAGCGGTCAGCATCCGGTTGAACGACGCGGGCCACCGGGTCGTCGTCACGTATTCGCCGAACAACGCCGGCGCGGACCGCTGGCTGACGGAGATGCATGCGGCCGGCCGCGCGTTCCTCGCGTACCCGGTGGACGTGGCCGATCACGACTCGTGCCGGGAATGCATCGAGACGATCGTGCGGGACGTCGGCCCGGTCGATATTCTCGTGAACAACGCGGGCATCACGCGCGACATGACGCTGCGCAAGCTCGACAAGGTCAACTGGGACGCGGTGATCCGCACGAACCTCGACTCCGTGTTCAACATGACGAAGCCGGTCTGCGACGGCATGGTCGAGCGCGGCTGGGGCCGCATCGTCAACATCTCGTCGGTGAACGGCTCGAAGGGTTCGATCGGCCAGACCAACTACGCGGCCGCGAAGGCCGGCATGCACGGCTTCACGAAATCGCTCGCGCTCGAGGTCGCGCGCAAGGGCGTGACGGTGAACACGGTGTCGCCCGGCTACCTCGCGACGAAGATGGTCACCGCGATCCCGCAGGACATCCTCGACACGAAGATCCTCCCGCAGATTCCGGTGGGCCGGCTCGGCAAGCCCGAGGAAGTCGCGGCGCTGGTGGCGTACCTGTGCTCGGAGGAGGCCGGCTTCGTGACCGGCTCCAACATCGCGATCAACGGCGGTCAGCACATGCACTGACGCGCGGCGGCCCGCACGGCATTCGCGCGCGTGCGGGCAGCATTGCGCACCATCCCGGGCCGGAGCGACGGTAGGCGCGCCGCTTCGGCCTCGCATTCCGGAGGACGCATGGGCGACACCTGGATGGGACTCGTGATCGGCGGCACGGCACTGACCGTCGCGCTGACGATGGCGATTTCGCTCTACCGGCTCGAGCGGCGCCGCGCGCGGCTGTTGCGGAATTTCGATCATCGCGATTGCGGGCTCGCGGCGTACGGCAAGTGCTTCGCGCGCAGGCCGGCCAGGCCGCTGCGCCGCGCACGTTGGCCGTCGCGCCGACGCGTTGCGATCGATGATCGATGAGCGGTCGATCGGCGGTCACGTCCCGCGCGCATGCCGTCCGCGACGCGTGGGCGCGGGATCAGTCGTTCCTTTCGCCCTTCCCGGCCGATTCGCCCGAGTCGTTCTTGTGGAAGATCCGCTTCGTCGTGCGCTTGGTGGCTTCCCAGCCTTCGCGCGACGCATGGGCGACGCCGTGTCCGACCGCCTTCGCGGCGCTCGCGGTCGCGTGGCCGAAGCTGCGCGCCGCTTCGCCGGTCTTGTGCGCGGCTTCCTTCGAATCGCGCTTGATGTCCTGCTTCACTTCCGACAGGTCCGCGTGGGCGAGCGGGCTGAGCAGCGCCAGAACGAGCGCGGCGCCAATGAACTGACGAACTTTCACGACCGGGTTCCTTGAGGTAAGCCTCGTCATCGAGGTTTCGGGTTGCCGGCAGGCGCCGGTTGAAACGCGCCGGCGGCCGATGCGTCGAGCATCACCGCCGCGCGGCCGGACAGCAGCACGCGCTCGCCGCAGCGCAGCGCGAAGCCGTACAGCACCGAGCGGCCGTCGCCGCTCACGCGTTGCGCGTCCACGGTGAGCGGCTGCGCGAAGATGTCGAGCCGGTCGACGAACGCGTCGACGTTGCGCACGCTCGCGAGATAGCCCGCGCGCGGGCGTGCATCGTGCGCACCGAGCAGCGCGCCGTGCACGGCCATCGCCTGCGCCGCGTATTCGATGCCGCAGACCGACGCGAGCCGCCCGTGCGCACGCAGCGGGTTTTGCGGATCGCGGTGGCTCGTCGCGGTGCAGCGAATGCGTTCGGCATCCCACGCATCGACCGAATCGAGCACGCACATCGCGCCGGCGTGCGGAATGTGCGCGGCAATCCACGCGTGGTCGAGCGGCGGGGCCGGTGCGGCGGTTGCGTTCATCACGCGCGCTCCGCGAAGGTCCCGGGCATCGCGACGTCGACCTGCACGCGCGTGTCGTCCAGATAGTCGAGCACGACGCGCGTCGTACGTTGCGTGGCGAGCGCCTCGAGCAGCGGCAGCACGCGCGCGGCCGGATTGCCGGTGCGCAGTGCGTCGAGCCCGGCGTGCGCGAGCGCGGTCGCGGGTGCGTCGGTGAGTTGGACGTCGATACGGGCGAGCGCGCGCTCGCTGGCTTCCGGCGCCGACACGAGCGCGACGCCGAACGCATCGCCGATCGGCCGCACAGCGCGCAGCGGTTCCGGATAGTCGGTGTCGTACGCGATCAGCAGGCTCGGCACGCGATCGACGACGATCTGGCACAGGCTTTCGAGCAGGCCGGCGGCAAAGCTGCCGTCGTGCGCGCACAGCACGTTCGACGTCGCCATCGCGCGGGTCGCGATGCTCCAGTAGCCGGCGGGCGCGTTGTGCACCGAGTTGTGGAAGCGGGTCGGCGACAACTGGCGATCGTCGCCGGCCAGCGTTTCGCAGATCGCGTGGCAGTTCTGGCCGTCGCCGCCGGATGCGCTGAACACGGTCGCGAGCGTCGCGGCGTCGCGGCCGCTCGCGGCCACCGCTTCGTGACCGACCGCGAGCGCGGCGCGCACGACGGGGCCCGTGCGACGCCGCTCGGCCGACGGCAGGCCGGCGGGCGGCGGCAGCTCGGTGCGGGCAGGCACGTAGGGCGCACGGCCCGCGAGCACGTCGGCCGCGTGCGGCCAGCCGTTCAATCCCGGGCCGACGAGGCCGATGCTTTCGATGAAGGCGGTGAGCGTCATGGCGGGCCTCAACGGCGGTCGTGATCGGCGCGGCCGAGGATCAGGCTGCAGTTCGTGCCGCCGAAGCCGAACGAATTGGAGAGGACGGCGCGCACGCGCGTGTCGCGGCTCGCGAGCACGTAATCGGCGACGAGCGCCGGGTCGGGCTGCGTCGTGTTGACGCCGGCCGGCACGAATTGCTCGCGCAGCGCGAGCGCGGCGACGATCGCTTCCAGCGCGCCGGCCGCGCCGAGCGTGTGGCCGGTCGCGCCCTTCGTCGAGCTGCACGGCGTGCGCGCGAACAGCGCGCCGACCGCGCGGCTTTCCGCTGCGTCGTTGCTTGGCGTCGCGGTGCCGTGCAGGTTCACGTAATCGATATCGTGCGCGCCGAGGCCGGCGGACGCGAGCGCCTGTTCGATCGCGGCGCGCGCGCCGAGCCCTTCCGGATGCGGCGACGACATATGGTGCGCGTCGCTCGATTCGCCGATGCCGAGCAGCAGGATCGCGTCGGCGTCGAGCGCGACGGGCGCGGCCGGGGCGCGTTCGACGAGCGCGAACGCGGCGGCCTCGCCGATCGAGATGCCGTCGCGCGCGACGTCGAACGGCCGGCACGGCTGGCGCGACAGCAGTTCCAGCGAATTGAAGCCGTACAGCGTGGTCAGGCACAGCGAATCGACGCCGCCGACGACGGCCGCGTCGATCAGCCCGGCCTCGATCATGCGGCGCGCGGAGCCGAACACCTTCGCGCCCGACGAGCACGCGGACGAGATGGCCATCGCCGGCCCGCGCAGCGCGAAATACGCGCGCACGAACGCGGCCGGCGAATACGGGTTGTGCGTGTGCGCATAGCGGAAGTCGGCCGGCAGCGCGCCGCTCGTCGGGTCACGGCGCCGGTACGCGCGTTCGGTTTCGAGGATGCCGGCCGTGCTCGTGCCGACGAACACGCCCACGCGTGCGGCGCCGTAGCGCGCGACCGCCGCCGCGACGCGCGCATCGAAGCCGTCCTGCGTCAGGCCGAGTTGCGCGAGGCGGTTGTTGCGGCACTCGAAGTCGGCGAGATCGGCGCGTACGGGCCGCGCATCGACGCCGTCCACCGCGCCGATCCACGTGTCGAGATCCGCACGCTCGAAGTTGCACGGCACGAGCCCCCCGCGGGCGTGGCGCAGTGCATCGAGGGTCGCGTCGAGGCCGCGGCCGATGCAGCTGGTGGCGGTGAAGTGCGAGAGCAGGAGAGGGTTCACGAGAGTCGCATCCGGTGGCCGGAATGGGCGCTGCCGCAGGGCTGGCACGCGCGCCGTTCGAGGTCAAATCTTATCAAACGGGGGGGGCCGGAACGCCCGGCTGGCCGGGCGGTTCGGGCGCGAGCGCCGCGCGCAAGGTGGTCCAGTGCAGTTGCGCGTCGGCGGCTGCGCGCAGCACCGCGGGCAGCACGTCGAGCACGACCGGTTCGCCGCGCGCATCGCGCGCCGCGTGACCGTCGTGCACGAGCAGGATGTCGCGCGCATCGAGCCCGTGCAGCAGGCGGCGCGTGACGGTCGCGGCGTCGCGCGCACGCGTGTCGAAGCCGCGCCGCGTCCAGCTCGCGAGTTGCAGGCCGAATTCGCACAGCACGGGTTCGAGAAACGGATTGCGCAGGCCGGCCGGTGCGCGGAAGAACAGCGGGCGCGTGCCGGCGACGTCGGTCAGCGTCTGCTGCGCGGCGGCGACTTCGCGCCGCAGCGCAGCCGGCCCCGACAGCGAGAACGTATGGCGGTGCCGCTGGCTGTGGTTCTCCACCGCATGGCCGCGCGCGACGATCGCCTCGATCCACCGCGGATGACGGCGTGCGAGATCGCCGATGCAGAAGAACGTTGCGCGCGCGTCGTAACGGTCGAGCAGGTCGAGCACGCGCGGCGTGACGTCCGGGTCCGGGCCGTCGTCGATCGTCAGCGCGATGCGGCGGCCCGCGCCGGCCGGCAGGCGCGTCCAGTTCGGACCGAGCAGCGTGCTGCGCGGCCACAGGCCGGCCGCGGTCAGCGCGAGATGCGACGCGACCACGCCGCCGACGGCCCACGGCCACGCGGCCGGTTGCGCGATCATGGCGGCGGCCGCGCCCGCGTGCAGCGCGGCGGCGCCCGCGATCAGCGGCGTCGGCTTCCAGCGGCGTGCGTCGCCGGTATCGCGCGGGGGGATAAAAGGCGGCACGTTCATGCGCGGCCTCCTTGCTGGTGATTGCCGACCGCCGCCGCGGCGCGCGGCGCGAGAATCGCCGCGAACGCGAGCGCGAGTATCGCGCCGGGGCCGACGGTCAGCCCGAACGTTTCGAGCAGCGGCACGCGCGACAGCGCGAGCAGCCCGAAGCCGGCGACCGTCGCGAGGTTCGCGATCAGCAGCGACACCAGCGTGTACGGCGTGACGGGCTGCGCGTCGCCGCGCCGGCAGAAGAACAGCGCGTAGTTCGAGCCGACCGCGACGATCAGCAGCATCCCGACGAGGTGCAGGATGGTCAGTTGCACGCCGGCGAGCGCGAAACCGGCCGTCACGACCAGCACGGCCGCGACGAGCGGGGCGAGCGCGCGTGCGGCGAGCCGGGGCGAGCGCAGCGCGATCAGCAGCAGCACGGCGATCGCGGCGAAACCCGCGAGCGACAGCCGGATGTCCTCGTGCACGTAGCTCACGTACAGGCGATCGGCTTCGGCCTTCATGTCGACGAACAGCGCATCGGGCACGCCCGCGCGCGCGACGGCGGCGCGAATCGGCGTGGCGTCGAGGGTCGACGCCGGCTGCGCGGTGCGCGCGGCGTCCGGTGCACGCAGCGGCAGCATCGCGCTCCAGCGGCCGTCGCGTTCGGTCAGCAGCGCATCGACGGCGAGCGCCATCGACGTGCCGCGCAGGTCCGCGCGCGTCAGCAGCGGCGCGCGACGCGCGGCGTCGACGTCGGCGACGAACGGCGCGAACAGGTCGGGTTTCACCGAGATCGGCTGGTTCGCGACGGCAACGCGCATCCGTTCGGCGAGTACGTTCGCATCCGGCAGGCTCGCCTGGCGCGCGCGCTGCGCGGCGTCGCTCGGCAGGTAGCGTGCGGGGTTGTCGAAACCGCCGAGCGTGCCGCGGTCGACGAGCGGCTGCAATTGCGCGGCCACCTTTTCCGCGCGTTCGAGTGCGGCCTGTTCGGTCGGCGCGGCAATCACGACGAGGTAGCGCACGTCGGGCGCGCCGACGTCGGCGCGCAGCCGTGCGTCGAGCGCCTGCGCCTGTGCCGGCACGGGGCTGAGCGCGGCGAGCTCGCGGCTCCACAGGCTGCCGCGATGCAGCGCGAGGGTCGCGCACGCGGCGACCACGAGCGCCGCGAGCGGCCGGCGCAGCCGCGGCGCGGCGTCGGCCGCGCGCGCGAGCATGGCGCCGACGCGCGATACGTCGCGGATCGCGACATGGTCGCCGCGCAGGTGCGGCAGCACGAAGCGCGTGACCAGCGCGGCGGCCGTCAGCCCGACGATCGAATACAGCCCGAGTTGCACGAGGCCCGGGAATCCGGAGAACAGCATCGACGCGAACCCGCACACCGACGTCAGCACGCCGAGCCGGATCGTCGGCCAGTACGCGGCGACCCACGCGCGCGTCGCGTCGGCCGGGCGCGCGGCGCCGCGCGTGCCGACCGATGCCGATTGCACGAACAGGTAGATCGAATAGTCGACGGCTTCGCCGATCAGCGTCGTGCCGAACCCGAGCGTCAGCCCGTGGACCGTGCCGAACGCGACGCCGACCGCCGCGATCCCGGCCGCGACGCCCGTCAGCACCGGCAGCAAGCCGAGCGCGAGCGTGCGCGGCGAACGGTAGAGCGTGAGCAGCAGCGCGACGATCAGCACGACGCTCGCCGCTGACAGCCGCTCGACGTCGTGCCGGATCGTGTCGCGCGTGTCGACCGAGAACACGCCGGGGCCCGTCATCGCGAGCGTCGCCGCGTTCGCATTCGGCACGGCCCGCGTCGCGGCCGCAAACGCGCGGCGCACGGCGTCGATCGCGCGGGCCTGCGCATCGGTATCGGAGCCGGCGGCGGCCGTCTGCACGACCAGCACCGCGCGCGTGCCGTCGCGCGACGCCCACACGCCGTCGCGGCTCGCGGGCTCGGCCGCGCCGTCGAGGCCGTCGACGAGCGCGGCGACTTCGCCGGTCGGATCGCGCGGCAGCATCGCCTTCGCGACGAGGCCGGCCGACGAACTCAGCAGGTCGAGGCTGTCGCCGAGCGCCTGGTGCAGGCCGTCGGCGCTGAAGCGCCGCGGCGTGACGGCCGGGCTCAGCAGATAGCGGTGATCGAAGATGAACTGCCGGTCGCGCGCGTCGTTCGCGGCTTCGCCGTTGTGAACGGCCGCGAACCGCGGATCGGCGCGCAGCGTGCCGGCGACGCGCCGCGACAGCGCGGCGCGCGTGGCCGCATCGCCGCCGTCGATCGCGACGAGGATCAGGCGCGACACGATGCCGTCGCGCAACTGGTCGACGAGCACGCGCTGCCCGGCGCTCGGCGCGTTCGGCAGGAACGCGGACAGGTCGGCCGTGAAGTGCGCGCGCCCGATCGCGACGCCGCACGCGACCAGCGCGAGCAGCCACACGAGCACCGCGCGCTGCCGCCATGCGGGCACGCGGGGGGCGACGGGGGAGGAGCGCATGCGATCGTCCATCAGTTCGCGTTCGCCGCGGCGGGTTGCAGGCGCATCACCGAACGATCGCCGTCGGCCTGCCGGATCGTGACGCCGCGCAACGTGTCGCGCGTGCCGTCGAGCGTGATCGTGCTGACGACCTTCAGCATCCGCGAGTCGAGCGGCGTGAGCGTCAGCGTCCAGTCGTCGCCGCGTCCGGAAACGGCGACCTTGTACACCTGTTCGAGCGCCAGGCGGTTGCCGGCAAGCGTCGCGCGGATGCTGTCGATGAACGCGCCGAGTTCCGGATAGCGCGCGAGCGCGAGCGTGTACTTGCGGTCGTTGCGCTCGACGGTGAGCATGTCGCCGTCGACGACGAGGTGCTCGGGCTTCGGGCTCAGCGTGTGCTTTTCCAGATGATCGGGCGCGACGAACACCAGCTCACCCGACGATTCGACCGGCTGCGTGGTGATCGACAGGTGCTTCGTCTCGGTGAAGGTCGCGCGGCCCGACTTGTGCTGCGCGAGCGTCGACATCAGCCGGTCGAGAGTCCAGGCCGAACCGGCATCGGCCGCGTACGCGGGCACGGCCAGCGCGATCGCGGCGGCGCTGGCGGCGAGCACGCGCGCGGTGCGCGCGGCCATGGGCAACGAGAACGGGAACAGGCAGCGGCGAGCGGCGGTCATGCGTCGGAATCCCTCGTGGCGGGCAGGTCGGCGCCGGCGCGCACCGGCTCGCGGCGCGCGGGCGCGGCGTCGCCGCCTTGCCAGAAATCGAAATAGTTGAACCAGTTGTACGGCGCCGCGCGGCAGTACCTGTCGAGCAGCGCGACGTAGCGCGCGAGCGCCGCGTCGACCGCCGCCGCGCGCGTGTCGCGCCGCACGCCGGAGAAATCGGCGAGCGTCTCGAAGTGCACGTCGTAGCGGTTGCCGTCGCGATAGAGGCCCGTCATGAAGATCACCGGGCGTTTCAGCATTGCGGCCATGTAAAGCGGGCCGACCGGGAACGCGGCCGGCGCGCCGAGCAGCGGCAGGCGCCGCAGCGACGCGGCCGCGTCGTCGAGCAGCGTGCGGTCGGCGAGCATGCCGACCATGCAGTTCGCGTCGAGGCGCTCGCGCACCTTCAGCATCGAGTCGACCTGCCCGAGCGGAATCACTTCCGGCTGCGCGGCCGGGTTCACCGCCGCGAGCGTCGCGTTGATCTTGCGCGCGTTCTGCTCGTACATCGTGACCACCACGCGCAGGTCCGGGCGCGTGCGGCCGATCGCGCGCACGACCTCGAAGCTGCCGAGGTGCGCGCCCATCAGGAACGCGCCGCGTCCGCCCGCGAGCGCGTCGTCGACGAGCGTTTCGCCGTGCAGCCGGATGTCGAACAGGTCGAAGCGCCCGTTCATCAGGTACACGCGATCGTGGATCGTCGCCGCGAACGTGAACACGTGCCGGTACACGTCGCGCCAGCGCACGGGGCGGCCGAGCACGCGGCGCAGGTAGTCGCGCGACGCCGCGCACGCGGCCGGCGAGAACAGCACGAAATACGTCGCGATCAGGTGCAGCACGATGCGCGCGCGCCGCCGGCCGAAGCGCAGCGAGATCCACGTCATCGCGCGCAGCAAGCCCGCGTTGCTGCGCTCCTGACGCTCGGCCCACGCGGTGCGCTTCATGGCTGCGCGCCATCCCGCGCGGCCGGTGGCGCGGACAGCACGCCGGTCGCGACCTCGCGCGACCCGGCGCGCACCGTGAAGCGGATCGCGCCGCCGGCCGCGGCGTCGTACGCGAGATCGAGCGGTTCGCCGGGCGCGACCGGGCTCAGGAATTTCGCGGCGCCGAGCCGCCACGCGTGCAGCGGACGGTTCAGCGCCGCGCCGATCGCATGGATCGCGTGATCGAGCAGCACGACGCCCGGCACGACCGGATGGCCGGGAAAGTGGCCGGGCAGCGCGGGATGGTCGGCGGCGATCGTGAACGCGAGCGAGGGCGACGGCGTGCCGGCCGGGTCGCCCTCGGCCGGCGGACCGACCGTCGTGGCCGTCGCGGCCGCGGCGCGCGCATGGTGCGCGACGAGCGCGGCCAGCACGTCGCGCGGCAGCTTGCCCGTTTCGTTGCGCGGCAGCGCATCGACGAACACGAGCGGGCGCGGCATGAACGCGGGGTCGATTCGCTCGCGCAGCGCGCGTTGCAGATCGGCGGCCGCGAGCGTCGGCGCGACGACCAGCGCGACGAGCCGCGTGACCGGTTCGAGCGCCGTGTCGCCACGCGCGGGCGCGGCTTCGTCGGGCATGAAGAACACGCCGTCGACCACTTGGGGGATCGCGTTGAGCTGATGATTTAGATATGCGAGCGACGTGCGCTTGCCGGCGATGTTGACGAGGTCGGCCTTGCGGCCGTGCAGCAGGAACCGGCCGTCGCCGAGCAGCTCGAGCGCATCGCCCATCGGCACGGGCGCCTCGACGTGCCCGCCCGATACCCAGACCGTCGGCCCGCTGTCGTCGCCGGCCGAATCGTCGCGTGCGTCGCGCGCGTCGAGCCGGATACCCGGGAACGGGTCCCACGCCGCGCCTTGCGACGTGCGACGGGTCGCGATCTGGCCGGTCTCGGTGCTGCCGTAGATCTCGACGAGCGGCGCGTCGAGCGCGGCCTCGGCTTCGCACGCGAGCTTTTCCGACAGCGGCGCGGTGGCCGACAGCACCAGCGCCGCGCGCGGCAGCGCATGGCCGGCCGACAGCAGCGCACGCAGGTGGATCGGCGACGTGACGAGCACGCGCGGCTGCGGGATCGCGTCGAGCTCGTCGCGAATGTCGCCCGGGTAGAACGGCTGGCGGTTGCTGAACGCGAGGCCGCCGATCAGCGCGAGCAGCACCGTCGACTCGAAGCCGTACATGTGCTGCGCGGGCACCGTGCCGATCAGCGTGGCCGCGCGCCCGTCGAGCAGCCCGAGGCGCTCGGCCGCCGCGCGCACGCAGCCGACCAGGAAGCCCCAGGTCTTGCGGTGCGGCACCGGCGCGCCGGTCGAGCCGGACGTGAACACGTAGGCCATGATCCGCGCCGCGTCGATCTGCGGCACGGCGAACGGCGCATCGCCCGTGCATTCGCCGGGCGCGGCGTCGGGATACGCGAAGCGCGGCAGGTCGATCGCGCAGTCGGGCGCATCGTGCAGGCAGAACGCGTCGGGCGCGAACGACGCGAGCTGGCGGACCATTTCAGGCGTATGCGTCGACGGCAGCAGGCTGATCCTGCCGGCGACGAGCGCCGCGCACAGGCTGACCGCGAAGCGATAGCGGTCGCGGCACACGTTGAACACGTGGCCGCCGGGGGGCAGCGCGGCGGCCACGCGCGCGACGTCGGCGACGAAGGCGCGCACGGTGACGGGCGAGCCGTCGCGCCAGGCGATCGTCTGGTCGGGCGAGGCATGGAATACCAGCGGGTGAGTCGGCATAAATCGGTCAAGACGGGAACGAAGGCCGGCGCGGCCGTGAAGCCACGCCGGTCATGAATTCATCGCGAGGCCTGCGATGCGTGGGTCGACGCGCGATACGCGCGCACCGCGTCGATCATCCGCGGCCGTGGCTCGTGCGGCAGCGCGAAACGCCGGCATGCATGCTCGGCGGCGAACATCACGGCGACGAGCGGCAGCGACAGGTAGTTCGCGAACGTCGACCACGTGACGATCGGCGCGGTCGCGAACAGCAGCGTCGACACGGCGGCGGTCGCGACGAAGAACAGCGTCCACGCGAGCGTGATCCTCCGCGTGTAGCGCTCGACGGCCGGCGTGACGGCGCCGTGGATCATCGCCGCGAAGCGCGTGCACAGCGGCACCTGGCCGGCCACGAGCGTGCGGCCGAACAGCAGCGCCATCGCCACGTTGAAGCTCGCGTGTTCCAGATACAGGCCCCATTCGAAGTGCTGCGCGAGCGGCGCGCGCGCGACCCACAGCGCGGCGGCGGCCAGCAGCCATGCCGGCACGAGCCATGCGCGCCGCGGCGAGCGCAGCGCCGCGCCCAGCGCGAGCAGCAGCGGCGGCACGAGCGCCATCGCGAGGCCGAAGCCGTGCGCGCCGGGTGTCGCGCTCGCGTAGTGCGCGCCCACCTGGTAGGCGGCCACGGCGCCGGCCGCCGCAATGCCGCGCACGACGGGCAGCCGCCGCCTCATCGGCGGCCTCCGCGCGCGCCGCGTGTGCACCGGCCGGCGGCCGGATGGCGGCGGCGGACGGGCGGGCGAACCGGAACGGGGCACAAGAGCGGACGCGGCATGACTGGAGACATCGGGTGGATCGTCGGCGGACGCGCGGTCGGGCCGTCAAACATCATATGAATGGCGGCCCGGACGCGGGTCCGGGCCGGTGGTCGGGCACGCTCATTTTAGGGCCGCGGCAGCGCCCGTTCGGGGCGGCCGCGACCGGCTTTTGTAACCGATTGTATGGCGCGGGACGAACGGTTTCGCGGAGTCGGTGCATTTCCATCCAAAGCGGCTCAAGCGTCTCGTGCATTCGTGGCCGAAACGGGCCGCGGCGGCGGCTCGCCAGTCTTGTAACCATTCGCGGTATACGGCCCGATACCCTTCGTCTAGAATCCGCGTAACTTTTACAAACGATCCCCAAACGACGCAGGCGGGGAAGCCGGCAGAGGCCGGAGGGACGGAGATTCGCACGCGCCGGGCGTGCACGACGGTTGCCGTTTCCGGACGCCTCCCGCTGCCATGGGCCGCCTGCACGCACGCATGATGAACGCACTGGAACAAGAGCTCGCCACGCTGATCATCGGCGAACTGAATCTCGAAGACGTCTCGCTCGATACAGTGACGGCCGACACGCCGCTGTATGGCGAAGGTTTCGGGCTCGACTCCATCGACATTCTGGAAATCGCGCTGCTGATTTCGAAGCAATACGGCTTCGAGCTGCGCTCGGACAATCCGGACAACCAAAAGATCTTTGCGACGCTCGGCGCGCTGGCGGCGTACGTCGCCGCGCATCGCACGAAGTGACGGTGTTGTGCACGGGCGTAGCGCGCGGGCGCGGCGCAACGATGAAGACGGCGCGCGGCGGCGCTCGACGGACGATGCGCGGCCGCGTCGATCGAGGTGAAAACGCGATGAACGGAGCCATTCGATGCGGGCGCTTGTGACGGGCGGCAGCGGCGCGCTCGGGCAGGCGATCTGCACGGCGCTCGCGCAGGCCGGCCATGAAGTGTGGGTGCATGCGAACCGCCATCTCGCGCACGCGCAGGCGGTCGCGCAGCAGATCGTCGCGGCCGGCGGCGCCGCGCACGCGATCGCGTTCGACGTGACCGACGCCGACGCGACGCTTGCCGCGCTGAAGCCGTTCATCGACGAGGCGCCGGTGCAGATCCTCGTCAACAACGCGGGCATCCACGACGACGCGCCGATGGCCGGCATGTCGCGCCAGCAGTGGCGCAGCGTGATCGACGTGACGCTCAACGGCTTTTTCAACGTCACGCAGCCGCTGCTGCTGCCGATGATCCGCACGCGGCACGGACGGATCGTCAACATCGCGTCGGTGGCCGGCGTGACCGGCAATCGCGGGCAGGCCAACTACGCGGCCGCGAAGGCGGGGCTGATCGGCGCGACGAAGTCGCTGTCGCTGGAGCTCGCGTCGCGCGGCATCACCGTGAATGCGGTGGCGCCCGGGATCATCGCATCGCCGATGGCCGAACAGGCGTTTCCCGCCGAACGCATCAGGCAGCTCGTGCCCGCGCAGCGCGCGGGCCGGCCCGACGAAGTCGCGGCGATGGTCGCGTATCTGGTATCCGACGCCGCGGCCTATGTGACGGGGCAGGTGTTGTCCGTCAACGGCGGGCTCGCATGACGCGGCGTGTCGCGTGGGCCTGACGGCATTGGCCTGATGTAACGCACCGCGGTGCAGGGCCGCGTCGTCGTTCGGCCTGCGCCCCCATAGTGAGGAAATCGAAGTGTCCGTGCAACCAGTCGACGCCGAACGGCACCCGTGTTCGCCGTCCCCCGCCGCCGCGCCGTTCGCGCACGGCGGCGACCGCGCGCTGCGGCTCGTCCAGATGAGCGATGCGCGGCTCGTCGCGCTGCTGCACGATGCGCGCGGCCGTGGCGACGCGCTCGATCGCGTGTTTCCCGGCGCGCTGGGCGCGGTATGCATCGGCGCGGCGGGCACACCGGACGAATCGCGCGCGCAGGCGCTGGCGCGGATGCTGACCGATGTTGCGCCCGGCTTGCCGGTCGCGCCGGTGCAGATGGCGCTGCTCGGCGCCGAAGTCGCGCCGGGCGATGCCGTCTGCGAACTCTGGCAATGCGACGCGCACGACTTGCGCAGCGAACGGCGCGGTGCGCTGCACTACCGCTACAGCGAAGCGGCGGGGCTCGTGTTCGGCAGCCTCGTCGTGCACGAGACGGACGCGGCGTACGACGCGCCGCGCGACGGCGGCACGCCGCTCGAACGCGCGACGTTCGATGCGTACCGCGCGCTGTTCGGCCTGCTCGATACGCTCGGCATGCCGCATCCGCTGCGGATCTGGAACACGGTGCCGGCGATCAATGCGGTGCAGTTCGGGATCGAGCGCTATCGTCAGTTCAATATCGGCCGTCAGCACGCGTTCGATGCGTGCCGGCGCGCATTGACGGGCGGCGTGCCGGCCGCATGCGCGCTCGGCTCGGTCGTGCCGGTCGCGGGCGATGCGCCGCCGGCCGCGCCGCTCGCGATTCATTTCCTCGCGAGCCGTACGCCGGCCGATGCCGTCGAGAATCCGCGCCAGGTCAGCGCGTATCACTATCCGGCGCAGTACGGCCCGCGTGCGCCGACGTTCGCACGCGCCGCCGCATGGGCCGATGGCGATGCGGCGCCGGTGCTGTTCGTATCGGGCACCGCGAGCATCGTCGGGCATCGCACCGTGCATCGCGGCGACGTCGTCGCGCAGACGCGCGAGACGGTCGCGAATCTGGCGGCGGTGCTCGAGCAGGCCGCGCGGCAGGGGCACGGCCCATACTCGCTCGCCGACCTCGGCTATCGCGTCTACGTGCGCGACGCCGGCGACACCGCGGCGCTGACCGAGATCGACCGCGTGCTGCGCGATGCGGCCGGTTCTCACGTGCGGCCGCTGTTCGTGCATGCGCACGTGTGTCGCGACGACCTGCTGGTCGAGATCGAGGCCAGCGCCGGTCATGCGATGGAGTGGCTGCCATGAAGCGCGAGAGCCTCGCGATCCGGCAACCGGCCCGGCATGCAACCGAGGTCGACGACGCGTGCGAGCGTTCGTCGGCAAGTCATACAATTTTGTCAGGATCCCCGTCTTCGTCATCGGCTGTTCCCATGTCCAGGCTGCACGCGTCGTCCACCCATCTCGTCCTGATTCCGAGCTACAACCCGGGCGCCAAGGTCGACACGACCGTGCGCAATGCACGCGCGCAGTGGAACCCGGTGTGGGTCGTCGTCGACGGCAGCACCGACGGCAGCGCCGAACGGCTGCAGGCGATGGCCGAGCGCGATCCCGGCTTGCGCGTGATCGTGCTGCCGGAGAATCGCGGCAAGGGCGCCGCGGTGCTCGCGGGCCTCGACGCGGCGGCCGCGAGCGGCTTCACGCACGTGCTGACGATGGATTCCGACGGCCAGCATCCGGCCGACCTGATTCCCGCTTTCATGGCGGCATCGCAGGCCGCGCCCGACGCGATGGTGCTCGGCGTGCCGAAGTTCGACGCGAGCGCGCCGCAGTTGCGCGTGCAGGGGCGCCGGCTGTCGAACGCGTGGGCCGACCTCGAGACGCTTTGGGCCGGCATCGGCGATTCGCTGTACGGCTTTCGCGTGTATCCGGTCGCGCCGCTGGCGGCGATCATGCGGCGCCAGCCGTGGATGCGCGGCTTCGACTTCGATCCCGAAGCGGCCGTGCGGCTGTGCTGGGCCGGCGTGCGTCCGATCCGCATCGACGCGCCGGTGCGCTATTTCGGCCGGCACGAAGGCGGCGTGTCGCACTTTCACTACGGTCGCGACAACGCGCTGCTCGCGTGGATGCACTTGCGTCTTTTCACCGGCTTTGCAGTGCGCCTGCCGATGCTGGTCGCCCGCCGCCTGACGCGCCGCCGCCAGACGGCCTGAGCGACACCGGTTCCGGCTTCCGTTCCGGCCGTCGCCCGAGCGCGACGATTGCGGCGCTTTTTGTCGTCAATTCGGCCCTGTTTTGACACTTATTTTCAATCTACCGAGTAATAGACATGTCATGTGATGTAAACATCTGGTAATTTTCCGCCGGATTATGCAAAATCGCCGCTCCCAAATACAACTATCGAGGGATTCCGGGATGCAACTCAAGAAAGCGGTGGCGGTGTGTGGCGTGGCGTTTCTGTTGAGCGCGTGCGGTGGGGTACAGAACCTTGACGCGAACAGCCTGACGTCGGCGGGGACCAACCTGTACAAGGCGGCGACGCTGTCGGACAGCGACATCGCCGCGCTGTCGAACGAGTCGTGCAAAGCGAGCGACGCCGAATCGAAGATCGCGCCGCCGAACAGCGCGTACGCGAAGCGCCTGACGAAGGTGATGAAGGGCTTCGGCGACATGACGCTGAACGGCCAGAAGATCAACTCCAAGGTCTACCTGACCAAGGACGTCAACGCGTGGGCGATGGGCAACGGCTGCGTGCGCGTGTACAGCGGCCTGATGGACATGATGAACGACGACGAGCTGCGCGGCGTGATCGGCCATGAAATGGGCCACGTCGCACTCGGCCACTCGAAGAAGGCGATGCAGACGGCGTATGCGGTGAGCGCGGCGCGTACCGCGGCCGGCGCGGCTTCGCCGGGCGTGGCGGCGCTGACGAGCTCGCAGCTCGGCGACATCACCGAGAAGTTCATCAACGCGCAGTTCTCGCAGTCGCAGGAAAGCGCGGCCGACGATTACTCGTTCGACCTGATGAAGCAGAAGAACATGAGCCAGAAGGGCCTCGTCACCGCGTTCCAGAAGCTCGCGAAGCTCGACGGCGGCCAGAGCTCGATGATGAGCTCGCACCCGTCTTCGTCGAGCCGTGCGCAGCACATCGAGGATCGCATCGCGAAAGGTAGCTGATTCCGCAGCCGATCGCGCGGCCGATCGCCGGCCGTCCGCGCCGGCGATTGGCAAGCGACATGAAAAACCCCACGCTCGTTGGTCGGGCGTGGGGTTTTGTTTTTTCGGCGTGCCTGCCGCCGCTTATGCGCTCGAAACCGCGCACGCCAACGGCGACGCGGCCGTCGCAGCCGCGACCGACGCGAAGCTGCACGAGGCGATCGCGCTCGCGTCGCGCAACACGATGTGCGTGCATCGACATACGGGCGTGGCGCGCATGCTGCGCGAGCACATCGGATCGACATGGCCGGGATGACGATGGAGGACGAGCAGGCACCCGGGTTGCTGTCATTGCGGCACCCGGTCGTGTGCGGGCGATTCGCACGCGCCGGCTCCAAGAGACGCGCCCCCGCGATGCAGACCATATCGACTACGTACGCAGCCATTTCGAACCGAGCGATGTACCGCGAGGTGGGTTGGAGCAACGGCGCGGCATGCTCGGCCCGCCCAATTGACCGGTTCGTCGGGCGCCCACTAGAATCGATCGGGACCGCCTGTCAGCCGCGCGCCGCGGCAATGACGTGCCCATTGATCCGACTGTCGAGGAAGCTTCCGTGCTCACGTCCTTGATCCGGCGCGCACCGGCCGCGCTGCCGTGGCGCGCCGCATGCCGCCAGGCCCGCGCGCTGATCGTCTGTGCGCTGCTGCCGCTCGCCGCCTGCGCGACGCATCCGCCTGCCACTTCGCTCGATCGCCCCGTCTCCCACGCGTTGCCGGCCGCTACCGCGACGCCGTTGCGCGATGCGCTGGCCGCGCCGGAGGCCGCGCATCCGGGGCAGTCGGGCTTCCGGCTGCTGGCCGACGGCGCCACCGCGTTGCAGATGCGCATCGCGCTCGCGCGTGCGGCGACGAAGACGCTCGACATGCAGTACTACATCGCGACCGAAGATACGACCGGCAAGCTGCTGCTCGGCGCGGCGCTGTACGCGGCCGATCGCGGCGTGCGCGTGCGGATGCTGGTCGACGACCTGAACTTCGACGATATCGACCGCGTGATGGCCGCGCTGAATACGCATTCGAACATCGAGATCCGCGTGTTCAACCCGTTCGGCGCATCGCAGCGCGGCATGGTCGAGCGTACGGCCAACTTCTTCACGCGGATCGACAGCTTCACGCGGCGGATGCACAACAAGGCGATGATCGCGGACAACCAGCTCGCGATCGTGGGCGGCCGCAATCTCGGCGACGAATACTTCAGTGCGAGCCCGACGCTGCAGTTCCGCGATCTCGACGTGCTGGCGGCCGGCCCCGTGACGCACGACATCTCGACGAGCTTCGACGAGTACTGGGCGAGCGCGAGCAGCTATCCGCTGCGCGTGCTCAATCATCAGACCTTCGATCCGAAGGATCTCGACGCGATGCGCGACGAACTGCGCGACCACTGGCGCAAGAATGCCGATCCGTACAACGCGAAGCCGCTGAACGCGACGCCGCTCGCGCGGCAGATCGCGCGCGACGAACTCGAACTCGTATGGGCGCCGGCCGAATTCAAGGTCGATGCACCGACCAAGGTCGCGCGGCCGACCGGCACGTACGTGAGCCCGCCGATGCAGCGCCTGGCCGAGCTCACGCGCGGCGCGCGCAAGGAATTCCTCGCGTTCTCGCCGTACTTCGTGCCGCACGACGCCGGCGTGAAGATCCTCGGCGAGACGGCCGCGCGCGGCGTGCGCGTCGCGATCGTCACGAATTCGCTCGCGGCGACCGACGCGGTCGCGGTGCAGGCCGGCTATGCGCCGTATCGCGTGCCGTTGCTGCGGCGCGGCGTCGAGCTGTACGAATTCAAGTCGCAGCCGGATCAGCAGCCGGCGCGGCTGTTCGGCTCGCGCTCGCGTGCGAGCCTGCACGCGAAGGCATACGTGATCGACCGGCAGATTCTCGTGATCGGCTCGCTGAATCTCGACCCGCGTTCCGCGTACCTGAACACCGAGCTCGCGCTCGTGATCCACAGCCCGGTGCTCGCGCAGCAGGCCGCGGCGATTTTCGCGCGCGTGACGCAGCCGGACGAAAGCTATCGCGTCACGCTCGCGAAGGGGGCCGACGGCAGCCCGCCCGCGCTCGAATGGACGGGCACCGAGGGCGGCCGGACCACCACCTATCACGTCGACCCGCATGCGGGGCTGCTGCGCAACGTGATGACGGGCATCTTCACGCTGCTGCCGGTCGACGATCAGTTGTAAGGGCGGGAACGGCTCCGGCAAAACCCGCGATACCGGCGCGTGGGGAAAGGTGATATGGTTGTGCGCGCAACGATATGTGAATCGTGAAGGGCGCCGGACCGCTCGCGCAATGCGGGCCGGAACGGTGCCGAACGACGTGCCGCCGCACGTGCGGGATCCGCACCCTGCGCGGCGCCGGCAGACGATGGACGACGCGCACCGCCACGCTGCGCGCCCCGCGCAACCGGAGTTCCCCATGCAACGTGTACCGAACCAGCCGTTCACGCGCCCCGCGCGCTTTTCCGAAGCCGAATGGCAGGCGCGGGTGCAGCTCGCGGCTGCCTACCGCATCTTCGACCACCTCGGCTGGACCGAGCTCATCTACAACCATATCTCGCTGCGCGTGCCGGGCGAGGACGGGCATTTCCTGATCAATCCGTTCGGGCTCCATTACCGCGAGGTGTGCGCATCGAACCTCGTGAAGATCGACATCGACGGCAACGTGATCGGTCATTCCGACTGGCCGATCAATCCGGCCGGGTTCACGTTCCACAGTGCGATCCATGCGGCGCTCCCCGATGCGCACTGCGTGATGCACGTGCACACGACGCCGACGATGGCCGTGTGCTGTTCGCGCGACGGGCTGTCGTTCTCGAATTTCTATGCCGCGCAGTTGTACGGGAAGGTCGCGTATCACGACTTCGAAGGCATCACCGTGCATCTCGAGGAGGGGCGGCGCATCGTCGACAGCGCGGGCGGGCGGCCCGTGCTGCTGCTGCGCAACCACGGGCCCGTGACGATCGGCGCGACGCTCGCGCAGACGTTTTCGCTGATGTGGCTGCTCAACCGGGCGTGCGAGGTGCAGATCGCGACGCATGCGATCGGCGATGCGCTGCCGATTGCGCCGCCCGTTCTCGAAGGGTGCGTGCGCGATTCGCTGAATTTCGATCCGAAGCATGGCGCGGGGCAGGACGCGTTCGACGCGCTGCAGCGCATCGTCGACCGGATCGATCCGGGCTATCGCGCGTGACGCGGGCGGCGCGCCCGGCGAGTGCGCCCGCCTAGAACCGGTAGCCGAGGCCGGCCTGGATCACGTCGGTGTCGCGGTCGTAGCGCGTGACCACGCGGTTCCACGTGACGCGCGCGAGCCAGCGCTCGGAGATCCGGTAACTGGCCGAGATCGACACGATGCCGGAGAGGCGGCCGTCGCCGGGGCCAGGCTGCCCTTCGCGGTTGCGCTGGTTGACGGTGAAATACGCGCCGGCGCCGGCCGCCAGCGTGACCTTGTCGTTCAGGAACGCGCGCGTGAGCCACAGCTGGGAGGCGACGCCGTTGCGGCGGACCGCCTGCTTCGCGCCTTCGTACATCCACGTCGCGGTCCAGTCGATCGAACGCGTGAGGCCGCGCCGGTATTCGAGGCTGCCGCCGAGTGTCGACGGCGACGAGCGGCTGTTGAGAATCGTCTCGCCGAGCATCGCCGTGATTTCGTTGTGCGTGACCCGGCTCGCGCGCGGCAGCGCGGTCTCGCGCGGGCCCGGCGTGTCGGGCGCATCGAGCTGGTAGCCGACGCCGAACATCACCGCCGTCGTGTCGGGCCCGCCGAACACCTGCGCGCGGTTGACCTGAAGCTGGGCCATCCAGCGGTGCGACGTGTAGTACGCGGCGCGCACGCTCATCAGCACGCCCCATCCATGCGTATTCGAGTAACCGCGGCCTTCGGCGGCCGGCACCGTGTCGAAGTAGCGATACGGGCCCGCGCCGGCCGACAGCACCAGCCGGCGGCGATCGAGCGGCATGCGGCCCCAGAACTGCACGGCCTGGCCATCGCGGTGGTGATTCGGGATGTGCCCTTCGTTGTACCACGTGAAGCCGAGCGCGGTATGCGGGCTCAAGCCTTCCTGGTAATCGAACGCCCACGAATACGTGCGTTGGCCGCCGCCCCACAGCGGGCCGGTGAACAGCGAGAATTCCTGCGCGTCGGCGGGCGCGCCGTAGAGGGCGGCGGCGGAGCAGAGTCCCGCCAGCAGCGGGCGGGCGCGGACGGGGCGGGTCGGGCGGGGCAGCGGGAGACGGGCCGGCACGGTCAACTTTCCAGTCACGACAACACGCGATCATTTTCCTGCGCGGGAAAACACGTGTCGACCCGGGTTCGCGCAATACCGTATTACACGTATCGTGACAACATGCGGGGTACGCGGTCGGGTCCCGGCACGCGTCGGCATGCGCTTCGATCGCGGCGTTCGCGAGATGAAAAACGATTCGTCATGCTTCGTATTCCGGAAAGAGACGTTCGTGTGCGGCATGTCGCGTGCCGGTCGATACACGCAAAAAAAACGCGGCCGGGCGGCCGCGTGAATACTCGCAGACTCCTTCGGACGAAGGAAACAAGCAACTGTGAAGCGAAGTGTAGCGAAAGGCCGCGTCGCGATTCAGGGGGCCTGCTGCAAAGGTCTCTTCCAGGTTTCGGCAGGCTGCCCGGATCGACCGCAATCGACTACCATCGCAACTGGCGCCCCCGTCCGGGTGGCGTCCACGTCGTACAAGGAGAATCCATGCTCAAGCTGCGTTTGCTCCAGGTCGCGTTATTCGCGGGCGTGCTGGCCGCCGGCAGCGCCGCTGCCGAAACGGTGCGCCTGTCCGCCAGTCTGCAGCCGTCGAGCGAAGTGCCGCCGACGGCGACCAAGGGCTCGGGCGCCGTCGCCGCCACCTACGACACGGCCACCCGCATGCTGCAGTGGACGGTCACCTACGAACACCTCACGGGGCCGGCCACGGCCGCGCATTTCCACGGGCCCGCGCCGGTCGGCCAGAACGCCGGCGTGCAGGTGCCGATTCCGAAGGACGAGCTGACGAGCCCGATCAAGGGTTCGAAGGAACTCACCGACGCGCAGGTCACCGACCTGATGAGCGGCAAGTGGTACTTCAACATTCATACGAAGGAACACCCGTCCGGCGAGATCCGCGGCCAGGTGATGCCGGCGAACTGAGCGCAGGCGTTTGAGGTAGAGGCACCTGTCGAGCGACGCGCGCACGTTCGCACGTACCATCGTCACATTGCGATGACGGAGTGCGTCCGATGAGTTGGCAAAGCAAGTTCGCCTGCTGGCTGCTGCGCTGGCAGTTTCGTCCCGAAACCACGCGCGAGGTGCTCGACCCCGCGCGTGCCCGGCGCTTTACCGACCTGCGGATGATCGTGCCGCGCCGCCCGCCGTCGGGCTACCGGCTGCGCCCGTGCTACGGCGCCGGCGACGCGCCGCTGCGCGGCGAATGGCTCGAGCGCACCGACACCGACGCGGGCCGCGGGCCCGGCCGCACGCTGCTGTATTTCCACGGCGGCGGCTACTACTTCTGTTCGACGAAGACGCACCGGCCGCTGGTGTTCGGGCTGACGAAGCGCGCGGGTGTGCGCGCGTTCTCGCTCGACTATCGGCTCGCGCCCGAAAACCGTTTCCCCGCCGCGCTCGACGATGCGCTCGCCGCGTACCGGCAATTGCTGGCGCTCGGCACGCCGCCCGAGTCGATCGTGCTCGGCGGCGATTCGGCGGGCGGCGGCCTCGCGCTCGCGACGCTCGTCGCGCTGCGCGATCGCGGCGAGCCGTTGCCGGCCGGCGCGATCCTGTTCTCGCCGTGGACGGATCTGGCCGGCACCGGCGACACGATGCGCAGCAACGACGGCCGCGACCCGATGTTCGCGGCCGCGGCGCTGCCGAAGGCCGCGAAGCTGTATCTCGGCGACACGCCGGCGACGCATCCGTACGCATCGCCGCTCCACGCCGATTTCACCGGCTTGCCGCCGCTGCACATCCAGGTCGGCAGCACCGAGGTGCTGCTCGACGATTCGCGCCGCGTCGCGGACAAGGCGAAGGCGGCCGGCGTGGCGGTGGAGATCGAGGTGTGGCCCGACATGCCGCACGTGTGGCAGCTGTATGCGCCGATGGTGCCGGAGGCGCGCGACGCGCTCGACCGCGCGGCCGCGTTCCTGCGCCGCGTCGCGCTCGAGCGCGCGGCTCAGCGCGCGGGCGAGGCGTCGATTGCCTGATAGGCAGCCTGGACGGCCACCGGGCCGTACTTGCGTTCGAGCCGGCGCACGGTGAAGTGGCCGTGCGCCATCTGCTGGAAGTGGTCGATGAACAGCGTGTTGACGGTCGCGCCGAGCACGGCGCCGATCGCCGGGATCGACTTCGCGGCCATCTGCTCGGTCACCTGCACCGAGAAGCGCGAGGCCACCGTCTGCACGAGCTTGAACACGGCCGCCGAGCTGTGCGCGGCGATGCCTTTGGCCGTGATGTCCGACGACGCCTTCGAGATCGCCTGCGCGAGCGCGCCGCGCAGCACGAAATAGCCGAGATCGGCGTCCTCCTCGTGCTTGTCCGGGTGGCCGCCCATCCCGAGCACGGCGAGGCACTGCAGCTGCGTATCGACCGACGTCAGGTCCTCCCCCTCGCTGCGCGCGATGTCGCACACCGAGCGGAAGATCAGCGTGGTCGTCACCGGCAGCTCGACCGGCAGCGCGAGAAAGCCGAATGCACCGCCCGCCGCGCCGGTCGTCGCGACCGCGAGCTTGTGCAGCAGGTTGCTGGGCTTGTCGGGCTCGGCGTCCGGCGCCTGCGGCTTGCCGAGCGTTCGCAGCGCGATGTTCAGGCATTTGCGCAGCGCGAGCTGCGTCGCATCGTTGATCTTGCCGGTCGCGAAGTCCGGCAGCCGCGCGATCATCTTCTCGACCGGCGCGCCGAGCACGCCCGTCAGCTTCATCGTCAGCGACGGGCTTTCCAGCACCTGCTTCGCGCGCCGCAGCGCGTCCCGGTCCTCCGGCGACAGCGTCGTCGCGGGGTTGATTGAAATCGGTTCCATCTTTCTCCTTGGCCTGAACGGGCCCTCAACCGTCGCCAGCCTAGATTACTCCGGCATGCTAGAATTTTGAGATTATTTGACCCGGCAAAAGTTGCATCGACAAAAAATGGCCGTCCATACTGCCGCCCACCATTCGAGCGGGCAAGTCCTGCCGTTCCGCGAATCGCTGCTCGCGATGATCGGGATCTCGTTCGTCACCATGCTGGTCGCGCTGGACCAGACGGTCGTCGGCACCGCGCTGCCGACCATCGTCGCCGAACTGCGCGGCTTCGACCTGTACGCATGGGTCGCGACCTCGTACCTGCTCAGCTCCGTGATTACCGTGCCGATTTTCGGCCGGCTCGGCGATTACTATGGGCGCAAGCCGTTCGTGATCGCGTCGATCGTCGTGTTCACCGGCGCGTCCGTGCTCTGCGGGATGGCCAACGACATGCTGACCCTCGTGCTTGCGCGCGGGTTGCAGGGCATCGGCGGCGGGATGCTGGTCGGCACCGCGTTCGCATGCATTCCCGATCTGTTTCCCGATTCCGTCGTGCGGCTGCGCTGGCAGGTGCTGATGAGCTCCGCGTTCGGCATCGCGAATGCGGTCGGGCCGTCGCTGGGCGGGTTCCTGACCCAATCGTTCGGCTGGCGCTCGGTGTTCTACGTGAACCTGCCGATCGGCATCCTGTCGCTGTTCTTCGTGTGGCGCTACCTGCCGCACCTGCGCCACGTCGAGCACGATCGGAAGATGCGGCTCGACTGGCCCGGGGCGCTCCTGATCGCACTGTCGCTCGGCGCGCTGCAACTGTTCGTCGAATGGCTGCCGAAGTACGGCGTCATGAGCTGGGCGTCGCTGCTGCTCGTCGTCGCGGTCGCGGCGGGCGCCGGCCTGTGGCACTGGGAGAAGCGCTGCGCGCAGCCGATCCTGCCGTTCGACATGTTCGCCAACCGCGCGCTGTCCGCGCTGTTCGTGCTCGCGATCCTCGCCGGTTTCTCGATGTTCTCGCTGCTGTTCTACGCGCCGCTGCTGTTCCAGGGCGGCTTCGGGATGTCGCCGAAGGAGGCGGGGCTCGTGATCACGCCGCTCGTCGTGTTCATCACGATCGGCAGCATCATGAACGGCCGCGTCATCACGCGCATCCGCAACCCGAACGCGATGCTGCACGTCGGCTTCGTGCTGTTCGCGGTCGCCTGCGCGGGCGTCGTCGTGGCGACCCACGCGACGCCGGCCTGGATGCTGATGGCGCTGATGGTCGCGGGCGGCATCGGGCTCGGCTTCGTGCTGCCGAACCTCACCGTGTTCGCGCAGCAGACGGCCGGCCGCGAGCATCTCGGCATCGCGACGGCGCTGCTGCAGTCGCTGCGCATGGTCGGCGGGATGCTCGGCACGGCGCTCACGGGCACGCTCGTCAACCAGATGTATTCGGGCGGCGTGCGCAGCGCGCTGTCGGCCGACCACGCGATGCAGTGGCACGCGCGGCTCGCCGATCCGCAGATCCTGATCGATCGCGCGGCGCAGGGCGGTCTCGTCGCGGAGTTGACGCGTGCCGGGCATAATGGCGCGCTGCTGCTGGAAGCGGCCCGCGAATCGCTGGTCGGCGCGATCCACCTCGGTGTCGCGATGGCGGCCGTCGTCGCCGTGGTGTCGGTGTGGCAGTGCCGTCGCGTGCCGCCGATCGCGCTGCGGCGCAAGATCGAACCGCACGTCGCGGCCGATTGACCGATTGAACGAACAGAACTGAGCGCATGGAAGAACAGGACCGCGTCGCGATCTTGCAGCAATTCGGACGCACGTATCGTGCGTTCATGACCGCATTCGAAACGCACGTCGGGCAGCCGATGCCGCGCTGGCGCATCATGGTCGCGCTGCACACGATGGACGGGCATGCGTCGCAGAAGAAGCTCGTCGAGGTGCTGCGCATCGATCCGGGCGCGCTCACGCGCCAGTTGAAGTCGCTCGACGCGCTCGGCTGGATCGAGCGCGCGTCCGATGCACGCGACAACCGCGTGACCAACGTCACGCTGACCGCCGACGGCCGCGCCGCGTTCGAAGCGTGCCTGCCGCGCCGCAAGGCGTTCATCGACCGGACGATGGCGCAATTGCCGGACGACGTGCTGACCGCGCTGTCGGGCGCGCTGGCGATGCTGGAGTCGCGGATCGCGGACGTCGGCTCGACGCCGGCGCCGCACTGAAGGGCAGGCCGCGACGGGGCGCCCCCCGTCGGCCGGTCGTGGCCGACGCGGCCGAGCGCACGTACGCACCCGCTGCCGGCCGGCGTTTCACTTCACATCATTTCGATTCATTCCCGCGTCGTTCACAGCTCGATGCGCGTGCCCAGCAACGCGAGGAACTGCGCGAGCCAGGCCGGATGCGCGGGCCACGCGGGCGCTGTGACGAACGGTGCGTCGGTCACGGCCGCGTCGACCGGGATGTCCGCGTATTCGCCGCCCGCGAGCTTTACCTCCGGCGCGCAGGCCGGGTACGCCGAAATGCGCTTGCCGCGGATCACGTCGGCGGCCGCGAGCAGTTGCGCCGCGTGGCAGATCGCCGCGATCGGCTTGCCGGCTTCCGCGAACTCGCGCACGAGCGAGATCACCTTCGGATCGAGTCGCAGGTATTCGGGCGCACGACCACCCGCGATCGCGAGCGCGTCGTAGCGCGCCGCATCGACGTCGTCGAACGCCGCATTCAGCGTGAAGTTGTGGCCGGGCTTCTCGGTGTAGGTCTGGTCGCCCTCGAAATCGTGGATCGCGGTCTTGATCTTGTCGCCCGCGCGCTTGCCCGGGCAGACTGCGTCGACGTGATGGCCGACGGCCTGCAGCGCCTGGAACGGCACCATCGTTTCGTAGTCTTCGGCGAAATCGCCGGTCAGGAACAGGATCTTCTTGGCGGCCATGGCTTTCTCCAGAGAAGCAGCGTTGAAGGCCCGATCGCGCCGTGCATGACGGCCGCGACGGGCCCGAGGGCGAAAGCGCAGTGTACTCCGGCGGATTGAAGCGCGCGTGACGGCCGCCCCGCGCGAGCGGCAGGGCGGCATCGCGCGCGGCGTGCGTCAGAAGAAGGTTTCGACGACTTCCGTCACGCGGAACTGCGGATCGAGCACGAGCACCTGGCGCCACTTGTCGAACGTCAGGCACGGGTGCGAGATGTCGAACGCGACCATGTCGCCGACCTTCACGTCCGCGCCCGGCGGGATCCGCAGGTACGCGTGCTGGTCCATCATCCCGGTGACGGCCCAGCCTTCGGCGGCGGCGACGTCGCGCGGCGCGGTGTCGCGGCCCGGGCGGAAGTGGCGCGCCGGCTCGGGCAGGCCCGCGTCGAATGCCGCATCGCGCTTGCCGAGCGCGACGATCGCACGGTCGGCCTCCGGCACCGACTGCACGTACGCCCACAGCTGCAGCGCCGGCAGCAGCCCTTCGCCCATCGAGCGGGCGATCGGGTTGCGCGCGAACACGTCGGTCTGCGCCTTCTTGTAGATGCCGACATCGTGCGTCAGGTAGCAGCCCGGACGCAGCACGACTTCCGCGAAGCCCGCATCGGACGCCTTCCTGAATTCTTCCGCGACCACGTCGTACCACGCCGAACCGGCGCCGGACAGGATCGCCGGCGTGCGCGCGAAGCGGCCGGCTTCGGCCAGCTCGCGCGTGAGCGCGACCGCCTGCTGCAGGAACGCGCGGATCTCGCCTTCCTCCTTCAGCACGCCTTCATAGAGTTCGATGCCGGCCAGCTTCAGCGTGTCCGGATAGCGCGCGATCGCGGCGAGGACGGCCTCGCGCTGCGCGGCATCGCGCACGCCCGCGCGGCCGCCCGGCACGCCGAGTTCGATCAGCACGTTCAGCGATTTTTTCGCGTCGCCGAAGAAGCGGCCGAGCTGGTCGACGCTCTCCGCGGAATCCACGAGACAGAAGAATTCGAAATCGGGATCGGACAGCAGCCCAGCGATGATCGTCATGTTCTGGCGGCCGACCAGCTGGTTCGCGAGCAGCACGCGCCGCACGCCGCCGTGATACGCGGCCTGCGTCTGGTGCGCGGTCGCGAGCGTGATGCCCCACGCGCCGGCGTCGAGCTGGCGGCGGAACAGTTGCGGCGCCATCGTCGTCTTGCCGTGCGGCGCGAACTTGACGCCGTATTTCTGCACGAACGCCTGCATCCAGTTCAGGTTGTGCTCGACGCGATCCTCGTAAAGCACGGCGGCCGGCAGGCTGACGTCTTCCGCGAGCAGGTTCCATTCGAGCCGGCCGGCGTCGCCGAGCGGCACGCTCGCGCTCGGCAGATTGCCCAGGCCCTTGCCGAACGGATCGATCGTCGCTTCCTGATAGTTTGTAACTTTCATGTCATCCCGCTCCATCATCACTATGCATTGCACTGAAGTTGACATGCAGATGGTACAGAAAGTAGCATCGGCGCGGTGATGTTATTTAATAACATCCCGCTTCACCCTTTTTCCGCCGATGAATACGCCCGCTTCCCCGTCCGCTTCGCCCGCGGCCGAGCCGCATCCGGCTCAGGCCGCTCCGCCGGTCCTCGACATCGTCGCGCGGATTGCCGAATGCGCGCCCGAGCTGCGCGAAGCCGAGCGCAAGGTCGCCGCGTTCATCCTCGCCGATCTGGCGCGTGCCGCGCATGCGAGCATCGGCGCGCTCGCGCGCGACGCGGAGGTCAGCGTCGCCACGGTCACGCGTTTCGCGAAGGCCGTCGGCTGCCGCGACGTGCGCGAGCTGAAGGTGCTCGTCGCGCAGGCGGCGGCCGTCGGCCAGCGCTTCCTGGTGCCGTCCGACGACGCGCCGGCCGACGACACGAGCCCCGCGTCGATCGTCTACGACGAGATCCGCGTGGCGCTCGCGCACAACCACCAGCTGCTGCGCAACACGTCGTTCGACGCGGCGGCCGATCTGCTTGCCGGCGCGAAGATGACCTACGTGTACGGGCAGGGCGGCGGCTCGACCGCGCTCGCCGACGAGCTGCGCTTCCGGCTCGTGCGCTTCGGCCGGCCGGTCGCGAGCTACCAGGACAGCCTGCTGCAGCGGATGGTGGCCGCGACGCTGTCGGGCGACACCGTCGTCGTCGCGTTGTCGGTGAGCGGACGCGTGCCCGAGCTGCTCGAGAGCTGCCGGCTCGCGAAGCGTTACGGCGCGAAGCTGATCGCGATCACCGCGCCGGCGTCGCCGCTCGCGAAGCTCGCCGACCACCTGATCCCCGTCGTCGCGTTCGAAACCGATTTCATTTACAAGCCTTCGACATCGCGCTACGCGATGATGATGGCGATCGACGTGCTCGTCACCGGCGTCGCATTGCGGCTCGGCGATGCGGGCCGGGAATCACTGCGCCGTATCAAGCACGCGCTCGACGCGCACCGCGGCGGCGGAGACCGTCAACCGGTAGGAGACTGACCATGCATTCGCACCCCGAAGCCGCCGATACGCTGATCGTCGGCGCGCAGTTGTACGACGGCACCGGCGCGCCGCCCGTCACGCGCGACGTCGCGATCCGCAACGGCCTGATCGCGGCGATCGGCAACCTGTCGAACTGGCTCGCCGAGAACGTCGTCGACGCGAACGGCCGCGCGCTCTCGCCGGGTTTCGTCGACGTGCACACGCACGACGACACGCACGTGATCCGCGCGCCGCAGATGATCCCGAAGATCTCGCAGGGCGTGACGACCGTGATCGTCGGCAATTGCGGGATCAGCGCATCGCCGGTGACGCTCGCGGGCGACCCGCCCGATCCGATGAACCTGCTCGGCGAGCGCGGCGCGTTCCAGTATCCGACCTTCGCCGCCTACGTCGCGGCCGTGAACGACGCGCGTCCGGCCGTGAACGTCGCGGCGCTCGTCGGCCATACGGCGCTGCGCAACAACCAGATGGACCGCCTCGACCGCGCGGCGACCGACGGCGAGATCGCCGGCATGCGCGCGCAGCTCGAGGAGGCGCTCGCGAACGGTGCGCTCGGCCTGTCGTCGGGCCTTGCGTACGGCTCGGCGTTCGCGGCGCCGACCGAGGAAGTGATGGCGCTCGCCGAACCGCTCGCCCAAGCCGGCGCGCTGTATACGACGCACATGCGCACTGAGTTCGACGCGATCCTCGACGCGATGGAAGAGGCGTATCAGGTCGGCCGTCATGCGCGCGTGCCGGTCGTGATCTCGCACCTGAAGTGCGCGGGCCCGTCGAACTGGGGGCGCAGCACCGAGGTGCTCGCGTCGCTCGAAGGCGCGCGCCGCTACCAGCCGGTCGGCTGCGACTGCTATCCGTACAGCCGCAGCTCGTCGACGCTCGACCTGAAGCAGGTGACGGGCGACATCGACATCACGATCACGTGGTCGGAACCGCACCCGGAAGTCGCGGGCAAGCTGCTGAAGGCGATCGCGGCCGACTGGGGCGTGACCGAGCAGGAGGCCGCGCAGCGCATTCGCCCGGCCGGCGCCGTGTACCACAACATGTCCGAGGACGACGTGCGCCGGATCCTGTCGCATCCGGCGACGATGGTCGGCTCCGACGGCCTGCCGAACGATCCGCTGCCGCATCCGCGGCTGTGGGGTGCGTTCCCGCGCGTGCTCGGCCACTACGTGCGCGACACCAGCCTGCTGCCGCTTGAGGAGGCGATCCGCAAGATGACGTCGCTGTCCGCGCGCCGCTTCGGGCTCGCTCGGCGCGGCGAGGTGCACGTCGGCTATCACGCCGATCTCGTGCTGTTCGATCCGGCGAGCGTGATCGACGCCGCGACGTTCGAGAAGCCGCAGCAGCCCGCGCACGGGATCGACGCCGTGTGGGTGAACGGCGTGCTGACTTACGAAAACGGCCAGCCGACCGGCGAGCGCGCCGGCGGTTTCGTCGCGCGCGGCGAACGCGTGTCGGCCAGTGCCGATGCGGCGTTCTGAACGCGCGCATTCCGATCTTCCGCGCGCCGCAGCAGCCGGCGTGCGTACCCGCAACCGTGCGTTGCATGGGCCGGAGCAGGCGGTGAAGCGCCTGCTCCGGCCGACAACACGAGGAGTGAAACGATGAAGCGATATGGCGTAGGCGAAGCGAAGGGGACCGGCGGCCAGGTGATGCCGTTCGCGCGGGCGGTCGAGGCCGACGGCTGGCTGTACGTGTCGGGCCAGACGCCGATGGTGAACGGCGAGGTCGTCGAAGGCGGGATCGTCACGCAGTCGAAGCAGACGATCGAGAATGTGATCGCGATCCTGAAGGAAGCCGGCTACGGCCTCGAGCACGTCGTGCGCTGCGGCGTGTGGCTCGACGACGCGCGCGATTTCGCGTCGTTCAACAAGGTATTCGTGTCGTACTTCGGCGAGCATCCGCCGGCACGCGCGTGCGTGCAGTCGAGCATGGTGATCGACTGCAAGGTCGAGGTCGACTGCATCGCTTACAAGCCGCCGGTGAAGTAACGCGAGAGGGCGGAAGCTGTACGACAAGGCCGGTGCATGGACGTGCACCGGCCTTGTTGCATTTGGCACTGAATTTTTACACTTTGAATAGAATCCTGTCGATGAGAGCGCGAGACGATAGGTCCGTCTGGCGGGTGACAACAGTGATGGACGCGTAATTGGCAACGGGCATCATCAAATTCGAACGAGCAGACTAAGTGGATTGCTGGGTATGGTCGTCTTCCCGATCAACGATTTCGTGAAGTCGCACCATGACCAGCAATACATACCGCTACGGCGTTCATTCGGATCTCACACCCGCCGAGCTTTTCTTTTTCGTCGCTGTAGAAGAGACGTGTGCACGGGCCGGGATCGACGATGTCGAAGCTGTGATCCTGATTCTGGCGGGCTGGCCGGTATTGCCGACGCGGCAGAAATTCGGCGGCGCGACGAAAGGAACGTCCGTCGCATCCGTGATGGCTCGATCGATTTTCCGCCACCAGTTGAACAGGAAGGTTTTACCAACCGTGACGCTGCAGAGTATCAAGTCGTTTCGGATCATCCTGACCCGAAAGCTCAGCGTGTTCGTCGGACGTGCCGTGCCTGGCGTGGGTTGGGCGCTGCTTGCACGTGACGTGTTCGCGATCGTTCACGGAACGATCTCCCGGTACAACGGCCTCGTCAAAAACGAGGACAGGGTGTTTTGATGCAAAACGTGAGTTGGGACGAGATCGAAGCTTTTGTGAGGTCGGAGGTGGGGCTCGGTCCATCGAAGCCGCTCGCTGCTCATACCCGGCTCTGGGAAGACCTGGGTCAAACCGGCGACGAAGCCAATGACTTCATGTGGCGCTTTTTTGAGCGGTTTGCCGTCGATACCGGCGACTTCGATTTCCATCGATATTTTTTGATGGAAGGCGAGGGGTTGCTCTATTCGCTGTTTCGGCGATGGGTGCTTCGAAAACCGCACCACCTCGAGCGTGAACCAATTACGCTCGCGATGCTGCATCGTGCGGCGGTCGGGAGGAAATGGGATGCCGAGCGATTGGCCGAAGTGCAGCGAAAGGCAGGATGAACGTGCCAGCCGTAGATGATGCTGAAATGAACATGAGTGATCAGCGGCAAGGTCGCGGCGACATGGCCATCCCATTGCTGATGGGCGAATGGGCCGTGCTGATGGAAACGATCCGCTTGCGACTCGACCAGATCGAGTGCATGGATCCGGATTCGCTCGATGAGGATGCGCTCGCAGATCGGTACGAAGACCAGGAAACGCTCACACGTTTGCTGACCCATATCGAGAGCAACTTTGCACGCACCTTCGGCGGTTTGCCGGCGCGGCCGAAATGACGGTCGCATTGGGCACTCGCGGAAGCGCCACGCAGCGGCGAGCAAGCGTGCAATGGTGATGCGGATCGCAATTCTGATGTTGCTGCTCGTGCTCGACCGCACTGCCGTTGCGAGCACGTTGTCCGACAAGACGCCGCTGCGAGGAGTAGTGCCTCATGTTGCGCCGAGGTCTGTCGAAATCGTCAGCAACGGGGCGTGGTCGGCCGACATCAGCGGAGGCGAAACCGCGGATATGTGCCGCCAGTTCATTCTTCGGCAGACGGATGTCAGCGCGTTTTTCAAGCGTGCGAACCGCGTAACGGAACGGGCGTACAGTCATGACTTGGATGCCGCGAGTTGCTATGCCGAAGGCGAAGCGCGTCTAGCGGGTGGTGGCGCGGCGAAATGGAGGATAGACCAGGCAAGGCGAGGCTTCATTTCCATGCACGATGGTCGAACAATCTACCTGTATTGTCCGAAGTGCCGGGCCGCCATGTTCGCGCCGAATTAGAGAGACGCACCCTTCCGCAAGCAGGGAGGGTTGGCGGACCGCAAGATGCCGCCAACAGACTCATTTACTGCCGCGCCGTCCGCGCGTTATCGGGCATCGGCTGGTTGTAATTCGTGCGGAACGGGTTGATGTCGAGCCCGCCGCGCCGCGTATACCGTGCATACACCGCCAGCTTCACCGGTTTGCACGCATGCATGATGTCGAGGAAGATCCGCTCGACGCACTGCTCGTGAAAGCCCGTGTGATTGCGGAACGAGATGATGTAGCGCAGCAGCCCCGCGTGATCGATCTGCGGCCCCACGTAATGAATCTGCACGCTGCCCCAGTCCGGCTGCCCCGTGACCGGGCAGTTCGAGCGCAGCAGGTCGGACACGAGCGTCTCCTCGACCGGCGCCTCGTTCTCGCCGTCGGCGGCCGACAGCAGCGACGGATCGGGTTCGTACACGTCGGTGTCGAGGTCGAGCCGGTCGAGCGACAGCCCGTCGAGCTCGTCCATCTCGAGCTTGCCGAAATCGTGCGGCGACACCAGCTGCACCGACACGCTCGCGCCGCACGCGGCCGACACGTCGCGCTTGAGCACGTCGCGCACCGCGTCGACCGAGTCGAACTTGGATTGCGCGAACGAGCCGAGATACAGCTTGAACGACTTCGATTCGACGATGTTCGGCGATTCGGCCGGCACGTAGAACGTCGCGATCGCGAGCTGCGGCTTGCCGCGCGCGTTGAGCCACGACAGTTCGTATGCGTTCCAGATGTCGGTGCCGAAGAACGGCAGCGCCGACGTGATGCCGAGCTGCTCGCGCGCGCCGGCGCGCGGGATCGGGAACAGCAGCGACGCATCGTACTGCGCCGCGTAGACGGTGGCCTTGCCGAGCGGGGAATGTTCAGGATTCATTGCACGAAGCCTTTACGACAGGAAGAGGCGGTAAGCCGGGTTGGCGCTCTCTTCGACGTACGGATAGCCGAGCGCCGCGAGGAAGCGTTCGAATTCGGCGCGATCGGCCGGCGGCACCTGCAGCCCGACGAGGATCGAGCTGTAGTCCGCGCCCTGGTTGCGGTAGTGGAACAGGCTGATGTTCCAGTCCGGCGCCATCGACGACAGGAACTTCATCAGCGCGCCCGGCCGTTCCGGGAATTCGAAGCGGAACAGGCGCTCGTCGAGCGCGAGCGGCGAGCGGCCGCCGACCATGTAGCGGATGTGTTCCTTCGACAGCTCGTCGTGCGTCAGGTCGACGCTGTTGAAGCCGTGCGACGCGAAGTTCGCGGCGATCTCCGCCGATTCGCCGCGGCGCTTGATCTGCACGCCGACGAAGATGTGCGCGGACTGCGCATCGGCGATCCGGTAGTTGAACTCGGTGACGTTGCGATCGCCGACGAGCGAGCAAAAGCGCTTGAAGCTGCCGCGCTCCTCGGGGATCGTGACCGCGAACACGGCCTCGCGCGCCTCGCCGACCTCGGCGCGCTCGGCGACGAAGCGCATCCGGTCGAAGTTCATGTTCGCGCCGGACGTGACCGCGACGAGCGTCTGGTTCTCGATGCCTTCGCGTTCCGCGTACAGTTTCGCGCCCGCGACCGCGAGCGCGCCGGACGGCTCGAGCACGCTGCGCGTGTCCTGGAACACGTCCTTGATCGCCGCGCACAGCGCGTCGGTGTTGACCGTCACGACGCCGTCGAGGAATTCGCGGCACAGCCGGAAGGTTTCCTCGCCGACGAGCTTCACGGCGGTGCCGTCCGCGAACAGGCCGACCTCGCTCAGCTCGATGCGCTCGCCCGCGTCCAGCGACTGCGCCATCGCGCACGAATCCTCGGCCTGCACGCCGATCACCTTGATCTCGGGGCGCACCGCCTTCACGTACGCGGCGACGCCGGACGCGAGCCCGCCGCCGCCGATCGGCACGAAGATCGCGTGGATCGGGCCCTGGTGCTGGCGCAGGATTTCCATCGCGATCGTGCCCTGGCCGGCGATCACGTACGGATCGTCGAACGGGTGGACGAACGTGAGGTCGCGCTCCTGCTGGACCTTGACCGCGTGCGCGTACGCATCGCTGTACGATTCGCCCGCCTGGATCACCTCGACGCTCGGGCCGCCGTGCGCGCGCACCGCATCGACCTTCACCTGCGGCGTCGTGACCGGCACGACGATCACGGCCTTGATGCCCATCCGCGCCGCCGAGAACGCGACGCCCTGCGCGTGGTTGCCGGCCGACGCGGTAATCACGCCGCGCGCGAGCGCGTCCGCCGGAATGTGCGCCATCTTGTTGTACGCGCCGCGCAGCTTGAACGAGAACACCGGCTGGTTGTCCTCGCGCTTCAGGTAAACGGCGTTGCGCAGCCGGGTCGACAGATTGCGGGCCGGTTCGAGTTCCGTCTCGATCGCGACGTCGTAGACGCGCGCGGTGAGGATTTTCTTCAGGTAATCGTGGGATGCCATGGGCGCTCGCGTGCAGTGCGGATGCAGACGGTAAAGGGTCAATGATAGCGCCAAGGGTCCGCCCGCACGCAAGCGGCATGCCGGGCGGGCGGTCGTGGGCGGTGACCTGCGCATACGGGCGGGGCGCCGCGCGCCGCTTTTTACCGGTTTAACCGCATGGTTACCGACCGGACGGACGGCGAATGGTCGCACGAAATCGCGCCGAACCCCGCCCGGCGCGGCTCGCGGCGATAGCCCCACGACCTGTCCGGCGTGTCACGGGCGGCGCGATCATGGGTTAGAATTCCGTTTTGAATCAAGGATTCGGAAGATGCAGAGGCACCCTCGGATCGCACCGTTGAAGCCGACGCCGCGCGCAGCCAGCCCCGCGGCCGAACGGCATGCGCGCCGCGCGCGATCGTGCTGATGGTCCCGAGTGCCGCCAGGCCCTGTCGCCGGCCAGGAGGGGCGAGTCGCCCGCTCCGGCCCCATGAAGGACAGCCGCGCGCCTGGTAACAGAACAGATTTCCCCAAGATTGCGCCCACGCGCTTGCCGACGCCCGTGCACGGGATATCGGCCCTCCGAGTCGTCCGAACATGAACGCACCACAAGTTTTCGATCCGCATGGCGCGGCCGCCGCCGTCGCCGCCGACCCCGCGCCCCGCTTGCGCGAGATCCCCTACAACTACACGTCCTTCTCGGATCGCGAGATCGTGATCCGCCTGCTCGGCGAAGAGGCGTGGTCGGTGCTCGACGAACTGCGTGCGGAACGCCGCACGGGCCGTTCCGCACGGATGCTGTACGAAGTGCTCGGCGACATCTGGGTCGTGCGTCGCAACCCGTACTTGCAGGACGACCTGCTCGACAACCCGAAGCGCCGCGCGCTGCTGATCGAGGCGCTGAACCACCGCCTGACCGAAATCGGCAAGCGCCGTAGCGCCGATCTCACCGAGCACCGCGACGCCGCCGGCCGCGAGCGCGCATCGCGCGTCGAGATGCTGGAAGCGGCGGCGCAGCGCGCGGTCAACGAGTTCGCCGACGAATTCGACAAGATGGCCGAACTGCGCCGCCGCGCGACCAAGGCGCTCGGCCGCTGCACGCAGAAGGACAACATCCGCTTCGACGGGCTGTCGCGCGTGTCGCACGTGACCGACGCGACCGACTGGCGCGTCGAATACCCGTTCGTCGTGCTGACGCCCGACACCGAAGCCGAGATCGCCGCGCTGATCAAGGCGTGCTTCGAGCTCGGCCTGACCGTGATCCCGCGCGGCGGCGGCACCGGCTACACGGGCGGCGCGGTGCCGCTCACGCCGTTCTCCGCGGTGATCAACACCGAGAAGCTCGAACAGCTCGGCGCGGTCGAGCTCACCGAGCTGCCGGGCGTCGCGCACAAGGTGCCGACGATCTTCTCCGGCGCGGGCGTCGTCACGCGCCGCGTGACCGAAGCGGCCGAAGCGGCCGGCTACGTGTTCGCGGTCGATCCGACCTCGCTCGACGCATCGTGCATCGGCGGCAACGTCGCGATGAACGCGGGCGGCAAGAAGGCCGTGCTGTGGGGCACCGCGCTCGACAACCTGGCGTGGTGGCGGATGGTCGACCCGGACGGCAACTGGCTCGAAGTCACGCGCCACGAGCACAACCAGGGCAAGATCCACGACATCGCGGTCGCGCGCTTCGAGCTGAAGTGGT
>NZ_JAIZQG010000014.1:0-180302 GCF_020419965.1 Burkholderia sp. AU39826
TGATCGCGTTCATCTTGATCGTCTTCGCCTGCTCGTCGGTGAGCAGCGAAGCGTCGAACTTGTCCCACGGAATGTCCTTCTCCATGTCCCAGCGGACAGCTTCGAGCGACCTGTAAAGTTCCGGATAGAGCATCGTCGTCACCGTCGTCGCCATGCAATCCGCACCGGCGCTCATGCCGACTGCGTCGACGCCGGCGCGGCGGCTTCCGCATCGGGCTCGCGATCGTCCCGATCGTCGTCCACCGAACGCGGCGCGAGCCGGCCGCGCAGCAGCGCATGGTAGAACTGCCGATACGAGCGGTGGTAATAGCGGATGCGCGGCGCGATCGCGCCATGCAGGTCGTGCAACCGCTCGATCGGCAGGTTCGGCATCATGTGATGCTCGACGTGATAGTTGTTGCCGTTCGTGAACCACGTCATGAACGCGTTGCTCTCGATCGTCCGCGTGTTGCGGAACGGGTCGGTGCTCGTCAGGTCGCAGCGGTAGTGCTCGGGCATCTCGACCAGCGCGTGCACGGGCGCCGCGACGAACACGAGCGGGACGACCCACACCCAGACGACGAACCACGTGTGCAGCACGAACGACAGCGCCGCGAGCAGCGCGATCGCGGCCGCCATCAGCAGGTAGTCGCGGCGGATCGCGCGCGACACGAGCGCATTGTCGCCGAAGCGCGCACCCGGCACGACGAGCTTCACGACGTTCCTCGCGAACTGGATATAGTGCGCGGCCATCGACAGCCGCCACATCCACAGCCCGACATTGACGACGGGGCTCGCGCCGTACTGGTCGCCGTAGTCGAAGAACTCCTTGTTCTCCAGCGTGCCGAGCAGCCGGTGGTGGCGCAGGTGGCTGTCCTGGTATGCGTGGAACGACACGAGCATCGGCATGCCGAGCAGCACGCCGAACACCATGTTCAGGCGCTTGCTGCGGAATCCCTGGTAATGCAGCGCCTGGTGCTGCAGCTCGACGCCGTGCGCATACATCGCACCGATCAGCAGGATGCCGACCGCCTTCAGGATCACGAGCGCCGACAGCGCGAACATCATCCCGTGCGCGACGAGCGCAACGTATACAACCAGCTTCAGCGAGAAGACCACGCCGCTCGGGCGGCTCTTCATGTCTGTAACCGGTTTCGGCCGGGCGACAAGCGATGAGGTGACGGACAAGACGCTCTCCTTGGGCCGGGCTGCCCGGCACGATGACGCGGCGACGCTGGCGCGCTGCTGGGTTGCCATTCTTCTGTGAGTCGATGTTTCGGACAAACGAATTTTCCGAACGCATTGCATGACGCCCGCGCATGAGCGCACCACATCGTGAACTAGACGACCGGTCGAATGAGACCGACCAGTCACCTCGTGGATGCGTACCGCTCATGCATAGCCTGCATAGATTCCGTTTGTCGCCGCCGATCGATCCGGCAAGAATCCTCCTCACTCGACGAACGGCGCCGCCGGCACCGTGGCGCGAGCGGCCGTGTTCCTCAAGGGGAGAACCCTCGTGACGAAGTACGCATCCACCATTCATCGCCTGATCGAATCGCTCGAGGACGTCGCGGGCGCCATGCATCGCATGACGTTCGTCGACGATGCGGGCCGCGAAGCGGGCATCACGTACCGGCACTTCGCGCAAGAGGTGTTTCGCCAGGCCGGCGCGCTGCACGAGCTCGGCGTGCGCGAGAACGATCTGGTGATGCTCGCGCTGCCCGCGTCGGTCGAGCATGCGGCCGCGATGATGGCCTGCGTGATGACGGGCGCACTGCCCTGCACCGTGCCGGTTCCCGTGCGGCGGCCGACGGCCGCGCGGCAGGTGGCGGACGTCGCGTGCGAGCTGTATCGGCCGCGCCTCGTCATCGCCGCGGATGCGCAGGCCGCGGCGTGGCGAGACGACGCGTTTCCGGCGGCCGCCACGCGCGTCGTCGATCTCGCGACGCTGTCGAGCGCCGCGGATGCCGGCGCGCGCGCCCCGATCAGCGCGAAGAGCGGCCACGATCCGCATCATGTCCAGCTCACGTCGGGGTCGACGTCGCATCCGAAAGCCGCGGTGCTGAGTCACGAGAACGTGATCGCGAACGTGCTCGGCATCGGCGGGTCGGTGCGCTTCGATATCGCGGCCGGCGACGGCACTGCGTCGTGGCTGCCGCTCTATCACGACATGGGGCTGCTCACGCTACTGTCCAACCTGCATTACCGTGCGCCGCTGCTGATGATGCAGCCGAACAGCTTCATCCGGAATCCGCTCGGCTGGCTGAAGCGAATCGCATCGGCACGCGCGACGACGACGTCCGTGCCGACCTTCGCGCTGCGCTACTGCGTGCGCCGCTTCAATGCCGCCGCGATGGACGGCGTCGATCTGTCCGCGTGCCGCAACATCTTCATCGGCGGCGAACGCGTGGACGACGCGACGCTGCGTGATTTCGCCGCGACATTCGCGCCGTACGGGCTGGCGGCGTCGGCGCTGCAGCCGTGCTACGGGATGGCCGAATCGACGCTCGCGGTATCGATGCATCGTGCATGGCACGAAGGCGCGGTTGAAGGCGCACCGTACGTGATCGCCGACACGCTCGACCGGCGCGCGCTGATCGAGCGCCGCGACGCGCAGCCGGCCGCCGCGAACGACGGCCGCGAGACGGAGACCGAAACGGTGCTCGCGATGGGCACGCCGATCGACGGGATGGCGTTCTGCATCCTCGACGACGGCGACCATGCGCTGGGCAACCGCGCGGTCGGCGAAGTCGCGATCCGCGGCACGTCGGTGATGCTCGGCTACCTGGATCCCGACGACGGCACGATCGCCGCGCCGCTGACGGCCGACGGCTGGTTCCGCACCGGCGACATCGGCTACGTCGCGGACGGCCAGCTGCATATCCTCGGCCGCAAGAAGGAAGTCATCATCATTCGCGGCAGCAACTATTTCCCGCACGAGATCGAGGAAGCGCTCGCGTCGCACAGCACGCTGCGCAAGAGCACGTGCATCGCGTTCGGCCTGCCCGACCCCGAAACCGGCACCGAGCGGCTGGTCGTCGCGATCGAGGCACGGCCCGTCGACGCGACGCCGCAAACGCGCACCGAGTGCCAGCAGTTGCTCGCGTCGCGCATCGGCTTCGCCGCGCAGGATCTGTGCTTCGTCGAACCCGGCTCGCTGCCGCGCACGACGAGCGGCAAGCTGCAGCGCCTGAAATGCCGCGATCTCTATGCGAACGGCGCGTTGCCCGTGATCGCCGCATCGGCCGTCGTCGCCGAAGCCGGCCAGGGAGCGTTCGCATGACGCCCGCGTCGCTTCCGCCGGTGCTCGAACTGCGCGACGTCACGCGCGTGTACGAAGGTGCGGGCCACGTCGTCGCGGTGCGCGGCGCGACGATCTCGATCGCCCCGCGCGACGTCGTCGCGCTCGTCGGCCCGTCGGGCAGCGGCAAGAGCACGCTGCTGAACCTCGCAGGCTTTCTCGACGTGCCGAGCAGCGGCGAACGCTGGCTCGAAGGCCGCCGGATCGACGACGCGCCGGACACGCTCGAACGGATTCGCCGCGAACGCATCGGCTTCGTGTTCCAGCAATTCAACCTGATTCCGGTGATGTCGGCGCTCGAGAACGTCGAGCTCGGCTGCTTCGCGTGGGGCACGCCGCGCACGCGGCGCGAACGCGCGCGCGCGATGCTCGACGCGGTGGGGCTCGCCGCACGCGAACGGCATCGCCCCGGCGAGCTGTCCGGCGGCGAGCAGCAGCGCGTCGCGCTGGCTCGCGCGCTCGCCAAGGAGCCGGCGATCGTGATCGCGGACGAGCCGACCGCGAGCCTCGACAGCGCCAACGCGCGGGCGGTCGCCGAATTGATCCTCGACACCAACCGCACGCTGGGCACCGCCTTTCTGATTGCGTCGCACGACGATCGTCTGTGCGCGCACCTGCCGCGCCGCATCGAGATGCGCGACGGCGTACCGGGAGTGAATCGTGAACTGGTCGACGTTTGCGTGGCGTAACCTCTGGCGCAACAAGCGCCGCACCGTGCTGACGATGGCGATGATCGGTGTCGCCGCGTTCGCGTCGAGCCTCGCGCTCGGCTACGTGATCGCGACCTTCGACGCGGTGCGCGAAGGGTCGATCGACAGCGGCGTCGGCCATGTGCAGGTGCTGCACCACGGCTATCTCGACCTGATCGGCGAGCGGCCGCTGCAGTACGGGCTGACCGCCGACGAGCAGGCCGCCGCCACGCAGGCGATTGCAAAGCTGCGCGGCGTCGCGACGACCGCGCGCGGCATCGACTTCGACGGCCTCGTGTCGAACGGCGACCTCAGCTACGGCTTCGTCGGCGAAGGCATCGAGCCGAACCGCGAGCCGCCCGGCTTCTTCGACTATCACACGGTGCTGTCGGGCCGCTACCTGTCGCCGACGAATGCCGGCACCGAAGTCGTCGTCGGCGCGGAACTCGCGCGCAAGCTCGGTGTGCACGTCGGCTCGGTCGTGCAGTTGATGGCGTCGACCGCGCACGGCGGCATCAACGCGACCGACGCGCAGATCGTCGGCGTGATGAGCACCGGCAACAAGGACGTCGACGAACGGATCGTCGACGTGACGTTCACGGCCGCGCAGGCGCTGCTGCGCACCGACCGCGCGTCGCGCATCGCGGTGTTCCTCGACGACACCGCCGGCACGCCGGCCGCCGCCGCGACGCTGCGCGCCGCGCTGCCGACGCTCGACGTGAAGACCTGGGACCAGCTCGTGTCGCTCTATCACCAGGTCGTCGCGCTGTACAAGAACCAGTTCTCGGTGTTCGGCGCGATCCTGTGCGTGACGATCCTGCTGTCGATGAGCAACTGGATCTTGATGAGCATCGTCGAGCGCCGCCGCGAGATCTCGACGCTTCGCGCGCTCGGCGTGCCGGCCGCGACGGTGCGCGGCGTGCTGATCCAGGAAACCGCGCTGCTCGGCCTGCTCGGCGCGGCCGCCGGCATCGCGCTCGCGCTGCTGACGATGGTCGCGCTCAATCACGCGCAGATCCACCTGCCCGCGCCGCCCGGCCGCGTGAAGCCGATCCTGCTCGAATTCACGGTGTCGCCCGCCGCCGTGGCCGCCGTCGAAGCCGCGTTCGTCGTGCTCGGCGTGGCCGCGGCGCTGCTCGCGACGCTCGGTCTCGCGAAACGCAACATCCTCGAAGGACTCGCCCCATGAATCGCATTCGCCTGACGTTCGCCGCGCTCGTCGCGTGCGCGCCGCTCGCCGCGCAGGCGGCCGACACGCCGACGGCCCAGACCATGCTCGCCCGTGCCGACGCGTACCGCAGCACGGCCGCCGATACGCAGACCGACATCGAGATCACCAACGAGGTCGGCGGACAGTCCGGCGACGCGACGCGCTATCTCGTCTACACGCGCGGCAACGGCGACACGCTCGCGCTGACGCGCAGCGGCGAGAATGACGGCCAGAAGTACCTCGCGACGACGCGCGGGCACTGGTTCTACGTGCCGAACACGCGCAGCGCGGTGCGCATCAACGGGATGCAGCGGCTGCAGGGCGAAGTCGTGATCAGCGACATCACGCGCACGCACTGGGCGGACAGCTATCGCGCGACGGCCGCCCCCGGCACGACCACGATCGCCGGCAAGCCGGCCACCGAGCTCGACCTGAGCGCGACCGATCCCGACAACGTCTATCCGACGATCAAGCTGTGGGTCACGCCCGACACCGACGTGCCGGTGCGCGCGCAGTTCTTCCTCGCGAGCGGCCTGCTGTTTCGCAGCGCCGATTTCTCCGCGCCGGTCGACGCGAACGGCCGCAAGGTGATCCGCAAGATCACCTATCGCAACGAGGTCGAGAAGCAGCGCGCGAGCGTCGTCGACATCCTCGACGGTCAGCCGCGCAAGATTCCGTCGGGCTGGTTCAACCCCGACACGCTCGCCGATGGCCAGTGAGTACGACGCCGATGCCGATGCTCATCGTGACCGCCTCCGCTCATCACCCGATCGCGCCCGCCGCGGCTGGCCCGGTGTCGCGCTCGCGATCCCGCTCGCGCTCGGCTGCGCGCTCGCGCATGGAGAATCGCTGATGGACCAGCTCGGCACGCTCAACGGCATCGGCTACGCGCGCTCCGTCGACAGCATGGACGGCCGCGCATTGCTCGGCCGCCTGATCGGCGACTCGCCGCGCGACCAGCAGGAAGCCGGGCTGCTCGCGCGCATCGACGGCGAGAACCTGTTCGCGAATGCGCGCGTCGTCGCGAGCAACCATTCGCTCGGCGCGCAGGCAAGCCGCTTCAACGAAGCCGGCGTGCGCTACGCGTTCGACAACGGCATCACGCTCACGGCCGGCAAGCGGATCGACGCGCTCGACACGTCTCAGGCGTTCTTTCCGCTCGGCTTCTTCCAGAAACGGGCCGCGACGGCCGACATCTACGATCGCTACGGCGACGTCGAAGGCACGCCGCTCGTCGAAGCGAAATGGGCGGGCGAGCAGACCACGCTGCAGTTCATCGCCGGCGAGAACCGCACGCTGCGCAACGACGTCGACAACCGCGACGTAGCAGGCGCGACGCAGCTCGTGCGCGGCGCCTACAACGGGTCGGGCGGCTCGGCCGCGCTGCTCGCCGGCCGTCACGCGGGCCGCGGCGGCGCCGGCGCGACGCTGTCGTTCGACGTCGCGCGCTCGAACACCGTCTACGCGAGCGCGTGGGTCGAACGCGGCACGACGCGGCCGCTGCCGGCCTTCATCGCGAACGGCACGCCGCTCGATTCGGCGGCGGCCTACGACGCCGTCGATCGCCGCAACGACCGCCAGTACATGTGGCGCAGCGCGGTCGGCATGCAGAGCGCGCTGCCCGGCAACCTGTCGCTGATCGTCGAGTGGTCGCACGACGAAGCGCGTTACGACGCAAGCCAGTGGCGCCGGATGGTCGGCGCGGCGCAGGCGAACAACGCGCTGCTGCCCGTCGCGCCCGGCGCCGCGCTGGCCGGCCTCGGCGGCACGGCCAACTTCGTGAGCGTCGACGGCAACCTGCGCGACTACCTGTTCGCGCGGCTCGGCAAGAAGATCGGCCGCGTCGAGTATTCGCTGCGCGGCGTCTATTCGCCGCAGGACAAGGGCCTGCTCGCGATCGCGCAGGTCGTCGCCGACGTGAACAAACGCGTGAGTGTCGATGTCGCCGTGTCGCACGCGTTTTCCGACAGCAATTCCGAGTACCGGATGGTCGGTCTCGGCACCCGCATCGACGCCGCCGTGCGCGTGCGTTTCTGACTGGAACCCTGCCATGTCCACGCTTTCCGCCCCCACCCCGATCGCACCGCCGCTGCGCCTGCGCGTGGCCGACCAGGCCGCGTATCCGGTGCTGCGCCACCTCGACGCGATCGGCACGCCGCCGCACGCGGCGGCCCGGCTCGTCGAAGCCGCCGCCGTGCGGCTGCTCGACAGCGAGATGGTGATCGCGCTGCGCACCGCCGTACCGGACGTACTGCCGGATGCGTCCGCGTCGACACCGCTGCGGCACGACGAGGCGCCGCTCACCGAAGCGCTGCTCGAACAGATCGGCCGCGAAGGATTTCATCACCTGTTCAAGCCGTTCATGCGCGCGTTCATCCGCATCATGTTCGGACTATTCTTCTCCGACGACCAGAACCGCCGCGCATGCGAGTGCATCGACGCCGGCCATCACTTCGCGTTCCTGATGAGCGACGGCGGCGGCCCGACGCTCGCCGCCTGGCGCACGGTCGTGCGCAGCGACGACAACGGGCTCGCGCTGACCGTCGACAAGGTGTGGGGCATCGAGGCGCACCGCGACTGCATGGCCGTCGTCGCGGCACGCGTGCCGGGCGTGATGTTCCCGGCCGCCTATCTCGTGTGGCCCGACGAGTATCGAAAACTGAAACGCACAACGTGCGGCGCGCCGTTCCTCGCGGGCAACCTGCAGCTCGCGAACGTCGGCGGCCAGGTACGCGTCGCCGCCGAGGATCGCCTGCGCATCGGCGGCCCGACCGTGTTCAACAAATACCTGACCGTCGTGCGGCCGTACTTCGTTCGCGCGCTGATGGCGCACGTCGGCTGGCTCGAACGGACCGGCCGCATCGAGCTCGACGCCGACGCGCGCGCCGTGCACCGCTTCATCGCGGACGCCGCGCGCAGCCAGACCGACGACGCGCACTACAGCTTCGGCAAGGTGCAGCGCGTGCTCGCGATCAAGCTGCTGTCGAACGAGTTCCTGACCGCGCTCGTGCGCGACGGCAAGGTGCAGCTGTTCGACGACCAGCGCGACCTGCTGGCGTTTTCGAAGATGGAAGGCAGTTCGTACCGTTGTTATCACGAGCTTCGCAAGAGCCTGCGCTGCGAAGCCGGCAGTTGACCCACGCGACAGGCCGATCGATCCCGATCGAACCCACTCAACTCCAGGAGCTCCTCTCATGACGACCCAGAACGTTCCGGCCGACGCGCTCGACATCCTGTCCCGCGAAGTCGCGAAGATCCTCAACGTCGAAACCGTCGACACGGACGCCGGCATCGGCGAACTCGGCATCGATTCGCTGAACATCGTCGAGCTGATCGTGTTCTGCGAACAGCTTTACGGTTCGATCGATCCGGAAGCGCTGAACATCACGCAGTACACGACGCTGCAGCAGCTCGACGCGCAACTGCGCAGCCAGCAGCACGCGGCCTGACACGGCGATGCTCGCGCCCCTCGCCCCCATGGCGGCCGCCGCCGTCCAGCCGGCCCCGGCCACTGCGCTGACCGTGCAGGCGCTCGCGTACCGGCGCGTCGCGCCGTCGCGCGACGGCGTGGCCGCGCCGCTCGACGACACGGCCCGCGCGATCGGCACGCTCGCGTGCGCCGAACGCGAGCGGCTGTGCGGCGCGGTCGGCGCGGACGACTACGTGGTCAGCTCGACGATCCTGTCGATGCTGCTGATGAACGATTCGCCGCAGCATCGCGGGTTCGCGCAGGCGCTGGCCGGCGCGAACGACTACGCGCCCGACTGGATGACCTGCTCGTACGAATGCGCGGGCTGGGGCTACGTGCTGCGCCGCACGCTCGCGACCGCGGCCGAGACGGGGCCGCGCACGTTGCTGCTGCAGATCGTCGACGTCGACGTGCACGGCTATACGTACTGGCACGGCAATCCCGCGTGGGGACGCTCGGGCTTCGGCATCTGCACGCTGCTCGTCGACGTCGGCCGCGAACCGGCGGTGTCGGTGATCGCCGACGCCGCGCCGCCGGCCAGCGCGGTCGTGCGGCTCGGCCGCGACATCCGCACGTTCTGCGCGGCGCGCCCCGGGCTGCGCGCGGCGCTGCCGTTCTTCCCGGCCACGTCGCGCCGCGCGCTGCTCGCGTCGGTCGGCAAGACGCCGCTGCTGCCGGACGGCCACGGCGTGTTCGGGCATGCGTTCGGCAGCGACCCGTGGCTGTCGGTGCTGCTCGCGCACCGCGACGGCGACACGCCGCGCCGCGCGGCCGTCTGCTCGCTCGCGCTGAACGGCTATTACGCGATCGCCGACGTCGCGTTCGCGCCGGACGCGACGTTCTCTCTCGACGGCGAGGCATGACATGGTGCGTCCCGTTCACTTCACCTACCGGATCGAGCGCGACGCACGGCGCCCGGTCGCGGTCGCGGTCGCGGCCAGCGCGTACCGGATGCCGCTCGACACGCCGGCCGACTATGCGCGCGCCGCGCTCGCGGAAGCGGCCGGCGACGCGTACGACGCGGGCAATGCGTACGACGCGGCCGGCGGCGAGCGCCGCGTGCTGCTCGACCACGTGCAGTATTTCGGATTCCTCGCGGAAATCACCGCGCGGATCCGCGACGCCGTGCATCCGGACGCCCGCGTGTTCATCGAAGTGTGCGCGCCGTATTTCGGCGCGCTGCCGGCCGAACTGCTCGCGCCGCACGTGCTGCTCGGCGTGCACCTGTACGACGAAGCGTTGCGCGACGCCGCGCGCGGCGCACCGGTCGTGTGGATCGGCGACCGCATTCTGCGCGATGCGGAATTCGCCGGCGACAACCGCGTGTGCTGCGCGATCTGGCCCGCGCGGCTCGCCGACGCGTTCGACGCGCAACTGCGCGGCGCGTGGCCGTCGTTCGCGATCCGGCTCGAACCGCATCCGGGCGCGTCGCGCGCCGCCGCCCCGCTCACCGATTCCGCCCATCATTCCGGCGCCGCCGCGCGGCCGGGGAGACCCTGACATGAATGACACGCTTACCGTGATGCAGGACACGGCCGATATCCGCTGGTCGATGCCCGTCGACGCGCTGATGTCGAACGACTACGCACTGCGCGAAGAGGCGCTGAACCGGCTGTACGAGAAGGCGAAGGCCGCGCAGTGGGACGTCGCGACCGACGTCGACTGGCGCCACGACCTCGATCCGGCCAACCCGCTCGGCATGCCCGACCCGACGCTCCTGATCTACGGCACCGAGCTGTGGGGCAAGCTCGCCGACGCCGACAAGCGCGAGGTGCGCCATCACGCGCAGGGCTGGCTGCTGTCGCAGATTCTGCACGGCGAGCAGGCCGCGCTGATCTGCGCGTCGAAGCTCGCGTCGGCCGAGAGCGGCCTGAGCGCGCGGCTGTGCGCGGCCGCGCAGATGATGGACGAAGCACGCCACGTCGAGGCGTACGCGAAGCTCGTCAACGAGAAGCTCGACGTCAGCTACCCGATGAGCCGCTCGCTGAAGGGGCTGCTGCACGACACGATCACCAGCAGCGCGCTCGACATGACGAACCTCGGGATGCAGGTGCTCGTCGAGGGCATCGCGCTGTCGATCTTCCAGAGCGTCGTCGCGTACAGCACCGACCCGTTCATCAAGGACTTGTTCCTGCGGATCCAGCGCGACGAAGCGCGCCACTTCGCGGTCGGCCGGATCACGCTGTGCCGCGTGTACGCGGAAATGAGTTCGCACGAACTGCGCGAGCGCGAGGAGTTCATCTGCGAAGGCGCGGCCGTGCTTTACGAGCACCTGTGCGCGGACGACATCTGGGAACCGATGGGGCTGTCCAAGCGCGAATGCAGCGCGATGGTGCGCGAATCGCCGGTGTCGAGCTCGATCCGCCGCTCGATCTTCCGGCGCCTCGTACCGACGATCCGCGAAATGGGCCTGCTCACGCCGACCGTGCAGGCGACCTTCGAAAAGCTCGACGTCCTCGACTACGCGGCGATGCCGCTCAACTGACATGACGATGCCCTCTTCCCACGCATCCCGCGACGCCGGCTTCTGGATCGGCATCGACGCGGTGGCCTACGAGCTGCCGGGCCCGCCCGTCGACATCGAGGCCTGGGCCGCCGAGCGCGACTATCCGGCCCAGCGGGCGGCCGCGATCGCGCTGTCGGGCAGCCGCTATTTCCACATGGCGCTCGACACGAGCGAGACCGATCTCGCGATCGCGGCGGTCGGCCGGCTGCTCGACACCGCGCGCGTGCATCCGTCCGACGTCGGTGCGATCGTGCACGTGCATACGCAGCAATTCAGCGTGCCGCCGGCGCCGCGCAGCCTGCCGCACGAAGTGGCCGCGCAGTTCGGCATCGAGCCGCTGTGGCTCGGCTCCGTCGCGCAACTGAACTGCGTGTCGGTCGCGGCCGGCATCGAAACCGTGCGCGCGCTGATGCGCCGCCATCCGCGGCTCGACGCGGCGCTCGTCGTGTCGTCCGACCGCGTGTACGGCGAGGACTACCGGATGCGGCAGATGACGGGCGTGCAGTGCGACGGCGCGGCCGCGATGCTGATCGCGCGCAACAGCACGAAGAACCGGCTCGGCGGCATCGCGATCGAAACGCACGCGAAATGGCATCGCGGGTCGGACACGGTCGCCGCGAACGAGGCCGACCTGATCATGATGGAGTGGCCGTACACACGCCGGGCGATCGACGCGGCCGTCGCGCTCGAGCCGCATGCGCTCGACGCGTACGACCTCGTGCTGCCGCACAACGCCGACCTGCCCGGCTGGAACGCGCTATGCCGCGCGATGCGCGTGCCGGCCGAGCGGCTCTATGCGGACAACATCCATGCGCGCGGCCACGCGTGCTGTTCGGATTTCCCGATCAACCTGGCCGACGTCGGGCTCGATGCGCTCGCGCACGGCAAGCGCGTGCTCGGCGTGATGCAGTCGAACTGCGGCGCGTATGCGGCCGCCACGCTTCATCCGGTGGGCCGCCATGACGCCTGAACGCCCGCTTCCGCCCGCCGCCGATCACGCGTGGATCGCCGACCTGCGTACGCCGTGCTACGTGTACGAGCCGGAGGTCGCGATCGCCCGCTACCGGTCGCTGAAGGCGCGGCTCGGCACGCGGCTGATCGTGTCGCTGAAGGCGAACCCGAACCAGGACATGCTCGCGCGCTGCGCGCATGCGTACGAGGACGGCGTCGAACTCGCGAGCCGCGGCGAACTCGATGCGGTAATCGGCCGGATCAGGACGCCGCGCTACCTGAACAATCCGTCGATGGACGAGATGTTCATGCGTGCGGGGCTCGCGTCGCGCTGCCATTTCGTGCTCGACAACCCGGACGCGGTCGCGCGTTTCGTGCCGCTCGCGCGCGAAGCGGCGGCCGGCGGCAGCACGCCGGGCGCCGTGCTGCTGCGCGTGAACGCCGGCGCGCTGGCCGGCGTTCATGCGCGGGCGCAGTGGCACGACCACTTCGGGATGACGCCGAACGAGGCGCACGACGCGGTGCGCACGCTCGCGGCCGCCGGCTTGCCCGTGGCCGGGCTGCACGTGTTCTCCGGCCCGCATTCGTTCATCCGCCAGGACCCGGCGCAGCCCGACACGCTCGTGCTGCCCGAACTGCTCGCGGCGCTCGCCCGCGATCTCGCGCCGGCCAACGGCGCGCGGCTCGGCTCGTTGAGCCTCGGCGGCGGCTTCGCCGACGATCATCCGGGCGATGCCGCTTTCGAGCGCTATGCCGCAGCGCTCGCGCCGCTGGCCGGCCAGTATTCGCTCGCCCACGAATCCGGCCGCGCGATCTTCGCCGATGCGGGCGTGTTCGCGACGCGCGTCGTCGCGGTGAAGGCGTGGCAGGACCGCACGATCGCCGTCTGCGACGGCGGGCTGTCCCATGCGTTCCTGCTCGCGCAGACCGAATCGGTGATGCGCCGCCTGGCCGCGCCGTCGCTCGTGCGCCGCTCACCCGCGCCGCCGTCGCGCGGTGTGCCGACGCTCTACGTCGGCAGCACCTGCAGCCGCGCGGACGTGATCGGCCGCGACGACACGGGCGCGCCGCCGCAAGTCGGCGACATCGCGGTGTTCGCACGCTGCGGCGCGTATCACCGCACGTACTCGATGGCGCATTTCCTGTCCCACGAAGCCGCGCACGTGTACGTGCGGCCTGCCTGAACCAGAGGAGCCGATCATGAACGCATTGATCAGCATCGCCGACCTGCTCGAACATGGTGCCGCGCGCTGGCCGCATCGTCCGGCGTATGCCGACGGCGGCTGCACGCTGACTTACGACCAGCTCGCCCGCGCGGTCCGGCGCGCCGCCGCCGTACTCGCGGCGCGCGGCGTGCAGCCGGGCGAGCGCGTCGCGATCTACGCGCCGAAGCGCATCGAAACCGTGGTCGCGATGCTCGCGGCCAACGCGCTGGGCGCGATCTTCGTGCCGGTCAACCCGCAGTTGAAGGAAGCGCAGATCGAACACATCGTCGCCGACAGCGGCGCCGCGCTGTTCGTGACCGGTGCGCAGCGGCTCAAGCGCCTGCCGGCGCTCGCCGCGCTCGTCGGCACGCGCACGCTGCTGATCGAGGAACTGGCCGATGCGATCGATGCGATCGATGCGCCCGGCACCGACACGCCGGCGTCGGCAGCGGCCCCCGCCGGCCGCCCGGTCGACGACGATCCGGCCGCGCTGCTCTACACGTCCGGCTCGACCGGCAAGCCGAAAGGCGTCGTCGTATCGCACCGCAACCTGGTGTCGGGCGCGTTCAGCGTCGCCGCGTACCAGCAGCTCGCCGACGACGACGTCGTGCTCGGCGTGTTGCCGCTCAGCTTCGATGCGGGCCTGAGCCAGCTGACGACCGCGCTGGCGTCCGGCGCGTGCTACACGCCGCTCGACTTCCTGCAGCCGGCCGAAGTGCCGCGCCATTGCGACGCGTTCGGCGTCACGTCGATCACCGGCGTGCCGCCGCTGTGGATGCAGCTCGCGTCGGCCGGCTGGAGCGACGCCGCGCGCACGCGGATCCGCCGCTTCGCGAACACCGGCGGCCATCTCGCGACGCCGCTGCTGCACCGTCTGCAGGCGCTGTTCACGCACGCGTCGCCGTACCTGATGTACGGGCTGACCGAAGCATTCCGCTCGACCTACCTGCCGCCCGCGGATGCGGCGCTGCGCCCGACGTCGATCGGCAAGGCCGTGCCGAACGCGGAAATCCTCGTGCTGCGCGCGGACGGCAGCGAATGCGCGGCCGACGAGCCCGGCGAACTCGTGCATCGCGGCGCATTCGTCACGCTCGGCTACTGGAACCGGCCCGAGCTGACCGCGCAGCGCTTTCGGCCGCTGCCGCGCCGGCACGGCGAGATTCCGCGCCCGGACGTCGCCGTATGGTCCGGCGACATCGTGCGGCGCGACGCGGACGGCTACCTGTACTTCGTCGCGCGCGGCGACGACATGATCAAGACGTCCGGCTATCGCGTGAGCCCCACGGAGGTCGAGGACGTGCTGTTCGCGCTGCCGCACATCCGCGAGGCCGCGGTATTCGGCGTTCCGCATCCGGCGCTCGGCGAGGCGATCGCCGCGTGCGTCGTGTCGACGCTCGATGCCGACGCGTGCCGCATCGACATCGCCCGCGCGTGCCGCGACGCGTTGCCCACCTACATGAACCCGCTCGTCGTCGAGCCGCTGCCGGTGTTGCCGCGCAACCCGAACGGCAAGATCGACCGACCGGCGCTGAAAGCGCAGTATCGCGACGCGTTCGCGCGCCCGAACCTCGAGGAGACCGCCGCATGACCTCGTCGACGCTCGATGAACCCTGTGTCGGCGCGCCGCGCGTCGCCGCGCCCGGCACGCTCGCGTTGTCCGGCGGCGTCGTGGTGCTGCCGCCCGCCGTCGTGTTCAGCGCGATCCAGGCGCAGGAGCGCCATCCCGGCTACCGGCACCTGCTGCTGCCGCAGGCGCGCTTTGCGCGGCCGCGCGGCATGGGCGCGCTGACGCCCGACGAAGGCACGCGCCTCGCGCCGGGCGGCCGGCCCGCGCTGCGCGTCGCGCCGCCGGGGCGCAGCCTCGCCGATCTCGCCGCCGATGCGGCGCTCGACCTGCGCGACCAGCTCGGCTCCGGCGCGCTCGCGCGCACGACGCATCTGATCGTCGCCAGTTGCGCGCTCAACGAAGGCATTGGCGACTCGGTCGTCGGCCGCATGCAGTACGAACTCGGGCTGCAGCGCGTGACGCCGTTCGCGCTCGGCCAGAACGGCACGCTCGGCTGGTATTCGGCGCTGATGCTGCTCGACGGGCTACTGCTCGACGAAGGCGACCAGGCGCTCGTGATCCTCAGTGACAAGTGGCTCTACCCGTTCTTCCGCCAGTTCGGCGATCTGGTCGGTTACGGCGACGCGGCCGCCGCGCTGCTCGTGTCGCGCGCGGGGCCGGCGCCGGAACCGGCCGCGTGGGGCGGCGTGCGCGCCGTCGCGATGGAGTTCGGGCCATCGGTCGCCGATCCGTGGGCCGATGCGCCGGCCGCGCTGCGCGACACGCTCGCGCCGGTCGCCGCCCGCGCGATCCGCCGCGCGCTCGACCAGGCCAACCTGCGCGCGAACCAGCTCGACTGGTGCGTGCCGCCCGGCTTCGATCCCGGCTTCGCGGCGCGCGTGGCCGACGCCGCGTCGATCCCGGTCGGCGCGCGCATCCAGCACGACGGGGCCGGCCATCTGTCGTCGGCCGAGTCGGCCGCCGCGCTGATCCGGCTCGCGGGCGCGCTCGATGAAGGCGAACGCCGCACGGTGCTCGTCTGGGACACGGCGCTGCATGGCGCGGCGGCGGCGGCCGTCGTCGATCTGGCCGGCGGCCTCGACGCCGCGCTCGATATCGAAGGAGACGCATGATGAGCGCATACAAAGTCAGCCTGCGCGAGTTGCGCTTCTTTCTGTGGGAACTGTTCGAGGCCGATCGGCACTTTCTCGAACACGGGCCGTACAGCGCGCACGATCGTGCGTCCGTCGACGCGCTGCTCGAACGCGCGCGCGACTTCGCGCTCGACCTCGGGCGCAGCTACCAGCAGGCGGACGTCGAGGGCTGCACGCTGCTCGACGACGGCCAGGTACGGATTCCTTCGCATTTCCATGCGCTGTGGGCGCGTTTTCGCGACGAGTGGTCGAACACGCTGTTCGGCACCGCGCACGGGCTGCCGCCGATCGTCACGCAGATGATCTACGAGATGTTCATGGGCGCGAATCCGTCGTTCATGACGTACGGCGGCTTCACGCGCCCGGCGGTCAAGCTGCTGCAGATGCACGGCACGCCGCATCAGAAGGCGCTGATCGCGCCGCTCGAAGCGTACCGCTGGGACGCGTGCTTCTGCGCGACCGAACCGCAGGCCGGCACCGACCTCACCGCGGTCGCGCTGCGCGCGACGCCGCTCGAACGCGATATCTACGCGATCGACGGCGAAAAGGTCTACATCTCGGCCGGCATGCACGAGCTGACGGAAAACACGCTGTATTTCGTGCTCGGGCGCATCGATACCGCATCGCCGGATTCATTCTCGCTGTCGTGCCTCGTCGTGCCGCGCTTCTGGCCGGACGAAGAGACCGGCGAGCTGCGGCCGAACCATGTCGACTGCATCGGCCTGCCGCGCAAGATGGGGCTCAAGGGCTGCGCGAACACGCATCTCGTGTTCGGCGCGAACGGCACGACGAAAGGCTGGCTGCTCGGCGGCCGGCGCAACGTCGGCCTGCTGCAGTTGATGCCGCTGATGAACCAGGCGCGGATGAGCACCGGGATGTTCGGCGTCGGCGTCGCGTCGAGCGCGTACCTGCACGCGGTCGAGTATGCGGGCCGCCGGCTGCAGGGGCGGCCGATCGAGCGCGCGTCGAACACGAACGCCGCGCGCGTCGCGATCGTCGAGCACGCGGACGTTCAGCGCATGCTGGTCGACATGAAAAGCCGCGTCGACGGTTGCCGCGGCCTGCTCGGCAAGCTCGCCGCGACCGCGACGCGCGCGGCGATGCTCGAAGCGACGCCCGACGCCGACCCGGCCGAGATCGAGCGCCACCGCAAGCTGCAACTGCTGCTGACGCCGATCTGCAAGGCGTTCATCTCCGACCAGGCATGGCGCATCTGCGAGACGGCGATCCAGGTGCATGGCGGGCTCGGCTATACCGACGCGAGCCCCGTCGAGCAGAACGCGCGCGACGTGAAGATCCTGTCGATCTGGGAAGGCACGAACTACATCCAGGCGCAGGACCTCGTGCGCGACAAGCTCGGCTTCGGCCGCCATTCGCGGCTGATCCAGTACTACCGCGACGAACTCGACGCATTCCTCGCCCAGCAGCACCACGCCGGCACGCAAGCGGAGCTACGGCCGCTGTTCGACGCGCTGCGCGCGGGCGCCGACCGGATCGCCGCCGCGCTCGACGACATCGCGCGCGACGTGCAGGACGGCCACACGCATCGCAGCAGCCAGTTCTACACGCGCTTTCTGGAGATGTTCGGCGTGGTCACGTCGGCGTGGGTGCTGCTCGAATCGGCGACGATCGCCGCGCGCCGGCTCGATGCGCCGGAAACGGCCGACATGCCGGCCGAGCTCGCGTTCTATCGCGGCAAGCTGAAAAGCGCGCGCTACTACTTCGCGAACGTGCTGCCCGTCGTCGACCAGCACGCGGCCGTGATCGCCGCGATGGCGCACGCGGCGATCAGCGTCAGCAGCGACGAACTCGCCGCGGCGGAATGACATGGACACGACACTCGATTCCGGCATCCCCGCCGCCCCGACCACCGATGCGCCGCGCAACCTGCTCGGCCGCCCGACGACGCGCCATCGCGGCACCGACATCGACGGCGCGACGCTCGACCCCGAAGCGCTGCGCGTGCGCGATCTCGACCTGAACGCGCTGATCGGCGCGACGACGTTCGAAGGCGCGCTCGCGCATCTGTGGTTCGACGTCGCGCCCGGCCGCGCCGACCATCGCGCGCACGAGGCCGCGATCGCCGCGCGGCTCGCGGCGTTCTCCGACGCGCTGGCGCCCGGCTCGGTCGCCCAGTCGGTTTCAGCCGACCTCGGTGCGGCGGGCGTCGCGCCGGTGTTCGCGGCCGCGTCCGGCCTGCTGCGCGGCCTCGACGACGTGCTCGAACGCATGCGCGGCCCGGCGCCGGACGATGCCGATCTCGACACGATGCTGCTGTGCGCGGCCGCCGCGCCGTTCCTGCTGCACGCGGCGATCGAGGGCCGGCCGTTCGCCGCCGGCCCGCGCGCCGGCGGCGTCACGGCGCTCGATGCCGCGCGGACGCAAGCGCAACGCATGCTCGCGCTGACCGGCGCGACGCGCCACGACGCGCCGGCGCAAGCCGCGATGGACATGCTGCTCGTCGCGTGGCACGCCGGCTTCGGCTACATCACGCCGACCGTGCTCGCGCCGCGCGTCGCGATCGGCACCGGCGTCACGCTGACGCAGGCGATCGCGTCCGGCTTCCTCGCGAGCGGGCCGTCGCACGTCGGCGCCGCGCTCGAAGCGATGCAGTGGCTCGCGGCGCTCGCGCGATCGGTGCCCGGCGGCGCCGGCGCACCGTCGGCCGCGCTCGACGCAGCCGGGCGCGCGGCGATCGACGCGGCGCTCGACGCGAAACGCACGCTGTACGGCTTCGGCCATCCGCTGTTCGTCGCCGATCCGCGTCCGCCGCACATGCGCGGCCGGTTCGCGGCCTGCGGCTTCGGCGGCGGCTACGTGACGCTGTTCGACGCGTGCTGCGCGCAGGCCGACGCACGCCGCGCGCTGCGGCCGAACATCGATTTCCTGACTGCCGCGACGCTGCTCGAACTCGGCGTCTCCGCGCCGTCGTGGGGCGTCGGCGTCGGGCTCGGCGCGCGCATCGCGGCGATGGCCGCGCATGCGGTGGAACGGCGCCGCCGCCCGGCGTTCGGCGTCAACAGCGCGACCGCGCGACGGCTGCTGGCCGCCGTGCCGGTCGGCTGGCTGTGAACCCTCACCCTTTCGCACAAGGAACGTCATGCTGCTCAAGAACCTGCGCCCGGCGAACGACTACGATCGCTTCGCCACCGAAACGCTCGAACCGTGGGACCTGCTGTTCATCAGCCGCATCCGCCAGCTCGCGCGCGGGATGACGCCCGGCACGATCGCCGACATCGGCACGGCCACCGGCGTCGTGCCGGTGCGGCTCGCGACCGATCCGGCGATGCGCGGCTGGCGCTACGTCGGCATCGACCTCGATCCGGCAATGCTCGACGAAGGCCGCCCGCGCATTCGCGAACTCGGGCTCGACGACACGATCGAGATGCGCGTCGGCGACGCGCTCGCGCTGCCGTTCGACGCCGGCACGCTGACGATGGCGGTCGGCCGCGCGACGCTGCACCATCTGCCCGACAAGGCGTTGAGCCTCACCGAGATGTACCGCGTGCTGGAGCCGGGCGGAATCGCGCTCGTGCACGACATGCGCCGCGACGCGCCGCAGCACCTGCTCGACCGCTTCACCGAGATGCGCGCGGCCGCCGACTATCCGCCGACCCACGTCGAGGAAAAGATCACGCTCGACGAAGCGCACGCGCTGGTGGCCGAAGCCGGTCTGACGCAGGTTGCGTCGATCTACAGCCCGAGCGCGGGGCTCGGCGCGCTCGGCTTCGAAATCCTGCTGAAGAAACCGGCGCTGGCCTGAGCGATGACCGATCTCGCCTTCCTCGCCGCACATGCCGCCGTGCGGCTCAGCGCCGACGACGTGCACTGCGCGCCGGTCGCGCCCGGCGCGACGCTGCCGCTGTGCGTGAGCCCGCGCAGCGCCGAACTCGCGACGTCGCCGGAGACGTTCGTCGCGTGGTACCGCTCGCGGCTCGACACGATCGACACGCTGCTCGATGCATGCGGCGCGCTGCTGTGGCGCGGCTTCGCGGTACCCGACACCGCCGCGTTCGGCCGCCTCGGCGCGCTCTACCCGGCGCACGCGAACGGCTACACGGCCGGCGCCGCGCCGCGCCGGCAGATCGACGGCCAGGTCTACGAGTCGACCCGCATGCCGCCGCCGTTCAAGATCGGGCTGCACCAGGAAATGGCCTACATGCCCGCGTTCCCGCGCCTCGTCGCGTTCTACTGCCGGCAGCCGGCCGACGCGGGCGGCGAAACGCCGATCTGCGACATGCGCCGCGTGACCGCGCGCGTGCCGGCCGCGCTGCGCGCGCGGTTCGCGGAACGCGGCGTGATGTACCTGCGCAATTTCGCGGCGCCGGGCGACCGCGCGGACGGCCTCGCCGCGAACCCGAACCTGCCGTTCGCCGCGTACCACCGGCCGTGGGACGACGCATTCGGCACGACGGCGCGCGACGAAGTGGAACGGCTGTGCGCGGAACGCGGCGTCGGCTGCCGCTGGCTCGACGACGGCAGCGTGACCGTGTCGCACGTCGGCAGCGCGCTGCGCACGCATCCGCGCACCGGCGAGACGGTGTGGTTCAACCAGGCGAGCGCGCAGCACCCGAACCCGCGCTCGATGGGCGCGCTCAGCTATCGCTACCTGCAGCGCATGTACGGCACGCGCGCCGCGTTCCCGTACGAGATCCGCTACGGCGACGGCTCGCCGATGCCGTTCGACGATCTGGTGGCGATCTACGACGCGCTCGACGAAGAGGAACGGGCGTTCCCGTGGCAGGCCGGCGACGTGCTCGTCGTCGACAACATGCTGGTCGCGCACGGCCGCAACCCGTACCGCGGCGTGCGCGACACGCAGGTCATGCTGTTCGACTGAGGATGCCGACGATGAGCGTTTCGTTTCTTGCGTCCGTGCGCGCGATGTTCGGCCCGCCCGCCGCGTTCGACCGGCCGCGGCGCGCGGGCACGCCGCCGCTGCCCGACGCGCATGCGCCGGGCGCGGCGCTCGGCGCGCGCGCGATCGACGTCGCGGCCGGCGATTTCCGCTTCTCCGCGCGCCACGTGCGGTTCCGGCTCGGCGCGATCACCGCGATCGTCGGGCCGAACGGCTCCGGCAAGACCACGCTGCTCGAAACGCTGCTCGGCTTCCGGCGCGGCGGCAGCGACGTACGCGTGCTCGACGTGCCGGCCGAACGCTTCATGCGCGATTCGCGCTCGCTGCAGCGGATCGGCGCGCAATTGCAGAAGGTCGAGTATCCCGATCACCTGCGCGTGTCGGAGATCGTCGCGCTGCACCGCGCGATGTACGCGCACATCGATGCGGCGATCGCCGACGCGCTCGGCATCGCCGAACTGCTCGACAAGCCGTGCCGCGCGCTGTCGAAGGGGCAGCGCCAGCGCGTGGACCTCTACGTCGCGCTCGCGCACCGGCCCGAGCTGGCCGTGCTCGACGAACCGTTCACGGGCCTCGACCGCCGCTACGCGGGCGTCGTGGTCGACCTGCTGCGCCACCGCGCAAGCGGCACGAGCATCGCGATGATCTGCCATTCCGAGGAAGAACTGAGCGTGGTCGACGATCTCGTGTGGGTGCGCGACGGCGGCGTGCGCTACCAGGGCGACCAGGACACGCTGCGCGCCGAGCTCGTCGGCGATGCGCGCGCGGTCCTGCATTGCCGCGACGAGGCCGATGCGCGCGCGCTGCGCAAGCGGCTCGCGGCGCTGCCCGGCGTGACCGGCGTGCGCGTGTCGGCCGCGCACGTGGTCGAGGCGTTCGGCGATGCGACGCTGCATCCGAACGTGCACCGGATCGTCGGCGAACGGGGCATCCAGCATCTCGCGCTCGCGCCGAGCACGCCGGGCGACCTGCTGCGCCTGTGCACCGAGGGCCCGAGCCATGACTAAGGTGTTCCTGATCCTCGTGCGCAACGAGCTGCTCGGCTATCTGCGCAGCCGCTCGTCGCTGTTCTGGACGCTCGTGTTCCCCGTGTTCCTGCTGAGCGTGATGCTGTTCGCGTTCGGCGGCTCCGGTTCGCTCGGCACGGCCGACATCGCGTTCGAGTTGCCCGGCGGCGCGACGCCGTACAACCAGGCGTGCCAGGCGCAGATCGTCGCCAGCCTGTCGCACAGCGACACGGTGAAGGCAACCTTCGGCGGCCACGGCGCGCCGGCCGAGCGCGTGACCGTCGTGCTCGGCGCCGACGAGCGCGCGCCGGCGACGATCCGCTACGACTTCAACGGCTCGCTCGCGGTCAAGGCGGCATCGAGAGTCGTCGAGATCGCGCTCGCGCGCTGCGCCGCGCAGCGGCTCGGGCTGCCAGCCGCGCAGGCACGCTTCGAGAATGCCGCGCCCACGCGCCGCCCGTTCGACTACGGCGCGTTCTTCGCGACCGGCATCCTGGTGATGGCGTTCATGGCGATCGGCCTGAACTCGACGACCACCGCGATCGCCGCGCTGCGCGAGCGCAATACGTTCAAGCTGTACGTGTGCTTCCCGGTGTCGCGCGGCGTGTTCCTCGCCGCGCTGATCGTCGCGCGGATGGCGATGATGGCGCTGTCGGCGCTCGTGCTGCTGACGGTCGCGCGCGTCGCGTTCGGCATCGCGCTGCCGATCGCGACGCCGGACGGGCTGCGCGCGTTGCCGATCGTGCTGCTCGGCGCGGCGATGGTGCTGAGCATCGGCGTGCTGCTCGCCAGCCGCACGCGCTCGCTCGCGGCCGCCGAGCTCGCGTGCAACGTCACCTACTACCCGCTGCTGTTCTTCAGCGACCTGACGATTCCGATGCACGACGCGCCCGCGTGGCTGAAGGCCGGGCTCGCGTTCCTGCCGACCAACCAGTTCGCGGTCGCGCTGCGCGGCGCGCTGGTCGACGGCGCGCCGTACGCGCAGCTCGCGCCGCAACTGCTCGGCATGACCGCGTGCACCGCGCTGTTCCTGTTCGCCGCCGCGCGGCTGTTCCGGTGGCACGACGCGTGACGCGTCGCCCCGCTGTTTCGACGAAGGAGAGACACAGATGAAATCGACCCATCCCATAACCGGCTACCTGCTGCACGCGAGCAACTTCCTGCCGGCGATCGTCTTCCTGTTCTACGGCCGGCTCGGCCCCGAACAGCCGGACCTGCGCTGGACCCACGCGTTCCTGATCGGCGGCGTGCTCGCGCTCGTGCACGGCGCGTGGCTGATGCGCCGCGCGGAGCGCAACAGCATCGCGCTCGGCGTCGACCTGTTCCTCGTGATCGGCGCGGTGCTCGCGCTCGTCTCGCCGACAGGTAGCCGTCTGTGGGGCGAGGAACTCGGGCCGGCCGCGATGCTCGTCTGCGTGCTGGTGGTCGGCATCGTGCATACCGCGTGGTCGGACGGCGGCTTCGTCGACGGCACGCTCGTCGATCGCGCGCGGGCGCGTTCGCTGTCGCTCGTGCTGCTCGCCGTCACCATCGTCGCGCTCGCGGTGTCGATCGCGATGCGCCACAGCCCGCTGTGGGGCGGCGTCGTGCCGCTGATCGCGCTGGTCGTCGTACGCGGCCGGCTGCGCAAGCAGCTCGCGCGGGCAAGCTGACGATGAACGCGCTGCCCGCACACGCGGCACACGCCGCGCCGCGGCACGCGCTCGCCGCGGCGCTCGGCGACGGCTGGCTCGAAGGCGCCGCATGCGAGCCGTATGCGACCGACGTCCTGCATCACGGCGGCGTGCCGCTCGGCGTCGCGCGGCCGGCATCGACCGCCGACGTGTGCGCGCTCGTTCGCGCCGCCGTCGCGCACCGGATCGCGCTCGTCGCCCAAGGTGCGCGCACGGGCCTCGTCGGCGCGGCCGTGCCCGATCGCAGCGGCACGCAATGCGTGGTGTCGTTCGAGCGGATGCGCGCCGTTCGCGCGTTCGATCCGGCCAATCGCAGCATCACGGTCGAGGCCGGCGTGCGGCTGTCCGACATCAATCGCGTCGCGGGCGACGCCGGGCTCTGCGTGCCGATCGATCTCGGCAGCGATCCGGCGGCCGGCGGCCTCGTCGGCGCGAACGCGGGCGGCAGCCGCCTGATCAAGTACGGCGACGTGCGCCGTCACGTGCTCGGCGTCGAAGTCGTGCTGGCGGACGAAGCCTGCACCGTGATCGACGCGCTCGCGCCGCTGCGCAAGCGCAACGCGGGCTTCGACGTCGCGCAATGCTTCATCGGCGCGAATGGCGCGAACGGGCTCGTCACCGCCGTGTCGTTCGCGCTCGCGCCGCTCGAACGGTCGTCGTGCGCGGTGTTCGTCGCGTTCGCGTCGTACGACGCCGCGCTCGCCGGCCTGCTCGCATTCGAACGCGCATTCGGCGAGACGCTGTCGGCGTTCGAATTCATGTCGGCGGCGGCGGTCGGTTGCGTCGCCGCCGCGTTTCCCGCATTGCGCGCGCCGTTCGAGGCCGGCACGACCGCCTGCTACGCGCTCGTCGAGATCGCGACCGGCATGCCGGGGCTCGATGCGCTGCTGGAGGAGCGCGCCGTCGCGACGCTCGACGCGCTCGCAAGCGATCGCGCGGTGCTCGACGCGGCGTGCGCGCCGGCGGAGCGGTTCTGGCGGATTCGCGACGCGCTGCCGGCCGCGGTCGCGCAGGACGGCGTGCCGCTGTCGTTCGACGTGTCGTTTCCGCGCGGCGCGCTGGCCGGATTCGTCGCCGACGCCGAGCGGTGGCTCGCCGCCGCGCATCCGTCGCTGCGCTGTCATGCATTCGGCCATTTCGGCGACGGCGGCTGCCATCTCGTCGTGTCGATCCCGCATGCCGACGCGCATCGCTACGGGCCGCTGCAGCAGGTGGCGCTGCGCGGCGCGCTGTACGACCGCGTCGTGCAGGCAGGCGGCTGCTTCAGCGCCGAGCATGGCGTCGGGCCGGTCAATATCGCGTACTACCGCAAGCACGTGCCGGCCGCGCAACGGCAACTCGCCGGCGCCGTCCAGCACGCGATCGATCCGCTCGGCCTGGTCGGGCGGGTCCGTTACTGATGCACCGCTTCGACACCCCACGGAGAATTCGCATGATGTCGCCATGCCCGCCCTGCCCAACCGTCGCCGCCGAGCCGGACGACGATCCGTCGTCCGCGGGCATTCTCGCGCTGCCCGACTCGGGTGCGGTGGTCAACGTACGTGGCGTCGCGTATGTCATTGAATTGCCGCCGCGTGACCATGCGCGGCCGGCGCTGTGGCGCGAGCTTGCGCACTGGCGCAACGATCGGTCGGGCGATGACGCATCGGACGGCGATGCCGAGCGCGATGCACCACCGGGTTAGGTGAGCGTTCGCGTCGCTCCGTGCGGTCGTGACGAGCGGCCGCACACGGTCGTCGTCGATGTCGATACAAGCGGGACTGCTGCTACCGGCGCCGATGCCGATGACCCACACCGCTTCACGCGGCGCGCCGAACACGGCCGCGTCGGCAGGCGGCTCACCCCGCCCGCGCCACCCGGAAGACCGACATCGCGACCTGCATCGACCCGGCCTGCTGCTCAAGCGCCGTCGCGGCGGCACTGGCCTGTTCGACCAGCGCCGCGTTCTGCTGCGTCATCTGATCCATCTGCGTGACGGCCTGGCCGACCTGGTCGATGCCCGCGCTCTGCTCGACGGTGGCCGTCGTGATCTCGGTCATGATCGTCGCCACGCGTCGCACCGACGACACGATCTCGTCCATCGCGCGCCCTGCCTGCGTCACGAGCGCGTTGCCGTCGCGCACGTCGTCGATCGACGCGCCGATCAACTGCCGGATCTCCCGCGCGGCGCTCGCGCTGCGTTGCGCCAGCGTGCGCACCTCGCCCGCGACGACCGCGAAGCCGCGCCCGTGTTCGCCCGCGCGAGCCGACTCGACCGCCGCGTTGAGCGCGAGGATATTGGTCTGGAAGGCGATCCCGTCGATCATCCCGGTGATCTCCGCGATCTTCTGCGAGTTCGCGTTGATCACGCCCATCATGTCGACCGCGCGGCCGACCAGTTCGCCGCCGTGCTGCGCGAGGTCCGCCGCGCTTGCCGCGAGCGTGCTCGCCTGCTGCGCATTGTCCGCGTTCTGGCGCACCGTCGACGTCAACTGCTCCATGCTCGCGGCCGTTTCCTCGAGCGACGCCGACTGCTGCTCGGTACGGCTCGACAGGTCGAGGTTGCCGGCCGCGATCTCGCGTGCGGCCGTATGGATCGCATCGCTGCTGTCGCGCATGCCGGTGACGGTCGCCGCGAGCCCCGCCTGCATCCGCTTCATCGCCGCGAACAGCTGGCCGATTTCGTTTCGGCCGGCATCGGGCACCGTCACGGTCAGGTCGTTCGACGCGATGCGGTCGAGCAGCGCGGCCGCGTTCGCGAGCGGCCGCGACACGATCGCGCGCAGCGCGAAGTGCGTCGTGACGATCAGCGCGAGCGCCAGCGCGACGCCGATCCCGACCATCGCGATGATGCGCGTATAGGCGGCGTTGTCGGCGTCGATCGAGTCTTGCGCGAGCTGGTTGGCGATGCGCTGGAATTTCTCGACGTTCGCCGAATACACCTGACCGGCGAGCGTGATCTCCTTGTCGTTGATCGCCGCATACGCGGCGGTGTCGCCGTTGCGTAGCGCGTCGGCCGCACGCGCGAGCACGCTCGCGAGATGCGTCGACGACTCGACGAGCGCCTGCTTCAGGTCCGCGCCGAGGTTGCCGACCGGTGCGGCATCCTTGAACGCCTGCGTTTCCTTCGCGGAAAGATCGAACGTGCGTTGCGCGCTTTGCAGCGCCGAGTCGCGCTGCGCCGGATCGTCGTGCTCCTTCAGCGCCGAATACGCACGGACGAGCGCCGAGCGGGTACGCGTGCTGTCCTTGTAAGCGTCGTTGACGAGCGACGTCTGCGTCGCGATTTCGTGCAGGCGCTTCGCGTTCGTGTTCGCGCTGCCGAGCGCGACGATCCCGACGATGCCGCCGACGACGATCATCGCGGCGAACGCGGCGAGCACGGCAAGCAGACTGCTTTTCACTTTCAGATCACGCATGGCGAATCGACTCCCGAAGTTATCCCTTATCGGTTAACGACGGCGGCTGCTCCAACTTGAGTCGATCGACCGGTAGTTCGCGGCGCGGGCGAGTGCGCGAGTGCGGTTGCATTCCGTTCGCGCAACGGGCGGCACGCGATCGATGCCGCCCGTTGCGCCGCACACCGAATCAGTTCGTCCCGTCGTACGTGACGATCTCGACCCAGTTTGCGCCCTTGCCGACCGGATACTTGCCGATTGCGTCGAGATGCCCGGTAACGCGATCGATTCGGTACACGGCCAACGTCGGCGACAGTTGCCCGGCCGCGAGCAGATACCTGCCCGACGGATCGATCGCAAAGCCGCGCGGCTGCGGTTCGGTCGCGAACGTGCCGATCCGCGCGAGTGTGCCCGACTTCGCATCGACGCGATACGCGGCGAGCGTGCTCGACGTGCGCTCCGATGCGTACAGGAAGCGCCCGTCCGGCGTCAGATGCAGGTCGGCGCCCCACGGCTTGTCGCCGTGAAAATCGGGCGGCAGGATCGACACGGTCTGGATCGCCCGCGCATCGGCGCCGCCGTGCGACAGCGCGAGCACGTGCAGCTTGCCGTCGAGTTCGTCGATCAGGTAGGCGAACCGCCCGTTCGACGAGAACACGAAATGGCGTGGACCGGATTTCTCCGGCAGCCGATACGCAGGCTCGCCCGTGTCGGTCAGCGTGCCGGTCGACGCATCGAACGGCAAGCGCAGCCACGCGTCGGCGCCGAGCACCGACGCGAACGCATAGCGGCCGTCCGGCGACGGGCGGATCGCATGCGCCATCGGGCCGGTCTTCACCGTCTGCTGCACGTCGCCGGCCACGCCGTCCGCGCCGATCCGGTTCACCGCGAGCAGGTTGCCGCCATACGACGCCGAGAACAGGTAACGGCCCGACGCATCGGTCGACACGTACGCCATGCTGTCCGCGAGCGGCGCGCGGCCCAGCTCGCTCAGCTGCCCGTCGAGCGGATTGATCGCGAAGCTGACGACGCGATACGGTGTCGAACGCAATGCCGCGTACAGGCGCCGATGATCGGGCGACAGCGCCATCGGCATCACGGCGCCGCCGACCGGCACGGTTTCGATCGCGGTCAGCGCACCGGTCGCCGTATCGACGCCGAACACCGAGATGTCGCGGCTGTCGCTGTTCGACACGTACGCATACGTCGCCGCGTGTGCCAACGAAGCCACCATCGTCAACGCGGCCGCCGCCACGGCGCGCCGCAGGAGAGTCGTTTTCATGGAAGTGACGTGAAGTGAAGAAAGTGAACCGCGGATGCAACCGCGGCGCCGGACCACCTCGGTCGTCCGGCGCCGCGACGGGCGAAGCGTGCGATCAGAACACGGCGTGCCCGCTGATCACGCTCGGCAGCCACGTCGAGAAGAACGGCATGTACGTGACGATATTGATCGCACTGAAGATCGCGAGGTAGTACGGCCACGCCATCTTCGTCGTCTCGCCGATCGACACGTTGCCGATCGCGCAGCCGACGAACTGCACCGAGCCGATCGGCGGGTGCACGAGGCCGAGCGAGCAGTTCAGCAGCAGCATGATGCCGAACTGCACCGGCCCGACCCCGCACGCCATCGCGATCGGCAGGAACAGCGGCGTCGTGATCAGGATGTGCGCGGCCATGTCGACGAACGTGCCGAGGAACACCTGGATGATGTTGATGTACAGCAGCATCAGCCAGGGCGCGGCGGTCGACTGCTTCAGCAGCCCTTCGATCGCATCCGGAATCTCCAGGTACGACATCTGGAAGCGCAGCATGTTGGACACCGCGATCAGCAGCAGCACGACGCCCGTCGTGCGCGCCGCATGCGACAGCGCGCGGCGCAGCTTCTCGGCGGTCAGCGTGCGGTAGACCACCGCGGTCAGCACGAGCGAATACACGACAGCGATCGCGGCCGCTTCGGTCGCGGTGGCGATGCCCTTCGCGACGCACACGAGGATGATCGCGATCACCATCAGCCCGGGCACCGCGCCGACGAAGCTGCGCAGCACCGCATACCAGCCGGGAAACCGCGGCAGCGCGGACGCGCCGTCCTCGCGGCGTGGATAGCCGTGACGCACGGCCTGCCAGTATGCGGCGGCGAGCACGAAGCCCATCACCCACAACACCGGCAACAGGCCCGAGAACAGCAGGTCGCCGATCGACACGCCGCTCACCGGCTGGCCGTGCAGCATCCCGGTGATGCCCTGCGCGGCGAACGCGTAGATGATCATGTTGGTCGACGTCGGCATCAGCGCGCCGGCGAGCGACGCATGCGTCGTCACGTTGACCGCGTACGCGGCGCTGTAGCCTTCGCGCTTCATCAGCGGAATCACCACGCCACCCATCGCCGACGTATCGGCGGTCGGCGAGCCCGACACGCCGCCGAACAGCGTGCACGCGACGACGTTCGCCATCCCGAGGCCGCCGCGGAAGTGGCCGACGGTCGCCTGCGCGAAGCGCAGGATCCGGTCCGCGATGCCGCCGTGCAGCATCAGTTCGCCGGAGAAGATGAAGAACGGCACCGCGAGGAACGAGAACGCGTTCATCCCCGAGATCATCGCCTGCATCGCGGTCGCGATCGGCAGGCCTTCGACCATGTAGGTCAGTACGCACGCAATGCCGAGCGCGAACGACACGGGCACGCCGAGGACGAGAAAAATCAGAAAACTGACGGACAGGATCGCGAGTTCCATGGCGTTATTGTCCCGACGAAGAACGACGAAGCGCGAGCAGGTGCTCGAGCGAGAAGAGGATGATCGCAACCGCCGCGGGCATCGTGATCAGGTAGCGCACGCCTTCGGGCAGCCCGATGATCGGGATGCGGTCGCCCATCGTCTCGGCGGCCATGCTTCCGCAGCCGATCACGATCATGATCGCGAACGCGATCAGGCTCAGGTGCTGGATCGCGATGACGACCGTGCGGGCCTTCGGCGACAGCCGGCGCACCAGCGAATCGAGGCCGATATGCCCGCCGTCGCGCACCTTCATCGCCGCGCCGAACATCGCGATCACGATCACGAGCAACAGCGCGATCGGCTCGACGAAATCGGGCGCGTTGTCGAACACGTAGCGCATCACGACCGCGTAGAACACCAGCACCGTGAGCACCGCGAGACACGCCGACGCGATTCCCGCCAGCACGCGGAACAGCACGTCGTTCACGCAGCGCAACAGCGGCGCGGCGTGCGGCCGCGCGGGCCCCGCGCCGTCCGGGGCGGCGGCCGGCGACCCCGCGGCCGCCGCGCCGTTCAGGGAAGTGCGACGCGTCACTTGGTGGCCTCGATCTCGTCGACGATCTGCTTCATCTGCGGCGTCTTCTCATACTTGGTCCACAACGGCTGCATCGCCTTCACGAACGCCGCGCGGTCGACCTGCGCGGCCGGCAGGATCTTCGCGCCGCCTTTCGTCACCAGTTGCTGCGCGGACGCCTCGCGCGCGGTCCACAGCTTCTGGTAGTACGGTACCGAATCGGCCGCCGCCTTCCTGATCGCCGCCTGCTCCTGCGGCGACAGCGTGTCCCACACTTTCTTCGAGAACACCAGCACTTCGGGCGTCATCGCGTGCTGCGTCTCCGAGTAATCGGGCGCCACTTCGTAGTGCTTGGTTTCCTCGTACGACGGCAGGTTGTTTTCCGCCGCGTCGACGAGGCCCGTCTTCAGCCCCGTGTACACCTCGGCGAACGGCATCGGCGTCGGCGTGCCGCCCATCGCCTTGATCTCGTCGACCATCAGGTCGGACGGTTGCACGCGCACCTTCAGCCCCTTCATGTCGGCCGGCGTGCGCACCGGGCGCTTCGCGTAGATCGAGCGCGCGCCGCTCTCGTAGAACGTCAGCGCGATCATCCCCTTCGCGGTGAACGCGTCGAGGATCTTCTGGCCGGCCGGGCCGTACATCGCCTTGCGGAAATGGTCGACGTCGCGGAACAGGAACGGAAACGACGGGATCAGCGATTCCGGCACGATCTCGTTGAACGACGCGCCGTTCACGCGCGCCATGTCGATCGCGCCGATCCGCACCTGGTCGACCGTGTCCTTCTCCGAACCGAGCGCGCTGTTGCCGAACACCTTGATCGAATCCTTGCCGCCCGTCTGCTTCGACAATGCCTCGCCCATGAACTTCACGGCCATGTTGGTCGGGAAGTTGTCGCCGTGCACGTCCGCCGAGCGGAACACGCGCGCGTGCGCGGACATCGCGAAGCCGGCCATCAGCGCAACGGCCAGGGCGGTACGGGAGCCGGTGAATCGGTGCTTCATGGTGAGTCTCCTTGATGGTCGATCGTTGTTGTGCGGCGATCCGTCGGCACGCACCTGCGTCGCCGGGGCGCTTCGTCGGACCGCGGAGTCATACGTCGTATGATGTGTTGAGCGAATGTACGTCGGTTAATCGTTTAACTCACTCGGTGCATACCCCTATAACCTTTACCATCACGGGTCTTTTCCAGAAATCGGGGAACTGTATTCCCAGTATCTCAATTGTTTCGAGAAACGTTTTCCGGGAGCCAATGAGCAGGCGGTCGGACGCCTGCGCCGCAGCTTCCCCGCATCTGACGGTCTTCTTTCGCTTCGCTCCCAATGTCATAGGATGACTGATCACACGCCGCGTTCGATCGATCCGGCCGGCGTGCCTGGTGCAGCGCGGCGCTCGTGGGGCTACCTGGAATGGATCGGCCGAAGCCGCACGGGATCGACGCGGGAGCGGCGCTATGACACGCGAGCGATCCGTCGCCGTCGCGCGCGGCCCGGCAGGCAGGTATGCGCGATGCTCGCCCGGACAGCGTGCCACGCGAAAGGAGCCTGTGATGTCGACCACGAAGCCATCAGCGATACCCGACCCGGCTATCCCGCCACACGCCGGCGACGAAGGCCCGGCGGACGCGCCGGGCGTCGGCGAGGACACGTGCCGCGTGTGCCGCGGCACCGGCCGGATGGAGGGCCAGCCGTGCACCGTCTGCGGCGGGACCGGCAAGATACTGCAGGGAATCGGCGGCGGATAGAGCACGACGCGGCCGCGCCGGCGCGCATCGGTCGCTCAGGTCTGCATGACCAGCGACGTCAGCTGCGCGGCGCGGGCCACGTCGGTTTTCGTGTAGATCGACTTGATCTGCGCGCGGACCGTGCCGATCGACACGCCGCGCAGCGCCGCGCATTCCTGCGGCGAGCGCCCGTCGCAGCACAGCAGCACGGCGAGATCGGCCTCGGCGGACGACAGCCCGTAGAACACCCGCAAGCGCTGCGCGCGCGCCGCCGGCGAGCGCAGGTCGGCGGCCGTCATCAGCGCCGCGACCCCGGGCCGTTCACGCGCGAGGCGCGACTGTTCGGGAACGGGAATCAGCGCGAGCGGCAGCGGCTCGCCGGTCGCGCGCCGCAGCAACAGCCCGCCGCGCGCGAACGCATGCCGCCATTGCGCATCGTCGACGCAGCCTTCCGGCGCAAAGCGCCCGTTCACGATCCGCAGCGCCGGTTCCGCGGCGATCAGCTGATCGGCCGCGCGGTTCGTATAACGCAACTCGCGTCGCGCGCCGAGCAGGAACACCGGCACCGGCACCGCGTCGAGCGCCGATTCCGCGGCGGCCACGCGCGCCTCGAGCTCGCCGATGCGTGCGTGGATCCGCAGCGCGCGGCTGATGTGCGCGCCCATGATTTCGATGGTGCAGCGCTGGTCGTCGGACAGCCCCTGCGCGTCGGGCCCGCTCTGTACGCTGAGGAACGCGCCGGCACCCTCGCCGCGGTGGATGTACAGGCCCGAGATGCTGCCGAGCCCGAACGGTTGCAGGAATTCCCGATAGAACACGCCATGTGTGCGCTGCCGCACCGACAGGTGCTTGACGTCCTCGAACCAGCGCCCTGCCGGCCAGTCGGCGGCAACCGGCACGACCGGGTCGTACAGGTAGAACTCGGTGTTGTAGCTGCGATGGCACGCGGCCACCCATGACGCATCGTCGCCGGCCGCCCGCTCGATCGCGGGCACCCGCGCCGCATCGTCGAACGACAGCAGCGTCGCCATGCGTACGCCGACCGACAAACGCAGCCCGTCCAGCACCGCTTCCCATCGTTGATCGCCCAACGCCGCGGCGTAGACGTCATCGATCCATGCCGATGGAATCAACCCGTTCGTCTGCATCTGACCACCCCGCGCCGTGCGTTTATGTCGAACGCCGTTCGCGAATCTTACTCAATCGGTCTGATTGTTCAAATCGCCGATGCGGGTTTGGTCGAAATACCACGCTGGTTACTGCTTCTTGTCAAACGAAATCGTTATTTTTCGACAGGGCGCGAAAATCCGTGTTGACGCAGGCGGCCCGCGCGGCGCGGGATGGCGGGCGGCGCCCGGGTGAAACGACGCAGCCCACGCGATGGAACGCGTTTCGCCGCCCGGCCCGACCATGTACTTACTTCATCGCCGCGAAGCGTGCTTCCATCGCGTCGATCTTCGCGAGCACGGCTTCGCTCAGCTTTCTGACGTGACGCGGCACGTTGGGCGTCGACAGCAGTTCCTCGATACGCCCGCGCCAATAGCGCGGATGCCTGACGCGACCCGGGCCCGACATCGACACGTCGCCGACGTTCGGCTCGCTGTCCAGCAGCGCCACCATTCTCTGGATGTGAGAGAGCTCTCGTTCCACATAGTCTCGTGCGAGCATAGTGATTGAAATTCCCCGAAATGCGACATCAGGCCTACCGCCATCCACGCGAGATCGCCCGCGGCGCCAACCACGCACGAAACACGTCGCGCATCGGCGTACGCGGCAACCGTGTCGATCGACCGTGCGGACGCTCACGGCGATCGACGCGAAACGGCAGGCCTGCTCGATTGTTCTGGTGATATCCGGTCTCCGGTGCCTTGTTGACCATCGTAGGCGTACCGCTCGGCGCCGGCATCCCCAAAAGTGGGGATGCCGGCCGATATGGGCCGGGAACGGCTTCCGGGAAAGGACGGGGTGGGAAAACGGCGGAAGACGGCGCGTGCGTCACGGCGCGACGGATCGTTTCCCGGCAACACGATGGCGCGCGTTGCGGCGAGTCGCGCGGGTTTCACATCTGACGAATGGAGCGCCGGCAAGTGCCGACCAGCAGTTGCGCCGCGATCTCCGGCGACAACGCCGATCTCGCGGCGACGTCCGATGGTGTGTTCACCGAAGCAACCTGGGAACACCGGTTCGTCGCTGACCCGTCAACCCTGTTCGTATTCGAAGACGGTTGCCGAGCGCGAAGGGTGGATGATCACCGTAAAGCGGCTCGTTCCGTCGGCCCGGCCACTCCGGATCAACCGGCAGCGGTGCCGCGATTCAGCCCGAAAATGAAATCGGCTTCGACCGCCGCGCCCTTCGGCAATTGCAGCACGCCGACCGACGAGCGCGTATGGACACCGGCGTCGCCGAGCACCGCGTACAACACGTCCGACGCGCCGTCGGCCACTTCGCTTTGCATCGTGAAGCCCGGTGCGCTTCGCACGTACACGGTCATGCGCGGCACCGTCGCGATCGCATCGAGCGTGCCGCACTGGTTGCGGATCAGCGACAGCGCACGCAGCGCCGAGATACCGGCCGCGCGGCGGCCGTCGTCCAGCGAAACGGATTCGCCCACGATACCGACGAAATGCACGACCTCCCCGATTCGCGGAATCTGGCCGGCAATGTAGGCCGTCCTGCCATCGACCAGAACCGGCGTGTACTTTCCGCCAATGCGGATCGTTTCGTCCGGATCGAATCCGAAATCGGCGGCGACCTGTTTCAGTCTGTCATCCCTGTTCATCAGTGAATTCCCCAATCCTTCTGAAAAGAGATAAAGAATAATTGAGTCTCCGAAGCTTGTCCCGCATGAGAGGATCGGACGCAAACGATCCAATCGAACCACTTCTCAGGTGTTCGAAGCAGTCGCGCATTGCCATATCGACAATGGAATTCGTAGTCGGCGCAATTTTCTTCATCATTCGGGCTGAAACCGCTATCATGTATGGACACAACCTGAAGAGTGATATATGGCAACTTACAAGGAACTGAAAGCCCAAATGGATGCTTTGGCCGAAAAAGCCGAAGCGGCGCGCGTCGCGGAATTCCAGGCGATCGTCGACGACATCCGCACCAAAGTCGCGGAATACGGCATTACCGAAAAAGACATTTTCGGCACGCGCCGCGGTCGGCCGTCCAAACAGGCGGGCGCCCCCGTGCAGGCGAAGTATCGCGATCCGAAGACCGGGGCGACCTGGTCGGGCCGCGGTCGCGCGCCCGCATGGATCAAGGATGCGAAGAATCGCAATCGATTCCTGATCCAGGAATAAGATTCCCGCCCTGTGCCGGCGCGCGATTCCACGCGCTGTCCGGCGATTGCGGCATTGATTGGGGCATCGATACCGGCGGTATTCCAAGGCCGCACCGGTAGACGAGGTTTTGCCCGATCGGCGTGTCGCGCACCGGTCTATCGACCGCGCGTGCCGCACGCCAATCCTTTTCTTCAGCGTTCGTAATAGACGGCAAGCCAGACGGTTGGCACTTCGTCATGCGTCCACGCGACACGATGGCGGCAATGCGGCTCGATCAGCACGTAATCTCCGGCGTGCATGTCGAGCCGCGTTGCATTTTCTTCGAATTCGAGCACGGCCGCACCGGACAGCAGCACGACCCATTCGGCCGCGCGTCGTCATACCAGAATCCGTCCGGGCTCGCTTGCCCCATCGATACGATTCGCTCGACATTCACGCGCGCGCCCGTCACGAGCATGTCGATTCGCTCGTCGCCGCCGCGCCGCCCTTCGACGCTGAATAAATTACCGGTTTGAAGTGGCATGGCTTCGTCTCGTCGTTGACTGTCGGGTAAAGGATGCGGGTTTAAAGGCGACCGGAAATGTCCGCTGCACGCTGACGTCGCCCGGGTTTGCACGAGTGCCGTTAAAAGCCGCGTCAAAAAGATGAAGAATGACGGCGATTTCACTGGCGCTCATTCGTTGCAGCGATAAAGCTCGCACCGGCATTCTTTTAGCGACGCGCACGTCACCACGGGCCATTTCGGTTAAAGCGGGCCGACATCCGGCCGGCCTGCGCAGCGTCGGGCCTGGGCTGTTCACGCGAATAACGGGCTTGCGAACGTGTGTCGATCGACGCATTTTCCGTTCGCTGCCCGGCATGAGCAAGCATCGGCCCCACATCATTCTTTATTTCGATTCGCGGTTGCGTTTGTTCGATCAGCGACGATATTGTCCGGGCCGTCGATATCGATACGGGCGCCAACGAAGTGCCGGCCCTCGCGGCGCCCGGCATCGATTGGCGCGTCGCGCATCCGGGCACGCGTCTTCGCCGGTCGTTTGAAATCCCGCCCGGCGGCTCGCGTCAGACCATCCCCCTCAACCACCCCAGCAACGCCGCCTGCGCACTCCCGTCCGCCACCGGCGCCGGCGTCAACAGGTAGTAATCCGATCCATCCTCGACAAATCCCATCGGGGCAACCAGTACACCGCTTTCGATATCGTCGCGCACCAGGTGCCACGGCCCGATCGCCACCCCGAGCCCCGCGACGGCCGCCTGCAAACTGAAGTAGAAGTGATCGAACCGCTGCCCGCGCCGGCCCGCGGCCGGCTGATTCGCGGCCATCGCCCATGCATTCCACGCGTCCGGCCGCGTCCGCGCATGCAGCAGCACTGCGTCGTGCTTCAGCGCACGGGCGCCGCGACGCGACGCAAACCACGCGCCGACCTTGTCCGGCCGGCAAACCGGCCCCACCCGTTCGGCGAACAGATGCTCGGCGTGATACGCCGCCGGCCACGCGAAATCGTTGCGACGAATCGCCATGTCGATACCGCCGTCGAACGAGAACGGCCCGCCCGCGGCGGCCAGATGGATGTCGACGCCTGCATGCCGCGCCTGGAAATCCGGCCAGCGCGGAATCAGCCAGCGCATCAGCAGCGTCGGCTCGCATGACAGGACCGACCGCCGCGTACGGGCGGCCTCGGCGCGCAACGTGTGGGCGGCGTGACGCATCAGGCCCAGGCCATCGTGGACGGCCTGGGCGAGCGTGCGGCCTGCCTCGGTCAGGAACACGCGACGACTGCGCCGCTCGAACAGCGCCACGCCCAGATCGTCCTCGAGCAGACGCACCGCGCGGCTGACCGCGCCGTGGGTCAGGCACAGCTCGTCGGCCGCGCGGGTGAAATTCTCGTGGCGCGCCGCCGCCTCGAAACAACGCAGCGCCATCAGCGACGGCAGGCTGGTACGGATCGATTGTGATTCAGACTCACCATTCCGGTCAGAAATCATCGTTTTTCCCGATGAATCATGGTGGGTACGATTGTGCCACCAAGACATCGATCGCGGGAGCGACGCCATGACCGAATTGATAGTCGTAGTCACCATTACGCTGCTGGCCGTCATCAGCCCCGGCCCGGACTTCGCGATGGTCACGCGTAACAGCCTGATGCTGTCGCGTCGCGCCGGCGTGCTCACGGCATGCGGGATCGGGCTCGGCGTGATCGTCCACGTGAGCTACACGCTGCTGGGCGTCGGGCTCCTGATCCGTCAGTCGCTGTGGCTCTTCAATGCCGTCAAGCTGATCGGCGCGATCTATCTGATCTACCTCGGCGCAAGAATGCTCATGGCGAAAGCCGGCGATGCGCAAGCCGACGCCGCCGTCGCGCCGCTGTCCGATCTCGCGGCGCTGCGCACGGGCTTCCTGACCAATGCGCTGAACCCCAAAACCACGGTATTCGTCGTCAGCCTGTTCATGCAAGCCGTCCGGCCCGACACGCCGTTGATCGTGCAGATCGGCTACGGCGCATTCATCGCGGGCGCACACGCCGGCTGGTTCAGCCTCGTGGCGATCTGTTTCTCGGCCGCGCGTGTTCGCGATCGCCTGCTGTCGCTGCGGCACTGGATCGACCGCACGTTCGGATGCCTGCTGGTGGGCTTCGGCGTCGCGCTCGCCATCGCACGTGGCGCGCGCTGACGCTCGACCCTCGGCGCATACGCGGCGCCGATTGCCCGACGCGCGTATGCACGGCGCCCGTGTGCACGGCACCCGTATGCACGGCGCCCGTATGCACGGCGCCGGCAACCTCAGAACGTACGCGCGATCGCCCGTGCTTCGTCGATCGCCCGGCTCCGATCGACCTTCCCGTCCGGGCCGAACAGCGTGCGTTCGACGACAATCCCGGTGATGTCCGTCACGCCCACGAACTTGAGCCACGTTTCCATGTAAGGGCGCTGCAGATCGAACTCGGCGGCCGGCGTAAACGACCCCGGCGACTGATAGGCAAGCCCGCGCGCGTAGACCACCGCCGCCTTTTTTCCGGCCAGCTTGCCGGTAAAACCCGTTTCGTCGAACGTGAACAACACGTCCTTCTGCGAGATCACGTCGATCAGATGCTTGAGCTTGTACGGAATGCTGAAATTCCACAGCGGCACGCCGAACAAAAACCTGTCCGCTTCGTGGAACGGCGCCGCGAGCCGTTCGATCTGCCGCCACGCGGCCGCCTGCTCCGGCGTCAACGCCGTGCCGCTCAATCCCGCATATTTCGCGGCGAGCGCGGCCCCGTCGAATTCGGGCATCGGCAGATCCCAGATGTCGAGCTTCCGGATCTCGTGATCGGGATGAGCCTGCCGGTAGGTGTCGAGAAATGCATCGCACACCTCGATGGATGCCGAATAGGCCTTGTTGGGTGAGCCTTCGATATAGAGCACGCGTGTCATGGAGCCGGTCCTTGTCAGGAGTGACGGCGGCGCGCCCCATGCGCGCTCGCCCACCGTGCTTCGCAGCCTAGCGGGTGAGCCTATAATCTGGAAACGATATTAATTGATCGAATTAACCCAAACGGGTGATGAATGAATCCTCCCCTCGATACGGCGCTCCTTCATACGTTCGTCGCGGTCGCCGACGTGCGCAGCTTCACCGGCGCCGGGCGCCGGCTGAATCTCAGCCAGTCCGCGGTCAGCGCGCAGATCGTTCGCCTCGAAGAACAGGTCGGCCAGGCGCTGCTCGTGCGCAATACGCGCAGCGTCACGCTGACCGGGCATGGCGAAACGCTGCTCGGCTACGCGCGCGCGATTCTCAACCTGAGCGAGGAAGCGCGGGCAAGGCTCGGAACGGATCGAGCGGCCGACGTCAAGCTGAGGATCGGCGTATCGGAGGACTTCGCGGGCGGCTGGCTGCCCGACCTGATGCGCCGCCATGGCGCCGCGCGGCGCGGCCTGCGGCTGGATCTCGCCGTCGATATCGGCGACAGCCTGTTTCGCCGGCACGCACGCGGAGAATTCGATGTCGTGATCGGGAGCCGCTGCTCGCACGCGGGCCACGGCACGACGTTGTGGCAAGAGCCGCTCGCCTGGGCATTCGCGCGCCACGAGCCGCTTCCGGAAGGCGACGTGCCGCTCGCGTGCTTCCCCGATCCGTGCCCATACCGCGGCGCCGCGATCAAGGCGCTCGCGCTGGCCGGCATGCGCTACCGGATCGCGTGCGAAAGCCCGAGCGTGGCCGGCGTGCTGGCGTTCGCACGGGCCGGCATCGCGATCGCGCCGATTCCGCGCAGCGCGATCGACGACTCGCTGCGGGAACTGGGGCCGCCCGAGGGCTTGCCGCGGCTGCCCGATATGGAATTCGTGATGATGCACGACCCGCGGATGCCGGCGGCCGTCGAATTCGCCGCGACGATTCTGGACGAGACGGCGGCCCGTACGGGCGCCGGCAAGCGCCGCCATCGTCACGGTGTCACGCCTGCATGAACGCCCACGGGCCGCGGCGCCGGCACATGCGGAAGGCCGCGCGTCGTGCGTGGCGCGGCCGCGGTGCTACCGCGCGGGACGCAACGCGAAACCCGTCAGCGCGCCGGCGACACAGAGCACGCCTACGTACAGTTCCGGCGCGTGCGGATTCGTTTTCAGCATCAACGACACGAACACCGGCGTGAGGCCGCCAAACAGCGCATACGCGACGTTGTACGAAAACGAGATGCCGGAAAAGCGTACGGCCGGCGGAAACGCGCGCACCATCGCGACCGGAATGGCCGCCACCGCACCGACGAAGAAGCCGCACGCCGCGTAAAGCGGCAGCAGCAGCGACGCATCGACGGCGAGCCGCGCGGCCATCAACCAGAACGATGCACCCAGCAACAGGCAGCCGACGAAGATCGTGCGCGCCGCGCCGATTCGCCCCGCGATCGACCCGGCGACGACGCATCCGATCGTCAGGCAGCACGTCGCGGCCGAATTGGCCTGCAGCGCGAGCGCGGGCGTGATATGGAAGCGCTTGGCGACGAGCGTCGGCGTCATCAGGATCACGACGACGATCGCCGCGGTGAGCGTCCAGGTGAGGATCATCGACGCGACCACCGCGCGGCCGTGGTCGCGCAGTACCGTCTTCAACGGCGCCTCGGCGACGAGCGCCCGGTTCCGCTTCATTTCGACGAATACGGGCGTTTCGTCGAGCCAGCGCCGCAACAGCGCCGACAGCACGCCGAACAACCCGCCGACGACGAACGGCAGCCGCCACGCATACGCGTCGATCGCGGCCGGCGAATAGTGATGGTTGATCGCGGACGCGATCAGCGAGCCGAGCAGGATGCCGAGCGTCAGGCCGCCCGTGAGCAGCCCGCACGCGTAGCCGACATGGCGCGGCGGCACGTGCTCGGCCACGAACACCCACGCGCCAGGCACTTCGCCGCCCACCGCCGCCCCCTGCAACAGCCGGCACACCAGCAGCAGCACGGGCGCGGCGATCCCGAGGGACGCGTAGGTCGGCAGCAGGCCCATCGCGAGCGTCGGCAGCGCCATCAGCATCACGCTCAGCGTGAACATCCGCTTGCGGCCGACGAGATCGCCGAAGTGAGCCAGCACCACGCCGCCGAGCGGCCGCGCGAGATAGCCGGCGGCAAAAATGCCGAAGGTCTGCAGCTGGCGCAGCCAGTCGGGAATCGCCGGCGGAAAGAACAGCTGGCCGATGACGGCCGCGAAGAACACGTAAATCACGAAGTCGTAGAACTCGAGCGCGCCGCCCAGCGCCGCGAGCACGAGCGTTCGGTGATCGCTGCCGGTCAGCGGGCGGTTCGGTACGGCCGGAAGCGAAAGCGGATGGGTGGAATTCATCTTCTGAAAAGGTCCGGAGGAAGGGGAAGCGGTTGACGCCGACGGCGTGCTACTGGCTAACAACACCTGAGCGGTAGCGGTCATTCCATTGCGTGGCGATGATTCGGCGCACCGTTCGAGACCGATCGCCGCCCCATCGGGAATAGTTGGCGCGACTCGCGTGTTCTATACCAATGGGTGGGCCCGTTGGCCCGGCCCGTCACATGCGGATACCGCATGCATGGCACGTCTACGGTTTCCCCTCTGGAGCAATCATGCGGTTTGCGGTTCTCGGCGCCGGCGCGGTCGGTTGCTACTTCGGCGGCATGCTCGCGCTGCACGGCCACGATGTCGTGTTCATTGGCCGGCCGCTTCACGTCGACGCGATCCGCGCCCACGGCCTGCGCCTGCATACGCGCACGTTCGACCAGCGCGTGCCGGTCGACGCATCGATCCAGACCGACGCGGCCCGATCGGCCGAGGTCGTCCTCGTCTGCGTGAAGTCCGGCGATACGGCCGACGTGGCACGCGCGTTGCGCGACGTGCTGGCCCCGCACGCGATCGTGGTCAGTCTGCAGAACGGCGTGGACAACGCCGCGCTGCTGCGCGCCGAGCTCGACCGCCCCGTCATTTCGGCTGCCGTCTACGTGGCGAGCGAGATGGCCGGCCCGGGCTATTTGCTGCACCATGGCCGCGGCGATCTCGCGATCGAGGCGTCGCCGTCCAGCGAGCGGCTCGCGCACGTGCTGCGCGAAGCGGGCATTCCGACCCGGATCGACGACGACGTGCGCGCGACGCTTTGGCGCAAGTTCATGCTGAATTGCGCGTACAACGCAATTTCCGCGATCGTGCATCTGCCGCTCGGCGAGATGCCGCATCGCGACGCGCTGCGCGCGACGATGCGCGCGACCGTCGCCGAGTGTCTCGCCGTGGCGGCCGCCGAAGGCGTCCATTTCACCGAGGGGCCGGCGGAGATCGTCGCGCAAATCGAAGCGACGATTCCCGCCGGCCAGTATTCGTCCACCGCGCAGGATCTCGCGCGTGGCAAACCGTGCGAGATCGACCACCTGAATGGCGCGATCGTGCGGCGCGGGCTGGCCGCGGGCATCGATACGCCGGTCAACCGGACGCTCCATCTGCTCGTGAAGATGCTCGAAGCGAAGGCCGCCGCCCGCGCGTGACGGGCGGCGGTCGATGCAAACGCGCTTGCGCCGTGCAGGTTCGCCGCACCGCTCCCCGGTCCGCCCGCTTCGTCACCGGGTCGCGGCGTTTGCCGTTGCGCAGCGCCGGATACCGCCGGTCATTCCCGTTCGGCGAACAATCGCTCGAGCGCGGCGGCGATGCCTGCACCGTACGCCGGGTCCGCCCGCGAGCAGTTGTCGATGTGACGCTGCCGCACCGCCGGCGACACGCCGGCAATCTGCCGCGCGGTGGTGTCGAACAAACGCTGCCGCTGCCGTGCGTCCATCAGCCGGAACAAATCGCCGGGCTGCTGGTAATGGTCGTCATCGACGCGATGATCCCAGTGCGCGGCCGCGCCGTCGAGTTCGAGCGGCGGTTCGTCCAGTTGCGGCCGGTCCGACCAGGCGCCGCTGCTGTTGGGCCAGTACGCGGGCGCGCCGCCGAGATTACCGTCGGTGCGCATCGCGCCGTCGCGGTGATAGCTGTGGAACGGGCACTTCGGCGCATTCACCGGAATATGCGCGAAGTTCACGCCGAGCCGGTATCGCTGCGCATCGCCGTAGGAAAAGAGGCGCGCCTGCAACATCCGGTCGGGCGAATAGCCGATGCCCGGCACGACGTTCGCGGGCGAGAACGCGGCCTGCTCCGTCTCGGCGAAGAAATTGTCCGGATTGCGGTTCAGTTCGAATTCGCCGACCTCGATCAGCGGAAATTCGGCCTTCGGCCATACCTTGGTCAGGTCGAACGGGTTGAACCGGAACGCTTTCGCCTGCGCATCGGTCATCACCTGAATGTACAGCGTCCAGCGCGGGAAATTGCCGGCCTCGATGCTGTCGTACAGATCGCGCTGATGGGTTTCGCGGTCCTTCGCGATCAGCGCCTCGGCCTGCGCATCAGTCAGGTTCTCGATGCCTTGCTGCGAGCGGTAGTGGAATTTCACCCACGTCCGTTCGTTCGACGCATTGATCATGCTGTAGGTATGGCTGCCGAAGCCGTGCATGTGCCGGTACGAGCGCGGAATGCCGCGCTCGCTCATGACGATCGTCACCTGGTGCAGCGCCTCGGGAAGCAACGTCCAGAAATCCCAGTTGTTTTCCGCGCTGCGCATGCCCGTGCGCGGGTCGCGCTTGACGGCATGATTGAGATCGGGAAAGCGCAGCGGATCGCGAAAGAAGAACACCGGCGTATTGTTGCCGACGATATCCCAATTCCCTTCCTCGGTGTAGAACTTCAGCGCGAAGCCGCGGATGTCGCGCTCCGCATCGGCCGCGCCGCGCTCGCCGGCCACCGTCGAGAAGCGGACGAACATCGGCGTCTGCTTGCCGATCCCGGAGAACAGTTTCGCCTTCGTATACCGCGAAATGTCGTGCGTCACGGTGAAGGTGCCGTATGCGCCGGCGCCCTTCGCATGCATCCGGCGCTCCGGGATCACTTCGCGATCGAAGTGCGCGAGCTTCTCGATCAGCCAGACGTCCTGCAGCAACGCGGGGCCGCGCGGGCCGGCCGTCTGGATGTTCACGTTGTTGCTGACTGGTGCGCCGTTCGCATGCGCAAGTTCGCGCGGAACCCGATTCTCTGACATGTCCAGTTTCCCCCAACCGTCTGCGGTTTCGATTCGTCGGTCGCGCGCATCCCGCCACGGGTTCAGGTATCGCGCGTCGTGAGGACGGCCGTCGGCCGATCCATGCATCGATTAGAAACGGGCGATGTATCCGGGATTTGTCTGGCGTGTATCCGTTTGTACGCGCCGCGCCGTCAGGCCTGTTCGGACCATGCCGGCATGCACCCGCAATGGGGTGAAGCCGTAGCGGCATCGTCGCGCGCCGCACGGGATCGCCTCATCGCGACATCGCGGTGCCGGCAACCTCGGCGTGCCCATTCGTGTTGCTTACGATCGTTCATCGGCGGCGATCCGCTCGCCGAGCGCGCCGAGGTCCGTCTCGCCGGACGCCGCGATCAGCGCATAGGCCAGGCTGGCCCGGCGCCAGGTCACGACATCCATGTTGCCGATCTGCCGACGGCCGGGCGCGGTATCGGGTCGTTCGTCCTTCATCACGCACAGCGCGACGGGCAGGCCTTTCTCGGGCAGATAGACGATCTGCACGAGCGGCTTGCGGTTGAAGTTCAGGCGCTGGATGCGCTTGAACGTCAAACCGGCCGCGCGCAAGTCCGGAATCCGGATCGGCAGCCCGTCGACACGGTGAACGCTGTCGACCGTACGCGCGACGGCAGCGAGATTCGATGCGTCGGACGCCACCGTATCGCGCGTGTAAAGCTGCTGGTAGTTCACGGCCGCCGTGATCCATGGCGACATCGTCGCCTGCGCGGTCACGGATTCGCGCTGTGCCGCGACATCTCGCACAGCCGTGTCCGGGGCATAGCGCAGGATGGCGCCGCAACTGAACGCGCCGGCGACGAAGGCCACCGCGAGCCACGGCACCATCGCGCGCACTCGTGAGCGCCCGGGCCGCGGCGACGGCCCGCGGCGCCCGGGCGGCGGGGCCGGCACCGCGGCGCGCCGATCGTCTGCGTTCGCGAACGGCGCCGCCGGCGCGGCATGCGCGTGCGCGAGCCCGTCGACCTCGCGGACGAGGCGCGGCGGCACGGGCGGCACCGGCTGTCGCCCGAACGCACGCCGATACGGCAACACCGACGCTTCGAACAACGCAACGCGCGCGGCGATCTCTGCCGACGTTTCGATCGCCCTGTCGACTTCGGCGCTTTCATGCGGCGCAAGTTCGCCATCCACGTATGCCATGAGCAGGATGTCGTCCATTTTCATGCCCCCTGGTCTTCGGCATTCGCCGCGCGCGTTGCACGCGGTGCGCCTTGCTCGCCGAACAGCGCACCGATCGCCTGGCGTGCACGTGACAACCGGCTCATGATCGTGCCGAGCGGTACGTCGAGTACGTTGGCCGCTTCCCTGTACGTGAAACCCTCGACGCCGACCAGCAACATGACGACGCGCTGCGCTTCCGGCAACTGCTGCACCGCCCGGACGATCTGTGCATCGAGCGCCTGCTGCTCGAAGGTTGACGCCGCGGGATCGGCCACGGTTTCCAGCAGTTCATCGTCCCAGTCCATGCCCGCGCGCCGCCGCACGCTGCGCGCGCGAAGCTCGTTGAGCCACGTGGACTGGACGATCGAGAACATCCAGCTGAGCGGCGCGGTTTCCGGCTGCAACTGATGGGCGCGTTCGAGTGCGCGCACGCACGCACACTGCACGAGATCCTCGGCATCGTGCCGATCGCCGGCGAGGCGCAGCGCGAAAATCCATAGACGCGGCAGCATTGCGGGGAGCATCGCGGACAGTTCGGCGGCGGTCATCGACGTCGAGCCCCCCGCTGTTGCGCCGGGCCGGCGTTGATCGACTGCAGTATCTGACGTGTGTGCATGGGTGTTGGCGAAATTGACCGGGCAGCGGCCCTCCAGCCCGTAAACAGCTGGACGGCCCGGATATTCCATCTGCATCGCGATGTATCCATGCCGCGCACGTACGCAATACGATACAAATCGGTCGGCACGCGGCCGACATGGGCGCGCCCACGCGCGGGTTTTTCCAGGAGAATGGCGCTGCAACGGCGAGCACCCTTTCGCGTGATCGTCCAGGACAACTTCCACGGAGAGACTACCGATGTACCGACATGCACTCGCCACGCTGGTCTTCACCGGCATCGCGATCTCGAATGCAGCGTGCGCGCAGACCATCAAGCCGATCAAGGCGTCGGCCTCCGACCTGGCCGGCGCCATCTTCGCGCGCGGCGACGCGGCGACGCGGCGAAGCAGGATGCCGCTCCCGGGCACGGCGCGGATGCCGTGACGTTCACGTCCACCGACACGGCCTTCCAGACCGGCGTGTACCGATCCGGGCCCTCGCACGAGGAAATCGCCGGTCCGCAGGGGCTGCCGTACAACGAATTCCTGTACTTCCTGTCCGGCAGCGTGAAACTGACGTCGTCCGACGGTTCGGTGATGGTCGTGAAGACCGGCGAAGCGGTCACGCTGCCGAAGGGATGGACCGGGCATTTCGACACGCCCGGCTATACCAAGCTCTACGCGACGTACAACCCCGACGACGCGAGACCCGCCCCCTCCGCCTCGCAACCTCCGGCAGCGGCGCGATAGCGCACGGGGCTCAGCACGCCGCCGGCGCCATCCGCTTCCGGTGTTCGACGATGGAAAGTACCAGCGCCGCCAATCCGCATGCGGCGATGAGCGTGAGCAGCATCGTCCGGCCCAGGTTGACCAGCACCAGGCTGCCGAGCGCCGGGAAGCCGAACACGCCGACGAAATAGGACGCGACGAACCACGTGAGCACCGCGTGCCGGTGCCGCGTGTGCGCGCTGTTGACGGCTTGCGCCTGCACGATCGGATAGATCAGGCCGTAGCCGGTGCCGAGCAGCACGGCGCTGGCCGAGTGAAGCAGCGCGTTGTGCGGCACCGCGAACGTCACCGCGACGCTCAGGATCATGAAGCCGAGGAGGATCTGCGTGGTCGCGTCGACGCGCATCCGGATCACGAGCGCGCCGAGCAGCCAGCGAATGATGACGACTGTCGCCGAATACAGGCCGAAGAACGTTCCGGCCTTCACGCCGGTTTCCGTCGCCATCGACATCTGGAACGTCATCAGCCCCGAGAACACGCTCGAGCCGAGCGCGATGATGGCGATCGGATAGATCGCGTTCGTGCGGGCGATCGCCGCCATCTCGCGAACCCACCGGTCGCGCGCCGGCCGTGCGGCCGGCGGCGACGCCGGCGACAGGCGGCCGAAATACTCGAGCATCAGCGCGGCCATCGCGCACAAGCCGCCGACGGTGCAAAACACGGTGCCGGTCGTCCAGTGCCAGTTGCGTATCGCGAGCGCCGCAACCGCCGGCCCGCCGCCGACGCCGGCCATCTGGAACGACCCGAACCGCAGGAACCAGCGCTCGCGCTCGTGATCGGTGGTGCGCTCGGCGAGCATCATCGGCGCGGCCAGATAGAAGCCGCCCCAGCCGACTCCGACGAGCAGCCCGGGCACGGCGCTCAACGAGCCGGTGCGCCCGATCAGCGCGAAGCCGACGACGCCCGCGCCGACGATGAGCGCGGCCAGCGCGGTGGTGCGAGCCGTGCCGATCCAGCGGGCCAGCCACGCGACGAGCGGCAGGCCGAGCAGCGCACCGACCAGCGCCTGGACGAGCGCGATGCCGGTATCGATCTCGCCCCCGCCCGCCGAACGGAAATGCATCGACAGCAGGAACGTCGCGCCGTATCCGCACGCGGTCAGCAGCGCGCCGAGCAGCACGAACGACGCAACGCGCGGGGACATCGCATCCGCACCGGCCATCACGCCCCCTGTTCGTTTCGACATGCCGTATCGGCTCACGCGACCGCAAGCGGCAGCGTCACTGTCGCCTCGAGGCCGCCGGTGCTGCGGTTGTTCAATTGCAGTTCGCCCTGCATCGCCTGCGTCAACCGACGCGCGATCGCGAGCCCGAGCCCCGAGCCCGGCGCACGCGCGGCCGTCTGCGGCGCGCGGTACCACGGCTTGAACACCGCCTCGAGCTCAGCCGGCACGATGCCCGGCCCGGAATCCACGACCGTCAGCATCACGCGCCGCGCGTCGACCCGCACGCATACGCGAACGTCGTCCCCATAACGCAATGCGTTGTCGATCAGGTTGACGAGCACACGGCGCAGCGCATGCGGGAAGGTCACGAGCGGAAGGCCCACGCGTCCGTCGAGGCCGATGCGCTGGCCGGCGTCGCGATAGTTGCCGACCAGCGCACCGAGCAGCGCATCGGCGTCGACGCGGCGCGGCGGCTCCGGCACGCTGCATTGCAGCCGTGCGCACACAAGGCTCGCCTCGACGAGCTCATTCATCTCCGCCAGATCGCGCTCGATCGCGTCGCGCAACGCGCCGTCCTCCAGCATCCCGCTGCGCAGCATCAACCGCGTGAGCGGCGTACGCAGGTCATGCGCATAGGCGGCCAGCACGTGCAGCAATTCCGTCATGCGCTCGGCGTGCTGGCGGTGCGCGCCGTCGATCGCGCGCGCGAGTTTCGCCACCGACGGCGCACCGCGCTGGCTCAACGTGTCGGGCAGCGATTCGATGCCGTTGTCCCCGATCGCATCGGCCAGGCGGCCGACGGTCGCGTCCAGTCTCATCAGGCGGAGCAGCTTCAGCCCCAGTACCGCCGCGACCAGTGCCACCAGGGCCGCGAATGCAGCGGCGATCAGCAGCTCGTGCGTCGCCGCCGTCTGCCACGCGCGCGCGAGCATCGCGCGCACGTCGTACATCGCCGCCGCGACCAGCAGCACACCGGCTGCGAGCATGAAGCGCACCGGCCAGACGACGAACTCGCGCGCATGCGCGAAGATCGTGCGGACGAGGGCGCGCAGCGCGCGCGTGAGCCTGGACTCAAACAAGGCTTCTGACGATAAAGTCGGAAAGTTCGCCATCTTGGTTCTCCTGTCGCCGTCGCCGCGGACGGTACGAGACAGATGAAAACACGCAGCGGGGCCGCGCACCATCAAACAAGCGGCCATTCATCCCCTACGAAGGTTTAGGTTGGCAGCGCGGCACGGCCGCCGATCAGACGTAACCGAGCGCACGCGCGAGCCACGTTTCGAGCTCCCGCGCATCGAGCGGCTTTTCCAGCAGGCACAGCGCGGTGCTCGCGCGCACGCGCTCGCGTTCGCGCGCCGTCGCGAACGCCGTGACGAACAGCGTGGGAATGCGCAGGCCCAGCGCGTCGATCCGCGCCAGCAGGTCGATGCCGTCCATCGCCGGCATCTGGACGTCGCAGATCAGGCAACCCGCGCGGCGCGACACGTCCGACGCGAGGAATGCCGCTCCCGACGCGAACTCGCACGCGTTCCCGCCCAGCGACCGCACGAGGCTTCTCACGGCGGCGCGCACGAACGGGTCGTCGTCGACAATCGCTACGAGATCGGTGGCTGAGAGTGAAAGAGGCATCCGTGCTGATGGCGAGGGGAACGGACCGGCCCGTCCCACATACTGCGATCCAGATCGCCAGCATACCCGCGCGCTGCCGCGCCGCCACCATATCTACGTATGGGTCGGCCTTGCGCCGACCGCGCTCGGCCCGGGCCGGTTCACGCTAATCGCCCGCGGGCAGCTCGATGCCGAGCGCACTCATCTTGCGCACCAGTTCGGCGACCGAACGGCATTTCATCTTTCGCATCGCCTGGCCGCGATGGATCTTCGCCGTGATCTCCGCAATGCCCATGTTCCCTGCCACCTGCTTGTTCATCAGCCCCGTCGCGACGTGTTGCAGCACCTCGCGTTCGCGCGGCGTCAGCGATTCCCAGCATGCGCGCAGGTCGAGCAGCGACTGGCTGGCCTCCAGGCGCTTCGCGTCGCGCTCAAGCGCCGCCACCACTGCATCGATCATTTCCTGGTCGTGAAACGGCTTGGTCAGGAAATCCACCGCGCCCGCCTTCATCGCCTTCACCGTCATCGCGATGTCGCCGTGCCCCGTCATGAAGATGATCGGCATCTGCGGACCGCCGTTCTCGACCAGCGACTTCTGGAACGCGATCCCGCTTTGCCCGCGCAACCGCACGTCGAGCACGAGGCACGACGGGCCGCTGCCCTTCGGCGCCGCGAGAAATGCTTCGGTCGACGCAAATGCGTGCACCTCCAGGTCGATCGAGCGCAGCAGGCCGGTCAACGCGGCCCGCACGAATTCGTCGTCGTCGACGACGTAGACGACACGGCCGCTTTGGTCTTCGGATGAAGGCGCCACGTTTGGCATTCTGATCTCGGGCATTGCAATTCTTCGCTTGTGAATGTGCTGGAGCGGCCGCGGTCGGTTCGACGGCATCGCGACGCACGCCGCGCGGCGCGCGGCACCCTTGAAAACACGCACCCCCGCGGATTATTCCAGCCGCCCTCCGCCGCGGCAACCGCGGGCCGCGCACCCGCGGTTCATGCCCCGCCTCGACTTCGTCACGCGCGCGGCACTCGCGCGTACGGCGGCACCGGCGCGCAGACGAACGCGAACGTCGCTTGCCCGACCCGCTCCGCTTGCGCCCGCCGTCGCGCGCATCTGTATCCGCATGTATCGGGTTTTCGCATCGATACATGACCTTGCAAAACGGCGCGCACCGGACACATGCGAGATACCTGCCAGGCGCTCAATACACACACGGCGGCACCTGACGCCAACCACGACGCGGCGGCCCCATGCGGGCGTCGCCATCGGGTGCCGCGACTCCGTTCCGATCCATCCCGCTCCAGGAGATTCACATGAATGCCTCGAAAATCACCTTCGTGCTCGCCGCCCTTGCAACCACCGCATCGGTGTACGCGGCGTCCCCCGCCGAATCGGCCGCCGCCGGTTACGACGCACCGGCTGCCACGCAATGGGCGCCCGTCGCCGCGATGCCGAAGACCCGCTCGGAAGTCCGCCACGAGCTCGCGCTCGCGCGTCGGAACGGCGAGCTCGACGCGCTCAGGAAGCTCTATTCCGGGCATTGATCGCCCGTCCTGCCAACCGGCCGGGTACCGGCGCGCACCGCCGGCATCCGCGCCGTCACCGCGTTGCCCCCGCGACTTCGGGCACGCCGCCTTCCCATGAAGCGAACCGAACTTGCAACGATGCTTCCCGACCTGCTGCCGCGCCTGCGGTCGTTCGCGATGCGGTTGACCGCGAATCGACACGACGCGGACGAGCTCGTGCAGCGCGCCTGCCTTCGCGCCCTCGAACGCGCCCATCAGTTGCGGGCCGGCACATCGCCCGTCAGCTGGGTCTTCTCGATCATCCATTCGATCTGGCTCAACGAACTGCGCCGGCGCAATCATCGCGATCGCCTGCTGCTCGAATGGAGCCACGCAGCGGCGGAGACGGTCGCCGATCCGCGCGCCGCATCCGAGACGCGCGTCGCCGTCGGCCAGATCCTCGCCGCCGTCGAGCGGTTGCCGGCATCGCAGCGCAGTGCGCTGCTGCTCGTCAGCATCGACGGACTCAGCTATCGGCAAGCCGCCGCCGCACTGGACGTCCCGGTCGGCACCATCATGAGCCGGATATCGCGGGCGCGCAAAGCGATTCGCGTCGCGCTCGATGCATCCGGCACGGCGCACGCGCGGCTTGCACGACCGGCCGCGGAATAAACCGCGCGCGTCGCGTGTTCAGTGTAGGCAAGCGCTTCCGCGACGACGGAGGCACCCGGCCCTTCACGACTCGAAACCCACATGTCAGCGCTTTCCAGGATGCTACTCGTCTATGACGGAACCGATGAGGCTCAGGCCGCGCTTGCGCGATGTTCGGCGCTGTCGCGCGCGCTGTCCGCGGCGGTCGACGTCGTGGCCGTGGTCGACCCGGCAACCGCGAACGCGCAGTCGGCCGGGCTGCTCAGCGATCTCGCGCACCGTCGTCTCGAGGAGTTCGCCCGGGACGAACTGCAACGCGCGCTCGGCACGCTCGCCGACGACGGCATCGTCGCGCGCGGCTTCGTGCGCTTCGGACGTGCGGCCGATGCCGTCGCCGCGCATGCGATGACGACGCGCGCCGACCTGGTCGTCGTCGGGCACCGGGCCCGCAGCGGAATCGCGCGCTGGTGGCGCGGGCGCCCCGTCCATTTCGATCTGGCCGAGCGCCTTCGCGGCGTGTCCCTGATCGTCGTGACGGTCGATGCGGCGTAGGCCCGTCACGCGGCCGCCTCGACCCGCTCGACCGCGTCGTGCACCGGTGCGTCGCTGCATGGCGCAATGGTCGCGGCGAGGATCATGCGCTGCCGATTGGCACTCAGGCAGACATCGCTCGCGCGCGGACGAAACACGCGGTCACCGCGCTCGATCGCGCGCCCCGTCAACGCGCAGACCGCCGGCGCGCGCGCGCGGCTCCTGCACCAGATCTGCTCGGTGTATCGCCCCGAACGCGCATCGCTCCATGACACGCTGATCAACGACGACGAAAGGCGCTCGATCACCGCGATCGCGGAAAGCGGCTCGTCTCGCGCGAATGCGCGATCGTCGTCGTCCAGGCGCAAGCCGAGGCGACGCGACTTGTATCGCGTGCGCTGCGCCTGCAGGCACACGTCGCGTTGCTCCAGCGAAGGATGGAGGACATTGATCAACGTGCGAATCATGATGTCTGCTTCAGGCAGTGTCGCCATCACCCTTTCTCCCACCGATCGGGTCAGTCGTATGAAAGCGGGCGCACGCATGCCGCCGGCGATGCGCCCGCGCGTCGCTCAGGCGCCGCCTTCCTCGCGCAGCGTGAGCCGGCTGTTGACCGACGTGACGCCGCGCACCTTGCGCGCCGCCTCGACCGCCAGACGATCCTGGTCTTCACTCGTGATCTGGCCCGACAGCGTGACGCGTCCGGTCGCCGCGTTGCCGAACACCGCGATCGGCATGCCTTCCAGCCCCTTCGTCCGGTACAACGCCTTCTCGACCGTGCGCGAGAACGTGCGGTTGGCTGCCCGCACCGCCTTCTTCGACGTGCCGGCCGCCGGCGTGGACGTGACCGCGGCGTTCGCGCCGGCGGTATCGAGCCGCTCGTCGGCGAACGCGCGCAGGTTGACGCCTGCGATCAGGACGACGGCCAGGCCGCCGGTTACGACGATGTGTCGGAGTTTCATGATGGATTCCTTGGATGTCTGGTATCGAGTCGACCACTACGCATGTGCCGGTGACCTGCATCGTCACGATGCGAACGGATCGCGCGTGCGCAGCTTCGCGCATCAGGCGCGACGCATGCCGCGAAACCGTCGTCGTTGCGATCCGTGTACCGGTGGAACCAGCATAAGGGGATGTGTCGACGCGCTCCATAGCATCTGCAGGTGTTCGGGGTGATGCATCGGCATGAGGTATCGCATACGTTGGTATAGGCATCCGGTCCGTTCATGCGCATCCGCTCGCGATCGAGCCTGGCCCGCTCACATCGGAAACAGCGGAAGCGTCACCGTCGCCCGCGTTCCGCCGTCCGGCCGCGGCGTCAGCGCGAGCTGACCGTGATGCGCGTCGACGATGGATTTGCAGATCGACAATCCCATGCCCATTCCGTGCGGCTTCGTGGTGAACAGCGGCTCGAAGAGACGCGCGGCCAGCTGCGGATCGAAGCCGTCGCCGCGATCGTCGATCCGGATGCACACCCGGTTCCGGTCCGACTCGCACGTCAGTACGATGACACGCTCGTGCTCGGGCGTGCGAAGCATGGACTCGGCGCCGTTCATCAGCAGGCTGATGATCGCCTGCTGCAACTGCGTGCGTTCGCCGCGCATCGGCAGCGGCGCCGCGCATCCGTCGATCCGCAAACGCACCTTCATCGCGTCGAGCGTGCTTTCCAGGATGTCGGCCGTCTCGCGCAGTGCATCCGCGAGATCGAACTCGGCGAACACCGGCGCCGCCTGCCGCGCCTTCGCGCGCAACGCGCTGATGATGGTCCGCGCACGCACCGCGCATGCGCAGATGTGCGCGAGCATCTCGCGGGCCGCGTCGATATTCGGCACGCCGCGATCGAGCCAGTTCAGCCCGGCGCGCGCCGACGTGTCGATCGCCGTGACCGGCTGCGCGACCTCGTGCACGATCGACGCCGCCAGCTCGCCGTACGCGGTGAGCCGGCCGACGCGATCCATCTCGGACTGTGCGTCGCGCATCGCCGCTTCCATCGTGGACAGCCGCGCGTGCTGCGCGGCAAGCTCGTCGCGCAACCGCAGGTTCTCCAGAACGAACCCCGCGTGCAGCGCGATCATCTCCACGAGCGCGACCTTCGCCGGCGTGAAGATGCCCGGCAAGTCGCCGTGTTCGAGATACAGCGCACCGAGCAATGCGCCGTTGCATCGGATCGGCACGCAGATCACCGCGCGCGGCTTGCGCCGGCGCACGTAGTCGTCGGTGCGCCATTGGTCGGCCGCGCAGGCGTCGCGCAGCACGAGTCCGTTGCGCAGGTGCACGGCGGCGGCGACGATCGGAACCGGCAGTCGATCGGCCGGCGGTCGCTCCCGGCGCGGCGCATTCGGCGCGGTCGCGTCGGCGGCCCGCTCCCAGCCGCCTTCGCGCAGGACCGCGATCGCCCCCCACGTGGCCGCCACGCCGTGCATCGCGGCATCGAGCAGCGCGCCGATGCGCGCCGCCGGCGGCACCTCGCCGGCCATCGCGCGCGACACGTGACGCAACACGTGCATGTCCGGCGCGAGCAGCGATCGACCCATCAGTTCGTCGAGGACCGGGCTCATGTCGGGACCGGCCGCGTCGGCGGCCGATTTCCACACCGTCCGCGCAGCGAAAGCGCTGCAGGAATCGTCGAGTTCGTTGTTCATGCGTCTATCTCCCGCGTACCGGATTTCGGCCTCGTCCGACCTGAATTCTACGTTTCATGTAGTGAGTACTCCACAAACGAATGTTAGCAGCACTTTCTCGAAATAAAAATGTGAAGATACGTTTCCAGCGCGTTATCCGGCGGCCGACCACCCCCAAATCACCACCATAAATTGTTGATTCATATCGATATTTATCTTTTGTTGCGCACCGCCCGCGAGATCAGTAGAATCCTCACATTCATGTAGCGTTCCCTGTATCAAATTCAAGGAATGCCGCCATCTCGGGTATTTTCATGCGGCATGGCCATGCGGCCGTGCCGGCGTAGGAACGGTATGACTCAGGCAGCAAAAGGCAAGGCGGTGCGCGGAACCGGTGTCCGGGAGGCAGCGGCACAGGAAACCCGCGACAAGATCCTGCGCGCGGCGACCAAGGTGTTCGCGCGCTACGGCTACGAAGGCGGCAGCGTGGAGCGGATTTCCAGGCTGGCGAAGTCCTATGACCGGATGATCTACTACTACTACGGGAGCAAGGAGGGGCTGTTCGTCGCGGTGCTCGAGGGCATCTACCGGCGGATGGACGAGGCGGAGCTCAGGATGGCGCCCGATCCTTCGGATCCCGTCGAAGCGCTGAAGTCCGTGATCCGCTTCAAACTGGACTACTATTGGCGCAATCCCGATTTCATCACGCTGCTCAATACCGAGAACCTGCACCAGGGCAAGCACTTGTCGAAGCTCGAGCGGCGCGGCGAATATTCGTCGCACGCGGTGCAGATCGTCACACGGATTCTCGACAGCGGTGTCGAACAGGGGTTGTTCCGCAGCGGGTTGAACGCGCGCGACGTATTCCTGCTGATCATTTCGGCCGCGTATTTTTATACGTCGAACCGTTATACGCTGTCCGCATTCCTCGGCGAGGAACTGAATGCGCCGGATGCCATGCGCCGCTGGGAAGCGTTCGTGATCGACAGCGTGCTGCGGGTCGTCCGCAAGGATGCATCGACCGGCGATTGAATGCGTTGCGTGCCGAGATCGGCGCGCGTAATCATGAAGATTCCCACACCGTCGTGATGAACTATCTTCGCGCCCACACCCTCGACGAAGTATTCGGCGCGCTCGCCGCCGAACCGCGGCCGCGCATCGTGTGCGGGGCCACGGACCTCTTCGCGGAGCTCGCGCTCGTGCCTGCCCGGTCGTCATGGCTGGACATCAGCCGCATCGACGCGCTGCACGGCATCGCGCTGCGCGACGGTGTCGTCCGGATCGGCGCGGCCAGCACGTGGGCCGCGATCGCGCGCACGGCATGGCTGCCGACGGCGCTCACGGAAGCCGCCGCGACCATCGGGCCGCGGCAGATTCGGGCGCAGGGAACGATCGGCGGAAACGTGTGCCACGCGTCGCCGGTCGCGGACGGCATCCCCGCGCTGCTCGCGCTCGACGCGCACGTCGAACTGGCGAGCGTGCGCGGCGTGCGCCGCTTGCCGTTGGCCGAATTCCTGCTCGGCAACCGCGTGGTCGCGCGCGATGCGGACGAACTGCTGGTTGCCGTGCTGTTCGTACAACCGCCCGCGCACGATCGCACGTCGTTCATCAAATACACGAATCGCGACGGCCCGGCGATCGCCGTCGTATCGGCCGCCGCGCGGCTGCGCATCGATGCCGCCGGCACGATAGCGGCAGCGGCCGTCGCCGTGGGCGGCGCATCCGGCGTCGCGCGCCGGATGCGGGCGCTCGAGGCCGCGCTGGCCGGCCGCCGGTGCGACGACCTGGCCGACACGATCGCAGCGGCGCCGCTCGCGGAGCTGACGCCGGTCGACGACTGCCGCGCGACGGCAGTGCATCGCCTTCATCTCGCGCGGCTGGCCGTGTCGCGCGCCTTCACATGCTGCATCGAGGAGAACGCCCGTGGCCCACTCCCCGCCTGACCCGCTTGCCGACGTACGCGATACGACAGCGGACGACAGCGCTCCGGCTCGCCCCGAGCCGGACTGGTTCGAACTCAACGGTACGCGGCGCGGCCTGCCGGCAGACCGCGCGCAGCGGCTGATCGACCACCTGCGCGCCGACCTGCGCCAGTTCGGCACCAAGGAAGGGTGCCGTCAGGGCGATTGCGGCAGTTGCACGGTGATCGTCGACGGCGAGGCGCGCTACGCGTGCCTGATTCCCGTCGCGCAGGTCGCGGGGCGCCGCATCGTCACGGTCGAAGGCCTGGCCGACGGCACGCGGTGCGGCAGCCGCCTGCAGGACGCGTTGCTCGCCCATCAGGCGGTGCAATGCGGTTTTTGCACGCCGGGCATGCTCACCGCGGCGGCGGCCGCGATCGACGCCGGCGAAGTCACCGACCGTGCGAGCGCGCGGGCCGCGATCGACGGCGTGCTGTGCCGCTGCACGGGTTACCAGAAGATCGTCGATGCCGTGACCGAGGTCGGCTGCGGGGCGGCCGCGCGCGGCCGGACGCCCGCGCCGGCCGAAGGGCCGTCCGTCGGCGTCCCGCTCACGCGCCTCGACGGCCCCGGGAAAGTCGACGGCAGCCAGCGCTTCGGCGCGGATGCGTATCCGGCCGACAGCCTGTTCCTGCGCGCCGTGCGTTGCCCGCATCACCGCGCGCGTTTCACGTTCGGCGACCTCGCCGCATTCGTCGACGCGCATCCGGGCGTGCATCGCATCCTCACGCACGCCGACGTGCCCGGCCTCAACGTGCACGGCGTCGCGACCCCGTATGCGGACCAGCCCGTGCTGGCGGAGCACGAGGCGCGCCACCATCTCGAAGCGGTCGCGCTGGTGGTCGGCGAGCGCGCGGCGATCGCCGCGCTCGACCTCGATCGCTTTCCGGTGCGGTGGGAACCGCTGCAGCCGGTTCTCGCGGTCGACGATGCGAGGCGTGACGACAGCCCGCAACTGCACGCCGATCGCCCCGGCAACGTGCTGATCGAGGGGCTCGTGCGCCGCGGCGATGCCGAGCGCGCGTTACGGGACGCCCGCCACGTCGTCACGGCCACGTTCGCATCGAGTTTCGTCGAGCATGCGTATCTCGAACCGGAGGCCGGCTGGGCGAGGCGCGTGGGCGACACCGTCGAGATTCATTCGTCGACGCAAGCGCCGCATCCGCATCGCGCCGATCTCGCGCGCATTCTCGCGATCCCGCCCGAACAGGTGCGCGTCGTCGCGACCGCGGTCGGCGGCGGCTTCGGCGGCAAGCTGGACATGACGGTCCAGCCGCTGCTCGCGATCGCGGCGTGGCATCTCGGGCGGCCCGTCGCGATGGTGTTCTCGCGCGAGGAATCGATGGCCACGTCGACCAAGCGCCATCCGGCGCGCATCACGTCCAGCATGGCGGCCGATGCCGACGGCCGGCTGCGCGCGGTGACGTTCGACGGCGACTACAACACCGGCGCGTTCGCGTCGTGGGGAACGGCCGTCGCGAACCGCGTGCCCGTGCATGCCGGCGGGCCGTACGTGATTCCCCACTACACGGCGCGCTCGCGCGCGATTCATACCCACGTCACGCCAGCCGGCGCCTTTCGCGGCTTCGGCGTGCCGCAGACGACGATGTCGCAGGAGCAGCTGATCGACGAGCTCGCGTTCGCGACCGGCATCGATCCGCTCGAATTCCGCGCGATGAACGCGCTGCGGCCCGGCGACGCGCTGCCGACGGGCCAGGTGCTCGACGACAGCGTGGGGCTCGTCGCGTGCCTCGATGCGCTGCGCCCCGCGTGGCGCGACGCACACGCGCGGCTCGCGACGCTCAATGCGGCGTCGCCGGGGCATCTGCGCCACGGCGTCGGCGTGGCCGCCTTCTTCTACGGCTGCGGCAACACCGCGTTGCCGAACCCGTCGACCGTGCGCTTCGGCATCCGGTCCGACGGCACGATCGTCCTGCACCAGGGCGCGGTGGACGCCGGCCAGGGCGCGAACACCGTCATTCCGCAAATCGCCGCCGATGCACTCGGCGTGCCGGTCGACCGCCTGCACTTCATCGGGCCGGACACCGCGCTGTCGCCGGATTGCGGCCGCACGTCGGCGTCGCGCCAGACCCTCGTCACCGGTCGCGCCGCCTTTCTCGCCGGCACGATGCTGCGCCGCCGGCTGCTCGCGTTCGCCGGCGCGGCTTCCGATGCGCGCATTTCGGCCGATGCGTGCGGCATCGCCGTCGACGGCCGTCCGCTCGATCTGCGTGCGCTGCCGGTCGACGCGCATGGCTACGCGATCGCGGCCGAGGAAAGCTTCGATCCGCCCACCACGTCGCTCGATGCGGCGGGGCAAGGCACGCCGTACGCGACCTACGCGTTCGGCGCGCAAATGGCGGAAGTCGCGGTTGATTGCGACAGCGGGCGCGTGCGCGTGGTGAAGGTCGTGGCCGCGCACGACGTCGGCAGGATGGTGAATCCGACACTGCTCGAAGGCCAGATCGAAGGCGCGGTCGCGCAAGGCATCGGCATGGCGCTGATGGAGAAGTACCGCCCCGGCGAGGGCAACAATCTGCACGACTACGTGATTCCGACGGTGCACGACATGCCCGACGTGCAGTCGATCTTCATCGAGGCGCCGACGGCCATCGGCCCGTACGGCGCGAAAGGCATCGGCGAGCCGGCGCTGGTTCCGACGGCGGCGGCCATCCTGAATGCGATTCATCATGCAACCGGCGTGCGCATCCGCGAAGCCCCCGCCACGCCGGACGTCGTGCTGCGCGCGCTCGCCGCCCGCACCTCGGTTGCCGCGCTTCGATAGCGGCGTTCCTACCTGGCGAACAAGAACGATGACGACAACGAGACAAGCCGATCAAGCATCGCTGGGCGCCGCACGGCGCTCGTCCTGGTACGCGGAACTCGATCCGGCCGGCAAGCGCGCCTTCAAGGCCGCATTCGCCGGCTGGGCGACCGATGCGTTCGATTTCATGGTGTTCAGTTTCGTGCTGGCCTCGCTGATCGACCTGTGGGGCCTCGATCGCGGCAAGGCCGGGCTGTTGAGCACCGTGACGCTGATCTTCTCGTCGGTGGGCGGGTGGATCGCCGGCATCCTCGCGGACCGCTACGGGCGCGTCAAGGTATTGCAAGGCACGATCCTGTGGTTCTCGGTCTGCACGCTCGCGATCGGCTTCGCGCAGGACTTCGAACAGATTTTCGTGCTGCGCGCGCTGCAAGGACTCGGCTTCGGCGGCGAATGGGCGGTAGGCGCCGTGCTGATCGGCGAAACCGTCGCACCGGCCCATCGCGGCAAGGCGGTCGGCCTCGTGCAGAGCGGCTGGGCCGTCGGCTGGGGCTGCGCGGCGGTGCTCTACGGCATCGCGTTCTCGGTGCTGCCCGAGTCGCTCGCGTGGCGCAGCCTGTTCTGGGTCGGCATCGTGCCGGCGCTGCTCGTGCTGTATGTGCGCAAGCACGTGGCGGAACCGGAAGCGTTCGTGCAGGCCGACGCCGCGCGCCGGCAAGGCGCGGGCCAGCCGTCGGTGTGGACGATCTTCTCGCGTTCGCATGCGCGCCGCACCGTGCTGGCCGCGCTGCTGTGCACCGGCATCCAGGGTGGTTTCTATGCGATGTCCACGTGGCTGCCGGCCTTCCTGAAGATCGAGCGGCACCTGTCCGTGCTCGACACCGGCGCGTATCTGTTCGTGATCGTCGTCGGGTCGTTCTGCGGCTATGTCGTCGGCGCGTATCTGTCCGACTGGTGGGGGCGCCGACGCAACTTCATGTTGTTCTCGGTGCTGTCGCTCGCGTCGGTGTGCCTGTACCTGACGCTTCCGCTTTCGAATGCGCAGATGCTGTGGCTTGGCTTTCCGCTGGGCTTCTCGTCCTGCGGGATCTTCAGCGGGGTCGGCGCATACCTGACGGAACTGTATCCATCGACCGTACGCGGCAATGCGCAGAGCTTCACGTACAACTTCGGCCGCGGCATCGGCGCGCTGTTTCCGAGCCTCGTCGGCATGCTGAGCCATTCGCTGGGGCTCGCGTCGGCGATCGCGATCTTCGCCGGCGCGGCCTATGGCGTGGTGCTGCTGGCGGTGCTGCTGCTGCCGGAGACGAAGGCCCGGTCGCTTTGAGTCCCGGGCGGCCCGTCACGCGAGCGCCGCTTCGTGCAGACGGAACTGCGCGACCGCCGCGCTCAGCCGCGCGCCCTGTTCGTCGAGCGACAGCGCCGCGGCCGCCGCCTCCTCGACCAGCGCGGCATTGCGCTGCATCGTCTGCTCCATCTGGATCACAGCGGCGTTCACCTGCTCGATGCCCGACGACTGCTCGTCGAATGCCTGGCTGGTTTCGCCCATGATCGCGTTGACGCGCTCGACCGCCGCGACGAGCTCGGCCATCGCCGAGCCGGCCAGCGCGACGAGGCCGCTGCCGTCTTCGACGCGTCGCGCGGAATGGCCGATCAGCTCGCGAATTTCCTTCGCCGCGGCGGCACAGCGCTGCGCGAGCCCGCGCACCTCGGTCGCGACGACCGCGAACCCGCGCCCCTGCTCGCCCGCGCGCGCGGCTTCGACGGCGGCGTTCAACGCGAGAATGTTCGTCTGAAACGCAATGCTCTCGATCACGCCGACGATGCCGGAGATGCGCGTGGAGCTCTGCGAGATTTCCGACATCGTCTCGACGACGCGCTGCATCGCTTCGCCGCCGCGCGACGCGATGCCGGCCGCGCCCTCGACGTACGTGCGTGCATCGCGCGCGTTGTCCGCGTTCTGGCGCACGGCCGCCGTCAGTTGCTCGACGCTCGCGGCCGCCTGCTGCAGCGATACGGCCTGCTGCTCGGTGCGCGCGGACAGGTCGACGTTGCCGCTCGCGATCGTGCGCACGTCGCCGACGATCGTCTCGGTGCTCGCGCGCACCTGGCTCACGGTATCGACGAGGCCGTCCTGCATCCGCTTCAGCGCGTTCAGCAGATACGCCATCTCGTTCTCGCCCGGCACGACGACCGCGCCGGTCAGGTCGCCTTTCGAGATTTTCTCGAACTGGTCGACCGCGAGGTTGATCGGCTCGATGATCGCTTTCGCAAGCACGCGCTGCGCAACGAAGCCGACGACGAGCGCCAGCACCGCGACCGCGCCCATCCCCCACACGATTCGGTGGAAATTGACGCCGGCCGCATCGTAGCGCGCCTTCTGGCGCGTGACCTGGAACGATTCGAGCGCGTCGATCGCCGCCTGGTAGGCCGCGAACAGCGCGGGCGGCGCGGTGCGCTGCGTGTCGAGAAAGTTGAATGCGTCGTCGCCGTCGAGCTGCGACAGCGCCTTCAGGAACACGCGGTCGAGCAGCGCGCGACGATGGGTCTGCAGCGTGTCGAACAGCGCCTGTTCGCCGGCGTCGCGCGCGTGCAGACGCGCGTACGCGTCCAGTTCGTCGTTGCTCTGCCTGAGCAGCGTGTGGAGTTGCGCGACTTCCGCCTTCGCGGGCTGGCCGGCGCTGATGATCTGCGCGACGTCGCTCATGCGTTCGCGCAGCACGAGCATGCGCTCGGAGCTGGTCTTCAGGTGCAGCAGCGACGCGGTATCGTCGCGATACATCGCCTCGAGCGAGCCGTTGCCCATGTAGAGGGCCGCGATGCAGGCGCCGACCACCAGCACGAGCAGCACGGTATAGCCGGCGATGGTCGCGAGGAGGCCACCACGGATAGTGAGTTGTTTTCGCATGACGTTCCCTTGAGCCGGCCCGGCACGGCCAGCGGCGGAGGTGAATTCCGGAACACGAACGACGCGCGCCATCGCGCAATGCGCGGCGCGGGGCTGCGAACACGTTAACGGCGCGGGAAACGGACGGCTTTTATCCGCACGCGACGCGAATCTGGACGATTGCGACAGAGAGAGGCGGATGCAGCACTGCTACCGGCCGTCGCCGGACCTCGAACGGATCTCGTCGGCCGACGGGTCGCGCGGGTGCCGCGATCCCCGGCAGCACCTCGCCTGCATCGAAGACCCGGAGCGCGTCGCCGTAAGCGTCGAATACCTGACGCGCGATCCGGAAATTGCCGCGCGATCTCGAAACGGCCCGCCGCTATGACGCACGCGCCGCGATGATTGCCGGCCAGCTTCGTACCGGCCAGTCACGCGGCCACTGACATTCCGACGTGCGTGCGGGGCGCCACCGACCGACGCCCCGCATTGTGTCCGGCCGACTCTGCTTGCGCGTCTCGATGCCGCGAGCGCGCTGCCGCCCTGCTATCCCGGCTGGATGATCGCGCGTCAGGCGGCGGGCAGGCTGCTCCGGCCGTTCACGCGCGCCGCGTCGAAATAGGACCGGCGGTGCTCCATCGCCGCTTCGGCAAGGGCGGTTGCGAGGCTGCCTGTGCCGAAGCGCGTGCGCCGGCGATGCGCGCTTACATCCGATAGCCCGGTTTCTTGTGCGGCGTGCGAGAACGCACATCGATATCCGGACGATAGACTTCTTCCTTCCACCGGTCGGAAGGATTTTCGCCGAAACCGATTGAAACGGATTCCTCAGCCTATCCGCGTATCACCATCACGTCGCGCGTGATGCGCGCCCGCCAGACGCTGCTTCCGTTCCCCGGCTTTCCCGCGCCAGGCTTCTCCGAATTCGACGATCGATTCCCGCGCCGCGCATCACTTCGGAAACACGCCCTTGCTCATCGCATCGAGCTGCCGAACGATCTCCGCGCGCAATTCGGCCGACAGCTCGACGCTGTCGAGCAGTTCGGAAATCCACAACCCGTCGGCGGCGAGCCGGCAGATCATCAGCGTCGCGGCCCGCTCGAGCGGCACCGGGTCGGGTCGCGTCCATTTGCGCATCGGCACCGACCAGCGAGCGCGTGTGTCCTGCTCGGTGATCATCGACGCGACCAGCACGCGCAGCACGTCGATACTCGCAGCCGGATTGGCGGCATCGAGCACCGCGTGCAGATACGCGCGCGCCGCCGCGCCGTCGCCGCGGGAATCGGCCTCCATCCGCGCGGCCAGTTGCGCGCCGAACCGTTCGGTCGCCTGCCCGAACAGCGCATCCAGCAGCCCCTGCTTGTTCGCGAAGTGATATTGCAGCGCGCCTTTCGTCACGCCGGCACGCTCGGCCACCGCATCGAGCGTCAATGCGGCCACGCCGTGATGCGTCGCGATCTCCGACGCAGCCGCCAGCAATTGCGCGCGCACCTGGTCCGGCGCTTTTTTTCGCCGCACGCCCGCCACAGCGGTAGCCGGCGGCGCCGATGATCCTACAGGCGCGCGTGCACCGGGCGTTCCAGCCGGTTCGACAGGCGCGGACACGTCGCGCGGCGTGGGTTCGAGGCGTTTTTTCATGACGCGGATGGTAGCACCGCGCGTCTCGATATAAACATTCCTGCTGGATGGTATGATCCGCCGCATGAACAAATCGGCCCCCTCCCCCTGGTCCGCGCTCGACACGGCCATCGCCCGCGGACGCGACGCACTCGTGCGCCTTCAGCAGCCCGACGGCAGCTGGTGTTTCGAACTCGAATCCGACGCGACGATCACCGCGGAATACATCCTGATGATGCATTTCATGGACAAGATCGACGACGTGCGCCAGGAGAAGATGGCGCGCTACCTGCGCGCGAACCAGCGGCTCGACACGCATGGCGCATGGGATCTGTACGTCGACGGCGCGCCGGACGTGTCGTGCAGCGTGAAGGCGTACTTCGCGCTGAAGGCGGCCGGCGACAGCGAACGGGCGCCGCACATGATCCGCGCGCGCGACGCGATCCTGACGCTCGGCGGCGCGGCGCGCGCGAACGTGTTCACGCGCATCCTGCTCGCGACGTTCGGCCAGGTGCCGTGGCGCGCGGCGCCGTTCATGCCGGTCGAATTCGTGCTGTTCCCGAAGTGGGTGCCGATCTCGATGTACAAGGTCGCGTACTGGGCGCGCACGACGATGGTGCCGCTGCTGGTGCTGTGCTCGCTGAAGGCGCGTGCGCGCAATCCGCGCAACGTGTCGATCCGCGAGCTGTTCGTCACGCCGCCGGAGCAAGAGCGCCAGTACTTCCCGCCCGCGCGCGGCATGCGCCGGTTGTTCCTCGCGCTCGACCGCGCCGTCCGCCCTATCGAGCCGCTGCTGCCGAAACGCTTGCGGCAGCGCGCGATCCGGCACGCGGAAGCGTGGTGCGCGCAACGGATGAACGGCGAGGACGGGCTCGGCGGCATCTTCCCGCCGATCGTCTACAGCTATCAGATGATGCAGGTGCTCGGCTACCCGGACGATCATCCGCTGCGGCGCGACTGCGAGAACGCACTGGAGAAGCTGCTGGTCACGCGGCCGGACGGCAGCATGTATTGCCAGCCGTGCCTGTCGCCGGTGTGGGACACCGCGTGGAGCACGATGGCGCTCGAACAGGCGCGCGGCGTCGCGGCGCCGGAAGCCGGCGAGTCGGCCGGCGCGCTGCGCGAGCTCGATGCACGCATCGCTCGCGCGTACGACTGGCTCGCCGGGCGGCAGGTGAACGACCTGCGCGGCGACTGGATCGAGAACGTACCGGCCGGCGTCGAACCGGGCGGATGGGCGTTCCAGTACGCGAACCCGTACTACCCGGACATCGACGACACGGCGGTCGTCACCGCGATGCTCGATCGCCGCGGCCGCACGCATCGCCACGCGGACGGCACGAATCCGTACGCATCGCGCGTCGCGCGCGCGCTCGACTGGATGCGCGGGCTGCAATCGCGCAACGGCGGCTTCGCGGCGTTCGACGCCGACTGCGACCGCATGTATCTGAACGCGATCCCGTTCGCCGATCACGGCGCGCTGCTCGATCCGCCCACGGAAGACGTATCGGGCCGCGTGCTGCTGTGCTTCGGCGTGACGAAACGCGCGGCAGACCGCGCGTCGCTCGCGCGCTGCATCGACTACGTGAAGCGCACGCAGCAGCCCGACGGCAGCTGGTGGGGCCGCTGGGGCACGAACTACCTGTACGGCACGTGGAGCGTGCTGGCCGGCCTCGCGCTCGCCGGCGAGGACAAGTCACAGCCCTATATCGCCCGCGCGCTCGACTGGCTGCGCGCGCGACAGCATGCGGACGGCGGCTGGGGCGAGACGAACGACAGCTACGTCGACCCGACACTGGCCGGCACGAATGGCGGCGAGAGCACGTCGAACTGCACCGCGTGGGCGCTGCTCGCGCAGATGGCGTTCGGCGACTGCGAATCCGATTCGGTGCGGCGCGGCATCGCGTATCTGCTGTCGGTGCAGCAGGAAGACGGCTTCTGGTGGCACCGTTCGCACAATGCGCCGGGCTTTCCGCGCATCTTCTACCTGAAGTATCACGGCTATACCGCGTACTTCCCGCTGTGGGCACTCGCGCGTTATCGGCGGCTTGCGGGCGCGAAGGATGCGGGCGCAACCACGTCGTCCGCGTCCGGCGCGCCCGCCCCACGCGCAACGGACAGCGCGCTCGCCTGAGCCGGAACCCCGGCCGACACGGCAACACGCCGGCACGCCCGCCGGCGTCCGGCGTGCTCGACACACGTTTCCTCCCCCTTCTCGCTCACGCGTCGCGCGGCGTCCGCATCCGCGCGAACGCGTCGCGCAAATCCGCGCAGAACGCATCGCCGATCATCGACAGCGGCTGCGACGCGGACGTCACCACGTAGAAGTGATCGGGCACGGCCGGCTCGAACGGCTTGACGGCCACGCGCTCGCCCGCATACGCGGCCGTCACCGGATCGATCAGCGCGACGCCCGCGCCGTTCGCGACGAACGCGACGATCGTCCGTGACAGTTGCGCCTCGATCGACAGCACGCGCGCCACGCCGGCTTCCACGAAAACGCGGTCGATCGCACTGCGCGCCTCGAAACTCGGCGGAAACGAGATGAACGGTTCGCCGCGCAGATCGGCCGGCCGCACGACGCGCTTGCGCGCGAGCCGGTGCCCGCGCGGCACGATGCAGCGCATCGCGCTTTCCGCGAGCCGCTCGCCGCGCACGGCCGGATGCGGAACGGGCTCGGCGATCAGCCCGACATCGCACTGCCCCGACGCGACCTTGTCGACGACGGTCGACGCACTGTGCGCGAGCAGCGTGATGTCGACGCCCGGATGCGCGTGCGAAAACCGCGTGACGAGCTCCGGCAGCAGGTCGAGCGCGACGGCGGGCGAGCCGGCCACGCGCAGCGTGCCGCGCCGCATCGCGCGGATCTGCTCGGCGGCCTGCGCGACGCGATCGAGGCCGACGAACGCGCGCTCGACTTCCTCGTACAGCACGCGCGCCTGCGCGGTCGGCGTGAAGCGGCCCTGCTGCCGCTCGAACAGCACGAAGCCGATCCGCGCCTCGAGATCGGCGATCAGCCGGCTCACGGCCGGCTGCGAGATATGGAGCTCGCGCGCCGCGCGCGTGACGGTATGACGCTGCATCACCGCACGAAACGCTTCGATCTGGCGAATCCTGAGCGAGGGTGTGGTCATAACATTGGATTATGGATCGTTGATCAAGCTGTATTGGACAGCCCATTTTGCCTGTCCGAACATCGGTTCCGCAACGTACTGAAAGCAAGGAGCCGCGCCGCCATGGGATATAACACGCAACCGCCTCACCCGCGACACCGGAGCCGCGCATGACCGCGCGCCGCTTCGACGTCGTCGTGGCCGGCGGCGGCCTCGTCGGCATGGCCATCGCGTGGGGACTCGCGCGTCTCGGCCAACGCGTCGCGGTGTGCGACGGCGACGACATCGCGTTTCGCGCGGCGCGCGGCAATTTCGGGCTCGTGTGGGTGCAGGGCAAAGGCGGCCGCTGCCTGCCGTATGCGCGCTGGTCGCGCGAATCGTCCGAGCGCTGGCGTGCGTTCGCCGCGCAGTTGCAGCGCGAAACGGGCGTGGACTGCGCGTTCGAACGCCCGGGCGGCATCGAGCTGTTCGAGCATCGCGCGGAACTCGACGGCGCGACCGACCTGCTCGAATCGCTGCGTCGGCAGGAAGCCGCGCTGTCGTACGAGGTGCTCGATCCGGCGGCGCTGCGGCGGCTCATTCCCGCGGCGTCGCCGTCGCTGGCCGGCGCGCTATGGTCGCCGAACGATGGTCACGCGAATCCGCTCGCCACGCTGCGCGCGATGCTGCAGGCGTTCCAGCAGTGCGGCGGCATCTATCTGCCGCGCAGCGAAGTCGCCGAGATCCGCCCGCGCGCCGGGCGCTTCGAGATCGACACACGCGATGCGCGGCTCGAAGCCGCGCGCGTGGTGCTCGCGGCCGGCCTCGACAACGCGCGGCTCGCGCCGATGGTCGATCTGCGCGCGCCGATCTCGCCGTTGCGCGGCCAGATCATGGTCACCGAGCGCGTCGCGCCGTTTCTCGACTATCCGACGCTCGTCGTCCGGCAGACCTCGGAAGGGTCGGTGATGCTCGGCGACTCCGCCGAAGACGTCGGCTTCGACGACGGCCAGACGCGCCCGGCGATGGTCGACATCGCGCGCCGCGCCCGCACCGCGTTCCCGGCGCTGGCCCATGCGCGCATCGTGCGCGCGTGGGGTGCGCTGCGCATCATGACGCCCGACGGCTTGCCCGTCTACGAAGCGTCGGCCACGTATCCCGGCGCATTCATCGCGATCTGCCACAGCGGCGTGACGCTCGCGGCGGCCCACGCCGATCTCGTCGCGCCGTGGATCGCCGGCGGCGCCGCGCCGGCCGACCTGTCCGCCTTTACCACCGCGCGCTTCGCCGCGCCCACGGAAGCCCGGCATGTTTGAATCCCTCATTCCCGCCGCCGCGATGCTCGACCGCGTGCGCATCCATATCGACGGCACGCCGCACGACGTGCCCGCGCACGACAGCGTCGCGGCCGCGATGCTCGCCGCCGGTTCGGCCGCGTGCCGCACGAGCCCCGTGAGCGGCGCGCCACGCGGCCCGTTCTGCATGATGGGCGTGTGCTTCGACTGCCTCGTCGAAATCGACGGCGTGCCGAACGTGCAAGGCTGCATGACGCTCGTCGCCGACGGCATGCAGGTGCGCACGATGCACGGCAAGGCGAGGCTCGCATGACGCGCCGCCAGTGCGACCTGCTGATCGTCGGCGCCGGGCCGGCCGGAATGGCGGCGGCAACCGCCGCGCGCGCGGCCGGCTTGTCGGTGGTCGTCGCGGACGAGGGCCGCGCGCCCGGCGGCCAGATCTACCGCAACGTGGCCGATGCGCCGGCGCCGCTCGCGCAATGGCTCGGCGCCGACTACACGGCCGGCCGCCCGCTCGTCGACAGCCTGCTCGCCAGCGGCGCGCATTACCTGCCGCGCAGCGTCGTGTGGCAAATCGCGTTCGAGCCGGAACCCGTCGCGATGCTCACGCAAGGCGGCCCGTCGCGCGGCACGCTCGACATCGGCGCGCGCGCGGTGCTGATCGCGACCGGCGCGCAGGAGCGGCCGTGGCCGGTACCCGGCTGGACTTTGCCCGGCGTGATGGGCGTCGGCGCCGCGCAGACGCTGCTGAAAGCATCGGGCCTCGCGCCGTCGGCCGACGCCGTGCTCGCGGGCAGCGGCCCGCTGCTGTGGTTGTTCGCCGCGCAATTGCTGAATGCCGGCCGGCGCGTGCGCGCGCTGGTCGATACGACACCGCGTAACGTGTGGCGCCGCGCGCTCCCGCATGCGCTGCCGGCGCTGCGCGGCGCCGACTATCTGCTCAAGGGCTGGCGCATGTTGCGCGCGGTGCGCCACGCCGGCATTCCGGTGTATCGCGGCGCGACCGATATCCGCATCGACGGCGACGGCCGCGCCGAACGCATTCGCTTTCGCGACGACGATGGCGTCGCGCATGCGCTCGACACGTCGCTCGTGCTGCTGCATCAGGGCGTCGTTCCGTCGATGCAACTCGCGCGCTCGCTCGGCTGTGCCCATGAATGGGACGAGTCGTCGGCATGCTGGCGGCCGCGGTGCGACGCGCGCGGCCGTAGCAGCGTGCCGCACGTGTGGATCGCGGGCGACGGCGCGGGCATCGGCGGCGCGCGGGCGGCGGCACTGGCCGGCGAAATATCAGCGCTCGACATCGCCGTGCAACTCGGTGCGCTCGATGCGCAACGGCAGGCCGCACGCGAACGCCCGGCGTTGCACGCATTGCGCCGCCATCTCGCGGTGCGCCCGCTGCTCGATGCGCTGTACACGCCGCCCGCCGCGCTGCGCCGCCCCGACGACGACACGATCGTGTGCCGCTGCGAGGAAGTCACGGCCGGCGAGATCCGCCAGCTCGCGGCGCTCGGCTGCCAGGGGCCGAACCAGATGAAGGCGTTCACGCGCTGCGGGATGGGCCCGTGCCAGGGGCGCTGGTGCGGCACGACGGTCGGCGAGCTGATCGCCGACGTGCAGCAACGCGGCGTCGGCGACGTCGGGCACTACCGGATCCGCGCGCCGATCAAGCCCGTCACCGTCGGCGAGATGGCCGACGCCCTCGAACTGTCGAACGATTTTCAGCGCGGCGAATTCCCGAGCTGACGCGCATGCCCACTCTTCCCCACACGAACGGAGCCTGACCATGAAGACGCGCATCACGATTCTCCTTGCCGCCGCCGCGATGGCCGTCGCGTCGCCGGCATCGGCGAAGGAATGGACGACCATCCGCATCGGCGTCGATCCAACCTACCCGCCGTTCGAATCGACCGCGGCCGACGGCAGCGTGAAGGGCTTCGACATCGATCTCGGCAACGCGCTGTGCGCGAAGCTGAAGGCAAAATGCGTGTGGGTGTCGAGCAGTTTCGACGGGCTGATTCCGGGGCTGCAAGCGCGCAAGTTCGACGTGATCCTGTCGTCGATGGCCGCGACCGAACAGCGGCGCCGGCAGATCGACTTCACCGATCGCCTGTACCGCAACCAGACGCGACTGATCGCGCGTACCGGGTCGGGGCTGCTGCCGGACGCGGCGAAGCTCGCCGGCAAGCGCGTCGCGGTCGAACAGGGCACGGTGCAGGAAACCTATGCGCGTGAGAAATGGGCGGCCGCGAAGGTCGAGGTGGTGCCGTATCCGAGCTACGACCAGGCGTACGCGGATCTCGTCACCGGGCGCGTCGACGGCGTGCTGATGGACGCCGTGCAAGGCCAGCTCGGATTCCTGGCGACGCCGCGCGGCAAGGGCTTCTCGTTCGCGGGCGGCGTGGTGTACGACGCGAAGATCATGGGCAACGGCGACGCGGCCGGCGTGCGCAAGGCCGACACCGACCTGCGCGACGCGCTGAACCGCGCCATCGCGCAGATTCGCGGCGACGGCACCTACGACACGATCCAGTCGAAGTATTTCGACTTCGACATGTACGGGAATTGACGACACGCGTGCGCGCGCCGCGTCGGGGCAGGCAAGTGGATCCGGTCCGGATTGCATGAGAAAGTCCCTTTGGGACACAATCTTCCAATCTTGAGTCCGATAAGGTCTGACATGCTCGACATCCGCCAGCTTCAATATTTCATCGCGGTCGCGGAAGAGGAACACGTCGGCCGCGCCGCCGAGCGCCTGCACATCTCGCAATCGCCGCTCAGCCGCCAGATCGCGCAGTTGGAGGAAAAGCTCGGTCTCACGCTGTTCGAACGCAGTCAGCAGCGCATTCGTCTGACGCGCGACGGGCGCACGTTTCTCGGCGAAACGCGCGCGTTCCTGCGCCACGCGAACCGGCTCGAATCGCTCGCGCGCCGGCTCGGTCGCGGCGACGAAGGCGGCCTCTGCATCGGCTACCTCGAAACGGCCACGCACTCGGGCGTGCTGCCGCGCGCGTTGAAAACGCTGCGCGCCGGGCGCCCGTCCGTTCACATCGCTTTGTATAACTATCAATCGGCCGCGCAGCTCGAAGGCTTGCGCGAGCGCAGCCTCGACATCGCGCTCGTCACCGAGCCGCCCGCGCCGGACGATCCCGAACTCGATTCGACGAAGGTGCTGGACGATCCGATGCTGCTCGCGATGCCCGACGGGCATCCGCTCGCGAAGAAGAAGACGCTCGTCGCCGACGATCTCGCCGCGCAGGCGTGGATCGGCGTCACGCAGCAGGACAGCGCGCCGCGTCACGGCGCGTTCGTCGCGGCCTGTGCGAAGGCCGGCTTTTCGCCGGACATTTCAGTGGAAGCGACCGAGCCGCTCGCCGCGCTCGGCCTCGTCGCGGCCGGGCTCGGCGTGACGATGATCCAGCAGAGCCTGCGTCACCAGGTGCCGGAAGGCGTCGTGCTGCGCGAGCTGCCGTGGTTCAGCTACCGCACGCCGCTGTGGGCCGCATGGCACAAGGTCAATCTGCGGCCGCTGGTCGGAATCTTCCGCGAGATCCTGACCGGCGAGGAAGTCGTCGAGACAGCGGCGAAATAAATGCGCGAACGCGCGGGGCGTCGTTGCATCACGGCGCCTTACGCGCCTGTCGCGAGTGTCGCGATCGCTTCGCGACCCTGACCTTCCTCGCGCCTCGCGGCTTCCGCTTCCGGTCATCGCCTTTCAGGATCGATGATCGGCCGGCAGCGGCGCATTGGCCGCGATCAGACCTTGTTCGCGCATCTCGCGCCAGAAGTCGGCCGGAATCGCCGCGTTCAGCGCCGCCTGGTCTTCCGCGATCCGCTCCGGACGGCTCGCGCCCGGGATCACCGCGACGGTGGCCGGATGCGACATCGAGAACTGCAGCGCGGCGGCCTTGATCGGTACGTCGTAGCGCGCGGCGATCGCCTTGATCCGCTCCACCTTCGCGAGGATTTCGGGCGAAGCCTTCTGGTATTCGAAGTGCGTGCCGCCCGCGAGCACGCCCGAGCTGTACGGGCCGCCGACGACGATCCCGACGTCGCGCGCGGCCGCCGCCGGCATCACGCGCTGCAGCGCGCGCTCGTGATCGAGCAGCGTGTAGCGGCCGGCCAGCAGCATGCCGTCCGGTTGCGGCTCGGCGAGGTCGAGCACCAGCTCGATCGGTTCGACGCGGTTCACGCCGAGGCCCCATGCGTTGATCACGCCTTCTTCGCGCAGCTTGCTCAGCACGCGGAATGCGCCCTTGCGCGCCACTTCGAATTGCGCGAGCCATTCGTCGCCGTAAAAGTCCTGCGCGATGTCGTGCACCCACACGATATCGAGGCGGTCGGTGCGCAGGCGTTTCAGGCTGTCCTCGATCGAGCGCAGCGTCGCGTCGGCCGAGTAGTCGTTGACGATGCGGTTCGGCCTGCCGTGTTCGAACAGGCCGCCCTTTTCGCCGAGATCGCGCGCCGACACGTCTTCGATTTCGTCGAGAATCACGCGGCCGACCTTCGTGCTCAGCACGTATTCGTCGCGCGGATGGTTCGCCAGCGCGTCGCCGAGGCGGATTTCCGCGAGGCCGGCGCCGTAGAACGGAGCCGAATCGAAATAGCGGATGCCGTGTTGCCACGCGGCTTCGACGGTGGCCGCCGCTTCCGCGTCGGGGATGTTGCGGAACATGTTGCCGAGCGGGGCGGTACCGAAACCGAGGATCTTGTGGCCGGGCAGCGCGAGACTCATGATTTTCTCCAGGGAACGAGGGAAAGCGGGTTCAGTCTAGGGAAGCGGGTTAAGTCTGTCCAAGACGGAATTCGACACAGTTGAGTCCCGCAAGGTCTGATAGGCCGATTCGCGGCCCGTTTCGATCGCGAGCCGCGGCGCCCGTTCGGGCGAGACGCCCGGCCGGCAACGCTGCCGACCGAATTCACGTTCGATTCGTGACTCGGGATCAAAAATGATTTAGCCGGACAGTCGTTTTTCCCCGACGCCGCCGTACCTATATTGGCTGCACACGCAACGACATCGACGTCGTCGACGTTGGTTGCGGTTCACTCGACCAGACAGATACCCATGATGAAAACGCTCGTTTCTTCCACCCTTGCCGCACTGATCCTTTCCGCACCGGCGCTGTCGTTCGCGCACCAGGCCGACCATCAACTGACCCGCGCCGAAGTGAAGGCCGAAATGGCGCGCCTCGTGGCCGTCGGTTACACCCCGGCGATGGATCACAACCAGTATCCGGCCGCGATCCTCGCCGCCGAAAAGCGTGTGCGTGAAAACGCCGTCGCACAAGGCGCGCCGAATGCCGCCTCGGCCGCGGACAAAACCGGCTACGGCAACGAAGCCCGCACCACCGACGAATCCGGCCGCGCGATGATGGTCAACGGTCGCGACTCGATCTATCGCGGTCATTGAGTCCCGTCGGCGTGCAAGAGAGCACGCCTTTCGATACGCGCAACCGCTCGCCCTTCCCCCCCCCTCCGCATGGCCGGCCCGGATCGCCTGAACAGGCATTCGGGCCGCGCGTCGTCACTGCACTTCAGCTCCCTCGCCCTGCTCCTCGAAACAGGCTGGCCCGTCGCCGCTGCAGGCAGCGATTCGTGACTGCGCAGTACAAGTTCTTATGCCGCTTCATCCGTTTATCCGCCGCGCGCCGCGCACGATACTTCGCACGGTCCGGCGCCACGCGCCCCACTCGACATTTCGCACGCACATGAACCGATATCCAGGATTGAAGCGCATCGCGCGGCCGGCCGTGCTGGCCGCCGTTCCGCTGGCCGCGCTGTTCGCGTTGTCCGGCTGCCAGTCGGACGACAAGGCGCCGGCCGCGACGCCAGGCGTGATCGTCAGCGCGCCCGTCGCGCGCGACGTCAACGACGTCGACGTCTACACCGGCCGCTTCGAAGCGGTCGACACCGTCGACGTGCGCCCGCGCGTGAGCGGCTATCTCGACAAGGTCGCGTTCCAGGACGGCGCGCTCGTCCGCAAGGGCGACCTGCTGTTCGTCATCGACCCGCGTCCGTACCAGGCGGCCGTCACGGCCGCGCAGGGCGCGCTCGAACGCGCGCAGTCGCAACTGAAGCTGAGCCGGCAGGATTTCGAGCGCGCGAGCATCCTGATCAAGACCGATACGATCGCGCAGAGCCTTTACGACCAGCGCAGGCAGGCGGTGCAAAGCGCGCAGGCCGAAGTGACGAGCGCGCAAGGCGCACTGGAGCGCGCGCGGCTCGACCTGTCGTTCACGCGCATCGTCGCGCCGATGGCCGGCCGCATCAGCCGCAAGCTCGTGAGCGAGGGCAATCTCGTGAAAGGCGGCGACAGCGACGCGACCGTGCTGACGACGATCGTGTCGCAGGATCCGATCGACATCTATTTCGACGTCGACGAGGAAAGCTACCTGCGCTATACGCGCGAAGCACGAAAAAGCGGCGGCAACGCGTCGTCGCGGCAGGTCGCGATCGCGCTGCCGGGCGATGCGCAGCCGTCGCTGACGGGGACGATGGATTTCGTCGACAACCGCCTCGACGACTCGACCGGCACGCTGCGCCAGCGCGCCCGCGTCGCGAATCCGGACCGGCGTCTGAGCCCCGGCCAGTTCGGCCGCGTGTACCTGTCGAGCCGCGTCGCGCACCGCGCGCTGCTCGTGCCGGATACGGCCGTCGCGACCGATGCGACGCGCCGCGTGCTGTACTTCGTCGACGCGAACGGCACCGTCGCGATCCGTCCGGTGACGCCGGGCCGCCTGTACGGCAACCTGCGCGAAATCGCCGCGGGGCTGAACGCGAGCGATCGCGTGATCGTCGACGGCTTCCAGCGCGTGCAGGCCGGCGACAAGGTCAAGGCCGTGCCGCGCGCGATCGAAGCGGCCACGGCGGCCCGCGCGGCGAACGGCACGGCCGGGAGCGCGCAATGAATCTCGGCCGCCTGTCCGTGCAGCAGCCGGTGCTCGCGATCGTCTTGTCGATCGTGCTGACGATCGCCGGCGCGCTGGCCTATTTCTCGCTCGCGGTCTCCGAGTATCCGGACATCGCGCCGCCGACCGTCGTGATCCAGGCGACCTATCCGGGCGCCTCCGCGGAAACGGTCTCGCAAACGGTGTCGACGCCGATCGAACTGGAAGTGAACGGCGTGGAAGACATGCTGTACATGTACAGCCAGGCGACGTCGGACGGCAGCCTGAACATCACCGTGACGTTCAAGCCCGGCACCGACGTCGACAAGGCGCAGGTGCTCGTGCAGAACCGCGTCGCGCTCGCGACGCCGCGCCTGCCCGAGCCCGTGCAGCGCAGCGGCGTGTCGGTGCGCAAATCGTCGCCGACGCAGCTCGGCACGATCTTCCTGTACTCGCCGGACCAGCGCTACGATCCGCTGTACGTGTCGAACTACGCGATCCGCAACGTCGCGGACGTGCTCAAGCGGATCGAGGGCGTCGGCGACATCAACCCGCTCGGCGCGCGCGAATACTCGATGCGCATCTGGCTCGACCCCGAGCGCGTCGCGTCGTTCGGCCTGAGCCCGGCCGACCTGATCGCCGCGGTACGGTCGCAGAACACGCAGCTCGCGGGCGGCGTGGTCGCGCAGGCGCCGATCACGAACCAGGCGTTCCAGCCGAACCTGATCTTCGAAGGGCGGCTCAAGCGCCCCGAGGATTTCAGCGACATCGTCGTCAAGCAGGGCAAGGACGGCAGGCTCGTGCGGCTGAAGGACGTGGCACGCGTCGAAGTGGGCGCACTCGCGTATGCGACCGACAGCTACATGCTGCGCCACCCGACGATCGCGCTGCAGGTGCTGCAGCAGCCCGGCGCGAACGCGGTCGCGACGATGGCCGCGGTCGAGAAGAAGATGGCCGAACTGGCCACGGACTTCCCGAAGGGTATCGTCTACAACATCGGCTACAACCCGACCGCGTTCATCGGCGACAGCATCCACGAACTCGTCAAGACGATCTACGAAGCCGTCGTACTCGTCGTGTTCGTCGTGCTGCTGTTCCTGCAGGGCTGGCGGCCGTCGATCATCCCGATCCTGTCGATTCCGGTGTCGCTCGTCGGCACGTTCGCGGCGATGGCCGTGCTCGGCTATTCGATCAACAACCTGACGCTGTTCGGCCTCGTGCTCGCGGTGGGGATCGTCGTCGACAACGCGATCGTCGTGGTCGAGAACGTCGAGCGGCACCTGTCGGCCGGCGCCCGGCCACGCGATGCGACGCTGCTGACGATGAAGGAAGTCGGCGGCGCGCTGTTCGCGATCACGCTCGTGCTGTGCGCGGTGTTCGTGCCGACCTCGTTCATTCCCGGCATCTCGGGCCAGTTCTTCCGCCAGTTCGGCGTGACGATCGCCGTGTCGACCGCGATCTCGTTCTTCACGTCGGTGACGCTCGCGCCCGCGCTGTCCGCGATGATGCTGAAAGCGCACGCCGGCGACCATGACGCACCGGCGCCGGCATCCCGCATCGCCGCACCGTTCGCGCCGGCGATGCGCGCCGCACGGCGTTTCTCGAACGCGTTCAACCGCGTGTTCCAGCGCCTGTCCGATGCGTATGGCCGGCTGGTCCGCAAGATCGTCCGGATCGTCCCCGCGATGGTCGCCCTGTACGCGGTGCTGATCGCCGCGACCGGCTATCTGCTCGTGTCGAGCCCGAAGGGTTTCATTCCCGCGCAGGATCGCGGCTACCTCGTCGTGCTCGTGCGCACGCCCGACGGCGCGACGCTGGAGCGCACCAGCGCGGTCGCGCGCAAGATCGAGGACATCGCGCTGTCGGTGCCCGGTGTCGCGCGCGTGCCGGTGTTCTCCGGCGTCAACGCGGCGACCGGCACGAACTCGGCGAACAGCGCCGGCCTGTTTCCGGTATTCCAGCCCTGGCCGGAACGCAGCAAGCAGGGCCTGACGATCGAGAAGATCGCGGCCGAGATGCGCCGACGGCTGGCGAGCATCACCGAAGCGTCGATCGTCGTCGCGATGCCGCCGCCGGTGCAGGGCCTCGGCAGCACGGGCGGCTTCGCGATGCGGCTCGAAGATCGCAACGGCCTCGGCACGGCCGCGCTCGCGAAGGCGACGCAGGATCTCGTCGCGGCCGCCAACCGCACGCCCGGCATGGTCGGCGTCTACACGCCGTACTCCGCGACGAGCCCGCAGGTGCACGTCGAGCTCGACCGCGAGAAGGCCGAGATGCTCGGCGTGCCGAGCCAGGCGATCAACGACGCGGTCGAGACGTATTTCGGTTCGGCCTACATCAACGACTTCAACATCGTCGGGCGCACCTACCGCGTGACCGCGCAGGCGGACCTGCCGTTCCGCGTCGGCGCGTCCGATCTCGCGCGGCTGAAGGTACGCAACCGCGACGGCGAGATGGTGCCGATCGGCAGCGTGACGCGTATCGACGACATGCTCGGCGTCGATCGCGCACCGCGCTACAACCTGTATCCGGCCACCGAAATCAACGGCGATACCGCGCCGGGCCTCGGCTCGGGCTTCGCGATCAAGACGATGGAAACGCTCGCGAAACAGGTGCTGCCGCCCGGCATTTCGTTCGAATGGACCGATCTGTCGTACCAGCAGACCACGGCCGGCAACACGGGGCTGCTCGTGTTCCCGCTGTGCGTGCTGCTCGTCTATCTGGTGCTCGCCGCGCAGTACGGCAGCTGGAGCCTGCCCGTATCGATCCTGCTGATCGTGCCGATGTGCCTGCTTGCCGCATCGCTCGGCGTGCGCGCGCTCGGCCAGGACGTGAACATCCTCACGCAGATCGGCTTCATCGTGCTGGTCGGGCTCGCCGCGAAGAACGCGATCCTGATCGTCGAGGTCGCGAGGCAGCTGGAGGCCAGTGGCGCCGCGCTCGTCGAGGCCGTCGTCGAGGCATGCGTGCAGCGGCTGCGCCCGATCGTGATGACGTCGCTCGCGTTCATCCTCGGCGTGCTGCCGCTCGTGATCTCCGAAGGCGCGGGCGCGGAAATGCGCCAGGCGGTCGGCGCCGCGGTGTTCTTCGGAATGATCGGCGTGACGTTCTTCGGGCTGCTGTTCACGCCCGTGTTCTATGTGATGGTTCGCCGGCTCGCGATGCGCAAGACCGCTGTCGCAGCCGTCGCGACGGAGGGAGTGCAATGAAGTTCGTTCGACTCGTGGCCGCGCTGTCCGCCGCGGCCGTCCTGGCCGCGTGCACGAGCGCGCCGGTCGCCACCGTCACGCCGCCGCCTCTGGCGGCGACCTATGCGAACGCGGATCTCGCGGCCGGCGGCCCGGCCGCCGACACCGGTGCGTGGTGGCATGGCTTCCACGATCCGATCCTCGACCGGCTGGTCGACACCGCGCTCGCGAACAACCTCGACCTGCAGGCGGCCGTCGCACGCATCGACGCGGCCCGCGCGGTGCGGATCGGCGCGGCGTCGCAATGGTTCCCGTCTCTCGACCTGAATGCCGGTGCCAGCCGTCGGCGGCTGTCCGCCTCGCAGGCGTTCCCGACCGATACGCCGACGACCGGCAACGCGTTCGACCTGAATGCGAGCCTCGCATGGGAAATCGACATCTTCGGCCGCATCCGTCAAGGCGTGTCGGCGGCCGACGCGGATATCGCATCGGCGCAAAACGATGCGGCGGCCGTGCGGATCGCGACGATCGACGAGACCGTGCGCACCTACGTGACGGTGCGCGGCCTCGAACAGCGGCTCGCGCTGGTCGAGGCCAACGCGTTGAGCCAGCGCGGCACCGAGGAATCGACACGGCGCCTGTTCGACGCGGGCGTCGTGCCGGTAGCCGACGTGGACCGCGCCGCAGCGCAGACGGAAACGACGCTGGCCGAGCTGCCCGCGCTGCAACTGCAGCGGCAGGCCGCGATCCATCGGCTGTCGATCATCACCGCGTCGACGCCGCAGGAGGTCTATGCGCGGCTCGACCCGCCCGCGCCCGCGCCGGTGTGGACCGCCGCCGCACCGGGTATCGGCACGCCGGCCGACCTGCTGCGCCGGCGGCCCGACGTGCGCGCGGCAGAGGCACGCGTCGTCGCGGCCTATGCGCGCATCGGCGTGGCCGAGGCCGACCTGAAACCGCACCTGCAATTGATCGGCGTGATCGGCGCGGCGATCGACGGCTTCTCGGGCGCGTCGCTCGCGCGTTCGCTCGCGTGGATGGCCGGCGCCGGCGCGAGCGCGCCGCTGTTCGACGGTGGACGGCGACGCAGCGTCGTCGCGCTGCGTCGCGCGCAGGCCGACCAGGCGCTCGCCGCCTATCGGACGGCGGTGCTGACGGCCGTCGGCGACGTCGAGACATCGGTGGCCGCCGCCGCCCGCAATCACGGCCGGACCGAGCGCCTCGAGCGCGCGGTGTCGAATGCGCGCGGCGCCTATACGCAGATCAACCGGTCGTGGCGCAGCGGCGAATCGGCGTTCATCGATACGCTCGAAGTGCAGCGTGCGCTACTCGCGGCCGAGGATTCGCTCGCGCAGGCACGCACCGATGAAATGCTGAGCCAGGTCAGGCTGATGAGCGCGCTGGGGGAGTAGGCGCGCGGTTCGGGTTCGACCGATGCGCGAAGGGCGACGGGTTCGATGTCATTCGAACCCGTCGCCCTTTTTACTGCGTGGCCGGTGACGTGCCGTGCCGGTTCAGTCGATGCCGCCGCCTGCCTTCAACTGCGCGCCCACATAGTCGAGAAAGCTGACGATGCGCGACGACAGCGTCGCATTGCGATAGAACACCGCGTGAATCGGCTGGCGGAACTCGACCGTGTCGTCGACGAGCAGTTCGACGAGGCTGCCGTCGCGGCGATGCGTGCCCGTCATGTAGTCGGCGAGGCACACGATGCCCGCGCCAGCGAGCGCGAGCGTCAGCAGCGTCTCGCCGCTCGACGCCTGCAGCGCCGGATGAATGCGGTACACGCTACCGTCCGCGGCGCGCAGCGGCCATTGGTTCAGCGTTTCCGGCTGCGCGAAACCGAGCAGCACATGGTTCGCGAGATCGGCGACGCTCGCCGGCACGCCGGCTTTCTCCAGATAGGCCGGGCTCGCCAGAATGCGCAGCCGGCTGCTGCCGAGCCGGCGCGCATGCAGCGTCGAATCGCGCAGCTCGCCGATCCGGATCGCGACGTCGGTGCGCTGTTCGAGCAGGTCGATGATTTCATCGCTCGTATGGAGTTCGACCGCGATCGCCGGATACGCTTCGCGAAAGCCCGGCATCATCGGCGCGATCACGTGCTGCATGAACGGCATCGCTGCATTGATCCGCAACCGCCCGGCCGGTGCCTCGCGCTGGCTGACGATCTGTTCCTCGGCGAATTCGACCGACGCGATGATCTCGCGCACGTAGTCGAGAAAGAGCTTGCCCTCCTCGGTCAGTTCGAGGCGGCGCGTCGTGCGGCGAATCAGCGTGGTGTCGAGTTTTTCCTCGAGGCGCCGCAGGATCCGGCTCATCACCGAGGTCGGCTGGTGCAGTTTGTCGGCCGCCCCCGTCAACGAACCGGTATCGGCGATGGTCACGAACGCGAGCATCTCGTCGAGGGTCGTCTTCATGGTCGGCACTCGTCAGCGGTATCAGGGACCGTCACGATAGTGCCCACGCACCCGTTTGATAAGCGGGCGCACGCGCGAATGACAGTTGATTTCGATTCAATAATTCCCGCCGAATAGTGCCCGGACAATCGGCGTGAAGCGGGAGGGTTACCGCCTGTCGCCGAGCGCCCCGAGGATCCGGTAGGCAACCTTCACGCGATCCTCGATCGGCACGTTCCCGTTCGCGAGCATCACGATCGCGATCCGCTTCGCGGGAACGAACGCGACGTACGTGCTGAAGCCGGCGGTCGAGCCCGTCTTGTTGATCCACGTCGCGGCGCTCGGGGCGAGCGGCGGCTGGATCGCGCTGGCCGGCACCGCGTCGAACAGCATCTTCGGCGCATTGCCCGCGAGCAGCGTCGGCAGCGTGACCGGGTACGGATACTGTTCCCAGATCAGATCCTGCGTCAGCGGCCCCGCGCGGAAATAGCCGGTGTGCGTGCGTTCGATCGCGCGCTGCAGGCGCGGCGCGGTCTGGATCATTCCCATGTTCGCCTGCACGAAACGCAGCAGGTCGGCCGCCGTGGTCCGCACGCCGTACGCCGGCTGCCACAGCATGCCCTCCGTCATCCGCACGGGCTTGCCGTCCTTCGTGTAGCCCTGCGCATAGTCGGCCATCCGCGCGGCGGGCACGTCGATGTACGTATGCGTCATCCCGAGCGCGGGGAAGAGCCGCTGCTCCATCAGCGTCGCGAAATCCTGGTGCATCGCCTTCGCGGTGAGCCAGCCGAGCATGCCGATCGCGACGTTCGAATACTTGCGATGCGTGCCCGGCGCATACTCGGGCCGCCATGCGCGGAGATAGCGGATCAGGCCCGCGTCGTCGCGAATGCTGTCCGGCACCTGCAGCGGCGTTCCGCCGGGCGTGTGCGTGCCGAGCTGAAGCAGCGTCACGACGCCAAACGGCTTGCCCTGCAGCTCGGGCAGATACTTGGCCGCGGGGTCCGCGAGCGACAGTTCGCCGCCCTCCTGCGCGTCCGCGGCGAGCGTCGCGGTCAGCGTCTTGCTGACCGAGCCGATCTCGAACAGCGTGTCGCCCGTCACCGGCTTGCCGGTCTGCTTCGACATCACGCCGTAGTCGAACACGTAGGGCTTGCCGTCGGCGACGACGCCGATCGCCATGCCGGGAATCGCGTACTGCTTCATCAGCGGCGCGATATGGCGGGTGACGGTGTCGTGGAGGTCGTCCTGCGTGACGGCGGCCGCGCGACCGGCGGTGGCGGTCGCGCATGCGGCGACGAACAGGGTCGCGGCGAAGCGCGTCGCGTTGAATCGCATGAGTGCGTTCCTTTCGATTTCCGATGGTTGCATGAGCAACGGATACGGCGGCGCCGCGCATAGAGGGCGGCGCCGCCGGCCTGTCGAAGCAGGACTATCCGCTATCGCCCGGCCGCCAACAATCGACGATATGTTGCGCGAGGCGAAAGAAAAGCTTATGAGGTACGGCGAATGGCACCGCGTCAAAAAATCGACGAAAAAGAGATAAGCCTCGTCAGATCCACGCGCGCTGGCCTGCCGCGCGATTGATTCACCCGCCCGGATTGAAAGTCGAACTCGACCTGCGGGCCGACCTGCCCAAGTGGCACATCATGCAGCGCGTGCCGTGGATCCCGCCGACAGCTTGATGGTCAGAACGCGCCCGGCAGCGGGCCGCGCGCCGCGCCTGCATATCACCCCGGCAGCCGGTCGAGAAACGCGAGCATCGCCGCATTGAACCGCGCGGGCCGCTGCAGCGGCGCGAAATGGCTAACGCCGGGCAGGATCGTCAGCGTCGCGCCCGGGATCGTGTGCGCCAAGTACGCCGCATGCTCGGGCCGGATGAATTCGTCGTGCTCGCCCTGCACGATCGCAACCGGCACGGCGATCGCCGCGAGATCCTGCGCGGTGTAATTCGGTTGCGTGCGCATCATTTCGCTGACGGCGGCGACGAACGCGTCGAACTGATCCGGTGTCGCCGACAGTCGCGCGTAGTCCTTGCGATGCCGCGCGAAACAGCGGTCGATCAGCGGGCTCGGCGCCATCTCCTTCGTGCCGCCCGGATCCATGTTGCACGCGAAGAAGAACACGCCGGCCGCCCGTTCCGGCGCGCGGGCGGCCAGCACGAGCGCGATGCATGCGCCGTCGCTCCAGCCGACGAAGCGTGCACGATCGACGTGCAGCGCGTCGAGGACGGCCAGCACGTCCGATGCCATGCGTTCGTACGAATAGGGGCCGTCGTCGCGCGTGCTGCGGCCGTGGCCGCGGCTGTCGATCACGATCGCGCGGTAGCCGGCCGCGAGCAGCGCCGGCACCTGGTTGCCCCAGTTGCCGCCGTGGCCGAGGCCGCCGTGCAACAGCACGACCGCCGGCCCCTGGCCGTACGACGCGTGCCAGATGCGCGCGCCGTCGTGGTCGAGCCATCCTTCGGCATCGGCGGCCGGCAGCGGCGGGCCACCGTGCGCGTCGAAGCGGACGAGTTCGTCGTCGTCGAGTTCCGCATTCATCGTTCAGCCGTCCTTGAGAAGGAGACGCGCTTGCGATTGTAATGCGTGCGGCCGATGCCGCCGTGGCCGCTCAGGCCTGCGTCGACACCAGCCCGCCCGCCTGCGAGCCGCCGGATTTCGCGAGCGCCGCGGCAAGTTGCGCGATCGCCGTCGCGAGCGCGGCCGAGATCGTGCTGGCTTCCGCGCTCAGCGACTGCTGTTCGACGGCCGCGGACGGGTCGTCCTTCGCCCGCTGCGCCGCGGCGGCCATCTGCCGCTCCAATGTCGCGAGTTGCTTCTGCAGCCGCTCGATCAGCGCCTTCAACTGGGCGACCGCCGGGTCTTCCGACGATGCACCGGCCGCTCCGGGCGTTTCGCCGGCGGCGCCGGTGGCATCCTTCGTGGCGGCGGTGCTCGACGTGTCAGTCGCTGCGGCGGCACCTGTCGCGCCCGTTGCGCCCGTCGTACTCGCGGCATCCGTCGCGCCGCCGGTCAACGATCTCGCGGCGGCCGGGTTCGCGGTCATGGCGCTGTCCGCGAGCGGGGATCGCGCGGTCGTGGAGAAATCGATCTGCATCGTGTCGGTCCGTGTGTCGGTTGACGAAGTGACATGGCGGAAATCGCCTTCCAGTTCGTTTACGGCATTCGTCACACGAAACTTGAATATCGAGGGTCGGGTGGATTACTGCACGATGACCGAAATTGATGGCGAAAGGGCCAGATTCGCGGCATGGCGGCGCTGGTAAAATCGCCGCTTCGCCGGCTGGATACGCACGTCGGACGCCCGTTCGGGCCCGATCGCGCGATGCCGCCGGCTTCGACTCCGGCCTGTCGAGGCGCGGCACGCAACGTCGCCGACGACGCCCTCGCGGCTTCCCGGGTCGCCTTTTCCGTCCGCCTGCACGCGTGCCCCGCTCACCGCCCGAGCGGCGAACGCCGTGCGGCACGCATTCACTTCATCACGCATTCGAGGAACACACGATGGCCCGCATCGGCGCCTTCTGCATCACGACGTGGCTCGCCGCCGCGATTCTCTACTTCGGCCAGCACTCGGTCGCGATGATCGTGCTCAGCGGTGTCGTGGTATTCGGCGGGTTCGATCTGCTGCGTCCGTAACGGCACGGCCGTACCGTCCGGTGCAAGCGCATCGGGCGCTTCTTTCCGCGCGCATCCTCGCGTGCGCGTCGCCGGTTCGCCCGCTCCTTCATCCGTTGAAGAAGCGCGTGCCGTTCACGGCCGAACGGCCCGCGCAGGTTCCGTCGCCACCAGCCGTGAACAAAGCCCGTTCAGCGCGGCAGCGTTCTCAACGAAGACGGCCCGCCCGTCAGCGCGATCCGTTTGCCCGTATCGCGCAGCTTGCCGCCTTCGACCGCATACAGCGCAAGCTGCCGTTCGACGTTGAACTGCACGATCACGTGCCGGCTGTCGGCGGTAAACACGATGCCCTGCGCGGCTTCGCCGCCCGGCACCTCGCTCACCTTCACGGCCTGCCCGTCGCGGATCTCGAACAGCAGCACCTTGCCGAGCTTGCGGCGGCCGGGGTTGTCGGCCGTCAGGTTCGAGCCGTCCATCGCCTGCACGGCGATCCACCTCCCGTTCGGCGAAATCGCGACGCCTTCCGGCAGCGACGGCACCGTCAGGTACTGCACCGTGCGAAACGGCACGCGCGACACGTCGATCAGCGCGACCGAATCGGCGTCGCCCGCGAGCGTGCCGGTGTAACCGGGCAGCCCGGCGAGCCCGACGTTGCTGACGACGGCCCAGCGGTTGTCGCTCGACACGTCGATCGTGTACGGCGCGACGCCCGTGCTCAGCCGCGTGCCGCTGTCGGTCACCTTGCCGTCGTCGACGTTCAGCACCGCGATGCCCTGCTCGTCGCGCAGCGACACGAGCGCATGCTTGCCGTCGTGCGTGAAGCTGATTCCGGCCAGCCGCTTCTTGCCGATTTTCAGGGTGCCGTCGAGCGTCACCTGCGTGCCGTCGATGCGCAGGATCGACACGCTGCCGTCGACGTTGGCGACGAGCGCGAGCCGGCCCGAGCGGTCGATCGCGATCCCTTGCGGATGCGTGCCGAGCTCGACGCGCGTGATCGCGGGCGGCGCGGTGTCGAGATTCACGACTTGCAGGAACGTGTCGAACACGAGCTGCTTCGCGGCCGTGTCGTAGCGCGTCGGCGCGCCGACGAGCGCGAGCTTCGCGTCCGGCGTGATCGCGACGGCCTGCGGCGGCCCCTGGATGCCGTTCTCGACGTCGATCTGCGCCGCGACTTTCGGCGGGAACGTGCTGGCGTCGAGCAGCGTCAGCGTGTCGGCGGGCGGGGACGGCAGAAAGGTGTCGCGGCCCTCGACACGCTGGTACTTGCCGTCGTTGCCGGACACGATCCAGTCGGCGGCGTGCACGGTGACGGCCGTCGTGGCGAGGGTCAGCGCGGCGAGCAGGCGCGCGCCGCGCGGGCGGAAAGGATTCGAATGCATGGCGGTCGGTTCTCCGGATCGGTTGCGGACGCAATGAATTGCCCGGCCCTGCTGCCCGACGGGCCGGCGCCATCGGATGATGCCCGAAAGCGCGCGCGCCCGGCGTCTCGCACCCGGTTCGGTTCCGTCAATCCGTGCGTCGCGTGCCCGACGGCCACTCGACGACGTCGTCGAGCGGATACACCGACCGCGCGAGCCGCTCGTAGCGGAACAGCCCGAAGTCCGAGCCCGCCACGCCGCGGCTGTCGCATTCGACCAGCGCGGACGAAATCGGCACGAACACCGGCCGGCAATGCCCGTCGCGCGCAACGGTTCGCGCCGCACGCTGATCGGGAACCCCATGCCCGCGGCGCGGCGGCGTACCGGGGCGGCACGCGTCAGCGCGGCGGCGTGCGGATTTTCCCGTCGACCTTCAACGTGCGCCGGTCGCGCGCGACCTCGTACTCGACCGTCTGCGCCGGCGCGACCGCGCCATAGGATCGGCCGTTGACGTAGACGACGCCGTCGTGCAACTCGATCCGGTCGCCGTTGACCGTCGCGGCCGCGCTGTCGCCCTGCAATACCGCACCCGAACAACCGGCCGTCGAAAAGCTGCGGACCGACGCGTCCGCCATCGCGGCGTTTCCGCCGCCCCGATCCGCCGCATGCGCGGCGCTGCACGGCGGCGCGTCCATCGCGCCGGCGGCATGAAGCGGCGCCGCGCCGATGCCACTGCCGGCAAGCAACGCGATCGTCATCGGCGACAGCTTGTTCATCGTGATCTCCGTGGTCCGCGGTCGTCGATCGGGGGTCGGTCGACGCTCCGGCTCGCAAGTCGGCCCGCTCCGCCAGTATGCGGCCACTTCCGCACGCCGGGCCATCGGCTTGGGTACCCCGCCGTGCCGCGCTGGTCCTCGCGCGTCGATCCGCCTGACCGCCGGGCCGCACGGCGGCGGCGCCTGCGAAACAACCGACCCACGTGAAAAATCCGCCTTGCATAAGTTGCGACTCGCAACTATTGTTGATTGCGCTCCGCAACTTTCCACGGACAAACCATGGACCTCATCGACGTGCCGGCCAAGCCGCGCGACGCAACCATCCTCGAGCTGCGCGACTTCTCGCGCAAGCTGGTGCGCGAGCTCGGCTTCATGCGTGCGACGCTGGCCGACAGCGACTGGGCGCCGTCGGCCGTGCACGCGATCCTCGAGATCGGGATGACGCCCGGCATCAACGCGAAGGATCTCGGCGCGATCCTCCGGCTCGACAAGTCGAACACGAGCCGGCAACTCGCGCGGCTCGAAGCGGCCGGGGTCGTGGAGCGGCGCGTGTCGAGCGAGGACGCGCGCGCGATCGAGCTGTACCTGACCGCCGAAGGCGAGAAACTCCGCAAACGAATCGACACGTTCGCGACCGATCAGGTGTCGAACGCGCTGCGCCGGATGATGCCGGCCGACCAGCAGGCGCTGCTGCGTTCGCTCGCGCTGTATGCCGATGCGCTCGCCCAGGACAATGCGGCCAGGGCGCCCGTTGCACCCGCCGAGGCGCCTTCGATTCGCGACGGCTATCAGCCGGGCTGCATCGGCGACATCGCGAGCCTGCATGCGCGCTTCTACGCGGAACACTGGGGTTTCGGCGCCTTCTTCGAACAGCGCGTGGCGACCGAACTGGCCGCCTTCGCGGGCGCGCTGCCTGCCGACGGCAAGGCGCTGTGGCTGTGCCAGGAAGACGGGCGCACGCTCGCGTCGCTCGCGATCGACGGCGACCCAGCGACGGGCGTCGCGCACCTGCGCTGGTTCATCGTCAGCGACGCGTTGCGCGGCTCGGGCATCGGGCGCCGGTTGATGACGCTCGCGATGCAATTCGTCGACGCACACCGGTTTCGCGAGACGTACCTGTGGACGTTCAAGGGGCTCGATGCCGCGCGCCATCTGTACGAGTCGTTCGGCTTCGCGCTGACGAGCGAATCCGCGGGCACGCAGTGGGGGACGGAGGTGGTCGAGCAGCGCTTCAGCCGGCCGGGGCCGGCGGGCGGCTGAGGTTCAATGGACCGTCGTCGATCCGGCGGGCTTCATGACGCCCGCTACAGAACGGGGACACGACACGGCGAACGCGCGCGGTCCATCGGCGTATCCATCCGGCGAGGCATCGAGCAACGTGATGCTGCTGTAAGCCGATGCCGACCGGGATTCGCCAACCGGAACCGGCTGTCGGCGCGATGAAGACAGCGCGTCGAACGGAGGGCGACGGAGCTGAACCGTGCCTGCGGCGGTTCGAGCCGACGTACGTTGCCGCCGACGGTCGCCGAATGGATCGATCGCCCTATCGCAGCGCGTGCTCCGCCGCGAACGCATCGTCGATGAACCGGATCACGTCGTCGAGCGACGACGTGCACGTGGCGTCCGGGGCAAGCGACCGAAACGCGCCATCCGGCCCGAAGCAGACGAGCGGCTTGCGCCAGCGCTGCGCGAGCGCGATCTCCTCGGCCGTCCCGTGCCCGCCCGGCAGCGCGACGATCAGGTCGCTGCTCAGCACGTTGACGTAGTTGCGATTGATCGCGTCCGGCGCCGCGCCCGGTTCGCGCCGCGGCAGCGGCGTGAGGATCGGAACGTCGACGAACGGATGCGGATAGCCGTCGAGCGGCACGAAGCCCGCGACCGGATCGGCCCGTGTCGGCAGGATGCCGATCGATCGGCCGGCCCGACCGGGCACGCCGGCGAACGCGCGCGCGACCGCCAGCATCACACCCTGCCCGCCGCCCGTCAGCAGGTTGAACCCGGCCTGCGCGAGCCACGCGCCGAGCGGTTCCGAAAACGCGAGCCACGGCTCCTTGCCCGAGCCCATCACGCCGATCGTCCTGTTGTTCCGTTGCATCGTGGTTTCCGGTGAAATCGTGGCGGCATGCGCGCGTCCCGCGCTCATTCGAGCTCGACGCCCTTGAGCTCGGGAATCAGGAACACCGTCGCGACCATGTCGAGCACGTAGAGGCCGGCGAGCAGCGCGATGGCCGTCTGGAACGAGTAGTGCGCGGCGAGCGCGCCGACCGCGACCGGGCCGAAGCCGCCGACCGCGCGGCCGATGTTCCACAGCACGTTCTGCGCGGTCGCGCGTGCGGCCGTCGGATAGCCTTCCGACATCAGCGTCCCGTAGCCGCCGACCATCCCGTTGACGAACATCCCCATCAGCGCGCCGGCCCACAGCATCGCCGTCGGGTCCGACAGCCGCGCATACGCGATGACCGTCACGACCGAGCCGAGCTGGTACAGCAGGAACGTCGGCTTGCGACCGATGCGGTCGGCCAGTTGGCCGAACACCCAGACGCCGATCATCATCCCGAGGACGGTCGCCGCCGTCCACACGCCCGATTTCGTCAGCGAGAAACCCATCTGCTTCGACAGGAAGGTCGGCAGCCAGATCATGATTCCGTAGTAGCCGAAATTCTGGACCGAACACAGGATCGCGATGCCGACGCTCGTGCGCGCGGTGCGGCCGTCGGCGACGAGCATGCGGAACGCGTTGGACTTCGGCTGCGTCGCGCGCAGCACGAACGCTTGCGGCTCGTGCAGCGTGTTGCGCATCACCCAGGCGAGCAGCGCGGGCAGCACGCCGACCGCGAACATACCGCGCCAGCCGATGTGGAGCAGCAGCAAAGGCGTCACGAGCGCGGCCAGCAGCACGCCGGCCTGCCAGCCGAGCGCGACGTAGCACGACACGCGGGCGCGCTTGGCTGCAGGCCACGCTTCGGCCGCGAGCGCCATGCCGATCCCGAACTCGCCGCCGAGGCCGATGCCCGCGATGGTGCGATAGACGAGCAGATCCTGGAAGCCGCGCGCGAATGCGCACAGGCCGGTGAAGATCGCGAACAGCAGGATCGTCCAGGTCAGCACGCGCACGCGCCCGTAGCGATCGCTCAGCGCGCCGAACACGATGCCGCCCGCGACCGCGCCGACCAGCGTCCATGTGACCAGCGCGCCGCCCTGCCCGGGCGTCAGGTGCAGCGCCGCCGTGATCGCCGGCAGCATGAAGCCGAGGATCAGCAGGTCGAAGCCGTCCATCGCATAGCCGATCGCCGATCCGGCCAGCGCCTTCCACGCGTATGCGCCGACCCGCTCCACGCCCGGGGCCGACGGCCCGCCGAGCGTCGAAGATTTCATGTTTGCCGCCATGGTGTCCTGCCACGAATGTCCGGCGACATTCTAAGGCCTGTGCCCGCGAACGACGCGGGCGGATGCGCGCCGGCCCGCGCTGGCCGGACGGCTGGCGGGAAACGACGGACCACGGCGGGCAACGAACGGGAAAGGAAAAAGGAAGGGGAAAGGGAAAACGTCGATCCGGTGCGGCGGCGAGGCCGGCGATGCGCGATCAGGCCGGACACCGGATGAAAGACGGCAGGCGGGCGGAATATCGCCGTCCGGCCCGCCTGCGCGAACCGGACGACGCCGGATGGCCCGGCGGCGCGGCGGGCTTCAGCCCTGATCGTCCCCCGGCCACCAGGTTTTGGCTCCGCGGTCGACGGCAAGCGTTTCGAGATCCTTGCCTTCGAGCCATTTCGGCCGCGGGCCGCGCCCCGACCATGAGCGGCCGGTCGTCGGATCGTAGTACTTCGCGGGCGCCTTGCGCTTGCGCTGGACGATGTAGCCGAGCGCGCTCAGCACTTCCTGCTGCGAAATCCCCAGCAGCTCGACCTGTTCCTTGAAGGCCGCGAGCGCGGCTTGCTTCTCCTTCTGCTTCGCCTCCGACAGCTTGATGTTCAGGTCCCGAAGTTGTGCTTCGAGTTCCTGCAGGGCCTGGGTCATGTATTCATCCTCTTTGGGCATGTTTTTGCAAAAAGCTCCGATGGCCGAACCTACCACGAAGTTCCGCCGATCGGGGCTGTCAAATAGGTGAATCGTCCACCTGAGCCGGCATGATTTGCGCGATGAGCACGAAACGACGTCGTGCGTCACTGACAGGCAGCACCGGCCGGCAACGGGCGGCGCCGCGAGTGGACGGCGGCCGCAAGTGATTCGCCGCACCTGTCACGGGCGCGGCATGGCGCGAATGATAGCAGTGCGCGGGATCGTGTTGCAGAAGTCGCGGGCCGCGGCAGATGCGAGCCGGCGGTTCAGCAGTCTTCGCCGCCGGCCTCCCATGCGATCCGGTCGAACAGCGCGCGCAGCTTCGCGCCGCGCGCCGCGTTCAGCGCGCTCGCGTGCGCGACGCGCCCGGCCAGATGCGCACGGAAATCCGGATGCGCGCCGCGATTCTGCGACGCCGGGCCGTGCCGGACGCAATTGGTCAGGATGGCCTTCAGGCGATCGAACGCGTCGCGCGCCAGGTTCGGATGACGATTGACCACCACGCCGGCCAGTTGCTGCCGCGTGCCGCGCCGCATCACGCGGGTCTTGCGCAGTTGCAGCGCGAAGCCTTCCTCGAGTGCGATCGCGGCGACCCGGATCTGCAGCCGCGCGATGTCGCGCGCGAGTGCGCCGCCGCCGGAAAACGCGAGATCGTCCGCATAGCGCGTATAGGTCGCATCGAGCGAACGCGCGAGCGCGGCGAGCCGCATGTCGAGCCGGAACGCGCAGAGGTTGGCGAGCGCCGGCGACGTCGGCGCACCCTGCGGCAGATGCCGTTCGCGATAGCGCTGGCGGCCGATCCAGTCGAACCGGTCGCGCAGGTCCGGCGCGAGCAGCCGCGCCGACGGCACGCGATTGGTGCACATCCCGGTGAGCGTCCGCGCGACTTCGGCCGGATACCCGAGCGTCACGAACAGCGCGTGAACGCGCGCCGCGCGCACCGACACGAAGAAATCCGCGAGATCGAAGCGCACGACGACATCGCGATCCGCATGCGGCGCCGCGAACGACACGATCCCGTGTCCCTTGCGAAAACCGTGTACCGCGCCGTGCGGCGCAACGCGATCGAGCAGCTCGTGCAGGATGCGGCGCTGCGCTTCGCGCAGCCGCCCCTTCGGGATTTCGACGAGCCGGCACCCGCCGCTGCGCTTGTCGACCGCGACGTACGTGTAGTGATGCAGCGGCGTGGCGCTGCCGCGCGCGTCGACGCGCCAGTGATCGGACAGCCAGTCGAGTTCCGGCACGCTCACGCCGAGCCAGCCGGCGAGATCGCCGGGCGTCGGCCAGTGCGGCACGTCGCAGCCGGCGAGCGGCGCCGGCAGCGGCCGCTGCACCAGCGGCCGCCGCACGATGCGGATCACCGCTGGCCGACGGTCGCCATACCAGGCACGCACGAACGCGGGCGCCTCGGCCAGCACCGCCGCGAGCGCGTCGGTGTCGGTATCGGCCCACTCCGCGCCGAAGCGGACGAGCGCGAGGCCCGCGCATTCGTGCGCCCACGGCGGCGCTTCGCCGAGCACGGCGGCCATCCGCGCGACGACGCCGTCGCGCTCGGGCGAACCGGCGAGCATCGCCTCGGCAATCGTTCGGGTGGTGTCGCGCAGGGATGAGTGCATGGACGCAGAGGGGCGGGACGACGAGTCAACGTGACTGGTGCTGCGAGGGGTCATGTTGCGCGACGCGCAACGGATTCCCTTGCGGCGCATCGGCGTCTCGATCCGATCCACGGGGTAGCCCCGTAGTCCTGGAACATCGGCTGCCTGTTCCGGGCGTGTGCTTGACCCGCCGCCCCGCGTCGCGACTTTAATGGGCGGCGACGCCAGGTGTCAAATCGAGCCGGACGACGCACGATGCGCGACGCCGCCCCCGCTTCCCTACATGTTGCCCGCCAGATGAAACCGCGACGCCGGATGCCACAGCCTCACGGACGTGGCGACCTGCTCGCCGACCCACGTGCGGCGTCGCAGCAGCAGACACGGTTCACCGATTTCCATCACGAGATGCCGCCGCACCTGCGCATTGGGCTTCTCCGCGTAGATCTGGAACTCCGCGCGCTGGATCGGCGCCAGTCGCACCATGTAGTGATTCGGCGTCTCGAGCGTGAAGTCCTGCTCCAGATACGCGGGAAACAAGGCCGGATTGACGTAGCGATCCTCGAACTGGATCGGTTCGTCCTCCTCGTAATGCACGATACGCGAATGAAACACGGGCCCGGCGCGCAGCCCGAGCGCCTCGATCGCGTCCGGATCGACGCTGCGCTCGATCAGCAGCACGCGCGCACTGTGCCGATGGCCGCGCTCGGCAATTTCGTCCGCGATGTTGCGGATTTCCAGCACCGTCGACTCGTAATGCCGGCGCTCGACGAACGTGCCGGCCCCCTGGATGCGCGTCAGCACGCGCTCGGCCGTCAGTTCGCGCAGCGCGCGCGACACCGTCATCCGCGCCACGCCGAATTCCTTGACCAGTTCGGCCTCGGTCGGGATCGCGCCGCCGGGCTTCCAGTCGCCCTTCGCGATCCGCTCCACGACGTAGCGCTTGATCTGCTGATAGGCCGGCAATGTCCGCGCCGGCACGGTGTCGGCCGATGCCGACGCCTGCCGTGCGGAAAGTCTGCGTTCCGTTTCGCTCATGCGCCCTCGCCCGAATGAATGTGGGGTGATCGGCCCGTCGTTGGCCGTCGTCACTGCAACGAAGGCGGCACACCCGCGACGATGCCGGCCGCGATCGCGATATCGTCCGCGAGCGGCCGGTCGTCGCGATACGCCGGCACGCGTTCGCGCACATGCCGCCACAGCGCGTCGGTCGACGCGGCGCGCGCCGTTTCGCCCGGCTGCAGATCGTACGCCTGCGCGGCCGCAAGCAATTCGATCGCGAGCACGCGCGTCGTATTCTCGATGATGTCGAGCGCCTTCAACGCGGCCGGCGTCGCATGACACAGGTGATCTTCCTGCAGCCCCGACGTGATGCCGCCGTCGAGGCTCGCCGGCGCGGCAAGCCGCTGGTTCTGCGCGACCAGCGCGACCGCCGTGTACTGCGCGATCATGAACCCCGAACAACTGCCGCCCGGCGCGGCAAGAAACGCCGGCAGCCCGCTGACGAGCGGATTCACGAGCCGGTCGAGGCGCCGCTCGGCGATCGCCGCGACCTGCGCCATCGCCGCCGCGAGGCTGTCCATCGCGAGCGCGATGCCCGCGCCGACCGCATGCGCTTGCGAATGCACGGCCGGCGTCTCGCGCGTGCCGGCGACGATCGGATTGTCGGTGACGGACGCGAGTTCGCGATCGACCACCTCGGCCGTGACGTCGAACACGTCGCGCGCCGCGCCATGCACGTGCGGAATCGTGCGCAGGCTGAGCGGATCCTGCGTATGCCGGCCGCTCGCCGCGGCAAGCATGCCGCTGTCCGCCAGCAGCGCACGCAGGCGGGCGCCGACCTGGCCGATACCGGGCGAAATCCGCAGCGCGAGCGAAGCCGGATCGAAGGCGGCGAGTTGCCCGCCGAGGTTCTCGAAACTCGTCGCCGCGATCCAGTCGGCCCAGTCGAGCAACCGTTCGGCGCGAGCCAGCGCGAGCGCCGCCAGCCCCGTCACGCACGGCGTGCCGTTGACGAGGCTCAGCCCTTCCTTCGCGCCGAGCACGAGCGGTTCGCGGCCGATGCGCCGCAGCGCGTCGGCGCCGCGCAGGCGTTCGCCGCGATGGCGCGCATGGCCGTGCCCGACGCAGACGAGCGCGACGTGCGCCATGTGGGTCAGGTACCCGACCGAGCCGTGCGCCGGCACTTCGGGCAGGCAATCGTGCTCGAGCAGCGCGACGAGCTGGTCGACGATGTCGGCACGCACGCCCGAATGCCCGTGCGCATAGTTGTTGATCGCGGCCGCGATGATCGCGCGCGTTTCGGCCGCGCCGAGCGGCATGCCGACGCCCACCGCGTGACTCATCAGGATGTTGTGCGACAGCATGCTCTGCTGCGCCGGCGACACGATCACGTCGCACAGCGCGCCGACGCCGGTATTGACGCCGTACGCGCGAATCCCGCGCGCGACGATCTCGTCGACGAGTTCGCGGGCGGCCGCGACACGCGCGCGCGTCTCGTCGGCCAACGCCAGCGGCTCGCCGGCCGCCACGGCCGCCACCTGTCGCCAGTCGAGCGGCTGCGCCGCACGGAATACGGTCATGGCGGCCTCAGTTCGTCGTGCGGTCGTGGTGGCTCGACACGAATTGCCGGAAGCGCTCGGAGGTCTGACCGCCGAAGACGTCGTCGGGCGTCCCGTCCGCGTCGACCTCGCCCTGATGCAGGAACATCACGCGATTCGACACGTGGCGCGCAAAGCCCATTTCATGCGTGACGACCAGCATCGTGCGCCCCTCCTCCGCCAGCGAGCGCATCACGCGCAGCACCTCGCCGACCAGTTCCGGGTCGAGCGCCGACGTCGGTTCGTCGAACAGCATCACCTTCGGATGCATCGCCAGCGCGCGGGCAATCGCGACACGCTGCTGCTGGCCGCCGGACAGATGCGCGGGATAGTAGCCGCGCTTGTCCGCGAGGCCGACGCGCGCGAGCAGCGCCTCGGCCTCCTCCACCGCTTCCGCGCGACTGCGCTTCTGCACGCGCAGCGGTCCCTCGACGAGGTTGTCGAGCACCGTCATGTGCGACCACAGGTTGAAGTTCTGGAACACCATCCCGAGCTGCGAGCGGATCCGGTCGACCTGGCGCCGGTCGCTCGGATGCAGCTTGCCGTCGCGCGCACGCTTCATCGCCAACTCCTCGCCCGCGAGCGCGACGGAGCCGTCGTCGGGTGTCTCGAGCAGGTTCAGGCAACGCAGGAACGTGCTCTTGCCCGACCCGCTCGCGCCGAGGATCGAGATGACGTCACCCTCGTGCGCGTCGAGCGAAATGCCCTTCAGCACATGATGATCGCCGAACGACTTGTGGATGTTTCTGACCGACAGCGCGACGGGGGCGGCGGTGTTCATCGGATTCTCCTGGAAAGAATGGGCGCGCTCAGGACGCGACGCGCCGGGCATTGCGGGTCGCCGCGGCTGGCGCACCGGACGGCTTCGGCGCACGCAGGTGCCCCGAGAGCCGCCATTCGAGCGCGCCGAGCAGGCGCACGACGATGAAGTTCAGGCCCAGATAGATCACGGCCGCGCAGACGAACACTTCGGTCGTCCGGTAGGTCTGCTGAATGATCTGCTGCGCGACGCCCGTCACTTCCCACACGGTGACGAGGCTCGCCAGCGCGGTCGACTTGACGAGCAGCACGGCTTCGGTCGAATACGCGGGCAGACACTGGCGCAGCGCGATCGGGCCGATCACGCGCCGCAGCAGCGCGAAACCCGACAGGCCGATCGAATAGCCGGCCTCGATCTGCCCGACCGGTACGGCCATCAACCCGCCGCGCAGGATTTCGGCCGTGTAGCCTGCCGTGCACAGCGCGAGCGACAGCACCGCGCAGACGTACGGCTCGCGCAGCAGCGGCCACATGAAGCTCTCGCGAATCACACCGAACTGGCCGAGCCCGTAATACACGAGGAACATCTGGATCAGCAGCGGCGAGCCGCGAAACACGAGGATATAGGCCCGCGCGAAGCGGTTCGGCAGCCAGCGCGGCGACACGCGCATCGTGACGATCACGAGCGACAGCAGGCCGCCGAGCACGAGCGATGCGAAGAACAGGCCGAGCGTGGTCGGCACGGCCGCCAGCAACTGGCGCAGCGTGTCGACGAGAAAAGCGAAATCGATGGACATGCCCGTTCTCCGTCAGTTGCGCGCGAAATTGCGGCGGAACGACCGGCCGACGATCGCCTCGGCCCGGTTGAACACGCGGTTCGACAAGCCCGTCATCAGCAGATACAGCGCACCGCCCGCGACGAAGAACACGAAGTACTGGTGAGTCGAATTGGCGGCGATCTGGCTCGTGCGGAGCAACTCGGCAAGCCCGGTGACCGAGATCAGTGCGGAATCCTTCAGGCTCAGTTGCCACACGTTGCCGATACCGGGCAGCGCGAAGCGCAGCACCTGCGGAACCAGAATGCGCCGCAGCACCATGCCGCGCGGCATGCCGATCGAACGCGCCGCTTCGAGCTCGCCTTTCGACACCGCGAGCACCGCCGCGCGATAGACCTCGGCCTGATAGGCGCCCGAGATCATCCCGACCGCGAGCGCGCCGATCACGAACGGCGGCACGCCGATGAAGCCTTCCGCGCCGAACCACTGGCCGACGGCCGTCACGAGCGTCGAGCCGCCGAAGTAGAACAGATAGATGACGAGCAGTTCGGGCACGCCGCGAAATACCGTCGTATACAGATCGCCGAGCAGGCGGAGGCTGCGGTAGCGCGACAGCTTCGCCGCCGCGATCGCCGCGCCGATCACGGCGCCAACCGCCAGCGCGGCGAGCGTCAGCGCGACCGTCATCAGTGCGGCGAGCAGCAGCACACCGCCCCAGCCTTCGGTGCCGAAGCCGAGCATTTCAAGAATCGCCATGCGTGCCTCCCGGCATGTGTTGAGTGGATCCGCTGGATGCGTGCCGCCGCGCGCCGTTCGACGAACTTACGCGACGGCGGCCGAACACGCGCTTACGGGGTGACGTCGGTCTTGAACCACTTGTCGGCGAGCTTCTTCACGGTGCCGTCCGCGAGCGCCGCGCCGATCGCCGTATCGAACTTCGTCTTCAGGTCGGCATCCTGCTTGCGGAACGCGAGCCCTTCGCCCGGCCCCCAGATCGGCCCGCCGAGCTTCGGCCCCGCGAGCACGATCGATGCGTTGTCCTTCTTCGCGTTGTTCGCCGCGTAGTACGTGACGTCGTCGAACGAGGCGTCGATGCGCCCGGCGACCAGATCGAGATCGCGTTCGGGCGACGTCTTGTACACGCGAATCGACGCAATGTCCTTGAAGCTGTCGTTGATGAATTTCGTGTAGACGGTGCCCGACTGGATACCGATCGTCTTGCCCTTCAACTGCTTGCGCAGCGTGTCGACGGTAGGCTTGTCCGTGTTGGCGTCGCCCGTCAGCTTGACGATCGGCGCGCCGGGCGCGGCCTTCGGCAGGATCTTCGTATCGGTGACGGCGAACGTCGCCGGCGTCGCCGCGTACGGACGCGAGAACAGCAGGATCTTTTCGCGCTCCGGCGTGATGGAAATCGCATCCATCAGGACATCGAACTTGCCGGCCTGCAGGCCGGGAATCATCCCGTCCCAGTCCTGCGCGACCATGTTGCACTGCACCTTGATCCGCTCGCACACGTTGGCGAGCAGTTCCGGTTCGAAACCGCCCAGCTTGCCGCCCGGCAGCGTGAGGTTCCACGGTGCGTAGCCGCCTTCGAGCGCGACCGTCACCGTCTTCCATTCCTTCGCCTGCACCGGTGCCGCGAGCGTGGCCGCCGCAGCCGCGATGACGCCGATCGTCCTGATTGCCCACTTGATGCGCTTGCCGTTCACGAGATTCTCCTTGCGTTGAAGTTCGCCATCCCTTCGGTGCAGCGAGCCGCCTCAGGAATTTGTCTATACAAGCATGCAAGAAGAAAAACAGCGAGACAAGCAGTGATCAATAAAAACGCGGGAAACGCGGGAAATCCCCTAATTTCAGGGCTCTGGCGTGCATCGTCGCGGGGAATTCCGGCACATGTTTGGTGCAATTCGAGCGAGCGAATCTCAAGGATGACTAGACAAATCCTGAATTCGATCGCGAGTGCGCTCAGACGTGAAACACGTCTGAGGATTGGGGCTCGCAGCTGTCTGCCCCGTTGCCGGATGCGTTGGCGACGCGCCGGGAAAGCACGGCCGTACGCTCCACGACGGATTGGGGGTTGATATGTCGGCTGGGTACCGCGAGCCGCGAAGGACGCCGACCCTACCGCGCCTGCGGCGCGTCGCGCAGCACGGCCCGCAACGCCGTATCGAACGGCGTCGCGTAATCGATTCCGAGCGCGCGCACGCGCGCCGCATCGAGATGGCAGTCGTACGGGCGCGGCGTTGCGTCGGTCGGCTGCGTAATCGGCGCGAGCGACGCGTCGATGCCAAGCGCGGCCGCGATTCGCCGCGCGATGTCGTACTTCGTCATCGGCTCCTCGCTCGACCAATGGCGGATGCCCGTGACGGATTTCCCCGCGAGATGGCGCAGCGTCAGGTCGCGGATGACCTGCGCGACGTCGGGCGTCCAGGTCGGATAACGGATCGCCCATGCGTCCATGCCGACCGCGTCCGCGCCCGGTCGCGCGGACGCGACGACGGCCGGCACGAGGCTCGTGACGGCCGATTCGCTCCAGTCGGCGATCGGGCCGAAGAGCAACGGCAGGCGCAGCACGCACGACAGTGGCGAGGCGGCGAGGAGCGCGGCCTCGCCTTCCAGTTTGGTGCGACCGTAGATGTTCAGCGGGTTCGGGGTGGCGTCCTCGCCGTACGGGGCGGCGTTGCCGTCGAACACGTAGTCGGTCGAGATGCCGAGCGTCCATGCGCCGAATCGCGCGGCGAGCGCGCCGATGCGGGCCGGCGCCGCGACGTTGATGGCGCGGGCCGCGGCCGGGTCGCGTTCGCAGACGTCGGGGCGGCGTTCGGCGGCGCAAATGACGACGGCAGCGGGCCGGCACGTTTCGAACAGGCGCTCGAGAGCCGGCTCGTTGAGGACGTCGAGTTCGGCGATGTTTTCCGGCGGCAATGCGAGCAGTTTTGCGCCGGCGCCTTGCGGGTGCCGGATGGTTGCGAGCAGCGTCAGCGACGGTTCGCGGAACAAGGACGCGGCAACCGCGCGGCCGAGCAGGCCGGACGCGCCGATGACGAGGATGGTGGGACGGTCGATCGGTGAAATCTGGTTTGGCATGGGTGGCGCTCGATCACGGAAACGAATGGATTATCGGGCCTATTGGACAGTATGAACGGCTCGCATCCGGTCGGAACATGATCGCCCGCTTCTTCGCCTCTTTCTTCATCCATTTCCAGCCGGCCAACGGCTTCGTGCAATGCGTGATCCGCGATGCGGATTCCGACCGCGAGCGCATGCACTGCCCGCGGTGCCTGGGCACGACTCCGGTTCCGTCGTCGGCACGCGCGCCGCCCCAGCGTCGCCCGCAAAAACGAAGCCCGGCACGCTTGCACGTACCGGGCTTGTGATACCGAACGGAAACTTCGTCGTGCCTTACTTCCGGTCGACCGAATACCGGCCCGGCCCGCTCAACGCGAGCAACAGCAGCCCGCCGATGATGCTTACGTTCTTGTAGAAGTTGATCATCGCCATGTACTGCTCCATCCCCTGCAGCGCCCAGTAACGATGGCCGATCAGCGCGGTCGCGAGCGTATAGGCGGCGAATGCCAGCGCGAGCGGACGCGTATAGAAGCCGATCGCGATCAGCACGCCGCCCACCAGTTCGACCGCCACCGCGATCGCGGCCGCGAGTTCGGGCGCCGGATTCCCCGTCGACGCCATGTACGCGACCGTGCCCGAAAAGCCGTGCAGCTTCTGCCAGCCGAACAGCACGAACAGGATCATCATCAGCACGCGAGCCGCCAGCAGCAGCTCGTCCTTCTTCGACTCCAGTGAAACGTAACGCATGGCAATCACCCTTGAATTGACGGTTTGATGCATCCGCTGCCGCTGCGCGTCGAATCGGCGCGCGATGCCGGCAACGGACCACTCTTCGCGCAGTCGCGCGGCAAGCCAGGTGGCCCGCCGCCGAAGAATCCATCCGGTGACGCCGCGACTGACGGCGCGCGCCGGATCGGTTCTGGCGAAGCACGGGTGCAGTCTACTGTCCCGCAAAAATTCATCAATCCGCAGAAACACGATTTTCTGTCTCGAAATAGTGGACAATCGCGGGAGAGCGGCCCATCCGGTGACGGCCGGCCAGCGCGGATGGCGGACGATTCGCTCCAGACCAGCCTTGCCAACTGATACCGGCAAGGAAGAACACCTCTCGCCGAGCGATACATTCGCTTGCTGCTTGGCCTGTTCAATCCGGAGAACGGGATGATCGACGTGCGGACGACCGCACTGGCCGACGATCTGAAGCGTGTCGCGCAGCAGCAGTCGAATCTGTCCGACTATGCCGCGCAACTGACCCGGCAGTTCGTGACGTCGCGAATGACTGCGAATGGCAGCCGCATCGCGAAGCGGCAGGCATTGCCGCCAGCGACGGGAAGGGAATCGCGATGATGGCGCCGCGACTGCGACGCCTCGCGCAAGACGGGTCGTTCGGGCACGCAGCGGATGTGCCGCATGCACGGCACGGCACGGCATGCGATGCGATCACGCGCCGCGCTGCTGGCGGCGCGCGTCCTGCGTTATGACGCCGCGATCCGCCGGCGGAAATGTTCGGTGCCGGCCACGATCTTGTCGAGTACCGCGTCGAGCGCCCAGAAGCGTTCGCGCACGTCGTAGTCGATCGCACGGCATTTGATCGACCCGAACGTGCCGATCCGCTGGTGATAGAGCTTCGCGAGCGCCGGGTAGCCCAGCGCCTCCGATACCGCCGAGACGACCAGGAACGTCGAGAGTTCGTCGGCCAGCGCCGGATTCGATTCGCCTTGCGTGCGCAGCCACTGGTAGAGATCGGGATGGAAGTTCGTGAACACGCCGTTGAAACCGGCCGACCCGGCCTTCATCGCGTCCCACGCGATCGCGGCGTTCGCGTTCAGGATTTTCAGCGGCGACCCCGCGGCCAGCGCGACGCGCCGCTTCACCGTCGCGAGATCGCAGCTCACGTCCTTGAGCATCACGAATCGGCCCGTATCGATGCACGCGCGCAACTCGTCATCCGACAGAAGCCGCCGATAAGGCGCCGGACATTCGTACAGGCCGAGCGGAAGATCCGACGGCAGCCGCGCGAGCAGCCGGCGCAGATGGTCGAGCAACGCGGCGCTGCCGTTGCGTTGCGGATCGAGCCGGTTGGTCACGAGCACGACGCCCTGCGCGCCCGATTCGGCCGCCGCGCACAGTTCGGCGACCTGCGCGTCGAGGTCGTCGCTGATGTGGCCCGACGCGACGACCGGCACGCGCCCGGCCACGCGATCGACCACGAAACGCGCGAGCGCCGCGCGTTCGGCCAGGCTCAGGAACTGCATCTCGCTCGATTGCGCGACCGCGAACAACGCATCCGAGCCGTGCGCCAAATACCATTCGATGAGCCGCTCGAGCCCGGCGTAGTCGATCGCGCCGGCGTCGTCGAATGGCGTCAGCATCACCGGCACGATCCCCTCGATCGTCACGTTCGATGGCTGCGGGTAGTGCATCTGTTTCTCCTTGCTTCAATGAATGCGGATGCAGGCTGCAAGCTCAAGCCGGCAACGGTCCGGGCGCGGCGCTCGCGGCCTGTTCGGGAATCGGCTTGCGCACCAGCAGCAGGTACGCCATCGCGCCGGCGAACGCGATCGCCGCCGCGGTGAGCAGCGCGGGCACGAACGACCACTTCTGCGCGATGACGCCGGTCAGGATCGGGGCCAGCGCGCCGCCGATGAAGCCGCCGAAATTCTGGATCGCGCCGAGCGACGCGATGCGGCTCGGCGGCGCGGCTGCCGTCGCGAGCGCCCACGAGCACGCCGACGCCGCGTTGGCGAGAAAGATCACCACCGAAATGCATGCGAGCGCAACCGTATTGCTCTGCACGAGCGCGGCCGGAATCGTGAACGCGACCATCCCGAGCATCGCGGCCACCACCGCGTTGCGCCGGCTCACGACCGGCGACCGGCTGCGGCGCGTGACGAGATCCGACAGCCAGCCGGCGACCAGCGAACCGACGAACCCGCACAGGAACGGCACCGACGCGGCAAACCCCGTGCGGATCAGGCTCATGTGCCGCTCCATCGTCAGGTAGCCCGGCAGCCAGGTCAGGTAGACCCAGTTCAGGTATACGGAGCCGAAGAAGCCGATCAGCATCCCCCACGTCGTGCCGTGCGAGAACAGGCTGCGCCATTCGACGAAGGTCAGTTTCGGCGCGGCGACCGCGCTCTGCGCATCGGCATCGAGATAAGCGCGTTCGGCGGCGGACAGTTTCGCGCGCACCGGATCGCGATACAGCGCGAACCACACGACGGCGACGACGAGACCGAGCGCGCCGGTCACGATGAACGCCCAGCGCCAGTGAAACGACGCAACGAGCACCGACAGCAGCAACGGCGCAAGCGCGGTACCGAGCGGCGACGCGGCATTGAAAATGCCCGTCGGCGTGCCGCGCGCGCGCAGCGGAAACCAGTTGCTCACCACGCGCGCGGCCGACGGGAATTGCGGCGCCTCGCCGATGCCGAGCACGATGCGCGCGACGATGAACCAGCCGAAGGTGGATACGATACCGCCCGCCGCCTGCGCGAACGACCAGACGATCAGCCCGATGCCGAGCAGCCGGCGCGGGCCGATGCGGTCGACCAGCCCGCCGACCGGGAACTGGCACAGCGCATAGCTCCACGAGAAGGCCGACAGCAGCAGCCCCATCTGCGCGAGCGACAGGCCGAGATCGCCGCGGATCGCGGAACTCGCGACGGCCAGCGTGCCGCGATCGAGATAGTTGACGATCCCGCTCGCCATCAACAGCGCGAGCGCGATGCGTTGACCGCGCCGAATCCGTGGCGGCGCGTGCGGAACAGCTTGATTGTCGTTCATGTCGATTGTCTCCATGTCACTGTCAGCGGCCGGGTTCGGCCATTCCGTCGGATGCGGAATTCAGGTCTCCATACGGTCGACTTCGTCGCGCGTCGGAATCGATGTCTGCGCGCCGCGGCGCGTGACGCTGATCGCGGCCGCACGCTGGCCGAAGCCGATCGCGTCGTCCATCGATGCGCCGCCGGCCCGCGCGACCGCGAACCCGCCGACGAACGTGTCGCCGGCCGCGGTCGTGTCGACGGCCGCCACCCCGAGCGCACGATGGCGGCCGCTCCCTGCGCTGCCGCGCCAGCAGACACCGCGCGCGCCGAGCGTGACCAACACGTTGCCGACGCCCTTCGCGCGCAGCGCATCGGCGGCGCGCGCGGCCGACGCGTCGTCGCCGACCGCGATGCCGGTCAGCGACTCGGCCTCGGTTTCGTTGACGACGAGATAGTCGACCCGCGCCAGCAACGCATCGAAAAGCGGTTGCGCGGGCGCGGGATTGAGCAACACCGGCGTGTGATGCGCGCTGGCACAGGCAATCGCGCGCGCCACGGTGGCGACCGGCACTTCGAGCTGGCACACGAGCAGCGCGGCCCCGGCGATCGCGTCGCACGCCGCGTCGATCCGGTCGGCATCGACGCACGCATTCGCACCGGGCACGACGACGATGCTGTTCGCGCCGCCGTCGTCGACGGTGATCGTCGCCACGCCGGTCGCCGTGCCGGCGATCCGGTGCAAGTGCGTCACGTCGATGCGCTCCGCCGCCAGCGCCCCGTGCAGGCGCGCACCGAACGCGTCGTCGCCGACGCAGCCGATCATCGCGACCGATCCGCCCAAGCGCGCGGCCGCCACCGCCTGGTTCGCGCCCTTGCCGCCGTGAACGGTCTCGAACGTCGTGCCGAGCAGCGTCTCGCCCGGCACCGGCAGGCGCGGCGCGCGCGTGACGAGGTCAATGTTGACGCTGCCGACGACGGCGATACGTGGTGTCCGTCGGCCGTTCATTGCTGAATGTAATCGCTTACATTTGCGGTCGACAAAATGACCGGAATGGTCATCGTCTCGGAAAATTTCGCCATACGGATCGAACAAGTGTCTGACATAATAGGGAAGCAGCAGTACGATAGCGCTTACATTCTCGCAGGGTTGGTCGGGAATGCAAGCGGGAGCATCACGAATCGAGGGTAAACAATGACGCTTTTGACGGCACACGGCAGCGGCACGGCCGCCCTCCCCGGAGACAACCGATGAGCACGCCCCGCGCACGCCGCGGCAGCGGCCGCTCGGTGCTCGGCGACGTCGCGAAACTGGCCGGCGTATCGACCGCGACCGTCTCTCGCGTGTACAACGATCCCGGCAAGGTATCGGCCGACGTGCAGCAACGCGTGCGCGACGCGGCGCTCGCACTGAACTGGATCCCGAATGCGGCCGGCCGCGCACTGGCGTCCACGCGCACCCACATCACGGGCGCGATCATTCCGACCCTCGACGACCAGGTGTTCGCGTCGCAGGTCGCCGGCATGCAGACGGTCATGGCCGAGCACGGCATCACGCTGTTCCTCGGCTGCTCGAACTACGACCCGGCGCAGGCACTCGCGCAGGTGCGCGCAATGCTGTCGCGCGGCGTGGAAGCCGTGTCGCTGGTCGGCGAAGCGTATCCGCCTGAACTATTCGAACTCCTTGCGATGCATCGCGTGCCGTACGTCGTCACGTATGCGTACCGTGACGACAGCCCGCACTGCTGCATCGGCTTCGACAACCGCGCGGCATTCGCGCGGCTCACCACGCACCTGCTCGATCTCGGTCATCGCGATTTCGCGATCATCATGCAGCCGTCGACGGACAACGACCGTGTCCAGGCCCGCCTGCGCGGCATTCACGACACGCTGGCCGCGCACGGGCTCGCGGTGCGCCCCGTGCATCAGCACGAAGGCGCGGCCACGATCGCGTTCGGGCGGGCGAGCCTGCGTGCCATTGCCGGCAGCGATGCGGCGACGCGGCCGACGGCCGTGATCTGCGGCAACGACGCGCTCGCGCTCGGCGCGTTGCTCGAGGCGCAGGCGCTCGGCATCGACGTGCCCGCGCAGTTGTCGATCACCGGATTCGACGACGTCGCGCTCGCGCGCGAGATCCAGCCGCCGCTGACGACGATGTGGGTGGATACCGACGCGATCGGGCGCCAGGCGGCGCGTGCATTGCTCGACGCGCTCGAGAACGGCGCGACGGGGCCCGGCCATGCCGTCCAGCCCGAACTGCGCATACGAGAATCCGCGGCGGCGCCGGCGCGTGCCGCGCGCCGAAGCAAGAAATAGCGGGCAGCGCCGGCTTACGGCATCACGTCGATCGGCAGCGTCTTGTCGAGATTGTCGTGCCACGCGGTGATCGTCTTCGGCACGGTTTTCTTCCACGCCGGCACGTTCGAGTAGTAACGCATCCGGACGTTGTTCTTCGCATCGAACACGAGCAGCCCGATCCACAGATCGGTGCCGCGGCGCATCACGATCGCCGCGTTCGTCGTCGCGATGCCGCGCACCCAGTACGACGTCACGTGTGCGTTGAGGCCGTCGAGATCCTTCTCGTCGGTGCGGGAGTTGACCATGTCGACGAGCGTTTGATAGTCGGCGCCGAGCAGCTTGTGCGCGGTCGCGTTCTGCTGCCCGTCGGTCACGACCTTGAGGCTCAGCAGGTCGGCTTGCGGTTTCGCCTGCGCCTGCGCGGCGGGCAGGTAGTCGCCTGCGTACGAGACGCCCATACCGGCGCCGCAATCGAAATCGGCACCCTGCTGTGTGACACGGATGCGCCCGCCCTTCCGGTCGAAATCCAGCCGGCATTTGTCGTTGCGATAGGTGCCGGTATCACCGTGCAGCACGATGTTGCCGTCGAGCCCACCATCATTCGCGCCGTTGTTGGCGCCCACCTCGAAATGAAGACGCGGCGCGGTACCGGTGAAGGTCAGCACACCACCGAACGATGGGTTATCGCTGTCGAGATACCACGTCTGCTGCCAGCGATCGGTGGCCAGCGGCGTGCCGTTCAAACTCGCGAGCCGTTCGCGGTAGCGGTCGCCCAGGCACGACGCATCGCTGCCGCACTGGTCGCGCTGCTTGAGCCACTTCAATTGCGCCGCCTTCAGCGCGGCCGTATCGCCGCCCTTCGCGAGCGCCCTCTTCCACGCCGTCGACAGATCGCCGTCGAGCTTCGACAGTGCGGCGTCCGCACAGATCTTCTTCTCGGTCGGTGACGCAGCCTTCGCGCAGTCGAAGCCGGCTGCATGCGCGACGGGCGGCAGCAACGTCAGCAGCACGGCCGCCGCGACGGATGACAGGTACGTGCTGCGCTTGCCACTTGCGCAACGTGCAGCATGCCCGCGCGCATTCGATCGGTTCTGGGTTCTCATCGGCTTGATCGTCGCTGGGTCGCGCACCCGTAGAAGCTACGTGCACGCGACATTCGAGGTAAAAACGCCTGGCCCGGCATGCGACGCATGGCGCCGCCCGGCGAAGCGTAACCCGAATACGCGACGCCGATCAATCGACGTTCGATGTCGCCGCAACTATGTCGGCGGCGGTGCCGCGGTGCAATGCACGATGCCCTCGCGCAACGCGGCTTGGGTCGCGCGAGCGTGATCCCGATGAACACGATCACGCGATCGCCGTCGCGCCTGGTCGGCCCTTCGTTTTCCATCGACGTGAACCGGATGCGCCGCGACTTGCCACACGCGTGTGGCAATCGCACCTTCTGCATTGGTCACGCACACGATGCCTTTCGCGCGCAGGACGAGACGAGCCGGTAATGACGTCAGCCGTCGAACGGCACCAGTTCGTAACTCGTGCTCCGGCCGCCGGACGCCGAGCGACGCAGCATGTGCTGCCCGACGAGCTCCGTGATATCGCGCAGCGCCGTGTCTTGCGAGCATTTCGCGAGGGCGGCCCACTTGGTGGTCGTCAGCTTGCCTTCGAAGCCGTCGAGCAGGCGATTCATGACCTTGACCTGGCGTTCGTTCATCGCGACGCCCGCGCATCGCTGCCAGAAGCGCGCCTTGATCAGCACCGCATCGAGCGTCGTGTGCGCATGATCGATGGCCCAGCCCAGCGTGTTCAGAAACCACGCGAGCCACTCCGTGACGTCGAGCGAGCCGCGCTGCGTGCGCTCCAGCACGTCGTAATACGCGTTGCGCTCGCGCTGGATCTGCGCGGACAGGCTGTAGAAACGCTGCGGGCTTCGATCGGCGCGCGCCAGAACCAGATCCCCGAGCGCGCGCGCGATACGACCGTTGCCGTCGTCGAACGGGTGGAGCGTGACGAACCACAGGTGGGCCAGGCCGGCCCGGATCAGCAATGGCTCGGCCGGCGGCGCATTGAGCCACGCGAGAAAGCGCCCGGTCTCGTGCGGCAGGCGTGCGGCAGGCGGCGCCTCGAAATGCACGCGCTGCCGGCCGATCGGCCCGGAGACCACCTGCATCGGCCCGCTCGCATCCGGGCGCCAGCCGCCGACCGTGATCCGCGACAGCCCCGAATATTGGCCGCACGACTCAACAATCTCCGCAAATCATGCGGAGATTAATCGCCCTATTCACCGCAAGGCGGCCGGCTACCGTACCGGACCCGCTCCGCTCGCTCCCGTCGGCGCCGGCGTCCCAAGCCGTTCCGCGAGAAACCCGATGAACGTGCGCAGCGTGACGAACCCTTCCCGATGCTGCGGAAACACCGCATTGAGGGTGATCGGCGACGGCGCATACGCGTCGAGCACCGGCACCAGCGCACCACTGTCGAGCGCCCCGCCGACGATGAAATCCGGCAGCAGCGCGATGCCGAGCCCGGCGATCGCCGCGTCGCGCACCACTTCGCCGTTGTTCGCGACGAGCGGACCCTGCACGTCGAATGTGCGCGCCGCGCCGTCGACGCGGAATTCCCAGCCGACCCGCCGCTCGCGCCCGTACAGCACGCATGTGTGGCCCGCCAGATCGGCCGGCGTCTGCGGTGTGCCCTGCCGCTTCAGGTAGGCGGGGCTCGCGCACGCGATCATCCGCCACGCGCCGAGCGGACGCGCGATCAGCGTCGAATCCTCGAGCGAGCCGATCCGCAGCACGAGGTCGAAGCCCTCGCCGATCAGGTCGACGCGCCGGTCGGTCAGGTCGATGTTCAGCCGCACGGCCGAGTGCGCGGCCAGGAATTCGGCGATCAGCGGCGACACGTGCGTGATTCCGAACGACAGCGGCGCGCTGATCTTCAGCGAGCCGTGCAGCTCGGTGCTGCGTACCGACATCGCCTGCTCGGCGTCGGCGATCTCCGCGAGGATGCGCTGCGCGCGCGCGTAGAACTCCTGCCCCGATTCGGTCACCGCGAGATTGCGGGTATTGCGATGCAGCAGCCGCACGCCGAGCGACGCCTCCAGCGCCATCGTGCGCCGGCTGACGAACTGCTTGGACAGCATCAACTGATCGGCCGCCGCCGTGAAGCTGCCTGCGTCCACCGTCGCGACGAAGATCCTCAGATCGTTGAATTCCATATTGTCCACTCCATAGCGACAGTCATTATCTCTACAGCGATTTATTTGTCAAATCGATTGACCTAAGATTCATCTCAACGAACAGCCGAGCCCACTTCCGAGGTCCGGCGACTTCAAGGACAAAAAATCATGATCGACATCCGTGCAGCAAACCAACGTGGCCGTGCGGAGCATGGCTGGCTCAGCTCCCGTCATACGTTTTCGTTCGCGAATTACTACGATCCGAAGCAAGTCGGCTTCTCCGATCTGCTCGTGATCAACGACGACCGCGTCGCCCCGGGCCGCGGCTTCGGCACGCACCCGCACCGCGACATGGAAATCGTGTCGTACGTGCTCGACGGCGCGCTCGAACACAAGGACTCGATGGGCACCGGCTCGGTGATCGTGCCGGGCGACGTGCAGTTGATGAGCGCGGGCACCGGCGTGCGCCACAGCGAGTTCAACCACTCGCAGGACACACCGGTCCACTTCCTGCAGATCTGGGTCGGGCCGGCCGAAAAGGGCGCCGAGCCGCGCTATCAGCAGACGAATGTCGCGGCCGACGACAAGCGCGGCAAGCTCGCCCTCGTCGTGTCGCCAAACGGCGACGCCGGTTCGCTGAAGATCCGGCAGGACACGCGGATTTACGCGGGCCTGTTCGACCGCGACGAAAGCGCGACGCTGGAACTTGATCCGAACCGCTTTGCTTACGTGCACGTGGCGCGCGGCAGCGTGACGGTCAACGGCGTGACGCTCGGCGAAGGCGACGGCGCGCGCATCCGCGGCGAACACGCGCTGACGATCGCCGACGGCAAGGACGCCGAAGTGCTCGTGTTCGACCTGCGTCCGGTCGAAGTGACGGCCGAATGGGCGTGACGCCCGTTCGGGAAACCGGGCCCCGCCGAAACGCGGGGCCCTTTTAATCGGAGATTCGCAACATGGCCAAGGTTCTCGTTCTTTACTACTCGTCCTACGGGCACGTCGAAACGATGGCGCAGCACGTCGTGGAGGGCGCGAAATCGGTGCCCGGCGTCGAGGTCACGCTCAAGCGCGTGCCGGAAACGATCCCGGCCGACCAGGCCCGCGCGATCGGCGTGAAGGTCGACCAGGCCGCGCCGGTCGCCACGGTGGACGAACTCGCCGACTACGACGCGATCATCTTCGGCACGCCGACCCGCTTCGGCAATATGGCCGGGCAGATGCGCACGTTCCTCGACCAGACGGGCGGCCTGTGGATGAAAGGCGCGCTCGTCGGCAAGATCGGCAGCGTGTTCGCGTCGACCGGCACGCAGCACGGCGGCCAGGAAACGACGATCACGTCGTTCCACACGACGCTGCTGCATCACGGGATGGTGATCGTGGGCGTGCCGTATGCGTGCAGCGGGCTCGTCAACATGAACGAAATCACCGGCGGCACACCGTACGGCGCGACGACGCTCGCCGGCGCGGACGGCAGCCGCCAGCCGAGCGCGAACGAACTCGACATCGCGCGCTACCAGGGCAAGCACGTGGCGGAACTCGCGAGCAAGCTCGCGTCGTAACGCGGCGGGCTCGCGCCTACCGAGTCGCGCTCACGAACGAACGGCGCCGGTTCGACCGGCGCCGTTCGTGCTGTGCGACGCTGTCGACCGTTACTGGCCCGAAGCCGGCGCGGCCGGCGCCGCGGGCGCCTTCTGCACCGCGTTCTGCGGATAGTTGCTCTGGTCGCCGGTCAACCGGTAGCCGCTGCCGGTGCCGATCGCCTTCAGGTCCGACGCGTGCCGCGCGCGGGCCGCCTTGCGCGCCGCCTTCTTCTGCGCCTTGTCGAGCTGCTTTTGCGTCGGCGCGGGCGCAGCGTCCTGCGCGTATGCCGCCGGCGCGGCGGTCAACAACAGACCGAACGACGCCGCTGCTGCTACTGCCACCGAAACCACGCGAGACTGCTTCATGACCGATCTCCTTGTCGATTGTTGAGTGTGGGTCGGACACCGGCGCGCACGCGACGGCCTGCGACAACGGCACCGATGCAACGTTAGCCGATCGCCGCGCAAATGTCCGTGTGCGTTCCTGAATTCTCCTGATAACGTCAACGATACATGCGTACCGAATGCGCCGCGCGTTCGGCCTGTCGTGCGCGCCATCAGGGAAACCGATAGCCCGTGGCCCGCCGGCGCTCAGATCCAGCGCGACAGCACCGGCAACAGGATCGGCACGACGAATGCCGTCAGCACGCCGTTCAGCCCCATCCCGAGCCCGGCGAACGCGCCGGCTTCCTCGCTGACCTGGAACGCGCGCGCGGTGCCGATCCCGTGCGACGCGACGCCGAGCGCGAAACCGCGCACGGCCGGCTCGTCGACCCGCAGCAGATTGAGGATGCCGCGCGCGCACACCGCGCCGAAGATCCCGGTCGAGATCACGAGCACGGCGGTGAGCGACGGAATGCCGCCGATCTCGGCGGCGACGGCCATCGCGATCGGCGTCGTCGCCGATTTCGGCGCGAGCGACGCGATCGTCTGGTGCGACGCCCCGAACAGCGCGGCGATGCCGACCGCCGACACGATCGCGGTCAGCGAGCCCGCGAGCAGGCCGACGAGCAGCGGCAGCGCGGCGCGCCGCAGCTTCGACCACTGGCGGTACAGCGGCAACGCGAGCGCGACGGTCGCGGGGCCGAGCAGGAAATGGACGAACTGCGCGCCTTCGAAATACGTGGAATACGGCGTATGCGTGAGCGTCAGCAGCACGACGATCATCGCGACCGCGATCAGCACCGGATTCGCGAGCGGATTGAAACGCGCCCGCGCATAGACGGCCTGCGCGAACAGATACGCGACCAGCGTGATGGTCAGGCCGAGCAGCGGGCTCGCGGCGAGATAAACCCAGATCGCGCCGAGTTTCGGGAAGGCCGTCATTGCGCGCCCTCCGCGGTGCCGCCCGCGCGGCGCTGGCGCCGCAGCAGCGCGCGCGTGACGAGGGCCGTCACCGCGATCGCGAGCGTGGTGCTGACGGCCAGCGCGACGACGACCGCGACCGCGTCGCCGCGCACGCGCTCGGCCGACACCATGATGCCGACGCCGGCCGGCACGAACAGCAGCGACAGGTGACGCAGCAGCTCGAGCGCGGTCGGCTCGATCGCGTCGGCCGCCTGCGGGCGCAGCATCACGAAGCCGAACAGCAGCAGCATGCCGATCACGGGGCCCGGCACTGGCAGGCCGAACAGATAGGACACGCCTTCCCCGAGACACTGGAAGATCAGCAAGACCGCGAACGCCTGCAACATGAACCGCTTCTCCTGAACGTGGCCGTGCGGCCGATGAGCCGGCGGCTTGCGACGCCGGCATGAACGATACGCGCGATCGTACCAACAATGCCGGCGGCCCGGCGCGGTCGTGCGATGGCGCGCTCGCCATGCAGCCGTTTCGCACGACGCGCTGCCGGTATGGACGACACACCCCCATGCAAAAAACGGCGGGCACCTGCCCGCCGTCCTGTCGCTCAGCTTCGAACGCCTGCCGATCGCGTTACTTCAGCCGCGTCGCGATTTCGTTGGCCATCGCCTTCGTCGCGGCTTTCGTCGGCGCATCGTCGGCCAGCGCGTTCAGCAAACCGAAATCGTGAATCGTGCCGTCGTAGCGCGTGGTCGTCGCGTCCACGCCGGCCGCGTCGAGCTTGCGGCCGTACGCCTCGCCTTCGTCACGCAACACGTCGAACTGCGCGACCTGGATCAGCGCGGGCGGCAGCCCCTTCAACTGCGCGACGCTCGCGCGCAGCGGCGACGCGTAGATCTCGTTGCGTTGCGCTTCGTTCTTCGTATAGGCGTCCCAGAACCACTTCATCATCGGCCGCGTCAGGAAGTGGCCCTGCTGGTACGCGTTGTACGAGCCCGTGTTGAAGTTGTGGTCCGTGACCGGCCACATCAGCCCCTGGAAGCGGATCGCGGGGCCGCCCTTGTCCTTCGCCATCAGCGCGACGACGGCCGACATGTTCCCGCCGACGCTGTTGCCGACCACCGCGAGGCGGCTGCCGTCGACGCCGATCTCCGCGCCGTGCGCGGCCACCCATTTCGTCGCCGCATACGCCTGGTTGATCGCGACCGGGTAACGCGCTTCCGGCGACGGCGTGTAGTTCACGAACACCGCGACGGCGCCCGACTGCACGACGAGATCGCGGACGAGGCGCTCGTGCGTCGGGAAATCGCCGAGCACCCAGCCGCCGCCGTGGATGAACACGAATACCGGCGGCGTGCCCGTCACGCCTTGCGGGCGCACGATCGTGACGGGCACCGACACGCCGTCCTGTTCGATCGTGCGGTTCGACACATCGATGCCGGACAGATCGACCTTCACGCCGTTCTGCGCGTCGACCAGCACCTGGCGCGCCTTCGCGGGGCTCAGCGTTTCGAGCCCCGGGCCCTTCTGGCCGTTCAGCGCGGCGAGGAACGCGCTCGTCTTCGCATCAGGACCGACGGCATCGGCGCCCGCGGCGAACGCGGCAGGTGCGGCGGACAGTGCGGCTGCCACGGCGGCAGCGATCAACAGCGGCTTGACGATCTTCATGGTGCAACTCCTTGGTCGAATCTTCGAATGGCGATGGATGGCTGGCACTGCGATTGATCAGACGAGCGTGAGCGTGACGTCGATGTTGCCGCGCGTCGCGTTCGAGTACGGGCAGACGACGTGCGCGCGATCGATCAGCGTCTGCGCGACGTCGCGATCGAGGCCCGGCAGCGAGATCTTCAGTTCGACTTCGATGCCGAAGCCGTTCGGGATCGCGCCGATGCCGACGCTGCCTTCGATCGACGCGTCCGCAGGGATCGCGATCTTGTCGCGCGCCGCGACGAACTTCATCGCGCCGATGAAGCACGCGCTGTAGCCGGCGGCGAACAGTTGCTCCGGGTTCGCGCCCGCACCGCCCGCGCCGCCGAGCTCGCGCGGCGTGGTCAGCTTCAGGTCGAGGCCGCTTTCGGGCACCGTCGCACGGCCGTCGCGGCCGCCGGTGGCTTTTGCATGGGCGCGGTACAGCACTTTTTCGATCGACATGACAGACTCCTTTTCCATAAATGAATGAAACAGCCTTCGAACCGGGGGTCCCGCGTGCCGGCGGCTTCTCCGCCGGCATCGCGCTTATTTATCTACTCATAGATAGATAAACATCCCCAAAAAATGCAGGCGGAAGATCCACCTGCGCCAATCATCTATCTACTACATGATAGATAACGTGATCCAATAAAAGGCGGCGAACCGCCCGACTGCTTGCGCCGTCCGTCAGGACCGCGTTTTCCAGACGGCCTCGACATCCTCGAGACGCGCCCGCGTGTGAAACAGCCGGCTGGCCAGCACGCTGCCCTGGAACGCCGCGTACAGCGTGCGCGCCGCGGTTTCTGGCTCGCCGCTGAACTGCAGCGTGCCTTCCTTCGCGCCTTGGGCCAACAATGCCGTGAGCCAGCGCTCGTTGGCCGTGAAGAACGCCTGCACAGCCTGCCGCACGTTCTCCGGCAACGTTTCGATGTCGGACGCGAGCATCCCGCACAGGCAGATCAGGTTGCCGTCGCCGAGCGTGCGACCAAACATCTTCGTGTACAAGCTCAGCTTCACGTCGGCCGGCAATGCCGGATCGATCGCCCGCACGGCCGCGAGGACTTCGTCGCTGTAGGCCGCCACCGCTTCCAGCACGAGATCGTCCTTCGACGGGAAGTAGTAGTGAATGCTCGACGTCTTCACGCCCACCAGGTCGGACAGGTCTCGATAGCTGAAGCCGTTGTAACCGCGCTGCATCATCAGCGTGATCGCGTGGTCGAGAATCTGTTCGCGGACGGTCGGTTTCGTTTCCATGGGTCGAACTTTATCTACTCATAGATAGATAGTCAAGCATTTTTTTAAGGGCGTGATGGCCCCTCCTTCGAGCCCGACGCGCAAGTCCGGCGCCGTTCGCCTGGCCGGCGCGGCTTACAACCGGCCTGCAGCACGGGCGAATCGATGCGACACTTGAAACCGGGCCCCGCGATCGCAACGTCCATCCCCGGGACGGACGTGCCGGCGCACGATGACCGCATCGCATCCGGCCCCGCCATCATCGGCCCACCCGCTGCGTCGGGCCGCACAAGGAGAACAAGTCGATGTATTCGTGGTTCGAACGGCGCCTGCCGACTTTCCCGCTCGAGGATCCCGTCACGCCGCCGAAGGGATTCTTCTCGTTCGTCTGGGCGTGCACGAAAGGCGCGCGCGGCTGGATCCTGCTGATCGCGCTGACGTCGGCCGCATTGGCCGCGTACGAAGCCGCGCTGTTCGCGATGATGGGGCACGTCGTCGACTGGCTGTCGTCCTCGACACCGGCCGACTTCGGCGGCCGCCACTTCGGCACGCTCGCCGGTTTCGCGGCGATCCTCGCCGGCAGCGCGCTGCTGATCGCACTGCATACGATGGTCAAGCACCAGGTGCTCGCGATCAACTTCCCGATGCGGCTGCGCTGGCTGTTTCACCGGCTGATGCTCGACCAGAGCCTGTCGTTCTACGCGAACGAATTCGCGGGCCGCGTGACGACCAAGATCATGCAGACGGCACTCGCGGTGCGCGACGCGCTGTTCATGTCGGTCGACGTCGTGATCGGCGTCACCGCCTACCTGATCGGCATCCTCGTGCTCGCCGCGAGCTTCGACTGGCGGCTGATGATTCCGCTCGCGCTGTGGGCGCTCGGCTACGGCGCGGCGTGCGCGTATTTCGTGCCACGCCTCGGTGCGGTCGGCAGCCGGCAGGCCGACGCGCGCGCGCTGATGACGGGCCGCATCACCGACGCGTATTCGAACATCACGACCGTGAAGCTGTTCTCGCATACGCGGCGCGAAGCCGACCATGCGCGGCGCGCGATGGAAGCGTTCAAGGCGACCGGCGATGCGCAGATGCGGCTCGTCAGCGCATTCGAGATCGTCAACCACCTGCTGTCGACGCTGCTGCTGATCGGCTCGGCCGGGCTCGCGCTGTATCTGTGGCTGCACGGCGAGGCGAGCGCGGGCGTCGTCGCGGCCGTGATCGCGATGGCACTGCGCCTGTCGAGCTATTCGCACTGGATCATGTGGGAAATGACCGAACTGTTCGAGAACGTCGGCACGATCCAGGACGGCATCAACACGCTAACGAAGGTGCGCAGCGTGGTCGACGCGCCCGATGCGAAGCCGCTTACGGTACAGCGCGGCGAGATCGTGTTCGACAACGTGCAGTTCGCGCACGAGGACAACGATCGCCCGGTATTCGACGGGCTGAACCTGACGATTCGGCCGGGTGAGCGGATCGGCCTGATCGGCCGCTCGGGCGCCGGCAAGTCGACGCTCGTGAACCTGCTGCTGCGCTTCTACGACGTGAGCGGCGGCACGATCCGGATCGACGGGCAGGACATCGCGCATGTGACGCAGGACAGCCTGCGCGGCGCGATCGGGATGGTCACGCAGGATACGTCGCTGCTGCACCGGACGATGCGCGAAAACCTGCTGTACGGGCGCCCCGACGCGACCGAGCAGGAGATGCACGACGCGGCCGTGCGGGCCGAAGCGTCCGAGTTCATCGAGCGGCTGCGCGATCGGCACGGACGCAGCGGCTACGACGTCGAAGTCGGCGAGCGCGGCGTGAAGCTGTCGGGCGGCCAGCGGCAGCGCGTCGCGATCGCGCGCGTGATGCTCAAGGACGCGCCGATCCTCGTACTCGACGAAGCGACCAGCGCACTCGACTCCGAGGTCGAAGTCGCGATCCAGCGCAGCCTCGACACCCTGATGAGCGGCAAGACGGTGATCGCGATCGCGCACCGGCTGTCGACGATCGCCGCGATGGACCGGCTGATCGTGCTCGACGAAGGGCGCATCGTCGAGGAAGGCACGCACCAGCAGTTGCTGCAGGCGGGTGGCATTTATGCGGCGCTGTGGGCGCACCAGAGCGGCGGGTTCCTCGGGGAGACGGCCGAGGCGGAAAGCGTCGCGCAGTAGGTCGGCCGCCCTGGCGACATGGCGGCCGTCGATCGTCGGCGAAGGTCGCCGCGATCGCTTTTCCGCCGGCCGGGCGCCCTCGCGCGGTTTCGTACCGACCGACGCAGCCCCAGAAAGCCGCGCCGGGCGCCAACCCGTTGCGCACGCATCCATCGCCGCGCGCCTCATAACGATCCGACAATTTATTGGTTCCCTCGACGATGCGCGGTCCGTATCGTTCACCGATTCGTCAGACCAATTGACCAACGGGGGAATCCAACCATGAAACAGATCCGGTCATTCGCGCTGCTCGCACTGCCGGCCGCGCTCGCCACCGCCGGCGCCCACGCACAAAGCAGCGTCACGCTGTACGGCATCGCCGACGCGGGCATCGCGTACGTCCACAACGCGCAGAACGCGAACGGCAGCAACGCGTCAAGCCTCGTGAAGTTCAGCAGCGGCAACCTGTCGGGCAGCCGCTGGGGGCTGCGCGGCATCGAGGATCTCGGCAGCGGCCTGTCCGCGCTGTTCCAGCTCGAAAACGGCTTCAACATCGGCACCGGCGCGCTCGGCCAGGGCCAGCGCGAATTCGGCCGCAAGGCCGTCGTCGGCCTCGCGAGCAGCACGTACGGCACCGTGACGCTCGGCCGCCAGTACGATCCGGTCGTCGATCTCGTGCAGGGCCTCACGCAGGACAACTACTTCGGCGGCGTGTTCGCGACGCCGGGCGATCTCGACAACTACGACAACAGCCTGCGCGTCAGCAACTCGGTGAAATACACGAGCCCGCTGATCTCCGGCTTCCAGTTCGCGGCGCTGTACGGCTTCGGCGGCGTCGCGGGCGCGACCGGCAGCGGCCGCACGTACAGCTTCGGCGCGAGCTACGCGAACGGGCCGCTGTCGCTCGGCGCCGGCTACTTCTACGCGAACGGCGGCACGACGGTCGCGAACGGCGTCCGCACGTGGTCGAGCAGCTCGGACACGCTGTTCAACACCGTGATCAACCAGGGCTTCTCGAGCGCGAAGTCGATCCAGATCGTGCGCGTGGCCGGCCAGTACGTGGCCGGGCCGGCGACCTTCGGCCTCGCGTATTCGAACACGCAATACGGCGCGGACACGCTGTCGGCGTTCAGCCAGAACGCGAAGTTCAACAACGGCTCGGCGTTCTTCAACTGGCAGTTCTCGCCGGCGCTGCGCGCGGGCGTCGGCTACAACTACACGTCGCTGACGGGGCCGGCTTCCGCGCACTACAACCAGGTCAACCTCGGCGCGGATTACGCACTGTCGAAGCGCACCGATCTGTATGCGCTGTTCGGCTATCAGAAGGCGAGCGGCAACACGCTCAACGCGAGCGGGGCGACCGTGAAAGCGGCCGCGTCGGTCGGCTCGTACGGCGTGAACTCGGGCACCGATACGCAGGAACTCGCGATCGTCGGCATTCGCCACAAGTTCTGATCGTCCCGTCGCACGACGCTCGCCGACATCGCGGCCGGCACGCACCTGTACCGGTATTTCGAACGCGATATCGCGCGGCCCGACGTGCCGCATGTCACGGCGTGGTACGAACGATGGAAGGCGCGACCCGCATATCGCACGCGCGTGGTGATTCCGTTCGACGATCCGCGCGGCAAGCTTGCCTGAGCAGGCGACACACCGGCAGCATCGTCGCGTCACGCGCGCCCCGCTTGCCGGCTTCCCGCCGCGGCCAGGCATACCGCGGCGGGTTCGAAGCCATTACACCGGTTCGCGCCGGGCGAGGTAGTGGACAGCCGCTGCCGCGATCCCGAATACCAGATGAGCGATCAGCGTGATCGCGCCGCGAACCGGGATGAACCACGGAAAGATCGCCGTGAACCCGTACAGGTTCACGCCATACAGGAGGAACCCGAACGCGCCGCCCGCGAACAGCGCGGCCACGAGCGGCAAACTGCGGATCAGCCGTGCCAGCACGGCCGCATAGACGAGCGAAAGCGCCGCATGCACGAGCGTCGCCACGCCCATGACCAGCGGATCGAAGCCGCCGGACGCGCCGAGCACGCCTGGCCCCATCACGATCGCGGCCGTGAGCCGCGCATCGCGCAACAGGTTCCGGACGGCGTCTTCGCCGACGATGGCCCAAAGCAGCAACTCGATGACGGTCGATCCGACCGCCGCGCCGAACGCTGCCCAGAGAACCGGCACCACGCGCGCTTGTTTCAATGCTCGTCCTTATGGCGGGGAAATCGATGCATCGAGCGAAGCCGCCGTGCAAACCGGTCCGCTACGCCCCTTCGCAGTCCGACCAGTACGCAAACGGATCGCGATGTTTCGGATAGTGCTCGTCCAGCCATTTCAGCAGCGTCGCCCGCGCATTGTCCATGTCGGCCTTCAACGACGACGTCGTCAGTTCGTGCAATTCGACGGATTTTTCACGATCGATCACGAAGCAGTTCCAGTCGGGGCCGTCGAGATCCGGATCGTCGGACGCCTTCGACGACTTGCTCCAGCCGAAACGCTTGCGCGCATCGATGTAGTAGCGCGGATGCACCTTCAAATACGACATTTCGCCGCCCTGCAGGCTGCTCTCGGCGCGCAGCACGTCGCGCTCGTCGACGATCTGCGTGACTTCCGGAAGCCGGCGCGAACGCCATCCGGCAGGCAGCGTCGCCACCGCGCGGACGCTGTCGTACGTGCCCCACTCGAGGCCCCACGCTTCGGCCATGCGCTTCATGAACGCGTCGGCGCTCGGATAACCGCGCAACTGGATGCGGGTCGACAACGTGACTTCGACGCCGCGACCGCCGGATGCGCTCGACACCTCGTCGTCCGTTGCGAACGGATTGCCCGGACGCGGCGATTCGCGCTTCGCGTCCGTGGGCGCCAGGCCGGAAAAAAGTTGATCCAGCGCCGCACGCGCTTTCGACGATTTGTCTGGTCTATTCATCGGTTCCCTTTTGTGCAAATTTGAACCCGTATTGCAATAATTGGTGATTGCCCTGCCGTTGGGCAAAGGCTCGATTCCGCTTCACCGCGGCGATCTCGCCGTTTTCCGCGGCTGCATTGTAACGATTCGGCGGCTGCGGCCGCGACCGAACGAACGTACACGATCGGACATATGCGCCCCGCCGCATTCCATTCGTCGCGAAACGGTCGCCGACATAAAGCGGCATGACCACGCGAGTTTCCATGGCAAGCCAGCCGTCCGTGCCGTATACACTCGCCCCTTTCGTGGCGTCGGAAGTCCGACGGTACGCTCGACGACATCGACACCGGGCTTCATCCGAAAGCCGGCTTCCCTGCCGGCCGTGATCGCACGCGTTGGTGGCCGCGAAACGAGGCAATGCTGGAGAAACCATGATCCAATTTTTCACGCGCTGGTTTGGCAACAAGACAAGCGACCGGAACGACACACCGGACGCGCCCGAGCCGGTTTCCGATGCCGATATCCTGCGCGATCACTTCTCGCCATCGCCAGACGCGTTGGCGGCGCTTGCGAAGCTGGTCGAGCTCATCGTAAAGCCGCTCGACACCGCGACCCGTCACCGTCTCGTCGCCTACGTCCTCGATGCCGAACCCGGAGAAGACACGTCGTCGATACTCGACTGGGTACTGACACGCGACATGAGCGCCCCGGAAACGCTCGACCCTTCCAACTGGTGCCTGTGCATTTCGGTCGACTGGCGCGCATCCGACCAAATCGAATGGCAGGCAAACCAGATGCTCGATACGCTGGGCATCGCCGAGCGCTGGACCTGGGACGGCGAAGGCGACGTACCGGCCGGGCTGCTCGTGCTGGGCGCCTGGCTGGCCGATAAAGGGTACGCGTTGCTTCATCTCGACACCGGACACGACGCCTATACGGCGTTCGCCGTCAGCCAAGACGACCTCGCCGAAGCACTCGCGCTTGCCCATGCCGCGGGTGCGAAAATCTCGATGTACGACGACCTTCGGCCGTGAAAGGCATGCGTCCCGCTCGCCATTCTACGCAATCCGCCGCGCCCCCTACCCCAGCGCCCTGACCATCCGCTCCATCAACGCGAGGACTTCCGGTCGATTCTCGCCCTTCGCATGCACGAAGTGATAGCTGAGCAGCGAATCGACTTCGTGGCGGCTCACGCGCACGAGTGCGCTGCGCCGCAGATACGCATCCGCAAGCGGTGTTCGCGCAAGCGCCACGCCCAGCCCCGCTTCGGCCGCCGCCAGCACGAGGTTGTAATCCTCGAACCGGCGATCCTGCGCACGCGGCTTGAATCGAATGCCGAGCGCATCGAACCACGTGCGCCAGCCGGTCACGTCGGAATCGTGCAGCAACGGCATGTCGAGCAGCGCGGCATCGCCCGTTGCGCGGCGCATCCTGGCCAGTTGCGCGGCAAGCCGCGGATGGGCGACCGGATACAGCCGTTCCGGCATGAACGGGCGGGTTTCAAGCTGACGCCAGTTGCCGCGCCCGTACCGGATCGACAGATCGGCTTCGCCACCGGCGATATCCACGTTGCGCAGCTCGATGCCGAGCTCGATGCGCAGCGCGGGCGCTTCACGCTCGAGCGCAGGCTGCCGCTCCAGCAGCCACAGCTGCGCGAACGCGGGCACCACGCTCATCCGGACCAGCCGCGGCGTGCGCGGCGAGCGCCACTGATCGGCCGCGCCGTCGATGATCGCGAACGCCTGCTCGATCCGGCCGACGAAGCGCTGCCCGTCCGGCGTCAGGCGCACGCCGCGCGCATGCCGCTCGAACAACGCCATCCCGAGCCAGTTTTCCACGGCGGCCACCCGCCGGCTGATCGCGCCGTGCGTGACGCCGGAGACGTCGGCGGCCGCGAGAAACGAACCCTCGCGCGCGACCGTGCAGACCGTCTCCAGGCTCGCGAGCGGCGGCCGCGGGCCCGGCATCGGGGTGGCGGCCACCGGGCGCGCATGCGCCGGACCGTCTGCCCGCCGCGCCGCCGAGCTGTGAGCCATATTCATATCCGGGTGTTGATCTGTGCGCTAGCTTAGCATCTCGCCATGCCGCACCATTACCGCATGAATACGCTTTCGTCACCGACGTCGCGCGGCGCGCGACAACCGCTCGTCGCGGCAGCGGCCGTCGCGTTCACGATCGTCTCGTGGGCGTCCGCCTTCCCGTTCATCCGGATCGGCCTGCACGGCCTCGCACCGCTGCAGCTCGCGGCCGCGCGCTTCGCGACCGCTGCGTTGCTCGTGATCGCGTGGCTCGCGTGGCGACGGCCGCCGCTGCCGACGAAAAGCGATGCGTGGCGCTTTCTCGCGTGCGGCCTGCTCGGCATCGCACTCTATAACGCGCTGCTCAATACCGGCGAACAGACCGTGTCGGCCGGCGCGGCGAGTTTCATCGTGAACACGCTGCCGATCTTCACCGCGTTGCTGGCCGCCGTGTTTCTGCGCGAGCGCTTCAATTGCTGGGGCTGGCTCGGGTCGCTGGTCAGCCTGGCCGGCATCGCGGTGATCGCGCAAGGGCAGCCCGGCGGCCTCGTCCTCGGCTCGGGGAGCACGCTGATTCTCGGCGCGGCGCTGTGTTCGGCCAGCTATTTCGTGTTGCAGCGGCGGCTGATTCCCGTGTACGGCGCGCTGCCGTGCACCGCATACACGCTACTGGCGGGCGCGGCGCTGCTCGCGCCGTGGCTGCCCGGCGCGCTCGGGTCGCTCGGCGGCGGGTCGCGCGATACGGCGCTGGCCGTCGTGGTGCTCGGCGTCTTTCCCGCCGCGCTCGGTTACGCGACATGGACCTTCGCGCTCGGCTACTTCGGCGCCGCGCGCGCGGCCAACTTTCTCTACCTGACGCCGGCGGTTGCGACACTGCTGTCGATGGCGCTGACGGGCGAGCGGCCCGGCATCGCGACGGCGTGCGGCGGCCTGCTGGCGATTGCAGGCGTGACCGTCGTCACATGGCGCGGACGGTCGTAGGCAAGATGGCGGCGATTGCGTGGCCGACGCGACGATCCGAAAACCGAAGCGGGCCGGTCGTGAAAAGCCCCGGTTTCTGCCGAACTGGACGAATGGCGTAGTCAGTGCAATCGGCACCTATTCGTCGATGCTGGCGAACTAGACCGTTAGTTGCATAACGACAGCGATCGCACTCGACGAAGCATGACCATGCAACCGGATACGCGATTCGCAATTGACCAAACTGTGCAGACAAATCGACCAAACAGTTCCCGATTGACCGCACGTCAGTGTCCATGGCTTCGCCGCGACGACCGGCCGAATAATGGATACGGCCGTAAGGCCGACGACAGCGAATCGCAATCCGCAGGCCGCCGCGGCGCACGATTTCCGGTATCCGGAACCTTCGACATCCGCGCGCCGGCAAGCGCCGCAACGGCCCGCCACACGGGGCACGGCGGCACGCGGAAGCGGGTTCCGATATATTCATACGAATTGCATCGCGTCAGGCGCCGGTCCGCCCGCTCGCCCGGGCGGCGGGTCACCTGGCCGGACGCCATGCAAGCGCGCCCGTGACGGGTAGTGAAAATCGTCCGATCGCGCCGGCTGCGGCCGGCCGGTCGAGACGTCAATAGAAAGACATTCAATTCGGAGATGACAGATGGAACGAAGCACTGTCGGCATGCGCTGCAAACCCCTGATCACCGTTGCATTGGCTGCCGCCGCGTTCGCGGCCGCCTCGGGCGCGATGGCCGATCAAGTGGTGAAGATCGGCAGCGTCGAACCGACGACGGGTGGTATCTCGCACCTCGGCAAGGACAACGAGAACGGCGCGCGCCTCGCGGTCGAGGAAATCAACGCGAAGGGCCTGACGATCGGCGGCAAGAAGATCACGCTGCAGCTCGACGCGCAGGATGACGCGGCCGACCCGCGCCAGGCGACGCAGGTGGCGCAGAAGCTCGTCGACGACAAGGTCGTCGCCGTCATCGGCCACCTGAACTCGGGCACGTCGATCCCGGCGTCGAAGATCTACAGCGACGCGGGCATCGTGCAGATCTCGCCGTCTGCCACGAACCCGACCTACACGCAGCAAGGCTTCAAGACCACCTACCGCGTCGTTGCGACCGATGCGCAGCAGGGCCCGGCGCTCGCGAGCTATGCACAGTCGAAGGGCGTGAAGAGCGTCGCGGTGATCGACGATTCGACCGCGTACGGCCAGGGCCTCGCGAACGAGTTCGAGAAGAAGGCGAAGGCGCTCGGCCTGAAGGTGCTGTCGCACGACGCGACCAACGACAAGGCGGTGGACTTCCGCGCGATCCTGACCAAGATCAAGGGCGAGAACCCCGACGCGATCATGTACGGCGGCATGGACGCCACCGGCGGCCCGCTCGCGAAGCAGGCGAAGCAGCTCGGCCTGCGCGCGAAGATCCTGTCCGGCGACGGCGTGTGCACGGACTCGCTCGCGCAGCTGGCCGGCCCGGCGGCCGACAACGTGCTGTGCTCGCAGGCAGGCGCTGCGCTCGAGAAGATGCCGGGCGGCGCGGACTTCCTCGCGAAGTACCAGAAGCGCTTCAACCAGGGCATCAAGTTCGATGCACCGTTCGCGTATGACGCGGTCTACATCGCGGTCGACGCGATGAAGCGCGCGAACTCGACCGATCCGGCGAAGATCCTCGCGGCGATGCCGGCGACGAAGTACGACGGCGTGATCGGCACGACGACGTTCGACTCGAAGGGCGACCTGACGCACGGGATCATCTCGATCTACGGCTACAAGAGCGGCAAGAAGACCTTCCTTGACCAGGTGAAGATGTAACCCCACGCGGCGCCGGCACGACGGGAACGCCACCCGTCGACGCCGGCGCCGCGCGGGCCGAATGCCGATTCACGGAGACGAAGCATCATGTGCGCAATGGCGTATGCGGAATTCCAGCAGGAGTTGAAGAAGGCGCAGTTGACGGCGCGCGAGTTCGCCCGCCTGATCCGGATGAACGAAAGTTCGATCACCAACTATTCGAGCAAGGGCACCGTCCCTTCCCACCTCGCGGTCATCGCGAAACTGATCGGCACGCTGGCCGCGCACGAGATCGACTTCCGGCGCGTGATCCGGCAAATGCGGATCGAGCCGAAACGGCCGCGCGGCGTCGGCGTGCTTCCCGCGGCGGAAAAACCGCGGGCGCGTAAAGCGGCGAAAGCCGACGCCTGACCCGCGCCGGCGGCAGTCGACAGCGGCACGGGGTTGCCGCTCGACGCGCGATCGACGCCGCCTAGGCGGCCCGCGCCCCGCACCGCCCTGTTGTCACCCCACGGCCCGCACATGGTCGAGCAGCGCCTGCAACGGATGGCGCACCTGCTTCGACGACAGGCGTTTCACCTGGCTGCGGCACGAATACCCGGTCGCCAGCGCCTCGCCTTCCTGCTCCGGCCCGTCAACGTGCGCGGCCCAAGACTGCGCATAGATCGTCTTCGACGTCGCGAGATTGCGCGCCTCGTGCCCGTACGTGCCCGACATCCCGCAACACCCGGCCGCCTGAACCTGCAAGCGCAGCCCGCGACGCGCGAACACCTGCACCCATTGCTTGCCGCTGTCCGGCGCATTGGTCTTCTCGGTGCAGTGCGGCAGCAGCCGATATGAAACCGTCGCCCCGCCCGCACCGGCTTCCGGCAGCACATCGAGCAGCCATTCCTGCGGCAGCGCGACCTTCGGCACGTCGGTGAGCCCCGTCACCTTCCGGTACTCCTGCCGATACGTCAGCGTCATCGCCGGATCGAGACCGACCAGCGCGACACCCGAGCGCGCCAGCGCGGCCAGTTGCGTCGCGTTGCGAATCGCGGCCTTTTCGAATGCGTGAAGAAACCCCTGCACGTGCAGCGCCTTGCCGTTCGGCGCGAGCGGCGCGAGCCACACCTGAAAGCCCAGGCGCGCCGCCAGCTCGATCAGCGTCGCCAGTTGCTCGGTATCGAAGTAGCGCGTGAACGTGTCCTGCACGATGACGACGCTGCGCGCGCGCTGCGCATCGCTCAGCGCGGCGAGCGCATGCGGATCGGCCGGCTTCACGCGCCATGCGCGGATCACGGCCGCGAGATCGAAGCGGCTCAGCAGCGGGCTGTCGACCATGCCGACCCGGCGCTCAAGCAGCGTCCGCACCCAACCGGCACCCATCAGCCCGTTGTACAGCGCCGGCACGCGCGCCATCCACGGCATCGTGAATTCGAGCGAGCCGATCAGGTAGTCGCGCAGCGGCCGCAGGTACCGCTGGTGATACAGCTCGAGAAAGCGCGAGCGGAACTCGGGCACGTTCACCTTGACCGGACACTGTCCCGCGCACGACTTGCACGCGAGGCAACCGGCCATCGCGTCGTACACCTCGTGCGAGAAATCCGCGTCGCCATCGCGGGCGTTGCGGCCGTTGCGCCAGCGCGCGGCCAGACCGCGCAGGAACGGCTGCCGCGTGCGCGCCGCCGCGACGACGTCGACGCCCGCCTGCCCTTGCAGGCGCAACCATTCGCGCATCAGCGACGCGCGCCCCTTCGGCGACTGCACGCGTTCGCGCGTCGCCTTCCACGACGGGCACATCGCGTCATCCGGATCGAAGTTGTAGCACGCGCCATTGCCGTTGCAATGCATCGCGGTGCCGTAGCTTTGCCACACGCGCTCGTCGATCTGCCGGTCGTGGTCGCCGCGCGTCGGCACCTCGTCGATCTTCAGCAGCCGCAGCGCGGAGTCCGGCGGCGTCGCGATCTTGCCCGGGTTGAACTGGTTGTGCGGATCGAACGCGGCCTTCAGTTGTTGCAACGACGGATACAGCTCCCCGAAAAACGCCGGCGCATATTCGGAGCGGACGCCCTTGCCGTGCTCGCCCCATAAAAGGCCACCATGGCGCCGCGTGAGTTCGGCCACCGCATCCGACACGGGCCGCACCAGCGCCGCCTGCTTCGGGTCCTTCATGTCGAGCGCCGGGCGCACGTGCAGCACGCCCGCATCGACGTGGCCGAACATCCCGTACTGCAGCCCGTGGCCGTCCAGCAGCGCGCGGAATTCGGCGATGTACGCGGCGAGGTTCTCGGGCGGCACCGCGGTGTCCTCGACGAACGGCTGCGGACGCGCCTCGCCCTGCACGTTGCCGAGCAGGCCGACCGCGCGCTTGCGCATCGCATACACGCGCTTCACCGCGTCGTCGCCGACCGCCAGCGTGTGGCCGAGCCGCGCCACGCTCGTATCGGTGCGCAGATGCTCGACGAACGCACGCACGCGCGCATCGACGTCGTGTTCATCGTCGCCGCTGAATTCGATCAGGTTGATGCCGAGCGTCGGACGCGCGTCGTCCTGCGGGAAATACTCAGCCACGCTGCTCCACACGAAGTCCTTCATCGCGAGCATCAGCACTTTCGAGTCGACCGTCTCGATCGACAGCGGCCGGTGTTCGAGCAGCGCGCGCGCGTCGCGCAACGCGTCCATGAAGCCCGCATAACGCACGTTGACCAGCACCGAAAACTTCGGGATCGGCAGCACGTTGAGCTTCGCCTCGACGACGAAGCCGAGCGAGCCTTCCGCGCCGCACAGCACGCTGTTCAGGTTGAAGCGGCCGTCGGGTTCGCGCAGGTGCGCGAGGTCGTAGCCGGTCAGGCAGCGGTTGAGCTTCGGAAACTTCGCGTCGATCAGCGCGGCCTTGCCGTCGCGGATGCGCCGCGCGGTGCGATACACCTTGCCGACACGGTCCTGCCGCGCGCAGCGGCGCTCCAGTTCTTCATTGTCGAGCGCGTCGCTGTGCAGCCGCTCGCCGCCCATCAGCACGAAATCGAGTTCGAGCACGTGATCGCGCGTCTTGCCGTACGTGCAGCTGCCCTGCCCGCTCGCGTCGGTGTTGATCATCCCGCCGACGGTCGCGCGGTTCGACGTGGACAGTTCCGGCGCGAAGAAGAGGCCGTGCGGCTTCAGCGCCGCATTGAGCTGATCCTTGACGACGCCGGCCTCCACGCGCACCCAGCGTTCTTCCGCGTTGATCTCGAGGATGCGGTTCATGTTCCGCGACAGATCGACGACGATGCCGTCGGTCAGCGACTGCCCGTTGGTGCCGGTGCCGCCGCCGCGCGCGGCCACGGCGACGTCGCGGTGCGCGGACTCGGCCAGCAGCCGGGCCAGCAACTGGACGTCGTCCGCATGCGCGGGGCAGACCACTGCCTGCGGCAGGCGCTGGTAGATCGAGTTGTCGGTGGCCTGCACGGTCCGGTTCGCGTGGTCCGCACGAATTTCCCCGGCGAAGCCGGCCGCCTGCAGCGCGGCGAGAAAATCGCGATAAACGTTCGCGGACGGGCTCGCGGGACGGGGCAACGGAACGATCGACATGGGACAAAACGCAATGTGGGTTGAGCCGGCCGGTTCGCGTGCGCCGAAACATGAATTTTTCGCAAGTTTCCGCGCAACCGGGAATTCCAGTATCTTTGTATATCCCGCCGGAAACAAACGAATTCTCACGCGGAAAATCTTGCAAAAAACTCATGAATTACCGTCGCCTCACCCCGTCGATGTCGCTGCTGCTCGCATTCGAGGCCGCCGCGCGGCATGAAAGCTACACGCGCGCGGCCGACGAGCTGTCGCTGAGCCAGAGCGCGATCAGCCGGCAGGTGCAGACGCTCGAGGATCAGCTCGGCGTACCGCTGTTCCGGCGCGAGGGCCGCTCGGTCAAGCTGACCGAAGTCGGCAGCCGCTACTTCGCCGAGCTGAGCGGCGCGCTCGGGCGCATTCGCGGCGCGACGCTGCAGGCGATGTCGCATCAGGCGGGCGCCGGCTCGCTGCGGCTGGCCACCCTGCCGACGTTCGGCTCGAAATGGCTGCTGCCGCACCTGCACGGCTTCTACGCCGCGCATCCGGGTGTGACCGTGCACCTTCATTCACGGATCGGCGCGATCGATTTTCTCAACGACGACCTCGACGCGGCGATCACCGTTGGCGCGGACGACTGGCCGGGCCTGCACGCGCACCGGCTGTACAACGAGTTCCTGATCGCGATCGCGCCGCCCGATACGGGGCGCGGCCGCAAGACCGACACGCGCACGCCGGCCTGGGCCGCGAAGCAGACGCTGCTGGGCGTGACGAGCAATCAGCAGGCCTGGGCCGAGTGGTTCTCGCACTATCGACTCGACCATCGCCAGATGCGCGTCGGCCCGAGCTTCGAGCTGACGTCGCACCTGATTCAGGCCGTGCGCGCGGGAATGGGGATCGGGCTGGTGCCGAAGGTGCTCGTCGAGGATGAATTGAGCCGCGGCGAACTCGTGTCGATCGGCGACACGATTACCAGCCAGCGCAGCTATTACCTCGTCTACCCGCCGGGCAACGAAACGCTGCCGTCGCTCGTAGCCTTCCGCGAATGGCTGCTGGCGTCGTGCTGACACGCTTCCGGCGACGTGCCGGTCAGACACGCCATTCGCCGAGAATCTGCTCGGCGAGGTAGTCGCACGGCGGGCGCGCGGACTGCGCGCTGCGCGCGAGCACGACTTCCATTTCGCCGAGCGGCGGCAACCCGTGGCTTTCCGACAGCTGCACGAGATGATCGGGAATACAACAGCGCGCGAGCGGCGCGACCGCGAGCCCGGCCTCCACCATGCTCAGCAGCCCGAGGTGGCTCGGGCTTTCGTACGACATCCGGTACGGGATCTTCCGCCGATTCAGCGCCCTCACCGCGTGATCCCGCGCCATGCTGCCACCATGCGGGAAAAACGCCACCGGCAGCGGCCGCTCTTCCCACACGTTGCGCTTCGGCGAGCCGACCCAGACGAGCGGCTCCATCCGGATCAGCTCGCCCGTCACGCCCTTGATCCGCGTGAGGCATGCGAGGTCGACCGTGTTGTCCTTCAGCATCGGCACGAGCGCGCTGCTCGGCTGGCCGATCACGCGCACTTCCACGCGCGGATGCATCGCGGCGAACTTGCCGAGCACCTGCGGCAGCAGCGACGAGATGTAATCGTCGGGCACGCCGATCGTCACGCGGCCGCGAATCTCCGGACGCACGACCGACGCCCACGCCTCGTCGCGCATCGCGAGCATCCGGCGGCCGTAGTCGGCCAGCATCCTGCCGTCGTCGGTCGCCGTCACGTTGCGCGTGTCGCGGATGAACAGCGGCTTGCCGAGCGCGTCCTCCAGCGTCCTGATCTGCATGCTCACCGCCGACGGCGACCGATGCACGGCCTGCGCGCCCTGCGCGAACGATCCGGAATCCGCGACGGCCACCACCATCGCGAGCACATCGAGGTCGAGCTTTTTCATGTCGATTCAGAAAAACTGATCAATCGATTCAGTTTATCCCGTTTTACTGTTCACCCCCAGCGCCGGACAATGAATTCCGTCAGCACTCACTCGATGCAGGAAGCGGAAAACATGCATACGTCCGGATCGCTCTACGGGTTTCTCGTCATCGGCGGCATGCTCGCGGTCACGCCGGGGCCGAACATGGTCTACGTGATGTCGCGCTCGATCGCGCAAGGGCGCGCGGCCGGCCTCGTTTCGCTCGCCGGCGTGATGATCGGCTACCTGTTCTACATGTTCGCCGCGGCGTTCGGCATCACGACGCTGTTCATGAGCGTGCCCTATGCGGGCAGCGTGCTGGGCGCGGTCGGGGCGGCCTATCTGCTGTATCTCGCATGGCAGGCGGTGCGGCCGGGCGGCCGCTCGCCGTTCGAGGTGAAGACGCTGCCGAACGAGCAGCCGTTGCGGCTGCTCGCGATGGGCGCGACGACCAGTGTGCTGAACCCGAAGCTCGCGATGCTGTTCGTGTCGCTGCTGCCGCAGTTCATCGACTACGGGCGAGGCAGCGTGTTCGGCCAGTCGCTGTTTCTCGGCTCGCTGCTGATTGCCGCGTTCGCGTCGGCCAACGGGCTGGTGGCGATCTGCTCGAGCAGCCTCGCGAGGTTCCTGCACGGCCGCCCGATGCTGCTGCTCGCGCAGCGCTGGGCGATGGGGCTCGTCCTGGGCGGGCTCGGCGTGCAGATGGTGATCGACGCCGCAAGGCTCGCGGCGCGCGCGTAGCACGCAGGCGGGCTGCGACGCAGACGCCCGCTCGGCGCCGCGTCCGGAAGCCCGCACGCAGTCGTGCCGACGTCGAGCGAGGTCGATCCCGAGCGATCTGCCTTATGCGAGATAGCCGGAAACGCCATCCCAAAGCAGTTTCAACGCAGTCACCGTGAGCAATCCATAACAACTCCGGTAGATCAGGCGCTGGTCCAGCCTGCCGTGCAGTCGCCAGCCGCACACGACGCCGGCCGGAATCGCGAACAGGCATACGGCCATCAATGCCCAGACGTGTCCGGTCGGCCTCACGATCAACAGCCAGGGCACCGCCTTGATCGCATTGCCGACGGTGAAGAACAGGCTCGTCGTTCCCGCATACATTTCCTTGCCCAGGCCGAGCGGCAGCAGATACATCGCGAGCGGCGGCCCGCCCGAGTGCGCGACCATCGTGGTCACGCCCGACGCGAGGCCGGCCGTGACGGCCTTCGGCGCCGAGCGCGGACGCGTCGTCGGCTGCGCGCCGCTTCTCACCCACAGCCCAACGAAGACCAACGTGACCGCCGCCATCAGCAGCTCGATGGCACGATGGTCGAGGAAGCGGAATGCCAGATAGCCGAACCCGATGCCGCATACCAGCCCGGGCAGCAGCAGCGCGAGATCGGGCCTCGACCATGTGGACGGCTTCCAGTAGCGCAACGCGAACAGGTCCATCGCGATGAACAACGGCGCGAGCAAGCCGCCCGCCGTCACCGGGTCCATCACGAGCGACAGCAGCGGAATGCCGATGATGGCGAAACCGCCGCCGAACGCGCCGCGCATGAACGCGATCACGAACACGCCGGCGAACGCGATGAGAATCGTGATCGGCGTCAGTTGCACGCCCATCGCGGCGGACGCGGCCATCATGATGCGCTCGGGGGTGCGGGCTGCGGCGCGGGCCGCACGGACGATGTCGCTGGACAGCCGGTCGAGCGTGAACGGGTGACATACATGCTGTTGCTCCAGATGGGGGCAGGGACGATCCGCCGCGTCGGCGCACGGGCTGCCGCTTCACGAGCCCGCAGGCATCTCGGAGCCCGTACAATCGGCGCGATGCATGCAGAATGCACCGCCCTCCATCTCAGTGCAATTGATAGATTGATCTCGGTGCAATAATCATTGTTATCGGTGCAATCATGTCCCAATCCGACTATCTGCAATTGGCCGACGCGATCGCCGCGCAAATCGCGGACGGCACGCTCAGGCCCGGCGAGCGCCTGCCGTCGCAGCGGCGCTTCGCGGACCAGCACGCGATCGCCTCATCGACCGCCGGGCGCGTCTACGCGGAACTGTTGCGCCGCGGTTTGGTCGTCGGTGAGGTCGGCCGCGGCACGTTCGTGTCCGGCGACACGCGGCGCGGCGCGGCGGCGCCGGGCGAGCCGCGCGGCATCCGGATCGATCTCGAGTTCAACTACCCGACCGTGCCGGACCAGACCGCACTGATTGCCCGCAGCCTCGGCGAATTGCACCGACCTGCGGAACTCGACACGGCGTTGCGGGAAGCGACGAGCATCGGTACGCCGGCCATGCGCCGCGATGCCGCCACGTACCTGTCGCACGCCGATTGGGCGCCTTCGCCCGACCAGCTCGTGTTTACCGGCAACGGGCGGCAGAGCATCGCGGCGGCCGTCGCCGCGGTCGTCCCGACCGGCGGGCGCTGCGGCGTGGAAGCGCTGACCTATCCGTTCATCAAGGGCATCGCCGCCAAGCTCGGGATCACGCTGGTGCCGCTGGCGATGGACGAAGACGGCGTGCGGCCCGACGCCGTGCAAAGGGCGCATCGCGAAGCGCGGCTGTCGGCGATCTACATCCAGCCGGCCATCCAGAATCCGCTCGGCACGACGATGAATGCCGCGCGCCGCGCCGATCTGCTGCGCGTGATCGACACGCTCGGCATTCCCGTCATCGAGGACAACGTCTACGGCTTCCTCGGCGACGCGCCGCCGTTGGCCGCGCTCGCGCCCGATGCGTGCATCGTCATCGACAGCCTGTCCAAGAAGGTCACGCCCGGCCTGACGCTGGGCTTCATCGTGCCGCCGCCGCGGCTGCGCGAGAGCGTGATGGCGTCGGTGCGCTCGGGCGGATGGACTGCATCGGGATTCGCGTTCGCGGCCGCGCAGCGCCTGATTCGCGACGGCGTCGTGGCCGAGCTGGCGAGATTGAAACGGATCGACGCACGCGCGCGCCAGGCGCTGGCGATCGATCGCCTGTCAGGATTCGACGTGCGGACCAACGGCCAGTGCTATCACCTGTGGCTGACGCTCCCGCCACACTGGCGCTCGCAAGCGCTCGTCGCGGCAGCGGGCCGCCGTGACATCGGCCTGACGCCGTCGACCACCTTCGCGGTGTCGGCCGGCCATGCGCCGAACGCGGTCAGGCTCGCGCTCGCGGCACCGACGACGGACCAGCTCGATGCCGGCCTGCGCACGCTGACCGCGATGCTCAACGCCAGGGAAGAGGATTTCGAGTTGACCGAGTAAGCGGCGCGTGAGCGCGCCGGCTCACGCGGCTCGCCGATTGGGAATCCCGATCGATGCCGGCGCCGCGTGCGCACGGCGCCCCGCATTACGCGGCAATCGCCTGCCGCTGCGCCTCCAGCTCGCGCACGAGCGGCAGCACGCGCTTGCCGAAGTACTCCACTTCCTCGATGAAATGCAGGAACCCGGCCAGCACGAGATCGACGCCGATCGCCTTCAGCGCGACGATCCGCTCGGCGATCTGCCGCGGCGTGCCGATCAGGTTCGTGCGAAAGCCGTCGTTGTACTGCACGAGATCCTCGAACGTCGATTTCGCCCAGTTGCCCTCGCCCTCGGGCGACGCCTTGCCGGCCTGCTTCACCGCATCGCCGAACGCGTGCACGGCCTCGACGTGCGCATGCCGGATGATGTCGTCGAGCACGGCCTTCGCTTCTTCCTCGGTGTCGCGCGCGATCACGAACGCATTGACGCCGATCCGCACGCGATGGTTGTTCGCGGCCGCCTTCGCGCGGATGTCGTCGATCTGCGCCTTCAGGTTCTCCGGCGTATTGCCGTTCGTGAAATACCAGTCCGACACGCTCGCCGCGTTGTCGCGCGCCGCGCGCGAGCTGCCGCCCTGGAAGATTTCCGGATGCGGCTTCTGCACCGGCTTCGGGCTCAGCGTGTAGTCGTTGAAGCGGTAGAAGTCGCCCTTGAACGTGAAATTGTCCTGTGTCCAGATGCCCTTGAGCGCCTGGATGAATTCCTTCGAGCGCCGATAGCGTTCGTCGTGCTCGAGCCACGGCTCGCCGATCGCGGTGAATTCGCCCTTGAACCAGCCGCTCACGACGTTGATCGCGATGCGCCCGTTCGAGATGTGGTCGATCGTCGCGAGCTGCTTCGCGACCACGGCCGGATGCCACGGCCCCGGCAGGATCGCGGCGAGCACCTTGAGCTTCGTCGTCGCATGCAGCAGCGCCTGGCTGAACGACACCGACTCGTGCTGATATTCGGCGCCGTAGCCGGCCGTGAAGCGGATCTGGCTCAGCGCGTAGTCGAAGCCGGCTGCCTCGGCCGTGCGCGCGAGCTTCTGGTTGTATTCGAGGCTCCAGTCGGTGCGCTGCTCGATCGTGCTCACGACGAGGCCGCCGCTGACGTTCGGCACCCAGTACGCGAATTTGACGCCGTCGGCGGAAGGGTCGGGAAGGCTCATGAAGGTGTCCTGGTCGAAGGGGAAATGAAAAATCGGCTTACGCGGCCGCGGCGGAAAGCACATGCGCGCGCAGTTGCGGCACCGCGCGATTCACCGCGAGCGCGATGCGCTCGCGCAACGCCGGGCTGGCGATCTGGTACGCGTTGAAATCGCTTTCGGACGCATACACGCCGATCGGCAGCGTGCGTGCCTGGAAGAAGCTGAACAACGGGCGCAGCTGATGGTCGATCACGAGCGCATGCTGCTCGCTGCCGCCGGTGGCCGCGAGCAGCACGGGCACGTCGACGAGCGCGTCGTGGCGCACGAGGTCGAACAGGTGCTTGAAAAGGCCCGTGTACGACGCGCGGTACACCGGGCTCGCGACGACGAGCGCGTCTGCCGTCTCGATCGCGCGGATCAGCGCATCGAGATCGGCCGGCACCTGCGCACGCGTCAGCGCGCCGGCCAGCCGGCTGCCGATCTCGCCGAGTTCGATCAGCCGCGTATCGATCGGCAGCGCGGCGCCGAGCGCCGTGACGATCGCGTCGGTCAGCGCCAGCGTGCGCGACGGCCGCTGCAGGCTACCCGATATCGCGACGACGTTGAGGGTGTGGCTCATGCCATGTGTTCCCGTGGTGGAGCCGCGTGCAGTGCGGCGATACCGGTTCGGGTCAGCAAGGAGCGTGCCATCGGTTCGGGTGCGCGTCGGCAAGGTCGTCTGCATCCCGAAACTTTGCGACATCGCCCGTCAGAATTGGCGCTCGACCAAATGCGCGACAGTGGCAAGCGTTTCGGTTCGTGCGTCACATCGATATTCCGCAACGAGATGAATCCGGTGCAGCGGGCCTGCTGATGCGCCGCTGATCAGGCAGCAGCGCATCACGCGCAATAGCACCCGATTCGACGTTCGAGCGTCACGGCGCCGCCGCGCTTCCGCGCCATTGCAGGTTCCGCAGCAATCGCGCTTTGGTTATCAGAAATCGATGCTTTTCGCGCGCGGCGAAACGGTCAACACTCTGCTGATCACGCAGCAGCCGCCCCGCATTGCCTGGCCATCCAACGGTTCATCGCCATGACTTCCATTTCCGCATCGCCGCGCCCGCTCAATCTTCGTGTCGTCACCGCTTCCCGCGACCTCGCCGAGCTTCAGGCCGAGGCGCCCGTGCTCACGCGGCCCGAACGTCACGCGCAGCCCTGTGCGCAAGCGCAGGTGTTCGCCGATCCGCGTTCGCTCGCGCTGCTCGAACAGGTTCGCCGCGTCGCGCCGAGCGACGCGAACGTGCTGATCGTCGGCGAGACGGGCACCGGCAAGGAACTGATCGCGCGCCGCGTGCACGATCTCGGCGCCCGTCGCGACGGGCCGTTCGTCGCGGTGAACTGCGGCGCATTCTCCGAAACGCTCGTCGACAGCGAACTGTTCGGCCACGAGAAAGGCGCGTTTACGGGTGCGATCAACGCGAAGCCCGGCTGGTTCGAAGCCGCGCACGGCGGCACCCTCTTTCTCGACGAAATCGGCGACCTGCCGCTCGCGATGCAGGTCAAGCTGCTGCGCGTGCTGCAGGAACGCGAGGTCGTGCGGCTCGGTTCGCGCACGGGGATTCCGGTCGACGTGCGCGTGGTCGCGGCGACCAACGTCGACTTGCAGCAGGCCGTCGCGGCCGGACATTTTCGCGGCGACCTGTTCTACCGGCTCAACGTCGTGCAGCTCGCGGTCCCGCCGCTGCGCGAGCGCCCGGGCGACATCCTGCCGCTCGCGCGGCACTTCTTCGACATGTACCGCGACCGGCTCGGCAGCGGCCCGCGCCGCATCGATCCGCGCGCCGAGCGTCGGCTTGAGGCGCACGGCTGGCCGGGCAATATCCGCGAACTGGAGAACGTGATCCATCACGCGCTGCTCGTGAGCCGCCACGACGCGCTGCAGGACACCGACCTGCACATCGCGCCGCCATGCCGCCCGACCGTTGCCGCGCCGGCAGCCGATTCGCCCGCCGACGCACAGGCGGCGCTCGAACACGCGCTGCGCGACCTGTTCGACGAAGGGCACGGCAATCTCTTCGAACACATCGAGGACACGGTCATGCGCGTCGCGTTCGAATTCAGCCATCGCAACCAGATCCGCGCCGCGCAGTTGCTCGGCATCAGCCGCAACGTGCTGCGTGCGCGGCTGATTCGCGCGAAGGCGATCGCCGCGCTGAAATAGCGGCATACGGCGCGCGCCGCCGTTCCGCCCCGGCGCGATCACGTCGCGATCCGTGTCGCGACGTCCGAACCTGATGTATCGTGGCGCCAGGCGTACGCTTCGTTGCCCGCCCCGCATCCGGTCGTCGGTTATGCGATCGCCTGCGACCGGCAACCGCTCACGCACGATCCTCCGCAACTCGAAAGCCGTCCGGCGCCCGTGCGCGTCCGGCCGAGCCCTGTTCACCCGTCCGGAACCCGTCGCCATGAAAAAGCTAGTAAACCGCCCGTCCGACGTCGTGCGAGAGATGCTGGAAGGCATCGCGCGGCAATCGCCGCATCTCGCGATCCTCGGCGACGAGCACGTGCTCGTCCGCCAGCCGCTGCCCGAGCCGTCGCAGCGGCCGGTCGCGATCCTGTCCGGCGGCGGCAGCGGCCACGAGCCCGCGCACGGCGGCTATGTCGGCGAAGGGATGCTGAGCGCGGCCGTGTGCGGCGAAGTGTTCACGTCGCCGTCGACCGACGCCGTGCTCGCCGCGATTCGCGCGAGCGCCGGCCCGAACGGCGCGCTGCTGATCGTGAAGAACTACACCGGCGACCGGCTCAATTTCGGGCTCGCCGCCGAACTCGCACGCGCGGAAGGCATTCCGGTCGAGACCGTCATCGTCGCCGACGACGTCGCGCTGCGCGGCCGCGTCGAGCGCGGCCAGCGGCGCGGGATCGCCGGCACCGTGCTGATCCACAAGCTCGCGGGCGCCGCCGCCGCGCGCGGGCTGCCGCTTGCCCGCGTCGCGAGCATCGCGCGCGACGCGGCAGCCGAGCTCGGCACGATGGGTGTCGCGCTCGACGGCTGCACGATCCCGGGCGCCGACAAATCGGGCTTCAGCCTCGCCGATCACGAGATCGAGCTGGGCCTCGGCATCCACGGCGAGAAAGGCGTCGAGCGCCGTGCGCCGCTGCCGGCCGACGCGCTGGCCGACACGCTGCTGTCGAGCATCGTCGCCGATCTCGTGCTCGAGCGCGGCGAGCGCGTCGCGCTGTTCGTCAACGGCCTCGGCGCGACGCCGGACATGGAACTCGCGATCGTGCTGCGCGCCGCGTTCGACAACCTGAGCCGGCGCGGCATCGTCGTCGCGCGCGCATGGGCCGGCACGTTCCTGTCCGCGCTGAACATGCCGGGCTGCTCGATCTCGGTGCTGCGGCTGAACGACGAGCGCGCGGCGCTGCTCGATGCGCCGACGCAGGCGCGCGCATGGCCGGGCGGCGGCATCGCGAACACGCGGATTCGCGTGGCCGCGGCCGCGTCGCAGGACGCGCCGCTGCCGCCGCTCGACACAGCCGGCCGCGCGTGGGCCGCGCGCCTGCAACCGGCGCTGCACGCGGTGGCGCAAACATTGATCGAGCACGAGCAGACGTTGACGGATCTCGACGCGGCAGCCGGCGACGGCGATCTCGGCGCGAGCATGCGGCGCGCCGCGCAGGCGATCCTCGAACTACCCGACACCGCGTACGGCACGCCGTCCGGTGCGCTCGCGGCGCTCGGCGCCGCGTTGCGTCGCGCGATCGCCGGCAGCTCCGGTCCGTTCTATGCGACCGCGCTGCTGCGCGCGTCGCGCCGGCTGGCCGATATCGCCGAGCCGTCGCCGCGCGACTGGGCCGCGGCATTGCGCGCGGCGGTGGATTCGATCAGTGAACTCGGCGGCGCGCAGGCCGGCGACCGGACGATGCTCGATGCGCTGGTGCCGGCCGTCGAAGCATTCGGCCGCGCGCTCGACGGCGATCGCGATCCCGCGAGCGCATGGGCGGCGGCCGTCGACGCGGCCGAGCGAGGCGCGCGGGAAACGGCACGCATGACGCCGCGCGCGGGACGGGCCAGCTATCTCGGCGAACGCGCGATCGGTACGCCGGATGGCGGCGCGGTGGCCGTCGCGTACTGGCTGCGCGCGCTGCTGCCGCACGTGCGGTAACCGGCGCGCGCGGCCGCGCTCAGACGCCCTCGACCAGCACCGCGCGATAGCGCGCGCCCTTGAACCGGTGCTGGACGACCTTCTGGTATTCGGGGCCGTGATACCACGCGTGCGCGGCCTCCTTCGACGGGAACTCGACGATCACGACGCCTTCCGGGCCTTCGCCCTCGAGGGTTTCCTGCGGCCCATAAGCGGCGAGCACCTTCACCGGATGGCCGGCGAGGGTCGCACCGACCTGGCTCGAGTAGAGGTCGAGCTCATGCTGGTCCTGCGTGCTTTCCCGTGTAAAGACGATGTAGGTCGCCACGATATGCGCTCCTGATGAAGGGTGAAAAAAGGGACGCCACGCGCCGCACACTCCGACGAATCCCGCATGGCTGCGCGCAGCTTACCGCCATTCGCCGGCCGGCGCCGCGGCGAGCCGGCCCCGGCCTCCGCCGGCCCCCCGCCACGGCGCGGGAAAACCCCGATCTCCACATCGTCCTATGACATCGGGCATCGCTAATTGGCGGGATTACTTTGATCCTCGTCGGCGCCCGCCCGGGCGCATGCTGATAGCGAGGACCCTCATGCGATACGTGCCATCGTGGACTTCCGTTTCCGCCGCGTCGTCGATTCCCGACGATACAACCACCCAGCGCGGCGACGAGCCGCACAGCCTGCCGCGGGTCGCGATCACGGCCGCCGCCCTCGGCAACGCGACCGAATGGTTCGATTACGGTATTTACGCGTACGGCCTCGCGTACATTTCCGCCGCGCTGTTTCCCGGCAACACGGCCAGCGCGACGCTGTTCGCGCTCGGCACGTTCGCGATCTCGTTCTTGATCCGCCCGCTCGGCGGCCTGTTCTGGGGGCCGCTCGGCGACCGGCTCGGCCGCAAGCGCGTGCTCGCGCTGACGGTCCTGACGATGTCGGGCGCAACCTTGCTCGTCGGCTTGCTGCCGAGCTACGCGACGGCCGGCTGGCTGGCGCCGGCCGCGCTGATCGTGCTGCGCATGGTGCAGGGCTTCTCGACCGGCGGCGAATACGGCGGTGCGGCGACCTTCATCGCCGAATACGCGCCCGATTCGCGGCGCGGCCTGTGCGGCAGCTTCCTCGAATTCGCGACGCTCGCCGGCTTCTCGCTCGGCGCGTTCCTGATGCTCGGCTTCGCGCTGCTGCTCGGCGATTCGGCGATGCATGCGTGGGGTTGGCGCCTGCCGTTCCTCGTCGCGGCGCCGCTCGGCCTGATCGGGTTCTACCTGCGCTCGCGCCTCGAGGAAACGCCGGTGTTCCGCGAACTCGAGGAGCAGGCGCACCGCCGCGAGAAAAGCGTCGCCGCCGCGCTGCCGATCCGGCTGCTGCTGGTGCGCTATGCGAAGCCGCTGCTGCTGCTCGGCGGGCTCGTCGTCGCATTGAACGTCGTCAACTACGTGCTGCTCGCGTACATGCCGACCTACATGCACAAGGAGCTCGGCGTCAGCGAAAACATGTCGCTGCTGATTCCGCTGATCGGCATGCTCGCGATGATGGTGCTGCTGCCGTTCGCCGGCTGGCTGTCGGATCGCGTCGGCCGCAAGACGATGTGGTGGATCTCGCTCGTCGGGCTGTTCGTCGCGGCCGTGCCGATGTTCACGCTGATGACGCACGGCCCGCTCGGCGCGTTCGTCGGCTTCGCGGTGCTCGGGGTGCTCTACGTGCCCCAGCTCGCCACCATTTCCGCGATGTTCCCGGCGATGTTCCCGACCCACGTCCGGTATGCGGGCATGGCGATCGCCTACAACGTGTCGACGTCGCTGTTCGGCGGCACCGCGCCGATCGTCAACGACTGGCTGATCGGCAAGACCGGCAACGCACTGATTCCCGCGTACTACATGATGGCCGCCTGCGCGGTCGGGCTGATCGCGCTGCTGGCGGTGATCGAGACGCGCGGATGTTCGCTGCGCGGCGACACGCTCCCCGGCCAGCCGGGCTGACCCGCGCGCCGGCCGCGCCCGGCTTCCCATAAACGGCAACCATTGCATCGCCCGCCGTCCGGCAACGGACGGCGGGCGACGTGCATTTCGGGCAACCGAAGCCGCGGCCCGATTGTTGTCGTCCTGACAACACGATGTGCCCCCGCGCGGCGCTGTCGGCGTGTGTCGGCCGTCACTACAATCGTTGACACGCTCGACCGGAATCCGGGCGAACCGAAGCGCGGCCTTCACGATCGCGCCAGCGAGCCGCGCCGTGCCGCGCGGCTTACCTCTCTCGACGAACAGGACTACTGAACATGAACGCACCCATCCGCAACGTCCGGCCGGTTACCGCCCGCCTGGGCAACGAATCTTCGGGCGAGCTCGTTTCGTCCCGCTACGCGGTGCGCATCGGCGACGTCGATGTCGTGCTGATCAGCGACGGCGTGCTGCCGCTGCCGACTTCCACCATGTCCACCAACGTGAGCGAAGCGGACCGCAACGCGTGGTTCGACGGCCGTTTCCTGCAACGCGACATGTTCGACTGGGCGCTCAACATCGCGCTCGTGCGCAGCGGCGATCGCCTGATCCTGATCGATTCGGGCGTGGGCGACGGTTTCGAATACTTCACGCGCGCCGGGCGCTCGGTGATGCGTCTGGAATCGGCCGGCATCGATCTGGCCGCGATCACCGATATCGTGATCACGCACATGCACATGGATCACGTCGGCGGGCTGAACGTCGACGGCGTCAAGGCGAAGCTGCGCCCCGACGTACGCATTCACGTGTCGGCCGCGGAAGTGGCGTTCTGGAAGCATCCGGACTTCAGCAAGACGGTGATGCCGGAAACCGTTCCGCCCGCGCTGCGCAAGGCGGCAGCGAGGTTCATGGAACTCTACGGCGAACACGTCGTGCAGTTCGATCGCACCGTGGAAGTCGCCTCGGGCGTGTCGGCGCGGGTGACGGGCGGGCATACGCCGGGGCACTGCGTGGTCGACATCGCATCGAACGGAGAAAAGCTGACGTTCGCGGGCGATGCGATTTTCGAAGTCAACTTCGACAATCCCGACTGGCAAAACGGCTTCGAACACGATCCCGAAGCGGCGGTCGACGTGCGTCTCGCGCTGTTCAACGAAGCCGCGGACACCGGCTCGATGCTGGCTGCCGCGCACGTCGCGTTCCCGTCCATCGGCCATGTTGCCCGGGACGGCGACGGTTTCCGGTTCGTCCCGGTCGTGTGGGATTATTGAGTGACGGGCAATAGCCGACGCGCGCCGTAGGCGATGCGACGACGGTTTTCCTGAACCGTACTCGCGCCCGTACCGGCAAGAAAAAGCGCCGCCGCACTTGCATGCGGCGGCGGCGCCTCGCGCGCCGGAACGCGCATCAGGACCGCTGACAACTCACGCGACGGCCGAAGTATTCCGCTCCGCGACCTCGTCCACCGCATCCTTCACGATCGCGACGATCTCGTCGGCTTCCCCACGCGTCATCACGAGCGGCGGCGCAAAGCCGAGAATGTCGCCGTGCGGCATCGCCCGCGCGATCACATCCCACACCTTCTCGCCTACGATCACGCCCCACGGCGGCGCATACGCACTCGTCAGCCCCTTCGCGACGGTAATCAGATCGGGCTTGATCCCGACGTGCTGCGCGCCCGTCTTCCGGCTCATACTTGGTCCGCTCGCCCACGCTCAAGCTTTTCCCCAAAGATCCGATAACCCGTGCGTCCAGCAAGTATTTTGCCAACGAACAGCCATGGAGATCGGACGCACATGTTACTGAACAAAAAAAGCTTCGCCGCCCTAGCGCTCCTGATTTCCATCTCAGGCCATGCTAGCGATGCGACGCCCGAGATCGATAGTGAAAAACTGGGTGCGGTCAAGACCGTGACGGTCGTCTATCCCGGTAAAGCGGTGTACATCGCATTCGGGCCGTCTGGTCCCATTCACATCCCGATTCCAATTCCAGGTGCCGGCGTAGTCGGAGCGCTCGCAACGGGAGCCATCGCGGGCGCTGTCAACGCCGGGCTCAACAAGAGCGAAAACAACTCGCCGACGTCACTCAACGACCTCGTGACGGCCAAATTGGGCGACACTGGGTTGAACCGGCGCTTCACCGACAGTATCGAAACGGTTCTGCGAAACCATGGCTTCACCGTAAAGGAGGTTGATGCGTCATCACCGGGCCTCCCCACGGTCAAACCGGACGAGCACCGCCTCTGGCAGGCAAGCGGCTCGCCCTATCAAGGAAGCGATGCCGTTCTGTACATTCGTGTCGGAACAGGCTATGTAACGCCCGGCGCTCGTCACGCGTACACGCGCAGAGTGATCGGCGACATTGTCATGTTCAAGAGCGACACATACGATGCCATTCTCCGACAACATGTCAGTTGGAAGCAGTCCAACGACCCATATAGCTATCCGTCGATCGAATCGCTGGAAAGCGATCTTCAACATGCAATCGACGGCCTCAACGAAGGTCTGATGGCACAGGTTGATCCGTTCAACAAGTTGTTCGACTCGCTTCAGCGCTAAGGAACATCGAAGCGTTCGCACAAGAAAAAATGCCCGCACTGGCATTCATGGATAGTGATGCCGATAGGAGCTGGATGACCGGCGGGGATCAATAGTGAAGAAAACATCCGCCGACTTGCTTCCTTTGCACGCTGATAGCCAGGCGGCTAGCCAAACTCGCGAACAGCCCCCAAAAACACGCCGCCGCACTTGCATGCGGCGGCGTCGCCTCGCGCGCCGGAACGCGCATCAGGACCGCTGACAACTCACGCGACGGCCGAAGTATTCCGCTCCGCGACCTCGTCCACCGCATCCTTCACGATCGCGACGATCTCGTCGGCTTCCCCACGCGTCATCACGAGCGGCGGCGCAAAGCCGAGAATGTCGCCGTGCGGCATCGCCCGCGCGATCACGCCGCGCTGCAACGCCGCAGCCGACACCTGCGCGCCGATCTTCAGCGCGGGATCGAACGGCGTACGTGCGTCCTTGTCGGCCATGAACTCGAGCGCGGCCAGCATCCCGACGCTGCGCACTTCGCCGACGAGCGGATGCGCGTCGAATGCGTCGCGCAGCTTCGCGCCGAAATACGCGCCGACCTCGGCCGCGTTGCCAACGAGGTTCTCGCGCTCCAGAATCGCGAGGTTCGCGAGCGCCGCGGCCGCGCATACCGGATGGCCCGAATACGTCCAGCCGTGCCCCATCGGCCCGTGTTCCTGCGAGCCGCGCGCGATCACGTCCCACACCTTCTCGCCGACGATCACGCCCGACAGCGGCGCATACGCGCTCGTCAGCCCCTTCGCGACGGTAATCAGGTCGGGCTCGATCCCGAAGTGCTGCGCGCCCATCTTCGAGCCGAGACGCCCGAACCCGCACACGACTTCATCGGAAATCAGCAGGATGTCGTGCTTGCGCAGCACGGCCTGGATCGCGGGCCAGTAGCCGGCCGGCGGTTCGATGATGCCGCCCGTGCCCATCACCGGCTCCGCGATGAACGCGGCGACCGTGTCGGCGCCCTCGCGCGCGATCAGCTTCTCGAGTTCGTCGACGCAGTACGCGACGAACTGCGCTTCATTCATGCCGGCCGGCGCCTTGCGGTACCAGTGCGGACACACCGTATGCTTCACGCGGTCGATCGGCAGGTCGAAATGCTGGTGGAAGCTCGGCAGGCCCGTGAGGCTGCCCGTCACGATGCCCGAGCCGTGATAGCCGCGCTCGCGCGAGATGATCTTCTTCTTGTTCGGGCGGCCGAGCACGTTGTTGTAATACCAGACGATCTTGACCTGCGTCTCGTTCGCGTCGGAACCCGACATCCCGTAGTAGACCTTCTTCATCCCCGCCGGCGACCAGTCGATGATGCGCGACGACAGCTCGATGATCGCGTCCGACGCGTGACCGACGTACGTGTGGTAATAGGCGAGCTGCTTCGCCTGTTCGTGCATCGCGTCGGCCACTTCGGTGCGGCCGTAGCCGATGTTCACGCAGTAGAGGCCGGCGAACGCGTCGATATAGCGCTTGCCCTGGTGATCCTCGATGCGGATGCCTTCGCCGCCGCGCACGATCTTGCCCGGCAGCGCGCCGGTCTCGTGGTCGTACGCGTGCGTCGACGGGTGCATGAAGTGGGCGCGGTCCTCGCGCAGCAGTGCGTCGATCGATTTTTGCATGATGTGCTCCTTTGAATGGGTCAGGCCGTCGCCGCGACGGGCAGGCCGAGATTGCCGAGGCAGAAGTACTTGGTTTCGGTGAATGGCTCAAAGCCTTCGGCGCCGCCTTCGCGCCCGAGGCCCGACGCCTTCATCCCGCCGAACGGGATCGGCGCGCCGGTGAATTTCACGCCGTTGACCGACACCATCGCGAAATCGAGCCGCCGCACGAGCTGGAAGATCGTGTCGACGCGCGTCGCGCACACGTAGGCGGCGAGGCCGTATTCGGTGTCGTTGGCCGTTTCGATTGCCTCGTCGAGCGTGTCGAACGCGCCGACGGCCGAGATCGGCGCGAAGTTTTCCTCGTCGACCACGCGCATGCCGGGTGCGGCATCCGCGATCACGGTCGGCTCGTAGAACCAGCCGCCGAGCGCATGCGGCCGGCCGCCCGCGACGATGCGCGCACCGCGCGCCCGCGCATCCTCGACGCGCGCCACGGTCGCGTCGAACGCGGCCTGATGCATCAGCGGGCCGACGTCGACGCACTGCTCGAACGCGGGCCCCGTCTTCAGCGCGCGCACCGCGTTCGCATACCGTTCGACGAACGCGTCGTACAGCGGGCGCGCGACGAGAATCCGGTTCGCCGCGCAGCAGTCCTGGCCGGACGTCTGGAACTTCGCGCCGACGGCGATCGGCACCGCCTGGTCGAGATCCGCGTCCTCGGTCACGATGAACGGCGCGTTGCCGCCCAGTTCGAGCGCGATCTTGCGAATGCCGGCCTTCGCGGCGGCTTCGGTCACGAGCCGCCCGACGCGCGTCGAGCCGGTGAAGCTCACCGCACGCACGCGCGCGTCGCCGACCAGCGTTTCCATCGCCATCTGCGGCTCGCCGAGCACGACGTTGAACACGCCGGCCGGGAAGCCGGCCTCGTCGGCGAGCTGCGCGAGCGCGAGCGCCGAGAACGGCGTTTCGTGCGCGGGCTTCACGACCACGGTGCAACCGACCGCGATCGCGGCCGCCGCCTTGCGCGTGATCATCGCGGCCGGGAAATTCCACGGCGTGATCAGCGCCGCGACGCCGACCGGCTCCATCACGGTGCCGAGATGCGCACCGTCGATATGCGTCGGAATCGTGCGGCCCGCGACGCGTTTGGCCTCGTTCGCGAACCATTCGACGAAGCTCGCCGCATAGCGGATCTCGCCGCGCGCTTCGGCCAGCGGCTTGCCCTGTTCCAGCGACAGCAGCGCGGCCAGATCGTCGACGTGACGCAGGATCAACGCATGCCAGCGCAGCAATGCCGCGCTGCGCGCCGCTTGCGATGTCCAGCGCCAGGTGCCGTACGCGCGCTGCGCGGCATCGACGGCCGCGACGATCTGCGCGCGATCGAGCATCGGCACGTGACCGATCACGGCCTGATCGGCCGGGTTCACGACGGCGACCGTCGCGGCACTGTCGCTGTGGATCCAGCGACCGTCGACGTAGCAGGTCGACTTGAACAGAACGGGGTGTCCGGGCAGCATGCTGCGTCTCCTCGTTGGTGGGCACGGACTTCATTGTGTCGCGCCGGCGCATGCGGAAATTTCGGTTTGCACGGCTGGAAATGCCGGTTTTTTCCGTATTGCCGCGCGCCGGCGCGAACTTTCACAACCAGTCCGGCACGCCGCCGGAGGTGCACTTCACGACCTTCGTCACGATGTACGTGAAGTAGCGCTCGATGCCGAGATCTTCCATCAGCAACGCATCGATGAAGCGCTGGTAATGGTCGATGTCGCGCGCGACCACGTGCAGCACGTAATCGACGCCGCCGCCCGTCGCGTAGCACTGCGCGACCTCGGGCGCCGCGGCCACGCGATCCTCGAAGCGCCGCATGTCGGGCGCGGTATGCCGCGACAGCGTGACCTCGACGACGATGCGGCTACCGGTGCACGCGCCGATCCAGTCGACGTCCGCGCGATAGCCGCGGATCACGCCGCTTTCCTCGAGCTTGCGCACGCGCTCCCATGCCGGCGAAATCGACAGGTTCACGGCTTCCGCGAGTTTCGACTTCGTGATGCGCCCGTCGCGCTCGAGCAGGCGCAGGATCGCGAGGTCGTATCGGTCGAGCTTGATCACGTCGTGCGCGTCCTCATACGGCCACCGGAATGTTGCGCTCGACGATGTCGGCCACCACCGCGATCGTGTCGCCGGGTTGCACGATGCCGGGGAAGTGCCGGGCCGCGAGCAGCCCGCGCCGCCGCGCGACGTATTCGATCGGCGTGACGCCCGTGCGATCGATGTCGTGCACGCGCGCGAGCACGTCGCCGGCGTCGACCTCGGTGCCGAGATCGCGGCACATCTCGAGCAGCCCGTGATGCTCGCTCGTCGTGAAGCACGAACCGTCCGGCATGTCGAGCAGCGTCGTCGTACGCGGCGCGTTGCCGTCGATCACGTCCTTCGTGATCACGCCCGCATGCGCGAGGAATCCATACACGCCGCGCTCGGCGATCGCGACGCTCGCGGCCGTCGACGTGCCGCCGCCGCCCAGCTCGGTCGACACGAACACCTTGCCGGCTTCCTCGGCCGCGCTGTCGTAGAGGCCGACGCTGTCGAGTTCCAGCATGCGCATCGAATACGGCGCGCCGAACGCGCGCATCGCGCGCTCGCAGCGCGCTTCCTGGTCGCGGTCCGCCAGCACGTGAATCGCCGCAAACGGCACGAAGTCGAGTGTGCGGCCGCCCGCGTGAATGTCGAGCACGTGCGTCGCGAGCGGCAGCAGGTGACGCTGGAAGTAATCGGCGATCTTCTCGGTCACGGTGCCGTCCGGCCGGCCCGGGAAGCTGCGGTTCAGGTTGCCCGCGTCGATCGGCGACGTGCGGCAACCGGCGCGAAACGCCGGGTAGTTCATGAACGGCACGACGATCACGCGGCCGGCCACGTCGGCCGCCTTCAGCGAACCGGCCAGCTTCGACAGCGCGACCGGCCCTTCGTATTCGTCGCCGTGATTGCCGCCGGTCAGCAACACCGTCGGCCCGTCGCCGCGCTTCACGACGGTCACCGGAATCATGATCGCGCCCCACGCGGAATCGTCGCGCGAGTACGGCAGCTTCAGGAAGCCGTGCTGTTCGCCGTCCGCGTCGAAATCGACGGTCGGCGTAATCGGGGAAGCACGCATCGCCCTACTCCTTCACGAACAGCTTGCGCGGCACGTTGCAGAACGTCTCGACGCCGGTCTCGGTGATCAGGATGCTTTCCGTGATCTCGAGCCCCCAGTCGTCGAGCCACAGCCCCGGCATGAAATGGAACGTCATGCCGGGTTCGAGCACCGTCCGGTCGCCCGGACGCAGGCTCATCGTGCGCTCGCCCCAGTCGGGCGGATAGCTCGCGCCGATCGGGTAGCCGCAGCGGCTGTCCTTCTCGATGCCCGCACGGCGCAGCACCGCGAAGAACGCATTCGCGACGTCCTCGCACACGTTGCCCGGCTTCGCGGCCGCGAGCCCGGCCTCGATCCCTTCGACCACCGCGCGCTCGCCTTCGATGAAGTGCGCGGGCGGCTTGCCGAGGTAGACCGTGCGCGACAGCGGGCAGTGATAGCGGCGGTAGCAACCGGCGATCTCGAAGAACGTGCCGGCACCGCGCGCGAACGTCGAATCGTCCCACGTCAGGTGCGGCGCGGCGGCATCCGCGCCGGTCGGCAGCAGCGGCACGATCGCCGGATAGTCGCCGCCGAAGCCGTCCGCGCCGCCGATGCCGGTCGCATAGATCTGCGCGACCAGGTCGCTTTTCTTCATGCCGGGCTCGATCGTCTCGACGATGTGCGCATGCATCCGCTCGACGATGCGCGCGGCCACGCGCATGTACTCGATCTCGCGCGGCGACTTCACCGCGCGCTGCCAGTTCACGAGCGTGGTCGCATCGACCCAGCGCGCGGCCGGCAGATGCCGCTGCAGCGACGCGTACGCCGCCGCGCTGAAGTAGTAGTTGTCGAGCTCGACGCCGATGCGCAGCGTGCTCCAGCCGCGCGCCGCGATCACTTCGGCGGAAAGGTAGTCCATCGGATGACGGGCCGTCGACTGCACGTAATGATCGGGATACCCGACGATGTTTTCGTGCGCCATGAACGCGGTGCGCTTCGCGCCGTTCGCGTCCTGGCCGCGGCCGAACCACACGGGTTCGCCGTCCAGCGCCAGCAGCACGCACTGGTGCACGTAGAACGACCAGCCGTCATAGCCGGTGAGCCAGCCCATGTTGGTCGGGTCGGTGACGATCAGCAGGTCGATGCCGGCCCGCTCCATCGCCGCGCGCGTCTTCGCGATCCGCGCGGCATATTCGCTGCGATCGAACGCGAGACGCGGCGCGGCTTCGTAGGTTTCGATGACTGCGGCCATCTGTCTCCTCTCAGGTCGTGAGGTCGTTGTGGAAAATCGTGCCGACTTCCGCCGCGCGGGCGCGCTCCAGCGCAAGCACGGCAATGGCGGTGTCCTGCGCGCCGGTGCCGGTCAGATCGCAGATCGTGATGTCGTCGCGATGCGTGCGGCCGTCGCGGCGGCCGGCGATCACTTCGCCGAGTTCGGGGAACACGGCATCGGCCGGCACCACGCCGGCCGCGATCGCATGCGCGAGCTCGCCGGCTACGCGGGTCTGCTGCAACCGGTCGCAGAAGTAGTGCGCGGCGCCGAACACCGACGGCGCGAGTTCGGTCTTGTAGTCGGCGTCCGAACCCATCGCCGTCACGTGCAGCCCGGGATGCAGATCCTCCGCGTGCACGAGCGGCGCGCGGCTCGGCGTGGTCGTCACCGCGATGTCGGCGTCGGCGAGCGCCGCGTGCACCGAGCGCGCGACGATCGCGTCGATCCCGTATGCGGCGCGCACGTCGGCCGCGAATCGCGTGGCACGCTCGGCATCGCGCGCCCACACCGTCACGTGCGTGATGTCGCGCACGAGCATCAGCGCGTCGAGCTGCAACCGGGCCTGCTCGCCCGCGCCGACGATCGCCGCGCGGCGCGCATCGGCGCGCGCGAGCCGGCGCGCGGCCACGGCGCCGGCCGCCGCGGTGCGCACGGCCGTCAGGTAGCCGTTGTCGAGCAGCACGGCCTCGGTCAGGCCGGTGCGCGCGGACAGCACGAGCATCAGCCCGTTCAGGCTCGGCAGCCCGATCGACGGGTTGTCGAAGAAGCCGGGGCTGACCTTGATCGCGAAGCTGTCGAAGCGTGGCAGGTAAGCGGTCTTGACGTCCACTTCGGCGTGGCGCTCCGGCAGCGCGAGATTCAGGATCGGCGGCATCACGACGGCGTCCGTCGCCAGCGACGCGAACGCGGCCTCGATCTGGTCGATCGCGGCGAGATCGAGCGGCACCAGCGCACGCAGTTGCGCCTGGCCAAGCAACGTGACGGGACGGGTCATGTCAGTTCTCCGAAACGAGCCGGCGATGGGCGGCCATGTCGATGTTCGCGCCGCTCACGACGACCACGATCGGGCCGCCGCGATCGCGGCGCGCGATCCGTTCATCCAGCAACGCGGCGAGGCCGACCGCGCCGGCGCCTTCGACGACGAGCCGTTCTTCCCGATACGCATGCGCGATGCCGCGCGCGATCGACGGCTCGTCGAGCAGCACGACGTCGTCGGCCAGCGCGCGCGTCAGGTCGAACGTGTAGCGGTTGTCGAGGCCGATGCCGCCGCCGAGCGAATCGGCCAGCGTCGGCTGCTCGGCGACGTCGACCGGGCGGCCGGCCGCGAGGCTCGCATGCATCGCGGCGCCGCGCGCCATCGATACGCCGATCGCCTCGACCGCCGGCCGGATCGCCTTCGCGGCAAACGCGACGCCGCTGAACAGGCCGCCGCCCGACAGCGGCACGACGAGCGTCGCCGTATCGGGCAGCGCCTCGAGAATCTCGACGCCGATCGTCGCCTGGCCCGCGATGATGCGCGGATCGTCGAACGGCGGCATGTACGCATAGCCTTCGTCGCATACCAGGCGCCTTGCTTCCGCCTGCGCGTCGTCCTGGCTGTCGCCGACGATCACCACGCGCGCGCCGAGCGCCGCGACCGCTTCGACCTTGTTGGCCGGCACGCGCGACGACATGCAGACGGCCGCGTCGATGCCGAGCGCGCGCGCCGCGTACGCGAGCGCGCGACCGTGATTGCCCGTCGACGCGGTGACCACGCGCGTCACGCGCTGCGCCGCGAGTTCCGCGAGCGCGTTGGTCGCGCCGCGCAGCTTGAAGCTGCCGGTCGGCTGCAGCGTTTCGAGCTTCAGGTAGACCGGTGCGCCAACGCGCGCGGACAGCGCGGCGGATGCAACGAGCGGCGTACCATCTGCGCGCCCGGCGAGGCGGCGGCGCGCGCGGTAGACGTCGGACAGCGACAGGAAGGACATGGAACGCACGCCTCGCGACGAATGTGATGCGATCCAGTCTAATGTTCCAAATCGCGCTTTCGAATGTCCTGATACATTGCGCGCGACGTTGCGGCGGCGCCGCCGGTTCAGTGGAAATCGTTCAGGTGCGGATACTGCTCGAACACGCCCGCGATCGTCTCGAGCGCAGCGTTGCACGCGGCATCGGTGGTTTCGGCGCCGATGCACACGCGCACCGCGTTCGGCCGCTCCGTGCCGCCAACCAGAAACGGATCGGGCGACGTCACCGCGATCTTGCGCGTGCGCAATTCGCGCACGATCCGCTCGGCCTGCCAGTAGTCGGGCACGCGCAGCCATGCCGAAACCGCATTGGGATGCGCGCCCAGCACATACGGCCCCAGCGCGGCCCTCACCATCGCCTGACGCACGGCGAGCCGCTGGCGCTGCAGTTCGACGAGCCGCCGCGCGGTGCCGTCGGCGATCCAGCGCGTCGCGATTTCCGCGATCGGCGACGTCGCCATCCAGCTGCTCACGCGCAGCACGCTCTCGACGCGCAACGCGAGCCGCCGCGGCATCGCGAGATAGCCGGTGCGCAAGCCCGTCAGCACCGATTTCGTCATGCTCGTGCAGTAGAAGCCGAGCTCCGGAATCAGGCTGGCGATCGGCGTGGCCGTCTTCTCGGGCAGCGGACCATACACGTCGTCCTCGATCACGTACACGCCGTAGCGCGTCGCGATGCGCGCGATCGACCGCCGCCGCGACTCGGTCATCATCGACACGGTCGGGTTATTGAGGGTCGGCGTGCAGACGAGCGCGCTGATACGCTCGCCGTCGCACATCTCCTCGAAATGTTCGGGACGGATGCCGTGCTCGTCCATCTCGAGCCCTTTCAGCGTAAAGCCGAGCACGTTCGCGGAGCCGATCACGCCGTGATCGGTCAGGCTCTCGCACAACACGGTATCGCCCGGCCCGACGATCGACGCGAGCGCGAGAAAGATCCCGTGCGCCGCGCCGTTCGTGACCAGCAGCGATTCGCGGTGCACGGGCATGTTCAGCGACGCGAGCCACGCGGCGCCGGCGTCGCGATGCGCATCGAGGCCGGCGATCGGCCGGAACGAGCGGATCCACGGCTGATCGTCGGTGCCCGCCAGCGCCGCGCACACGCTGCGCCACGCGGCATCGTGCTCCGGCGTGTGGACGATGCGGGCGATCGAGAAGTCGACCAGTTCGCGCTCGGTCGTATCGAGGATGTAGTTCGACATCGATTCGGTCACGCGCGCGGCCACGAAGCTGCCGCGGCCGACCTCGCAGCGGATCAGCCCCTGGCGCTCCAGCTCCTTGTACGCGTTGGTGACGGTCTGCACGCTGACGCCGAGGCTCGACGCGACGTCGCGCTGCGGCGCGAGCCGTGCGCCCGGCGCGAGCGCGCCGGTTTCGATGTCGCTGGCGATCGCCTTCACGAGCCGCTTGTATTTCGACTCGATGCCGTGCACGGCGCCGATCGCGTCGCGCCAGCCTGCCGATACCTCGGTCCGTCCCATCTCGATGTCTCCGTCATGGCTTCCGCATGGTCGCTCAGAAAGACACCCTGAAAATATTGTCCTAGTGCAATCGCGCGCGAAAGCAGGACGTTGCGGGTCGAAGCGGGTCGCGCAAGCGACGTGCCCGGCATGCGTACGCGCCCGGCTCTTCAATTGATCGGACGAATGTCGGGTCGGCTGCGCGGAATGCGGCACGCGCGGGCGTACTTCGCGTTGCCGGACAGTTCTCGTTCCGACTATTCGATATGGTCGCCGCGCCCGACATGCGCGGTTCGCGGGCGCCAGCCTTGCAGCTTGACCACGGCCGGCACGCCGTCTGGATTGCTTCACAAGGGCCGGCCGTGCCGCCTGAGATGTGTCATCCGGTCGGCAAAAACGATAGTTTGCTATCGAATCTTTTTGCCCCTATCATCTCGCCCATGACCAATCTGCACGACCTCCGCCTCGCCGTCAGCAGCCTGCTCGTGCTCACCGCGCGCAAGTGGCGCCGCACCAGCGACGGCGTGCTGACCGCGTACAACGTGTCCGAGGCCTGCGCGACGCCGCTCCTGATCGCCGGGCGCCTCGGCGAAGGCGTGCGGCAGGGCACGCTCGCCGAACACGTCGGCATCGAAGGGCCGTCGCTCGTGCGCCTGCTCGACCAGCTGTGCGCGGCCGGCCTCGCGCGCCGCGACGAGGATCCGCACGACCGCCGCGCGAAGACGATCTCGCTGACGGCCGCCGGCCGCGCGGTCACCGCGAAGATGGAGGAAGACCTGCGCGCGCTGCGCGCACAAGTGCTCAAGGGCGTGTCGCGCGCCGATCTCGAAGCCACGCTGCGCGTACTGAACGCATTCAACGCAGCCGACGCGCCCCCTGCGGCTTCGCCCCCGTCCCACTCCGCCGATTCCGCGTCATGACCTATCCGAGCCTCCGCGACTGGCTGTTCTCGGGCAAGACGTTCGCCGCATCGATGCTGGCGCTGTACCTCGGCCTGTATTTCCAGTTGCCGCGCCCGTACTGGGCGATGGCGAGCGTGTACATCGTGTCGAACCCGTTCGTCGGCGCGACGCGCTCGAAAGCGCTGTACCGCGCGCTCGGCACCGCGCTCGGCGCGGCCGCCGCGATTTTCTTCGTGCCGCCGTTCGTCGAGACGCCGCTCCTGTTCAGCGTCATCGTCGCGACCTGGTGCGGCACGCTGCTGTACCTCGCGATCTCCGATCGCACCGCGCGCAGCTACGTCTTCATGCTCGCCGGCTATACGATGCCGCTGGTCGCGCTGCCGACCGTCACCGACCCGTCCACGATATTCGACGTCGCGATCGCGCGCACCGAGGAAATCGTGCTCGGCATCGTCTGCGCGAGCGTGGTCGGCAGCACCGTGTTTCCGAACCGGCTCGCGCCGACGCTGATCGAGCGCACCGACGCGTGGTTCAAGGACGCCGCGTTCTACGGCCGCGAAACGCTGTCCGGCCATCTGGCCGGCAAGGCGCTGTCCGCGTGCCGGCAGCGGCTCGCCGCGACCATCACCGGCCTCGAGTTCCTGCTGAGCCAGCTGGGCTACGACCATGCGCATCCGCGCCTGCTCGCGCGGGCGCAGGCGCTCGCGGGCCGGATGCAGCTGTTCCTGCCGCTGATGTCGTCGCTCGCCGATCCGCTGGTTGCGCTGATGCGCGACCTGCACGTGCGCCCGCCCGCGCTCGACGCGCTGCTGGCCGACGCCGCGAAGTGGTTCGACGCGCCGCTGCCGGCCGTGAAGACCGGCACCGACGGCGACATGGCGCACGATCCGGTCGCGGACGACCTGCGCGCGCGCATCGCCGCGCTGCAGCCGCCCGCCAGCGCGCTCGCGAGCTGGGACGGCGCGCTGCTGTCGAATGCGCTGTGGCGGCTGCGCCAGGTCATCGACATCTGGCAGGACTGCCGCTCGCTGCGCGCGCTGATCGCGAACGAGTCGGGCGTGTGGCAGCCGCGCTACCGGCACTGGCGGCTCGGCGGCACCGAGCGCTTCTTCGATCGCGGGATGATGCTGTTCTCGACGCTGACCGTCGTGTTCGCGATCGTGTTCGCGTGCTGGCTGTGGATCTCGTCCGGCTGGCACGACGGCGCGGCCGCCGTCACGCTCGTGGCCGTGTCGTGCAGTTTCTTCGCCGCGCTCGACGAGCCGGCGCCGCTGGTGTTCAAGTTCTTCCTGTCGACCGCCGCGAGCGTCGTGTTCGCCGGCCTGTACCTGTTCGTCGTGCTGCCGCACGTGCACGATTTCGCGATGCTCGTGCTGATGTTCGCGGGCCCGTTCATCCTGATCGGCACGCTACTGCCGCGCCCGCAGTTCAACATGGTGACGATGCTCGTCGCGGTGAACACGGCTACCTTCATCAGCATCCAGAGCGCGTACGAAGCCGATTTCTTCGTGTTCCTGAACAGCAACCTCGCGGGCGTCGCCGGGCTGCTGTTCGCGTACGTGTGGACGCGCGCGACGCGCCCGTTCGGCGCGGAACTCGCGGTGCGGCGCCTGCTGCGCTCGGGCTGGGAGGACGTCGCGCGCTCCGCGTCGACGCAACCGCTCGACGACCAGCGCAACCACGCGTCGCGGATGCTCGATCGCGTCACGCAACTGCTGCCGCGCCTCGGCGCGTCCGACGATCACCGCCACCCGTCGATCGAAAGCTTCCGCGACCTGCGCATCGCGCTGAACGCGCTCGACCTGCGCCGCTCGCGCCGCCGGCTGTCGGGCGACGTACCCGACGCGATCGATCGCGTGCTGGCCGGCGTCACCGATCACTACGCGCGCTGCGCGGCCGCGAACGCGCGCCAGCCCGTGCCGCCCGCGCTGCTCGCGACGATCGACGACGCGCTGCGGCGCGTGGCCGGCAGCACCCTGCCGGGCGCCGCGCCGGCCGACGGCGCCGCCTCGCCCGCCGTACCAGCCGCGCACCGCCGGCTGCGCGACACGCTGCACGCGCTCGTCGGGCTGCGCCTGTCGCTGTATCCGGCCGCGGCCGCACAACCGCCGCAGGCGCCGGACGGAGCGCGCGCATGAACCGGCTTTCCACCTTGTCCTTCCGAGCGCGATCATGATCGGCGAAATCGACATCTTCGGCGTGTTCGTGCCGGCCCCGCTCGTGCTGATGCTGATCGCCTACCTGATCAACATCGTCGTGCGCGCGGTGCTCGAGCGCGTCGGCTTCTACCGCCTCGTCTGGCATCGTTCGATCTTCGACCTCGGCATCTACGTGTTCGTGCTGGCCGCCGTCGTGATCGTGTCCCACCAACTCGTGGCTACCTAACGTGAAAAAATCCTGGCTCTCGGCAGGGCAAGTCCTGCTCACCCTGATCGTCGTCGTCGTGGCCGGCCTCGTGCTGTGGCGCATCATCAACTACTACATGTTCTCGCCGTGGACGCGCGACGGGCACGTGCGCGCCGACGTGATCCAGGTCGCGCCGGACGTGTCCGGCCTCATCACGTCGGTGCAGGTTGCCGACAACCAGGAGGTCAAGCGCGGCCAGGTGCTGTTCGTGATCGACCAGGCGCGCTACGCGCTCGCGGAGCGGCTCGCCGAAGCGACGCTCGCGCAGCGCCGCGCGACGCTGGCGCAGGCGAAGCGCGAATACGCGCGCAACCTGCAGCTCGGCAACCTGGTCGCGAGCGAACAGGTCGAGGAAAGCCGCACGCGCGTCGAGCAGGGCGAAGCCGGCGTCGCCGATGCGCAGGTGTCGCTCGACACCGCGAAGCTGAACCTGCAGCGCACGACGATCGTCAGTCCCGTGGACGGCTACCTGAACGACCGCGCGCCGCGCGTCGGCGAATACGTGCCGGCCGGCCGCGCGGTGCTGTCGGTCGTCGATCGCCATTCGTTCCGCGTCGACGGCTACTTCGAGGAAACCAAGCTGCGCGGCATCCATATCGGCCAGCCGGTCGACATCATCGTGATGGGCGAGCCGCATGCGCTGCGCGGCCACGTGCAGAGCATCGTCGCCGCGATCGAGGATCGCGACCGCACGCAGGGCGCGAACCTGCTGCCGAACGTGAACCCGGCATTCAGCTGGGTGCGGCTCGCGCAGCGCGTGCCGGTGCGCGTCGTGCTCGACGAGGTGCCGGACGATTTCCGGATGATCGCGGGCCGCACCGCGACCGTGTCGATGCGCGGCGCCGACGCGCGCCGCAACGCCGACGCGAAGCCGGTGGTCGGTGCCGGCACGGCGCCGGCGGCATCCGGCGCGGCGGGAGCATCGCAATGAAGCGGCATGCCCTGCGCGTCGCGGCGACGCTCGCGCCCCTGGCGCTTGCACTCGGTGCATGCAAGTCGGTCGGCCCCGACTACACGCTGCCGCAGCAGGCGTACGTCAATGCGCCGCTCGCGAATCACGCGCTCGACGACGCGAACGGCGCGCTGGTGTCGCGCGACGCGGTGCCCGGCAACTGGTGGCAACTGTACGACGACCCGGTGCTCGACGGGCTCGTGCGCGATGCGCTGAAGTCGAACACCGACCTGCGCGTCGCCGCCGCGAACCTCGCGCGCTCGCGCGCGGCCCTGGTGGCCGCGAATGAACAGGGCGGATTCTCGGGCGGGGCGGAAGCGGCCGTGCAGCGCGCGCAGGAATCGGCCGAGCAGTACCTGCTCGAAAACAAGCTGCCGGTCGTCAACGAAGGCACGGTCGGCATCAACGTGTCGTACGAGCTCGACCTGTTCGGCAAGCTGCGGCGCGGTGTCGAAGCCGCGCGCGCGGACAGCGAGGCCGTCAAGGCGGCCGGCGACCTCGCGCGCATCACGGTCGTGGCCGACGTCGTGCGCGCCTACGTCGAAGCATGCTCGGCCGGCGACGAACTGGCGATCGCGAAGCGGTCGCTCGCGCTGCAGCAGCAACGCGTCGCGCTGTCGCAGCGGCTGCGAGATGCAGGACGCGGCAACCAGACCGACGTGACGCGCGGCGTGACGCAGGTACGCACGCTCGCCGCCGACATCCCGCGCTTCGAAGGCCGCCGCAAGATCGCGCAGTACCAGCTCGCCGCGCTGCTCGCGCGCGCGCCGGCCGACCTGCCGAAAGCCGTCACCGAATGCGAGCGCCTGCCGAAGCTGCGTCAGCCGATTCCGATCGGCGACGGCGCCGCGTTGCTGCGCCGCCGCCCCGACGTACGCGAAGCCGAGCGGCAACTCGCCGCCGCGACCGCGCGGATCGGCGTGGCGACCGCCGCACTGTACCCGTCGGTCAGCATCGGTGCATCGGCCGGCTCGGTCGGCGTCGCCGCCGACCTGTTTTCGTCCACCACGAATCGCTGGTCGTTCGGACCGCTGATCAGCTGGTCGTTCCCCGTCAACGGCCAGCGTGCGCGCGTGCGCGAAGCCGAAGCCGCGACGGGCGGCGCGCTCGCGCACTTCGACGGCGTCGTGCTGAATGCGCTGCGCGAAACGCAGTCGAGCCTCGCGACCTACGCGGCCGACGTGCAGCGCACCGATGCGCTGCGCACAGCGTACGAATCGGCCCGCAATTCCGCCGACGAAACCCATCGTCTCTATGCGGCGGGCCGCGAGTCGTTCCTCTCCGATCTCGACGCGACGCGCACGTTGACGAGCGTGCGGGCGCAGGTCGCGGCGGCCGAAGGTCAGGTCGCGGCCGACCAGGTGCGGCTCTTCCTCGCGCTCGGCGGAGGTTGGGAGAGCGACGGCGCGACAGGCACCGGCTCCCGCGCCGCGACACCTGCGAGCGGCCCGTCAGCGCCGTAGCGCCAGCGCCGTCGGCCCCATCACGCAGGTATGACGGAACACGCGGTGGCGGCGAATTTTCGCCGGTTCGCGCCGTGGTATCCACAGCGCGCCGCGCACCGGCGTTGACGGTACACTCGCCGATGCACTTCCATTCATCTGCCGCCGCTGCCGGCCCGGCCGCGGCACCCACCCGGAGAGTCATCATGCGAACCAGCGCCCGCAACCAATTCGCCGGCCAGATCGGCGCCGTCAAACCCGGCGCCGTCAACGACGAAATCACGCTGCGCACGCAGGACGGCCTCGAGATCGTCGCCGTGATCACCCACGGCAGCGCGGCGTCGCTGGGCCTCGCGGTCGGCACGAACGCGTTCGCACTCGTCAAGGCGTCGTCGGTCATCGTGATGGTCGGCGTCGACAGCAGCAAGGTGTCGGCCCGCAATTGCGTCGCGGGCACCGTCGCGTCGGTCGCGAAGGGCGCGGTCAATTCGGAGGTCGTGATCAAGGCCGCGAGCGGCGCGGAGATCATCGCGATCGTCACCAACGACAGCGTCGATCGTCTCGGCCTCGCGAGCGGCGCCGCCGCATCCGCGATCTTCAAGGCATCGAGCGTGATCGTCGGCGTCGAGTGATCGCGTGACGATCGCGATGGCGATTCATTGTGCGCCGCGCATGCCCGTCAAACCGCGGGCGGGTTGCCGGCGCGCGTTCCGCGCTTCCAACCTGATCCGGCCGCGCACGGCACGCGGCTCGCGCATGCCGGCGCATCCTTCTGCAACATGTCGGCAACCGCCATGGCCGGACCAATGACCGGCTTTCCGCGTCTCCCATAAACGGTCACCTTGCGCCCCCCGGCGCGCGTCGCTCACGACACGGTCAATGCCGATGCCGGTGATGAATGTCCGGAAAATGCGCGTGGCTGTGCGTGATCGGCAGATGCACGTGCGGACGTGTGTGCGGTTCGTCGCCGTCATACGGGAAGTCGTGCGCGTGTTGGTGATGGTCGTCGTGCCGATGCCGATGCGTATGCTCGAGCCGCTCGTGCGCATGCGTGTGTTCGTGCCGTTCGCGCACATGCAGCCAGATGCCGAGCGCCATCAGCGCGGCCGCGATCCAGAACGTCGCGGGCGGCAGTGCCGGCCAGATCAGCAGCGACAGCACGACCCCGAACAGCGGTGCGATCGAAAAGTACGCGCCGGTGCGCGCGCTGCCGAGATGACGCAGCGCGACGACGAATAGCCCGAGGCTGATCCCGTAGCCGCCGAGCCCCGTCAGCATCGCCGCGGCCGTGACCGGTATCGCGGGCAGCGTCGCGCCGGTCGCCAGCGCGATGCCGATGTTCACCGGCCCCGCGATCAGCCCTTTCAGGCACGCGATCACCATCGCGTCGTTCGCGGCCACCTTGCGGGTCAGGTTGTTGTCGATCGCCCAGCACAGGCATGCGCCGACGATCAGCAGCGCACCGACCGGCACACCGGCGCGGCCCGGTGTCCACGACAACAGCGCACCGCCGGCGACGATCGCCACCATGCCGACGAACACCTGCGTATCCACGTTCTCGCGGAACACGACCCAGGCGATCACAGCCGTCAGCACGCCTTCGAGATTGAGCAGCAACGCGCTCGTCGCCGCCGGCGTGGTCGACAGCCCGAGCATCAGCAAAGCCGGGCCGGCCACGCCGCCCGCCGCGATCGCCCCGGCCAGCCAATGCAGGTCCGCGCGCTGCAGCGGTGCGGCATCCGCGGTTGGCGCGCGACGGCCGTACCAGCCGCGCAACAGGATCCCGATGCCGAGCCCGACGCCACTGCCCAGATAGAAAAGGCCTGCGACCATGAACGGCGACATCGCGCCGATCAGCGCCTTGGCGAGCGGAGTCGCGGCGCCGAACAGCGTGGCGGCGGCGAGCGCGACGAAAATCGCGGAATGTCTCGGGTTCATGATCCGGTTTGAATTGACGTTGAAGAGCCCGGCTTGGCATCCGCCGGCATCGGTTATCGTTCGGCATGCAAGCCGCATGCACGCGCCGAGCGGCCGTAAGCGGACGATCCAATCGCAATTATCGCGCGCCATCATGTCACGACGGCCGGATGGGATCGCACGCACGGAAATCGGCGATTCCCGCCGATCAATTCGGAAGCCGAAATATATAACTGAAGCTGCAATTTGCTCGGCTATGCAAACCGTCTACGCGAGGATATGAAAAAAGCGGAGCATCGCGCATGCGGCGACGTTCGACGGACGTTCGTTGTCCGGTCGTGTGGCTCGTTCAACGTGAGAGGGAGTGCGTACCGGCAGATCGGACGCCGGAGGAGGGAGTCCCGGCCTGCCTCGGTCGAGGCAGGCCGGTCTGTCGTGTCATGCGCCGCATGCGACGGGCATGTTGGCATGTGCGGTGCAACGAGCCGCGGCGCGATGCCGATTAGTCGTTGCTGGCCGTTTGCTGTTCGACCTGCGGCGCGGCGTCGTTCTGCACCTTCGCTTCCGCTTCCACTTCGGCTTGCGCCGGCTGCGGCGCGGCAGCGCCCTCGGCCTGCTGCTCGGCCTTCGGCTGCTGCGGCGCACCCTTGGCCGATTGTGCCGCGCCCTTGCCCGGACGGCGAGCCTTCAGCCGGCGCGCGCGCGCCGCGTCGTCGTGCGTCACGCGCCCGGCTTCGTTGCCCTGCAGGTCGACGCGCACCGCGTCCTCGACAAGGCACGACCAGTAGCGGTTGCCGCGGCACCACGTCGACATCGCTTCGCGCAGTTCGGCTTCGTTGAGACCGATGGCCTGCGCCTCGCGTGCGAGATCGTCCCAGATGCCGACCTTGAGCGGTACTTTGGGGGCCGGATTCTTCGGGAATGCGCGCGGAAACTTCCGCTGCAGTTTGCCGATTGCGACGATGACCGGATCGACCGGCGCCGACGGCTTCGCCGAAGCAGGCTTCGCCCGATGCTGCGCCTGGGCGGCGGCGCCCGGCTTGGCGCCGCGAGACGGCCGGTCGCCGGACTTCGGCTTCGCGCCGGCGTCCGTCGGCGCTGCCGGCCGCTTCGCGTTGCGCTCCTGCTTGGCCTTCGCTGCGAGCTGCGCCCGCAATTCGGCAAGTTGTTCAAAACCCATAAATTCAATCCACCAGGAATATAAGGTGTGGTTCGTGCGGCCCTGCCGCGCGGCTTGCAAGCTTCGCCGCCATGCGTGCGGCCGGTCTGCCGCCGGTGCGGAACACTACGGGGCCGCATCGCGCACGTCACTCTGTTTTCAGGCACCCGGCCTCGATGCCGGACAAGGCAGGAGTGGAAGTATACCGGTACGCGGGACAGCCGGCTGACTCGGCGGTCCGCATTTGCCCGATCCAGGGTGCCGGAAATGCGTCCGCGCGGTCGTGTTGCGCATTATATGGATACGTTTCCGGATGTCACGCCATTAGAGGCCACTACCGGAAATCGGGGCCGGGGCGACATGCGATGAACGGTGTTCCGCGTGACGGATGTCGAACCGCGGCGCGTTGCGTCGCCTTCGGACATCGCGCCGCACGCCGCGCCTCGTTTGCGCCGGCATCGCTGTACGACTCGTTGCGTCCGCATCGATCGTGGCGCGGACGAAGATATCGGAAAGTGCGTAGTATGGCCAAGGCAACTTCGTTGGCGGCAGGGCGCGCGTGCTTTTCACCGCGCGCCCGATCGGCCGGGCGCGATCCCGTCGCCTGCGAAAAGGCCCGGTGACACGAGATGGAGCGAATGCATGGTTTCCCAAGACGACACGCCGCACGACGGCATCACGCGCGAGGAGATTCACCATCGGCAGATCGACATGCGCGGATATCGGCGCAGCGATGGCCTGTTCGAAGTGACGGCGTGCCTCGCGGACCGCAAGACCAACGATTTCACGCCGCCCGGCGGCGCACGGACGGTCGCGGCGCTGACGCCGCTCCATGATCTGGGCGTGACACTGGTCTTCGACATCGACATGGTCGTACGCGCCGTATCGACGTTCATCCGTTCGCATCCGTATGCGCAGTGTCCGGGCGGCGGCGACTCGCTGCAAGCGCTCATCGGGTTGAACATCGGCGCCGGCTGGAACAGCGAGGTGCGCAAGCGCCTGCCGTCCTGCGACACGTGCACGCACCTGAAGGAATTGCTCGGGCCGATCGCCACGACGGCCTATCAGACGATGGTCGGCATGCGGCGCTCGTCGCTCGATTACCGTGACAGTGAAGGAAAGCCGCTCAAGATCGACAGTTGCTACGCATACGGCGCGTCGCGCGATCTCGTGAAACGTCTGTGGCCCGAATACCATCGATCCGCGGCAACCACAAAGGACAGTTGAAGCCTTGGCATTCGGCCGATTCGGCGTTGTTTGCGGAATCGGTATTGCGCGAATGGAGCGGATCCGACCTGTGCCGATACGGCAAATCGGCACCGTCGCATCCGTCATCAGAAAACACCCAGCGCGAGCCCCGCGGCAAGCCCCGCACCCAGTTCGGCGCAGCGCGCAAGCTCGTCGCCGCCGATCGTCTTCATCGCGAGAATACGCTCCGGCGTCTGCGCATGCGTGCAGACGATCAGGCCGGGCGCGACGCTCTTCAGCCGCCACCCGGTCGCGATCCGGTCGATCTGGCGCAATGCGTTCTGCCCATCGCTTCCGGCGCAGATCATCGCCGCATACGGACGGCCATTCACGCGATCGAGCGCCGCGTAATAGCAGCGATCGAAAAAGTCCTTCATCAGCCCGGACATCGCCGCAAGATTCTCGGGCGTCGCGAACAGGTACGCGTCGGCGGCCAGCACGTCGTCTGCGCTCGTCGCGTCCGCGCGCTGCAACCTGACGTCGACGCCAGGCTGAGCGCGAGCCGCATCGGCAGCCGCTTCGGCCATCTGCTGCGTGCCCCCGGTCATCGTGTGATAGACGATCAACAGCGTCTTCATGGATAGATGCTCACGTTCGGCTTCGGATGCGTCGACGATATCGCTGTTTCGGCCGGCCGCGCGGCCGTCACATGCGGGCGCCATGTTGCGTCGGTTGCCCGGATCGGCGGGTCGGCCGACGCCCCGTCGGCGCGTGCATCGGCCACGATGTCGATTTGACCGCGCCTGCGGATGCTTTCGGATGCGCGTTCAGTCTCGCGTGCGACGCGACACGGCGCCGTCGTCCGGTCGCGCGTAGTGCGCGAGGAACATGTCGGCGGCCGACTCCGCGACTTTCTGTTGCTCCTGCGCCGTCAGCGGCGGCTGCCCCATCGTGATCTGCGGCCAGAACGCGAACGCCTTCACGGCGCCATGCAACTGATGCGCGGCGAACACCGGATCGGTCACCGCCAGGCGGCCGGCCGCCGCCGCCGCCCGCACCCACACCGTGACGTCTTCCTCACGCTCGCCGAGGCGTTCGACCATGTCGCGGGCCCGTTCCGGCGAATGGATGGCCGCGCCGATCGCGACGCGCGCGAGCGCGAGAAAGGCCTCGTCGTTCATCAATCGCAATTTGCGGTCGAGCAGCGCAAGCAGTTGCGCGCGCAACGGCACGTCGGCGCGATAGGTCGGCGACTTGCCGGTCCGGGTCGCATCCCACAGCTTGTTCAGGATCGCAGCGAACAGCGTCTCCTTGCCCGGAAAGTGGTTGTAGACGGTGCGTTTCGACACGCCCGCGCGTGCAGCGATGCGATCCATGCTCGTCGCATCGTAGCCCGCCGCAAGAAATTCCTCGATTGCCGCATCGACGATCGCCGCGCGCTTGCGGTCGGTCAGACGCTGAGGAGGAGTACTGGTATCCATACGGAAATTTTACACCGGGCAGTTTACTTATCTCGAAAATAAACTACACTGCTCGGTGTACTTTATTCTCCGGATGAACCGACATGGCATCGCCTCTCGTTTTGATTCACCGCGTGCTGGGTTTCGCGGCCGCCCGGCGTGGCCGGACGCTGTCCGGCGGTTCGCCGCAGCACGATGGCGAGCGCTTTGCCAATGTCGCACCGCGCCCTGCCGAAGGATTGGGCAAGACGCTGGGGATCGCGTGGAACATGCTGGTCAACAAGCCGCGCCACACCGTGCCCGCCGGCGCGCTGCCCGTCGATTCGCTGACCCGCGCGGAACTCGACGCGGCGCCCGATCGCAGCCTGTACCGCCTCGGCCATTCGACGCTGTTGCTGAAGCTGCGCGGCGAATTCTGGCTGACCGATCCGGTGTTTGCGGAGCGCGCATCGCCGTTCCGGCGCATCGGCCCCAAGCGCTTTCATGCGCCGCCGATCGCGCTGGAAGATCTTCCGCCGCTGCGCGGCGTGATCCTGTCGCACGATCACTACGATCACCTCGACCGCGACACGGTGCTCGCGCTAGCCGCAACCACCGGCGTGTTCGTGACGACGCTCGGTGTCGGCGATCGGCTGATCGAATGGGGTATCGACGCGACCAAGGTCCGCCAGCTCGACTGGTGGCAAAGCATCGACGTAGCGGGGCTGACGCTGACGGCGGCCCCCGCCCAGCACTTCTCCGGGCGCAGCCTGTTCGACGGCAACAGTACGCTGTGGGCGTCGTGGGTGATCGTCGACGACGATCTGCGCCTGTTCTTCAGCGGCGATACCGGCTATTTCGACGGCTTCCGCGAGATCGGCGAGCGCCTGGGGCCGTTCGACGTCACGCTGATCGAAACGGGCGCCTATGATGCGCAATGGCCGTACGTGCACATGCAACCGGAAGAAACCGTGCAGGCGCACATCGATTTGCGCGGACGCTGGCTGATCCCGATCCACAACGGCACGTTCGACCTCGCGATGCATCGCTGGCAGGAACCGTTCGAGCGCGTCACGGCGCTGGCGCTCGTGCGCGGCATCGAGCTGTCGACACCGAGGATGGGCGAACGCGTCGATCTCGATGCCCCGCATCGTGGCGAACGCTGGTGGCGCACGGTCGACGAGCGCGCGGCAGCGCCGGCGGCGAAATCTCGACGCTGGCAGCTTTGCGCATCGGAGGCGACGAAGTAGTTCGCCAGTCCCGGCACGTGCCTTCCGGAAGCCGGCCGTCGGACCTATCCGCGATTCCGGGCGGTGCACTCGTTGCCAGCCGCCCCTGCACGTCGACTGCCAGCCCGTCGACCCGATTACCTCAATAGAGAAGATGCATCCGGTACCCCTCCGATACCTGCCCGCCCAACGAGACGACGCCGCCACCATCGCGGCGCTCGACCAGGCAAGCCACCGTTCAACCGGCCGCGGCCGCGAGAACGAACTGCGACAGATGCTCGCGGAGCGCGTCGCGAGATGGACCGATGGTGTCGATCATCTCAACACGGCCATTCCCAATCTGAGCTTTCATCGACGGGAAGCGCCGACGCAGCCGATGGAGTGCATGGTCGAGCCGAGCTTCGGCCTCGTCGTTCAGGGCGCGAAGCGGGTCATGCAGTGCGGGGATGCGTACCTCTACGACGCCGATCGCTTTCTGATTACATCTCTCGATCTGCCCGGTTCGACGCAAATCATCGAGGCCAGCCCCGGCAAACCGTTTCTGGGGCTCGGCCTGAAGCTGGATTTCCGCGTGATGGCCGAACTGATGATGCAAGTCGCGCCGGTTCACGACGATGTACCAGCAGGCCGCGGACTCGTCGTCGGCGACATGACTGAACCGCTGTACGACGCGCTCAACCGGTTAGTCGCGCTGCTGGACGACCCGAACGCCATTGCCGTTCTCGCACCGTATATCGAGCGGGAAATCTATTATCGGCTGCTGACGAGTGACCAAGGCGCCCGCCTGCGCCAGATCGCCTCCACCGGCAGCCAGTGCAACCGCGTGTCACGCGCGATCCGGTGGTTGCGTGCTCACTATGACGAGTCGTTGCGCGTCGATGATCTCGCGGCACAGGTCCAGATGAGCAGTTCGACCTTCCATCACCACTTCCGTCAACTCACCGGCATGAGTCCGCTGCAGTATCAGAAATGGATACGGCTGAACGAGGCTCGCCGGCTGATGCTGGCGGAGCGGCTCGATGCTGCGTCGGCAGCATTCAGGGTCGGGTATGCGAGCCCGACTCAATTCAACCGCGAATATAGTCGGCTGTTCGGTAATTCTCCCCGAAGGGATATCGACAGCCTGCGAGGTAGAGCGGATGTCGCTTTGTCTATCGTCGCGAGTTACTGAGCGCGAGGGGTGGCGGTCGATATGTGCCGACTTTGACGGCATTCATAACGTGCGGGATTAGGTTCTCGCACACGACGTCGATTGGGCTCACGCTGTTCCGAAGACTACGTTGCACCGACCATGCTCGGGACTCCTCCAGCACATTCCGACGCCGGCTTCTTCTCGTAATGCTCCGTGACTCCGTAAATAGGCGCCCCACACATGCGTTGTCACGTGACAACTGACGCAAAATGTCGGTGTACCTTGCGCCGAATGGGCGGCACGTGACTCAGCAGGCGCGGACTCGCCCGCATAGCGAGGACCTACGGTGCATAGCTCATTTCGGTTCGTATCAAACACTACAAATTACGTATAAATGATGACGAATTTGACGGTGATCTTCGCTGCGTTCGCGATGGGTGCTCGAAAAAGGTATGCGCCCCTATTTCCGAGGATCAACGCACTCATTTTTCGTGAAACAACGTGAAGAAGGTAGCGCAAGTCGTTGCCACGTAAGGGTTTCCAGCCAGCGTCGATTTTCGCAAAATGTTTCACGGCCTGACCCGTTTGGACTCGTCCCAGGCATTCGACGCACGAATTCGGCATGAATTGCGGTGCATACGCCCGGTGATTCCAGATGGGTTGAGCCCTTCAGTGGGGGCGCATGCCTCGAAGCACGCCCCGCCCTATCGGCGACTACCAGAGGCCATGCAAAGCTGCATGTCTCTTGATAAATGGGGACACATCAATCTCGCTACGATATCTGGGTACGCCTCAGCAGTCGCTCGCCGGTATTGTGCCAGTACGTGCGCATGTGGGCGACATAAGGAGGCGGGAGGCTAGGCGATCAAGTCGGGGGCGCCACCTCCAACTGTCCCGTTGAAATGGCAACGGGACTCTCTACTTCCCACGGTTTCCTGTGGCTCGAACTTCCGGGCTCTGCTTCCGGTTGTCACGTGACAACTCACCTTCCGCTTCACGGTTTCGTTGACGCACCGAAATCTATGGTCCACGCCTGTCTTCCCGAGCAATATGTCTCTTAGGCCGCGTAGCATCGTCCAATGTCAACTGTCCCTTGACGATGTCAAGGTATCTTCAGGCCGTTTTGCGCTGTTTGTCACGTGACAACTCACCCCGCTACCGCATAAGCATGCGTAACTACAGGCTGCGCATCAGTAGATGTATTGAAGTGATTTCGTCGCGGCCAACGTCGTAATCGCATCGAAGGCCTCCGCGCACCGTACATGCCGAGAAGGTCGATATCCGGCAACTTGTCACGTGACAACCGGCTGTTTTCGCGATGCCGATGACGACGCCCGCGCGACCGCGCCGGTCAGCGTCTATCAACGGCACGAAGTCGTATCAAGTTTCGAGTGAAACCAACGCACGATGAGGCACCCGGCCTTCGCTCAACCGGGTTCGTTATGGCGCCAAAGAAATCCAGCTTTTCACTTCGGCGTTCTTTTTTGCAACCGTAATGGCGTGTTTTTTACGAATCGATGGTTTACCAACGCTTGGCCGTTCGGCCTATTTGTCACGTAACAACCACAGCGATCAATAAAACGTTCATGCTATCGAACGCATTTCTGGACATTCTGCAAATAACTGCATATATTACGCAAAACTCCTTGGAGGAATTTAATGGCTTTCAAGATCGCCGTCAGTAATCAAAAAGGTGGGACGGGAAAGACGACCATCTCCGTCAACATCGCGGCTGCGTTCGAAGCCGGCGGCAACAAGGTTGCGTTGATCGATGCCGACCCTCAGGGCACTTCCGTCCGGTGGGTCACGAGCGGCGAGAACACGCTGCCGATGACGGTGCTTTCGCTGGCCCCCGCCGGCCGCGGCATCGGCGGCGAGATCAAGAAGCAGGACGCGAACTTCGACGTGATCGTCGTCGACTGTCCCGGCAACCTCGAAGACCCTCGTATCGCCTCCGTCCTCGAAGTGGCGGATTTCTGCCTGGTGCCGCTTTCGCCGTCACCGGCCGATCTGTACAGCACCGTCGCGATGATCCGCATGATCGAGTCGATGCGCGCCGTTCGAAATCCTCAACTTTCTTCCGCATTAATGCTGAATAGCGTTAATGGAAAAACTAAAATGCGTGAAGAAATTTTAAAAATTTTAAGAGCAGAAGAAATAGGGGAGCATCTGCTCGACAGCCAGATCGCGCAACGCGAGGTCTATCGTCAGACGTTCGCGCTCGGCACCACGATCCATCACCACAATCGATACCTGAAGGGCCTGAAGGAAGCCCGCGCGGAAATCGAAAAGCTGGTCACGGAAATGGCCCAATACATCGCGTCGACGCGCGCTACCGGAGCCGCCCATGGCTAAGGACACCTCGAAAGACAAGAAGCCGACCGGCAACCTGCATCTGGCGGCCGGCCTGTTGCGCGGACTCGCGCAGGAAAATGCGGCGCTCGAGACGCGGCTGCCCGAGCCGGCGGCCGCACCGGTTGCCGTCGCCGAGGCCGCGCCCGCCGGTACCCCGGCCGCGACCACGCCCGCCGGTACGACCGATCTGGGCGCGCCGCAGAAGGTGCTGGTGAAGGACTGCATCCCGAACCCGTTCAACCCGCGCGTGTTCTACTCGGAATCGAGCCTGCACGAGCTTGCCTTGACCTTGAAACGGGAAGGGCAGATCGAGCCGATCAAGGTCACTCGGCTCCCCGAGTTTCCCGGCAAGCTCGTCGTGATCGACGGGCAACGCCGGCTGCGCGCGACGAGCATCAACGGCGACGAGACGATCAATGCGACGTTCCGCACGGATCACACGCCCGAGCAGCTCTATACGATCGCGTATCGGGCGAACCACGACCACGAACGCCAGACGATCTTCGACGATGCGGTCGCGTGGAAACGTCTCCTCGACGAGAAGGTCTTTGCCGACCAGAACACGCTGGCGGAGAAAATCGGCAAGGACAAGGCGTCGATCAGCAAGACGCTGTCGCTGAACGCGCTGCCGAACACGCTGCTGGAGCGGATGGCCAGTGCCAACGACGTGGTCGGCCTGCAGGCCGCGTACTTCCTGAAGCTGATCTTCGAACGCCTGGGCGAGGCGACGGCCGACCGGCTGCTGACGGCCGTGATCGAGCGGAAGAAATCCGTCCGCGATCTCGAGAATTTCCTGCGTGCGCAGAGCGACGGCGCCAAGAAGGCCGGCCGCACGCGCTACAGCGTTCGTCATGACTTTGCGCTCGAATCGCGCGCGATCGGCCAGTTGAAGACTTATCCGGACGGGCGCCTGGATCTGCAGCTCAAGGGCGTCGACGCATCCCACCAGGAAGCGCTCGCCGACAAGCTCAAGACCGTCATCGACGCGTACGTCGCCGATCTGGCGGCGGCCACGCCAAAGTAACGCGCCCCCGGCAAAAGGCCTCGCTCCGCGCGCTGCGTCGCGAAGCCGGACCGCAACATGGTCCGGTGCACGGCGCGCACGACGGCGGGGCCTCGTTCAGTTGCCCGCGAGGCTGCTTTTCAGCAGGAATTCCAGCAGGTCGTCCGAGGTAGGCTCGCCCCACGTATCGAGCGCCAGCCATCGGAAGAAGCTCGTCTGCGCGAGCTTGCTCGCCTTCTTCTTCGGCGACAGCGTCAGGTCCTTCGAACCCGCCACCGTCTCGTTGTAACGCTCGATCAGCTTGGTCTGGTCGTCGATCTCCAGCTCGCGGAAATACGCGCCGGCTTCCTCGACCTTCGCCGCCAGATACTTGTCGCGAATCTGTTCCTGCTTGCTCTGCGCGGATTCCTTCGCCGGTGCGGCCGCTTCGGTTCCCTGCCCGTCGGCCAGCGTGTAACCGTGCGTCAGCGCCTTGCGGAAATACGCGGCGACGTTGTCGACCGGCGCCGCATTCTTCTTCGTGGTTCGATTGAGCGTATAGGCGATCGCCGCCTTGATGCGCTGCACGCCGTATTGCGTGATCAGCCGGCGCGCTTCCGAGCGCGGAATGCCGAACTTCGCGACTTCCTCGACCAGCGCTTCATTCTTGACGTCGCCTTCTTCGACCGTATCGGTGCTCTGCTTGCGCGTTACCTTGAACTGCACGGCTTCCACGCTGCGGCCGGATTTGTGTTCGATCAGCTCGAGCGTGTGATCCGATACTTCGTTCACCTCCTGAATGCACGGCACCAGCACCTTGCTCTTGAACAGCTTGTACTCCTTGTACGACTGAGACGCCTTGTCCTGGCCGAGAATCAGGTCACGGAATTTCGGCAGAGGGATCTTCGCGGTGATGCCGATCCCTTCGTAGCGCACCGTGTTTTCCCATAGCGCAAGCGAGTGCGACCGCCGGAACTCGCGAGCGATCCGCATATCGATCAGCGCGTAGATCTCGGGGTTGAGCAGTTCGCTGCGAATCTGGTCGGAGAAGCTGTACTTCAGCACCGATTGCTCGAGTTCGGCGCCGGCGAGCAGGCCTGACGCTTTCCAGACCGTCGAACGGTCCGCGGCCAGGTAGTCCCAGTTGACGACGGTGCTGATCAGCGAGTTGACCGTGTCCTTCACGTACTTGGTGTTGTTGCTGTTCAGCCCGCTCTCGTGCGACAGCGACGCGATCGAGATCGAGAAACTCGTCCGGCCCGGCTCGAATGCCTCCTGCCGAAGCGCGTTCTTGATCAGCGAGCTGAACATCTTGCGCTGCTGCAGGCCGATCTTTCCCGACTTCGGCGCGATATGAATCGCCTGGACCGCCTTGCGCAGCAAGTCGGGTGGCTCGGGTGTCTGAAACAGCGAAACCTGTTTGTCTGAGCCTTTGCTTGCGGGCTTGCGCGGCATCGTGGTGTCCGGTTAAGGTTGCCTTATTGAGAGCGGACTTTATACCTTTTCGCGCGACGGAGCAACGCCCTTGCTCCAGCATCACTTTCACTATCCTTCTTAAGCATCAGATAACAAAGGAAAAATTTTAATTGATAGACTTGTGCAGAGCCCCATACCCGTCTACCTTTTGATCAAAATTCCTCCCAAAAGCCGCTACCTTTCCTGTCGGCACCGGCAAACCCGGCACAAGATTTGCCACGACGAAGGTAGCCATCCATGGGGGCAAATGAGCGGAATCGAGATCGTCGGGAGAATTCGTGGTGCCCCGCAGCACCGCCGCTGTTTTCTCCCATAACTTGCTACCTTCATCGATTCCCATAGGAGGGTACCTATCAGCATCCTCGATAGTCTTGCTGTTTGTCCCGAAGGTGGAAATCGCTCCCATAAATGGCAACCATTCCGTTTCCCCATAAAAGGTAACCTGTGTACGGTATCGGTCCTGTCTATGGGAAGGCTTCGTGGAACCTGCGGGCGCTAGACAGCGAATTGACTCCGAAGGGCTCCCATAAACGGGTACCTTCGCGATTCCCCATAACCGGCTACCCAAAGGAAATCGCCGTGCACATATCCGACTGCCGGCCGAGAAAAGAACCCCATAAAAAGCTACCTTCATGTGTTCCCATAGACGGCTACCCAACGAGATGGATGGTCGATTTCCCATAACCGGATACGTTCGCCCCATATCCACAACCCTGATTCCCCACAACGCGGTACCCCAAACCCCAAATCCACAGACCTGAAACCCCAAACCCTTCCACCTGTGCTCCCATAAATGGGTACCGAACACGGCTCAAACCCTTGCCAGATAAGGCTGTGAGCCCTCTAAAAGTAGTTAAAGAAGTAAACGTGGTTTACCAAAGATGTAAACACACGTGTGCTTGCACAAAAAAACGAACCCCATAAACCGCTACCAATGGGAGCCGTCTGTGGGACGCGAGGCCCTTCAACCACTCGGTCCACGCCGCTCGGTCCTGTTCAAGGCGCCGTTTCTGGGAGGCTCCAGGCCTGACAATGCATTCCGAGGAGGTAAGCGCCCACTCACAAACCTCGAAACGTAGAAACTTATGGGAAGAAGTCCTCGGATTCGGCAGAGAGGTTCCCGTTTATGGGACCCCGAAACCTGTCCCGTGGCAGCCCGCCATCTGCGCTGGACCGCCGGAACGGATGCCGTCACTTTTCCCCACAGCAGTTCGAAATCATCCTGCACCGCCACGCGCGTGGTTTTTTGTCCTCGTGCTGCCTCGTCCGTGGACAAGTTTTTTGTCGCGCGCATGGGACATCACTCGCCAAATTTAGCCTGTGGACTGTGCGGGAGGGACCGGCGCCGGACCGCTTTTCTTCCGTGCGTCCCGTCCGTTTTTCTACCTTTGGAGCCGGGCACCGTGCGGGACCCGTCACGGGCAGGGAAAGACTCGTGCCACGGCATGAACCCGGGCCCGGCGCCAAAATGCCGCGCACGGATTCCCCGTGCCTGGGACGATCTTGACGGGATTCATCGAGAGCACCCGAGCGAATGTGAACACTTCATCGATGCGGAAGCTCACCGCAATCGAATTGGCCCACTGCTCCCGAACCTGCTCACCTTCCAAAGAACCTGGAATCCCGTAAAAGCTCACCGATCGGGCGGAGCACAGGTATAAGCAGGCTGTGCGGATCGCTGCTCCGTGCAGATAAGGAACCATTGATGGGAGCAATCAGAAACGATCGACATCCATGCGCTGCGCCCGACGCGTCGACACGCACGGTCGCCCGAACGGACAAGTCTCCACCGCCATGCGCGCATTTAGCCGACCAGCGCAGCTCGTTCATATCAGTCGGACCGACGTCTTCGCCGTTCACGCAACCCCACCTTTCCCGTCAGACCTGCCGATCGACGAAGCGTCTTACCTCCACAGGTACTTTCTGCATCACGATGCCGCGAAGCGTGCGGCACCCATTGCCGCCCGCCACAATGACGCAATGTAGTCGTCTCGATCGCCCACGAACCGAATCGTGGTCGTTTATGGGAGAAACCGCCGCTCGAGCCGCATCGCCCGCTGATGCGACGTACGGATCGACTGCTGTTGCGGTGATCGAGCAAGCACGACGATCTTCACGTCGCGCATGCGCGCATCGATATCACCACCGGTGAAACGGCCGTCGGCGCGTCGCGCCGTATCGCATACGACTCCTCCCGTCACCGACCGCGGAAACCGTGTTGTCTCCCATACGTGTATCCCGATTCCGTCGTCACGTTCGCGCCACATTTTTTGCGACACGGTTATGATGCACAGGTCCTGATCGCGACATGACGATCGATCAGGGCGGGGGCGGTATCTCGATGGTCTTTCAAACCGTGATAGTTATCAAAAAAGAGAGTTCAGCGATGCGAATCCAGATCAGAAAACTCACGTTGGCTGCTACTACAGCTGCTTTCCTGTTCGGCTCGGCGGTTCCTGCGTTTGCGCAGACCGATGCCGCCAGCGCGCCGGCTGCACAGGACGCGAAGGCAGCGAAGAGCGAAGCCCGCAAGGCGGCCAGGGCCAAACGCAAAGCCGAGCGCAAGGCCGCGCGTGCGAAGAACAACGCCGAACTGAAGAAACTCGAAGACGCCGGCTACAAGCCGGCGGCCAATGATCCGAACTATCCGCAGAACCTGCAGAACGCGGAGAAGAAGGCCGCAGGTGCGGCAAGCCAGTAAGCGTCGTTCGGCGGCAAGCCGCGGTTCGATCCGCGGCTTGCCGCGTGCATCGCGATCACGCGATGCGTGAAGGCAAGAACGTTCGGCAGGTTTATTCCATTTAATTCGGAATCCTGTATGTCGTGACGATGCACGCCCCGCGGGTGGGTGCGATCAATCCTGCCCGTCCGACGCAGTCGCGCTTCCCGCCACCTTCAGCCAGTCCTTGAACGCGCGTACGGCGTCGTCATCCGCTCGCGCGGACGCCACATACGTGAAGTAGCGCCACGGCGGCAGCGCAGGTTCGCTGAACGGCTGCACGAGCCGGCCTTCGGCGATGTCGTCGGCGACGAGCGCGATCGGTCCCATCGCGACGCCGAGCCCGTCGAGCGCGCCTTGCAACGTCAGGTAGAAATGCTCGAGCGTGAGCGAGTGCCGCGGGACGAGATTCGGATGCCCCGCGGCCGCGAACCATTCCGGCCACATGCCCGGATAGGTCGCCGCGTGCAGCAGCGTGAAGCCGGCGAGATCGGCGGGCGTATCCAGCGACCGGCCCTCCAGCAGCTTCGGTGCACACACCGGCAGCCGGACTTCGGACAGGAATTCCTCCGCGACGTATCCGTCGACGGCCTGCGGGCCGCCGCGAACGATCAGATCGACCTTGTCGCGCAACTTTTCGATCGGCTCGTTCGACGTCGACAGCCGCACCTCGATGGCCGGATGCGCGACCTGGAACGACGACAGCTTCGGGACGAGCCAGCGCAGCGAGAACGTCGCAGGCGCGCTGACGCGCAACACGCGCTGCTGCGCGTGGCCGAAATGCTGCGCGGTGGCGAGCGCGATCCGGTCGAACGATGCGCCGACCTCGGCGAGGTACGCGCGTCCGGACGCAGTCAGTTCGACGCGCCGGTTGTGGCGTTCGAACAGCGGCCGCCCGAGCCACGCTTCAAGTTGCTGCACGTGCCGGCTGATCGCGCCGTGCGTCACGCACAGCTCGTCGGCAGCCTGGGTGAAGCTGCCGAGCCGCGCGGCGGCCTCGAACGCGCGCAGCGAATTCAACGGAGGGAGTCGTCGGGCCATTGCATCGTTTCGTGTGAGATTTACTCACACGATGGTTCAGGTTTAATCGTTTGATCGTGTGATCCTGCTCCGTCAATATGGCACACAACCGGCCGATTCGGCCGAACGAGTGTCTGAATTTCTCACATGGAGTGCGGAGCATGCCGAACGTGGTGGTCGTGGGCGCCCAATGGGGTGACGAAGGCAAGGGGCGCGTCGTGGACTGGTTGGCGGCACAGGCCGATCTCGTCGCACGCTACAACGGCGGCCACAACGCGGGGCACACGCTCGTCGTCGACGGCAACACGTACAAGCTCGCGCTGCTGCCGAGCGGTATCGTGCGCGGCAAGCGCGGCGTGATCGGCAACGGCGTGGCGCTCGACCCCGAAGCGCTGCTCGCGGAAATCGGGCGGATGGCCGCGCTCGGGCTGCCGGTGACGCCGGAGAACCTGTCGATCGCGGAGAACGCGACGCTGGTGCTGCCGATTCACCGCGCGATCGACCAGGCGCAGGAGCGGCTGCGCCGCGCGCCCATCGGCACCACGTTGCGCGGAATCGGGCCGGCCTACGAGGACAAGGTCGGGCGTCGCGGGCTGCGCGTCGGCGATCTCGCGGAACCGCACGGGCTCGCCGCCAAGCTCGACGTGCTGGTCGATCATCACAACGCGTGGTTCCGCGGCCTGGGGCTCGACGAGTACGATCGCGACGCGATGCTGGCGACACTCGTTGCGCTCGCACCGAAGATCTTGCCGTTCGTGCGTCCGGTCTGGGCCGACCTCAACGACGCGACTGACCGCGGCGAGCGCATTCTGTTCGAGGGTTCGCAGGCCGTGATGCTGGACATCGACTGGGGCACGTATCCGTTCGTGACGTCGTCGGGCACCGTGGCGTCGGCCGCGGCGGCGGGCACCGGGCTCGGTGCGGCGAAGCTCGGCCACGTGCTGGGTGTCACGAAGGCGTATGCGACGCGGGTCGGCGGCGGCCCGTTCCTCACCGAGCTGACCGACGCCACCGGCGAAACGCTGCGCGCGCGTGGACAGGAGTTCGGCGTCAACACGGGTCGGCCGCGCCGCTGCGGATGGCTCGACGCCGCGCAACTGCGCCAGGCCGTCAGGATTTCGGGCATCGATTCGCTGGCGCTCACCAAGCTCGACGTGCTCGACGGTTTCGAATCGATCGAGCTGTGCGTCGGTTACGAATTCGACGGCGCGCGCGTCGACCATCTGCCCGCGAGCCTCGATGCGCAGTCGCGCGCGAAGCCGCTCTACGAACGGATCGAAGGCTGGCAAGGCTCCGTGAAGGGTGTGCGCGAGCGTGCGGCGCTGCCGCGGGCCGCGCGGGATTTCGTCGCGCGCATCGAGGCCGTGGCGGGTGCGCCGGTGTCGATGATCACGACCGGCGCGGAGCGCGACGACACGATCGTGTTGCGCAATCCGTTCGATGCGGCGGGCGCTGCGTAACGCGCGAGATGCGAACGGCGTCAATCGAGCGGCTGGCGGCATGACGGTTTGCGGGTCGTTTTCGGCGGCCGATGCCGTTGGCCCGTCGGTACGTCCGATACGCGTGTATGCACGGTCCCGATGCCGTCCGGCGAGCCGCCCGGCAGCACGATTCGGCAGCCGGATCACGCCGCCTACGACGAACTGGACACGCCTGCGACGCTGCTGTACTGTTCCGCACAATTCGCGCCTGACCGGCGTGTGCCGGCGTCGTCGGCACCGTGGCTGCACGGCGGTGCGACGTGACAATCCCCGGGAACAGGTCGATGGACACGTTACAGATGATGCGCATTTTCGTCCGGGTCGCGGAGGAGGGCAGCTTCACGAGCGCGGCCCAGCGTCTGGACATCACGACGGCCTACGCGTCGCGCTCGGTCGCGCAACTCGAAACGCATCTGCGCACGCGCCTGCTCAACCGCAGCACGCGCCGCATCGCGCTGACCGACGCCGGGCAGCGCTATCTCGACCGCTGCCAGCGCATCCTCGGCTATATCGACGAAGCGGAAGCCGAGGCGGCCGATGCACAGGCGAAGCCGTCCGGACGACTGCGCGTTCATGCGACGACGAGTTTCGGCCAGTCCTACGTGGTGCCTGCGGTCGTGCGCTACCGCGAGCGCTATCCGTCCGTCGCGGTCGAGCTGACGCTGTCGCAGCACGTGCCCGACATCATCGACGAAGGCTACGACGTGTCGCTGCAGTTGAGCACGACGGAGCTACCCGATTCCGGGCTGGTATCGCAGCGGCTCGGCGACGTGGGCAGCGTGCTGTGCGCGTCGCCTGCCTACCTGAAGGCGCGCGGCACACCGCGCACGGTCAGCGATCTCGCCGGGCATGCGTGCCTGCGGCTCGTCACGCCGCTCTTTCCGCGCGACCGCTGGCATCTCGACGGCCCGAACGGCCGCGAAACGTTCGAGCTGCCGGTGCCGGATTTCGAAGTGAATATCGCCGATGCGCTCGGCGCCGCGCTGCGCGCGGGGCTCGGGATCGGCTCGCTGCCGATGTCCGCGGCGCTGCCCGCGCTCGCGAGCGGCGCACTGGTGCGCGTGCTGCCCGATTACCGGCTGCAGAAGCTGACGGTTTATACGTTATATGCATCGCGTCAGTATCTCGATGCGAAGATCCGCACGTTCGTCGATTTCCTGCGGGAATGCGTGCCGGAGATGCTGGCCGCCGACGAGGCTGCATCGAATGCTTGCTGCGCGTCCCGTCATGCCTGATTCGCGTGAGGGCGCAGCCGCCCGACGATCGAGCAGATGACGAAGCGCCGCCTCGCACGCGATATCCATTCACGGTATGACGCGCGACAGCGGCACCGCTTCGCCGCGCAGCCTCGCGACGTCGCGGCCTGGCGCGTCGCCGAACAGCCGCGCGTATTCGCGACTGAACTGCGACGCGCTCACGTAGCCGACACTTCGGCACGCCTGCCGCGCGTCCATTGCCGCGAGGCACATCAGATGGCGCGCTTCCTGCAGCCGCAGCACCTTCTGGCATTGCAACGGGCTCATCGACGTGACCGCACGAAAGTGATGGTGGAACGTCGACGGGCTCATCCCCACCTGCCGCGCGAGCGAGTCGACCGCCATCGGGTCGAGGTAATGGTCGCGAATCCAGGCGACGGCGCGCGAAATGCGCTGGGTGGTCGAACCGGCGTCGCCGATCTGCGCGACGCGCGCGCCCGACGGGCCGCGCAGCAGCCGGATCAGGATTTCGTCGACGATCAGCGGCGCGAGCAGATCGAGGTCGTCCGGTTGCGCGATCAGGTGCATCAGCCGGGCCACGGCGTCGACGATTTCCGGCGTCGCGTCGTGCGTCGCGAGTGCCCGGCAGTCGACGGCTTTCGGCAGCCCGCGCGGAAACACGCGCGGCGTGAGCGCCGCGATGCGATGCGGATCGAGTGCGAGCTGCACGTAAAGGAACGGCTCGGCCGGGTTCGCGCGTGTCACACGTCCGGTCACGGGCAGGTCGGCGGTTGCGACCAGCATCCGCGATGCGTCGATCGTGTAGGTATCGTCGCCGACCCGCATCGACTTCGCGCCTTGCCCGACGATGCTCAGGCACGCGTGGTGCACGCCGTGGCTCCACTGCGCCGGCGGCGCGCAAGCACGCGCGATGCGCATGCCGCGCAGCGGGAGGTCGAACATGCCGTCGTGCGGCGCGTACGCGGCGATCAGCGCCGCGAGCCGGGCCGCGGGCGACCGGGCTGGCGACCAACCATCATGATCCGGCGGCGTGCGCGGTTGCGGTGGCGTTCGGGCGTCGATTTCCATGTTGCATGAGCGGTTGACGGAGTGGGCGATGCGATGCGCGGCTGCCGTCCCCTGTCGAGGTGCTGGCACGGCGATCAATCGTACTGTGAAGTTGCGTGCGCGGGATTGCCTAAACCTGTCCGAAATTAGCCCGATCATCCGGACCTGCATGCTCGACGGATGCGTCACGCGCCGTTGCACGGTGTGCGGCGCACAAATTCGGAAATTAAGGCAAAACAATCGCAGGATCGGGCAAGCCATTTCCCGGCGATTTCCCTACCATTGCACCTGCTGAAGAAATGCGATTCAGCGTGCCCGGATGGCGCGGGCAATACCGTGCGCGTGATGCGCGGTCGCCGCCGGCCGTGTCGCGTGCGTCGCCGCGGCGAATCGCCGGGAAAGACTCAGGACTGCTATTGAATGATCGTGCATCGGGCTTGCCGAGGCCGGTTTGCGTCCGTTGCAAGCCGGACCGCGTCTGTCGCGCACGGGCCGACCGATCCGGATGAGCCGGCGTCGGGGCCGCCGCATTGGCCGGCTCGATGCGGGCCGGCGCGCGGCGCGGCGTCCGGTGCAGGTATACGGGCAGTCGTGCGCGCAGGGGAATCCGGAGAAATGGACCAACTTCAATCGATTCGGGCATTCGTGACGGTGGCAAGGGAAGGCGGGTTTCGTCGGGCGGCGACGCGCTTGCGCGTGTCGACGGCGATGGCGAGCCGGCTCGTCGAAGCGCTCGAGACGCGCCTCGGCGCGCGTTTGCTTCAACGCAGCACGAGCCATCAGTCGCTGACCGAAATCGGCAAGCTGTATCTCGCGCGCGTCGAGCGGATCCTCGGTGCGATCGACGAGATCGACGGCCGTTTCGTCGCGATGGGCAGCAAGCCGGAAGGCGTATTGCGCGTGGCCGCACCGGTTGCGTTCGGGCTCAGCCAGTTGAGCGCGTTGCTCGATCGTTTCGTGCACCGGTTTCCGGACGTGCGGCCGACCGTGACGCTGACCGATGCCCATGTCGACCTGACCGCCGAGGACATCGACGTCGCGTTCCTGACGGATGGCATGCCGGTGTCCGGCGCGCACGCGTTGCATACGCTGGCTGCGTACGAATCCGTGCGCGTCGCGGCGCCGGCTTACGTCGCCGCGCACGGCGGCGCGGCTGCGTCGGGCGACTGGCCGGACATCGCGGCCGTGCGGCTGGAGCGGGCGGCGGCCGACGACGACCGCGCGGCCGGGATTCGATCCGGCGTAGCACCGGGCAATACGGGCGTCGGCCATCTCGAGATGGTGCGGCGACTCGCCGTCGCCGGCATGGGCGCGGCGGTGCTGCCCGCGTATCTCGTCGATGCCGATCTGGCGGCCGGCACGCTGGTGCGCGTGGCCCCGGTCCACCCGCTCGCGCCCGTCACGCTGAAGCTCGCGCATGCGCGTGCCGCGCGTCTGCCGGCTGCCGCGCGCGCGTTCATCGAATTCGCCGGCGCCGCATTTCGACCCACGCGCTAGCGGTCTGGCCGAATCCATGGCAACGCGATCCCGCCGGAGGCGCGGGCTCGCCGTTCTTTTTCGGAAGCAGTTCGGCACACGAACGCTCCGCAGGGTGCAACGCACACCCGCATCACGCGTCCGCATCCGCGGCGGGCAGGAAGCTGCAGGTCCGCCGCGCGTCAGGGCCATGAGGAGATCTGATGATTCCCATTGAAGGTCGTCTAATTGTGAGAGGTCGCTCCATGCGCGTCGAACGGGTTCCATACCGCTTAATCACTGCCGCAATGGCTGCCGTTTTCCTGGCTGCCTGCGGAAAAAAAGAATCGGCACCGCCGCCGCAAACACCGGAAGTCGGCGTCGTCACCGTCCAGCCGCAAGCCGTACCGGTCTTCACCGACCTGCCGGGCCGCACCAGCGCATTCCTCGTCGCGCAAGTGCGTGCACGGGTCGACGGCATCGTGCTGCGCCGTGAATTCACCGAAGGCACCGACGTCAAGGCCGGTCAGCGCCTCTACAAGATCGATCCGGCGCCGTACATCGCGGCGCTGAACAGCGCGAAGGCGACGCTCGCGAAGGCGCAGGCGAACCTCGTCACGCAGAACGCGCTGGTCGCGCGCTACAAGGTGCTGGTCGCCGCGAACGCGGTCAGCAAGCAGGACTACGACAACGCGGTGGCCACGCAAGGCCAGGCCGCGGCGGACGTCGCGGCCGGCAAGGCGGCGGTCGACACCGCGCAGATCAACCTCGGCTATACGGATGTCGTGTCGCCGATCAGCGGCCGCGTCGGCATCTCGCAGG
>NZ_JAIZQG010000015.1:0-172446 GCF_020419965.1 Burkholderia sp. AU39826
ATGGCCGCCCGCGGCGCCGCGGCGGCCGCGCCGGCTGCCGGCGGCAAGACGGCCGCGGCGCCGGTCGTGCCGTGCCCGGCCAACCCGACGTCCGGCGGCGACGCCGGCGCGGCGGGCAAGTCGGGCGCATAAGCGAACGCAGGCGGCACGGGCGCGAACGTTCGACACGGCGCGGCGTTCGCGTGCGCGGTGTCGAACGGCGCGGCGCGTCCGGTCGCACGCGCCGAAAGCCGAACGCCGGCAGCATGCCGCCGCAGCCGCCCTCGCTTACCGCGCCCCACGGCCGGACGGCCATTTACATTCTTTGTCAAAGCCGGCGGAACCCGCGCCATGCCAAGCGGTCGGCTTGCGTTTTCCGGCCCGATTGACGATCCTACGCACTTTCAGGCTTGCGCCGTTCGTCGTGCGCGCCAGCCAGCGGCGCCGGGCCGCGTTCAGCCCGACCGCCGTGCCTCCCGGCGCCCGCACGCGAATCGCGTGCACCGCGGCGGGGCAGCCGCATCGCGGGTCGCCGCGCGTCGTCCGGCCACCGGCCCCGTCTCACCCGTGCTCACCGGCGCCGCGCCGTTTTCCCGGCCGGCATCCCGAACCCGCCCGTCCCGGGCTTTCGCTATTCCGTTTATGTTTCGTTCCCTGACGACCCTGATCAAGAAGTGGCGCGCGTCGCGCAATGCCGGTCACCAGCTCGATGCGCTGCTCGCGCACGCCGACGCCGACGCGTCGTACGCCGAGCGCAGCGAATGGCTGATCGAGCTCGCGCACTGGCTGCGCCGCAACGGTACGGTGCAGGACGCGCCGGCCGCGCGCGACGCCGACACGCGCGCGTATCCGGCCCATGCGCGGCTGCGCTACCTGTTCCATGTGCTCGATCGCAACCCCGCGTGGAAAGCGCACGCCGCGCGCATCCTGCGCGGCATCCTGCGCGAGTGCGACGGCATCTCGCTGCTGTGCGACGCCGGCATGCCCGTGCATTCGGGCTTCTTCGGCGCGCTGTTCGAGCGGATCGACTCGTCGCTGATCCCGCCCGCGCCGAACCGCCGCGAGCTGTCGGCGCTGTTCACGCTGATGTTCCCCGCGCCCGAGGACGCGAAATGGATCGACGCGCTGCCCGACGACCTGCTCGCGCGCCTCGCCCAACTGCTGTCGTTCGACGTCACCGACGAAGAGCGCCACGAGCCCGGCTCGTTCTCGCGCGACTTGCTGGCCGCGCTGCACAACCTGACCTGCCAGATCAGCTCGACGGGCCTGTCGCAGACGGTGCGCAGCCGGCTGTCCGACGACGACGCGCGCAAGCCGCTGGAACGCCAGCCGCTCGAATCGCAGCCGTTCTACCGCCTGACGCGCGCGATGCTCGCGGTCGAGACCGCGCATGCGGCCGTCGAGGACGGCGGCGACCCGAGCAAGCTGCTGCACGAGGTGAACTACCTGCGCGTGCTGCTCGACGAATGCCGGATCGCCGTCGACGACGTGTTCGCGCACCTGTACCGCAACGGCGTGTCGGTCGACATCGTGTTCCAGGTCGAGCGGATGCGCATGCGCATCCTGCGCGCGGAAACGCTGCTCAACGCGTGGATGGCGCGCGACGACCTGCACGGAATGGCGCACCTGACGGCGGAGCTCGTCGACGCGAACCAGAACAGCCAGAGCGTCGCGCACCTCGTGCGCAGCAACTTCTCGCTGTTCGCGCGCAAGCTCGTCGAGACCAACGCGGACACCGGCGAACACTACATCTCGCGCGGCCGCGCCGAGTACCTGAAGATGCTGCGGATGGCCGCGGGCGGCGGCCTCGTCACCGTCGCGACGGTATGCGTGAAGTTCGCGATCACCGGCGCGCACCTGCAGTCGATGCTCGAAGGGCTGCTCGCCGGCATCAACTACGCGGCCAGCTTCATGCTGATGCACTTCCTGCACTTCACGCTCGCGACCAAGCAGCCCGCGATGACCGCGCCGACGCTCGCGCGCGAGCTCGACGACACCGGCCACGACGAAGGCGTGAAGGCGTTCGTCACATCGGTGATCGCGCTGATCCGCACGCAGGCGGCCGCGATTTCCGGCAACGTGCTCGTCGTGCTGCCCGTGTGCCTGCTCGTGCAGCTGTTCGCGGCCAACGTGCTGCACACGAACGTGATTTCGCCGGAGAAGGCGCACGCGACGCTGCATTCGTTCTCGCTGCTGGGCCCGACGCCGTTCTACGCGGCGCTGACGGGCGTGCTGCTGTGGGCGTCGAGCCTGCTCGCGGGCTGGGCCGACAACTGGTTCGTGCTGCACCGGGTCGGCGACGCGCTCACGTACAACCGCCGGCTGCGCCTCACGCTCGGCGCGGCCGGCGCCGCGAAGCTCGCGCACTTCTGCCGGTCGAACGTCGCCGGCGTGGTCGCGAACGTCGGTCTCGGCCTGATGCTCGGCCTCGTTCCGGCGATCGTCACCGTGTTCATGTTCCCGTTCGAGGTGCGGCACGTGACGCTGTCGGCCGGCTCGATCGGCGTCGCGCTCGGCGTACTGGGCAAGGGTGCGCTCGGCACGCCCGAGCTGTGGTGGGCCGCCGCCGGCGTGCTCAGCATGGCGATCCTCAACGTGCTCGTGAGCTTCGCGCTCGCGTTCACGATGGCCGTGCGCTCGCGCAGCCTGCGCCCGACCAAGGTGCGCGCGCTCGTCGCGGCGATCGTCCGCACGATGCTGTCGAATCCGCTGGCGCTGTTCTGGCCGGCCGGCAATCCGAGCACGCGCGTCGGCCAGCCGGGCGCGCACTGACCGGCGGCGAGGCGGCGGCGCCCGGCCGGCCTCCCTGCCTCGCCGCCCCTGCCGGCGCGCGCGAACGGCGGTTGCGCCGGCGCCGCCGCGCCGAAACGCCGGCCCCGGTCGCCCGCGCCGCGTACAATAGTGGACTTTTGCACGTCCTCACCCGCCTTATGTCCTCGCCCACCCTGTTCGAATTCTTCGCCCCCTGCCCGCGCGGCCTCGAAGCGGCGCTTGCCGCCGAGCTGGCCGAAATCGCCGGCCGCTACCTGAACGGCGCGCCGTTCACCGCGGGCGCGCAGGTGCCGGGCGGCGTCCATTTCAGCGGCGGCTGGGCCGCCGGCATGGCCGCCAACCTCCATTCGCGGATCGCGAGCCGGATCCTGCTGAAGATCGCGCACGGCCCGTACCGCAACGAGCAGGACGTCTACGCGCTCGCGCTCGAGCAGCCGTGGGAACGCTGGTTCGCGTCGACGCAGACACTGCGCATCGACATCACCGCGATCAAGTCGCCGCTGAAAAGCCTCGAATTCACGACACTGCGCGTGAAGGACGCGATCTGCGACCGGATGCGCGAGAAAACCGGCTCGCGCCCGAGCATCGACACCGGTGCGCCGGACGTGCGCGTGTTCGCGTTCCTGACCGCGGGCGAATGCACGCTGTACCTCGACACGTCGGGCGAGCCGCTCTTCAAGCGCGGCTGGCGCCTCGACAAGGGCGCGGCGCCGCTGCGCGAGAACCTCGCGGCCGGCATCCTGCGGCTGACGGGCTGGAAGCCCGGCACCGCGCTGTACGACCCGATGTGCGGCAGCGGCACGTTCCTCGCGGAAGCCGCGCAGATCGCGCTCGGCGTGGCGCCGGGCGTCGAGCGCCGGTTCGGCTTCGAAAAGCTCAAGCAGTACGACATCACCGCGTGGCAGGGGCTGAAGGTCCCGGCGCTCGACGCGAAGCGCGCGGCGCGGGCCCAGCGCGGCGAAGCGCTCGGCGTGTACGGCAGCGACATCTCCGGCGACATGCTCGAGAAGGCACGCGCGAACCTCGAGCGCGCGGGCGTGCCGTCGGTGTGGCTCAAGCAGGTCGACGCGCGCGGGATGACGCCGCCGTGCGACGGGCCGGGCATCCTTCTCGCGAACCCGCCGTACGGCGAGCGGATCGAAGTGCGCGGCCGCAGCGCGCGCGGCGAGGTGCGCGAGACCGGCCGCAACCGCGGCAACGACGACGCGTTCCGCCGCACGCACACCGACGCGCCGGACAGCGAGTTCTTCAACGCGCTCGGCGATGCGCTGAAGCAGCGCTTCACGGGCTGGCAGGCGTTCCTGCTGACGTCCGACCGTTCGCTGCCGGGCCAGTTGCGGCTGCGCGAATCGGCCAAGACGCCGCTGTTCAACGGCGCGCTCGAATGCCGGCTGTTCCGCTTCGACCTGATCGCAGGCAGCGTGAAGGCGCGCCCGGCCGCACAGGAAGGCGACGCCTGACCCTGACGCGCCGAACTCGCGCGAACGTCGCGGCGGCCGCTGCCGCCTGCTGACACTCCGATGACGCCCGGCATCCGCCGGGCGTTTTGTTTTGCGCGGCACCGATGCAAGCGGGGCCGCGCCCGCTCCGCCCGCCCGGCCCCGTACGCGCCGCCGCCCGGGCGCACGCCGCCGATGCGGTCGACGGGGCCCTTTTGTCAGCACCGCCATCACTACTGACAGCACGCTGTCAGGAGCCCCCGCTCACACTGCAATCCCGGCGCAATGCAAGGCTGGTTTCCGTCCAGAACAACCCGAACAACAAGGAGCTCGTCATGACGTCCGCAACTGCAACCGCAACCCTGGAACGCGCGATCGCGTGGTTCGACATTCCGTCCCTCGATTTCGACCGTGCGATCCGCTTCTACGAAACCGTGCTGCAAACCACGTTGCAGCGCGAGGTCATCGGCGGCGTGCCGATGGCGATGTTCGATCACGAAGCGTCGAGCACGGGCGGCAGCATCGTGTTCGATCCGCAGCAGATGAAGCCGAGCGCGAACGGCGTGCTCGTCTACCTGAACGCCGGCGAATCGGTCGTCGCCGCGCTCGAACGCGCGAAGCGCGCGGGCGGCGTCGTGCAGGGCTCGGTCGTCGAGCTGCCGAACAACTACGGCTACGTCGGCTACCTGATCGACACGGAAGGCAACCGCGTCGGCCTGCACGCGCCGAAATGCCACTGAGCGCAGCGGTCAGCGGGCCGGCGCGGCGCTATCATCGCGAAGTCCCCGTAGCCAGAGGAATCGAGGTGCCGTCATGACCCGCCGTGCCGACCGTCTGTTCCAGATCGCCGAGCTGTTGCGCGGGCGTCGTCTCACGACCGCGCAGCAACTGGCCGACTGGCTGTCGGTGTCGCCGCGCACGGTCTATCGCGACGTGCGCGACCTGCAACTGTCAGGGGTGCCGATCGAAGGCGAAGCCGGCATCGGTTACCGGCTGAACCGCAACGCGAGCCTGCCGCCGCTCACGTTCACGGCCGAGGAGCTGGCGGCGCTCGCCACGGGCGCGCGGATGCTCGAAACCTGGGGCGGTGCGCGCTTCGCGAGCGGCGCGCGCTCGGCGCTCGCGAAGATCGCGTCGGCGATGCCGGCCGACAAGCGCACGGCGCTCGACCGCCTGCCCGTGTTCGCGCCGTCGTTCCACATCGACGAGACGTTTTGCGCGAAGGTCGACGCGATCCACCAGGCGATCGACACGCGCCACATCGTCAGCTTCGCCTATCGCGACCGGCTCGGCGCGCATTCGCAGCGCCGCGTATGGCCGCTCGGGCTCGTCTACTGGGGCGGGCGCTGGACGATCGGCGCGTGGTGCGAACTGCGCGGCGATTTCCGCACCTTCGACATCGCGCGGATGGGCGACATCACCGTGCACGAGCAGTTTCCGGACATGGAAGGCCGGCGGATCGCCGACTACATGCGGATCGCGGAAGCGCCGATGAAGTGACGCATCGGGCCGTCGCGGGATGGAAAACGGCGCCGGGAAAATCGGCGCCGTCACTTTCGAATCTCTCTCGTTTTCATTCGAATTTCCGTACCGACCGCTTCTTGGAACGAAGCGGTCGGACGGAACCGTTCGTCGCACAATCAACGAAACCGGCGAGATTTTTCATACACGTCCATTTTCTGGATCGTCAGCACACTGCGCACAATCGAGCTTGCTTGTCGATTTTTTCACGGCACGATCCGCCCATGATCCTGAGGATTTGAGGAATCGGCTCGCGCCTCTCAGTCAATTCCGATTGGATTAACAACATGTCGAGACCGTCATTCTCCAGTGGATGGCACGCCTTCATGAGAGTCAAAGTTTCAGTCGATGAAGTCAGGACACGGATTCCGGAAACCGCATCGATATGGGTATTGCGCTGAAAGACCCGCGGCTCGCGCTCGCGATGGCTCTCGCAATCGGCTCCGTCACGGCGGCACCCCGAGCCACGGTCGCGGCCCCGATGCTCGCCATGCTGTCGAACGGTATTCGCAAAAAACGTTGCTGAAGAACTGGGCACTCGGTGTTTGCCTTGCCGGGATCGCGCACGATACCCGCGATCGTGACGACGCCAATGCCACCGCAAGCGCCTATCTGGAATTCGGCGATCAGCCAATCGAGGCCTACGACGCGCTCCGCGCGCTCCCGCAACGGTATGTCGAACGACAATACAGCGGGTCGATTCCAGCGTCGTTCAATACGATGAAGTGCATCGACCTCTTCCACAGTCGGGAACTCGACGCGCTTTCCGATCGGCTGACAAAAGCGCGCTAGCGCGGCGGGGGCCAATACGTGCGCCCCCTGCATTGCACATGTCATGGCATGCGCGCGACCGCATTCGCTCCGTCATGAATGCAGCCGGCGCGCCGCCTTGCCGTCACTCGACGGCCTTCACCATGTCCTCGATGACCTTCTTCGCATCGCCAAACACCATCATCGTCTTGTCCATGTAGAACAGGTCGTTGTCGAGGCCCGCGTAGCCGGCCGCCATCGAGCGCTTGTTGACGATCACCGTGCGCGCCTTGTACGCCTCGATGATCGGCATCCCCGCGATCGGCGATTTCGGATCGTTCTTCGCCGCCGGGTTCACGACGTCGTTCGCGCCGAGCACGAGCACCACGTCCACCTGGCCGAATTCGCCGTTGATGTCCTCCATCTCGTGCACGATCTCGTACGGCACCTCCGCTTCCGCGAGCAGCACGTTCATGTGCCCCGGCATCCGCCCGGCGACCGGGTGGATCGCGTACTTCACGTCGATGCCCTTCTCGACCAGCTTGTCGGTCAGCTCCTTCAGCGCGTGCTGCGCACGGGCGACGGCGAGCCCGTAACCCGGCACGATCACGACCGATTCCGCGTTGCCGAGCATGAACGCCGCGTCGTCGGCCGAACCCGACTTCACCGGCCGCTGCTCCTGCGCGCCACCCGCGCCGCCGGCCGCCGCTTCCCCGCCGAACCCGCCGAGGATCACGTTGAAGAACGAGCGGTTCATCGCATGGCACATGATGTACGACAGGATCGCGCCCGACGAGCCGACCAGCGAACCGGCGATGATCAGCATCGCGTTGTTCAGCGAGAAGCCGATGCCGGCCGCGGCCCAGCCCGAGTACGAGTTCAGCATCGACACGACCACCGGCATGTCCGCGCCGCCGATCGGGATGATGATCAGCACGCCGAGCACGAACGCGATCGCCGTCATGATGATGAACGGCAGCCACGCCTGCGTGATGAAGAACAGGATGCCGAAGCCGAGCATCGCGATCGCGAGCATCAGGTTGATCAGGTGCTGGCCCGCGTACACGACCGGCGCGCCCTGGAACAGCCGGAACTTGTACTTGCCCGACAGCTTGCCGAACGCGATCACCGAACCGGAGAACGTGATCGCGCCGACGAACGTGCCGATGAACAGCTCGACGCGGTTGCCGTACGGGATGAAGCTCGACGACACCGCGTCCTGCGGCACGAGCCCGAACGCTTCCGGCTCCGACACCACCGCATACGCGATGCACACGGCCGCGAGACCGATCAGCGAGTGCATCGCCGCGACGAGTTCCGGCATCTTCGTCATCTCGACGCGCGCGGCGACGAATGCCCCGACGCCGCCGCCGACGATCAGCGCGCCGAGCACGAGCGCGAGGCCGAGCGGCAGGTTCGCGCCGAGCCACGCGGCCTGCTTGACGATCAGCGCGATCGTCGTGAGGATCGCGATGGCCATCCCGACCATCCCGAACAGGTTGCCGCGCCGCGCGCTCTTCGGGTTCGACAGGCCCTTCAGCGCCTGGATGAAGCACACCGACGCGACAAGGTACAGCAGCGTAACGACGTTCATGCTCATCGCGCGCCCTCCTTGCCGCCCTCGACACGCTTGGGCTCCTTCTTGCGGAACATCTCGAGCATGCGCCTCGTCACGAGAAAGCCGCCGAACACGTTGACGGCCGCGAGCGCGACGGCGAGCGTGCCGAAGAACTTGCCGGTCGCGCCGACGGTGAGCGCCGCCGCGAGCATCGCGCCGACGATCACGATCGCCGAGATCGCGTTGGTCACGGCCATCAGCGGCGTATGCAGCGCCGGCGTGACGTTCCAGACGACGTGGTAGCCGACGTACACCGCCAGCACGAAGATGATCACGTTGATCACCGTGTGATTGATGACTTCCATGGTCTCCTCCGTTATTTGCGCGTGACTTCGCCGTCGCGGCACAGCAGCGTCGCGGCGACGATGTCGTCGGTCAGGTCGATGTTCAGCGTGCCTTCCTTCGTGACGATCAGCTTCATGAAATCGAGCAGGTTGCGCGCGTACAGCGCCGACGCGTCCGACGCGACCATCGACGCGAGGTTCGTGTAGCCGGCGATCGTCACGCCGTTGTGCACGATCACCTGGTCGGCGACGGTCAGCGGGCAGTTGCCGCCCTTGCGGCCGTCGAATTCCGGGCCGCGGCCGGCCGCGAGATCGACGAGCACCGCGCCGGGCTTCATCGACTGCACGGTCTCCACCGAGATCAACGTCGGCGCCGGGCGCCCCGGAATCAGCGCGGTGGTGATCACGATGTCGGCCTGCTTCGCGCGCTCGTGCACGAGCGCGGCCTGGCGGCCGAGCCACGACGGCGGCATCGGGCGCGCATAGCCGCCGACACCCTGCGCGGCTTCGCGCTCTTCGTCGGTTTCGAACGGGACGTCGAGGAATTTCGCGCCGAGCGACTCGATCTGCTCCTTCACGGCCGGCCGCACGTCGGACGCCTCGATCACGGCGCCCAGCCGCTTCGCGGTCGCGATCGCCTGCAGGCCCGCGACGCCCGCGCCGAGAATCAGCACGCGCGCCGCCTTCACGGTACCCGCGGCCGTCATCAGCATCGGCATGAACCGCGGATACAGCGACGCGGCCACCAGCACGGCCTTGTAGCCGGCGATGTTCGCCTGCGACGACAGCACGTCGAGACTCTGCGCGCGCGTCGTGCGCGGCGCGGCCTCGAGCGCGAAGCCGGTCACGCCGGCCGCGGCGAGTTTCGCCGCCTGCTCGCCATTGAACGGCTCAAGCATGCCGACCAGCACGGTGCCGCGCTTGAGCGACGGCAGTTCGGCGTCGGTGGGCGCCTGGACCTTCAGCACGAGGTCGGCGTCGAAAGCGGCCGACTGGTCGGTCAATTCGGCGCCGGCGGCCGCATAGGCTTCGTCGGGATAGCTGGCCGCGGTGCCGGCCCCTTTCGCGATACTGACCCGATGGCCGGCCGCCGCGTATTTCTTCACGGTTTCCGGCGTCGCGGCCACACGCGCCTCGTTGGCCCGCGTTTCAGCAGGCACTCCAATATGCATCGTCAGTTCCTCCAGTCATTGTCAGTATTTCTTTTCTTGCGATCTTTTTACTGCGCAACGAGCCGGACAGGCTGACTTACCGGCTCACGAGCAACGGCGTTCACGCTGCACTTTAACCGAAAGCGATGGCCCCGCCAGCACTTTCCGCACGATCGTGCTCGAATGCGACGTCGGTTTGATCCGCGCCGCCATGTCCCGCCGGGGCCGACGAATCCGAAAGGGTCGGATTCGTCTAACGGAACGGCCGGCAGCGTTCGGGCGCAACCGGTAAAATGCCGAACCATGAAACCCGAAATCTGGACCCCGCATGTGACGGTCGCCGCGCTCGTCGAGCGCGCCGGCCGCTTTCTCGTGATCGAGGAAGAAACCTCGACGGGCCTGCGCATCAACCAGCCGGCCGGTCACCTCGAAGCCGGCGAAACGCTGGCCGACGCGGTGATCCGCGAAACGCTGGAGGAAACCGCGCACCCGTTCACGCCCGACGCACTCGTCGGCGTCTATCTCGCGCACTACGACCGCCCCGGCAGCGCCGGCGCGACCTACCTGCGCTTCACGTTCTGCGGCACGGCCGGCGAACCGGTCGCGGGCCACGTGCTCGACGACGGCATCGTCCGCACGCTGTGGATGACGGCCGACGAGCTGCGCGCCTGCAGCGAGCGCCATCGTTCGCCCGCGGTGATGCGCTGCGTCGACGACTATCTCGCCGGGCGGCGCATTCCGCTCGATTTCGTACACACGCACTCGGTCGCCCCGCGCCCCGAGGCATTCGAACGTCAGGCGGTCGGCAAATGAGCAAGCGCCGTGTAGTGGTAGGCATGTCGGGCGGCGTCGATTCGTCGGTGACCGCGTGGCTGCTGAAGGAACAGGGCTACGACGTGGTCGGCCTGTTCATGAAGAACTGGGAAGACGACGACGACGGCGAGTACTGCTCGACGCGCCAGGACTGGATCGACGTCGTGTCGGTGGCCGACCTGATCGGCATCGACGTGGAAGCCGTCAACTTCGCGGCGGAATACAAGGATCGCGTGTTCGCCGAATTCCTGCGCGAATACTCGGCCGGCCGCACGCCGAACCCCGACGTGCTGTGCAACGCCGAGATCAAGTTCAAGGCGTTCCTCGACCACGCGATGTCGCTCGACGCGGAAATGATCGCGACCGGCCACTATGCGCGCGTGCGCGAACGCGACGGGCGTTTCGAACTGCTGAAGGCGTTCGATCACACGAAGGACCAGTCGTACTTCCTGCACCGGCTGAACCAGGCGCAGCTGTCGAAGACGATGTTCCCGCTCGGCGAGATCCCGAAGACGAAGGTGCGCGAGATCGCCGCGCTGATCGGGTTGCCGAATGCGAAGAAGAAGGATTCGACCGGCATCTGCTTCATCGGCGAACGGCCGTTCCGCGATTTCCTGAACCGTTATCTTCCGACGAAGCCCGGCCCGATGAAGACGCCCGACGGCAAGGTGGTCGGCGAGCACATCGGCCTCGCGTTCTACACGTTCGGCCAGCGCAAGGGCATCGGGCTCGGCGGCAGCAAGAGCGGCAGCGGCGAGCCGTGGTTCGTCGCCGCGAAGGACATCGCGTCGAACACGCTGTACGTCGTGCAGGGCCACGATCATCCGTGGCTGCTGTCGCGCGAGCTCGTCGCCGGCAACGTGAGCTGGGTCGCCGGCGAGCCGCCGGCGGACGGCTTCGCGTGCGGCGCGAAGACGCGCTACCGGCAGGCCGATGCGGCGTGCGTATTCGGTCGGGCCGCGACAGGTCGGGCCGCGCTAGGTCGGGCCGCGATCGACGCCGCGGCAGCCGGCCCGGCAGGCGAGGCGCGCTTCTCGCTCGCGTTCGACGATGCGCAGTGGGCCGTCACGCCCGGCCAGTCGGCCGTGCTGTACGACGGCGAGATCTGTCTGGGCGGCGGCATCATCGAATCCGCGGCGACCGGCCAGCCCGGTCAGGCTGCGGCGGCGGCCCACGCGCCGGCGCTCGCCGAAGCACGCTGACACCCATTCGGTTTAGACTTGCGGCACGCCGCGCCCGGCGGAACACGATTCCGTCGCGGCCGGCGCGCCGCCTTCGCAGCGTACGCATGGCGGTATCTCAAGATTCTTACGGAGTCCCCCATGCTTTCCAGACGCTACCTCGCGATGTGGTGCGCCGTCCTGCTGCTCGTCGCCGCGGCCGCACTCGCGTCGGTCCACCGCCTTTCCTGGCTGTGGATCGTCATCCCCATCGCCCTCGTCGCGCTCGGCCTGTACGACCTGAACCAGGATCGCCACGCGATCCTGCGGAACTACCCGCTGTGGGGCCACTTCCGCTTCCTGTTCGAATTCATCCGGCCTGAAATCCGCCAGTACTTCGTCGAGGACGACACCGACGAAAAACCGTTCTCGCGCGCGCAGCGCAGCCTCGTCTACCAGCGCGCGAAGAACGTCGCCGACAACCGCCCGTACGGCACCGAGCTGAACGTGAAGGCCGTCGCGCACGAATGGATCAGCCATTCGCTCGCGCCGACGAAGCTGCCGAACCACGATTTCCGTATCCGCGTCGGCGCGAATCGCGCGCAGCCGTACGACATTTCGATCTTCAACATCTCGGCGATGAGCTTCGGCTCGCTGTCCGCGAACGCGATCCGCTCGCTGAACCTCGGCGCGAAGAAAGGCGGGTTCGCGCACGACACCGGCGAAGGCTCGCTGTCGAAGTACCACCGCGAGAACGGCGGCGACATCATCTGGGAAATCGCGTCCGGCTACTTCGGCTGCCGCAACGACGACGGCACGTTCAACCCGGACAAGTTCGCGAAGCAGGCCGCCGATCCGCAGGTCAAGATGATCGAGGTGAAGCTGTCGCAAGGCGCGAAGCCCGGCCACGGCGGCGTGCTGCCGGCCGCGAAGATCACGCCGGAAATCGCGGAGACGCGCGGCGTGCCGATGGGCAAGGACTGCATCTCGCCCGCGACGCACTCGGAATTCTCGACGCCGCGCGGGCTGCTCGAATTCGTCGAACGGCTGCGCACGCTGTCCGGCGGCAAGCCGACCGGCTTCAAGCTGTGCATCGGCCATCCGTGGGAATTCTTCGGGATCGCGAAAGCGATGCTCGAGACGGGCATCGTGCCCGACTTCATCGTCGTCGACGGCGCGGAAGGCGGCACGGGCGCGGCGCCGCTCGAATTCACCGACCACGTCGGCGTGCCGCTGCAGGAAGGGCTGCTGCTCGTGCACAACACGCTCGTCGGGATCGGCGTGCGCGACCGCGTGAAGATCGGCGCGAGCGGCAAGATCATCACCGCGTTCGACATCGCGCGCACGCTCGCGATCGGCGCGGACTGGGTGAACTCGGCGCGCGGCTTCATGTTCGCGGTCGGCTGCATCCAGGCGCAGCACTGCCATACCGACCGCTGCCCGACCGGCGTCGCGACGCAGGACCCGGTGCGCCAGCGCGCGCTCGTCGTGCCCGACAAGGCCGAGCGCGTGTACAACTTCCACCGCAATACGCTGCATGCGCTGCAGGAACTCGTGCAGGCGGCCGGCCTCGCGCATCCGTCCGAGCTGCGCGCGCACCACATCGTGCAGCGGGTCGCGCCGCACGAAGTGCGGCTGATGTCGCAACTGCTGAAATACCTGAAACCCGGTGCGCTGCTCGACGGCCAGACCTGCGGCTTCTCGCTGTACGACAAGTGGTGGCCGATCGCGCGCAGCGATTCGTTCACGCTCGGCGAAGCCGTGTACGCGTCAATCGAGTAAAGCGCACGGCAGCCCCGTTACGACGGCGGCCGGCCCGCGCCGCAAAAGCAAAAGCGCCCCGCGGGGCGCTTTTGCTTTTCTTTCGTCTGGCGAATGCGTGAAGGCCGGGCCGCGGCTCAGTTCTGCGGCAGCGTATCGGCGAACGACGGTCGCTGTTGCAGCTTCACGAAGTGCTTGTCGAGGTTCGGGTGGCGATCGCGCCAGTTGAGCTCGGGCATCCGGAAGTCGAGATAGCCGAGCGCACAGCCGAGTGCGATGTCGGCGAGCGTGTAATGATTGCCGACGCACCACGTCTTGCCGCCGAGACCCTGCGACATCGCGACGAGCGCGTCGTCGATCTTGCGTTGTTGGCGCGCGATCCAGCTCGCGCTGCGCTGCGCTTCGTCGCGCATCGTGTGTTCGAGACGGATCGCGACGGCCGCGTCGAGCACGCCGTCGCCCAGTGCCTCCCAGCAGCGCACTTCGACGCGCTCGCGGCCCGACGGCGGAATCAGCTTGCCGACCGGCGACAGCGTATCGACGTATTCGCAGATCACGCGGGAATCGAACACCGCGGCGCCATCCTCCATCACGAGGCACGGGACCTTGCCGAGCGGATTCGACGCGTGAATGTTCGTATCCGGCGCCCACACGTTCTCGAGCTCCAGCTTGTAGTCGATCTTCTTTTCGGCAAGCACGATCCGCGCCTTTCGGACGTACGGGCTGCTGAGCGAACCGATTAATTTCATCATCTGCCTTTTTAAGGGAACCGCCGCGAGTATACGTTGTCGCCGATCATAACCGGCCCGCGCGGCCGGGTAGAAAATCGGCCGTCCGGCCTGTGGATGGTTTGCAACAGCCGCCACGCGCGGCCCGGCCGGCGCGGCTTCCGGCCCCACACTCACGCACCGCGGCGCGCGGCGCTACAATCGCACGAATGAACGCGCCCCTCGATACCGCCATCGCCGTCGACGTCTACCGCCAGCGCCGTGAACGCGTGCTTGCCGCACTGCGTGCCGCGGGCGGCGGCGTCGCCATCGTCCCCACCGCGCCGGAAATGCTGCGCAACCGCGACACGGCCTACCCGTACCGGTTCGACAGCTACTTCCATTACCTGACGGGCTTCGCCGAGCCGGATGCCGTGCTCGTGCTGAACGCGGCCGCGCCGCACGGCGCGCCGGAATCGATCCTGTTCTGCCGCGCCAAGAACGTCGACCGCGAAATCTGGGAAGGCTTTCACTACGGGCCCGATGCCGCGCGCGACGCGTTCGGCTTCGACGCGGCCTTCGCGGTCGACGTGATCGACACCGAAATGCCGCGCCTGCTCGCCGATGCGGGCACCGTGCATTACCGGTTCGGCGCGTCGGCCGAGTTCGAGCGCCAGCTCGCCGGCTGGATCGACGCGGTGCGCGCGCAGGCACGCACGGGCGTCGCCGCGCCGGACGCGCTGCTCGACCTCACGCCGCTGCTCGACGGCATGCGGCTCGTGAAGGACGAACACGAACTCGCGATCATGATGCGCGCCGCGCACATCTCCGCGCTCGCGCACCGCCGCGCGATGCAGGCGTGCCGCCCCGGCATCCGCGAATACGAACTCGAGGCCGAGCTGCTGTACCTGTTCCGCAAGCACGGCGCGCAGGCGCCCGCGTACGGGTCGATCGTCGCGGCCGGCGCGAATGCGTGCGTGCTGCACTACCCGGCCGGCAACGCGGCCGCGCGGGACGGTGACCTGATCCTGATCGACGCCGCCTGCGAACTCGACGGCTATGCATCGGACATCACGCGCACGTTCCCGGCCAACGGCCGCTTCTCGCCCGCGCAGCGCACGCTGTACGACATCGTGCTCGCCGCGCAGCAGGCCGCGATCGACGCGACGCGCGCGGGCGTGCCGTTCGAGGCGCCGCACGATGCGGCCGTACGCGTGCTCGCGCAGGGGCTGCTCGATACCGGCATCATCCCGAAAACGCGCTTCTCGAACGTCGACGACGTGATCGCCGAGCGCGCATACACGCGCTTCTACATGCACCGCACCGGCCACTGGCTCGGGATGGACGTGCACGACTGCGGCGACTATCGCGAGCGGCTCGCCGCGCGCGACGCGAACGGCGCGCTGCCGTGGCGCACGCTGAAGCCGGGCATGACGCTCACCGTCGAGCCCGGCCTGTACGTGCGCGCGGCCGACGACGTGCCGCCCGAGTACTGGAACATCGGCATCCGCATCGAGGACGACGCGATCGTGCGCGAGCACGGCTGCGAACTGATCACGCGCGGCGTGCCGGTCGCGGCCGACGAGATCGAGGCGCTGATGCGCGCGGACGCATGACCGGCCGCCGACCGTTACCTCCGTTTCACGAATCAAGATGACGACCGCTTCCTCGCCGGCCACGCCGGATTACGACCTCGCCATCGTCGGCGCGGGCCCCGTCGGACTCGCGCTCGCCGGCTGGCTCGCACGCCGCAGCGCGACCCAGCATGCGTCGATCGCGCTGATCGACGCGCGCGAACCTGCCGCGAGCGCGAACGACCCGCGCGCGATCGCCGTATCGCACGGCAGCCGCGTGCTGCTCGACACGCTCGCGTGGCCGGCCGACGCCACGCCGATCGAACATATCCACGTGTCGCAACGCGGCCATTTCGGCCGCACGCTGATCGACCGCGACGAACACGCGCTCGCCGCGCTCGGCTACGTCGTGCGTTACGGCTCGATCGTGCAGGCGCTCGCGGGCACCGTGCGCGGCACGCGCGTCGACTGGCTCACGTCGACCACCGCACGCACGCCGCAGCAGGACGCCGACGGCGTCACGCTGACGCTCGACGGCCCTCAGGGCGAACGCACGCTGCGCGCGCGCATCGTCATCAATGCCGAAGGCGGGCTGTTTCATGAACGGCACGCCGATACGGGCAAGCATCGCCGCGATTACGGGCAGACCGCGATCGTCGGGACGGTCACGGTATCGGCACCGCGCCCGAACGTCGCGTGGGAGCGCTTCACGCACGAAGGCCCGCTCGCGCTGCTGCCGCTCGGCGGGCCGCGTCAGGCCGACTACTCGCTCGTGTGGTGCTGTACGCCCGACGAGGCCGCACGCCGCGCGGCGCTGCCCGACGACGCGTTCCTGCGCGAGCTCGGCGCGGCATTCGGCGAGCGGATGGGCCGGTTCGTCGCGATCGCGGGGCGGGCGTCGTTCCCGCTCGGGCTGAGCGCGGCGCAAACGCTCGTGAGCGGCCGCATCGCGATCGTCGGCAACGCCGCGCAAACGCTGCATCCGGTCGCGGGCCAGGGGCTCAACCTCGGGCTGCGCGATGCGCATACGCTCGTCGACGCACTCTCCGCGCAAGGCTTCGAAGCGACCGCGCTCGCGACCTTCAACGCGCGCCGCGCGCTCGACCGGCGCCTCACGATCGGCGCGACCGACACGCTGGCGCGCCTGTTTACGATCGACTCGGGCCCGCTTCCGCTGCTGCGCGGCGCGGCGCTCACCGCGCTCGAATTCGTGCCGCCGCTCAAGAAGGCGATCGCTCGCCAGATGATGTTCGGCCAGCGCAACTGACACGCGGCGCACCGTACGGCCCCTCCGGGCACACCAGGCAAACCGGGTCAAATCGGCGGGGCATGGGAATACGGTAAAATGCCCGTTTTCCGCCTTCCCTTCCCCTGCCCGCGCGTGTCGCGGGCGGCGCCATTGCGATGCCCGTTATCGGCCCTCACGTATTGCGTAACAACCTGTTCGTCGCCCCGATGGCCGGGGTGACGGATCGTCCGTTCCGCCAGCTGTGCAAGCGGCTAGGGGCCGGTTACGCGGTGTCCGAGATGGTCGCGTCCAACGCGCAGCTGTGGAAGAGCGCGAAGACGATGCGGCGCGCGAACCACGAAGGCGAGGTCGAGCCGATCGCGGTTCAGATCGCCGGCGCCGATCCGGCGATGATGGCCGAAGCGGCCCGCTACAACGTCGACAACGGCGCGCAGATCATCGACATCAACATGGGCTGCCCGGCAAAGAAGGTCTGCAACGTCGCGGCCGGCTCCGCGCTGCTGCAGAACGAGCCGCTCGTGCAGCGGATCGTCGAGGCCGTCGTCGCGGCGGTCGGCACCGGGCCCGATGCGGTGCCCGTCACGCTGAAGATCCGCACCGGCTGGGACCGCGAGCACAAGAACGCGATCACGGTCGCGCGCCTGGCCGAAGCGGCCGGCATCTCGATGCTCACCGTGCATGGCCGCACGCGCGCCGACCTGTACCGCGGCGACGCCGAGTACGACACCATCGCGGCCGTGAAGGCGGCCGTGCGGATTCCGGTCGTCGCGAACGGCGACATCACGTCGCCCGCCAAGGCGAAGGCCGTGCTCGACGCAACCGGCGCCGACGCGCTGATGATCGGTCGCGCCGCGCAAGGCCGGCCGTGGCTGTTCCGCGAAATCGATCATTTCCTGCAAACCGGCGAGCTGCTGCCCCCGCCGCGGATCGACGAGATCCAGCACGTGATGAACGAACACCTGGAAGACCACTACGCTTTCTATGGCGAATTCACCGGCGTCCGTACTGCGCGCAAGCACATCGGCTGGTACACTCGCGGCCTTTCCGGTGCCAACGGGTTCCGGCACCGAATGAACACGCTCGATTCCACCCGCGAGCAGCTCGCCGCCGTCAATGCATTCTTCGAGGCGCAAAAAGCGCTGTCGGACCACCTCGTCTACGTCGATGACGAAGCGGAAAACGGCCCGGGCGAGCCGGACGACCATAACCAGTTAGCAGCATGAGCAAGCACAACATCGAACAATGTGTCCGCGAGAGCCTGGACGTGTATTTCCGGGATCTAGACGGCTCCAATCCGCACGACGTCTATGAAATGGTGATGTCCTGCGTCGAAAAGCCGATGCTCGAGGTCGTGCTCGTACAGGCCGGCGGCAACCAGTCGCTCGCCGCCGAGTACCTCGGCATCAATCGCAATACGCTGCGCAAGAAGCTGCAGCAGCACGGCCTGCTGTAGGCGGCCGTCCCGTCCCCGTTTCCCTGGCTATTGGTGGTTCCATCATGATCAAGCAAGCGCTCATTTCCGTTTCCGACAAGACCGGCATCGTCGACTTCGCGAAGTCGCTGTCCGACCTCGGCGTCAAGCTGCTGTCGACGGGCGGCACCGCGAAACTCCTCGCCGACGCCGGCCTGCCCGTGACCGAAGTGGCCGATTACACGGGCTTCCCGGAAATGCTCGATGGGCGCGTGAAGACGCTGCACCCGAAGGTGCACGGCGGCATCCTCGCCCGCCGCGACCTGCCCGAGCACATGCAGGCGCTGGAGCAGCACGGCATCCCGACGATCGACCTGCTCGTCGTGAACCTGTATCCGTTCGTCGCGACGATCGCGAAGGACGACTGCACGCTCGCCGACGCGATCGAGAACATCGACATCGGCGGCCCGACGATGCTGCGCTCGGCCGCGAAGAACCACCGCGACGTGACGGTCGTGGTCGACCCGGCCGACTACGCGGTCGTGCTCGATGAAATGAAGGCGAACGGCAACACCGTCGGCTACCCGACCAACTTCCGTCTCGCGACGAAGGTGTTCGCGCACACCGCGCAATACGACGGCGCGATCACGAACTACCTGACCAGCCTGACCGACGAGCTGAAGCACGCATCGCGCAGCACGTACCCGGCCACGCTGAACCTGGCGTTCGACAAGGTGCAGGACCTGCGCTACGGCGAGAACCCGCACCAGAGCGCGGCGTTCTACCGCGACCTCGCGGCGCCGGCCGGCGCGCTGGCGAACTACCGCCAGCTGCAGGGCAAGGAACTGTCGTACAACAACATCGCGGATTCGGATGCGGCGTGGGAATGCGTGAAGACGTTCGACGCGCCGGCCTGCGTGATCATCAAGCATGCGAACCCGTGCGGCGTCGCGGTTGGCAACGACTCGGCCGACGCGTACGCGAAGGCATTCCAGACCGACCCGACCTCCGCATTCGGCGGCATCATCGCGTTCAACCGCGAAGTCGACGAAGCGGCCGCGCAAGCGGTGGCGAAGCAATTCGTCGAAGTGCTGATCGCGCCGTCGTTCTCCGACGCCGCGAAGCAGGTGTTCGCCGCGAAGCAGAACGTGCGCCTGCTGGAAATCGCACTGGGCGACGGCCACAACGCATTCGACCTGAAGCGCGTGGGCGGCGGCCTGCTCGTGCAGTCGCTCGATTCGAAGAACGTGCAGCCGCACGAGCTGCGCGTCGTCACGAAGCGCCACCCGACGCCGAAGGAAATGGACGACCTGCTGTTCGCATGGCGCGTCGCGAAGTACGTGAAGTCGAACGCGATCGTGTTCTGCGGCAACGGCATGACGCTCGGCGTCGGCGCCGGCCAGATGAGCCGCGTCGATTCCGCCCGTATCGCGAGCATCAAGGCGCAGAACGCGGGGCTGACGCTCGCCGGCTCGGCCGTCGCGTCGGATGCGTTCTTCCCGTTCCGCGACGGCCTTGACGTGGTCGTGGCGGCCGGCGCGACCTGCGTGATCCAGCCGGGCGGCTCGATGCGCGACGACGAAGTGATCGCGGCAGCCGACGAGCACAACATCGCGATGATCCTGACGGGCGTGCGCCACTTCCGTCACTGATCGCCGCATGCGGCCCGCGCGGCCGCTGTACCGGAACCCGGCGGCATCACCTCCGCCGGGTTTTTTATTGCGCGGCGCCTTCGCGCGCGACCGCGCGACCGGCTTGCCGCCCCATTCGTTGTAGTATCGCTGCATCACGCCACTCTCCTCACTCATGCGAATTCTCGGCATCGACCCCGGCCTGCGCGTCACCGGCTTCGGCGTCATCGACGTCAGCGGCCACCGGCTCGCCTATGTCACGAGCGGCGTGATCCGCACGCCGACGGCCGACTTGGCCACCCGGCTCGGCACGATCTTCCAGGGCATCTCGACGATCGTGCGCGAACACGCGCCCGACCAGGCCGCGATCGAAAAGGTGTTCGTCAACGTGAACCCGCAGTCGACGCTGCTGCTCGGCCAGGCACGCGGCGCCGCGATCTGCGGGCTCGTCGCGGGCGGGCTGCCGGTCGCCGAATACACGGCGCTGCAGCTCAAGCAGGCCGTGGTCGGCTACGGCCGCGCGACCAAGACGCAGATGCAGGACATGGTCACGCGGCTGCTCAATCTGTCCGGCCAGCCGGGCTCGGACGCCGCCGACGCGCTCGGCATGGCGATCTGCCACGCGCACGGCGGCAACACGCTCAGCACGCTGGGCGGGCTCGCGCCGGCGCTCGCGCAGAAAGGGCTGCGCGTGCGGCGCGGCAGGCTGGTCGGCTGACGCTGCCGCGCACCGCGGCCGCGCGCGTCGGCTCGACTGCGCGGGCTGCGTTTGCCGCCTCGATCGTTTCACCCACGCCCGACATGCCCGCGACACGCGCCGCTTCGGCCGGATGGCCGCGCCCATCGGCATTGCGCCGCGCGTGCGCTACACTCGCGCTTTCTCCCTCGCATCCCGTCCTCCATGATCGGTCGCATCGCCGGCATCCTGCTCGAAAAGAACCCGCCTCATCTGCTCGTCGACTGCAACGGCGTCGGCTATGAAATCGACGTGCCGATGAGCACCTTCTACAACCTGCCGCAAACGGGCGAGCGCATCGTGCTGCTCACGCAGCAGATCGTCCGCGAAGACGCGCACCTGCTGTACGGCTTCCTGACGCCGCAGGAACGCACGACCTTCCGCGAGTTGCTGAAGATCACCGGCATCGGCGCGCGCATGGCGCTCGCGGTGCTGTCCGGCATGAGCGTGCAGGAGCTCGCACAGGCCGTGACGATGCAGGACGCCGCACGCCTCACGCGCCTGCCCGGCATCGGCAAGAAGACGGCCGAGCGCCTGCTGCTCGAGCTGAAGGGCAAGCTCGGCGCCGACCTCGGCGCGCTCGCCGGCGCGGCTTCGCCGTCCGACCACGCGACCGACATCCTCAACGCGCTGCTGGCGCTCGGCTACTCCGAGAAGGAAGGCCTTGCCGCGATCAAGAACGTGCCGGCCGGCACCGGCGTGTCCGAAGGCATCAAGCTCGCGCTGAAGGCGTTGTCGAAGGCGTAACGCGCGGTCGATCCGGCCGTCGAAGCCAGTGTCGCGCCGCCGCGCGGCGCGCGCCAGTCGGCCATTCGGCCAGGTGGCCCGGGCTCCGTCGCGCGGTACAATGGCCGCATGATTGAAACCGACAAACTCGCCACCGAGCAGCGGATCATCGCCGCCACGCCCGCCTCGTCGCACGAGGAGGTGTTCGAACGGGCGCTGCGGCCGCGCCAGCTCGACGACTACGTCGGCCAGGAAAAGGTCCGCGGCCAGCTCGAGATCTTCATCGAAGCCGCGAAACGCCGCTCCGAGCCGCTCGACCACGTGCTGCTGTTCGGGCCGCCGGGTCTCGGCAAGACGACGCTCGCCCACATCATCGCGCGCGAGATGGGCGTGAACCTGCGCCAGACGTCGGGGCCCGTGCTCGAGCGCGCGGGCGATCTCGCCGCGTTGCTGACGAACCTCGAAGCGAACGACGTGCTGTTCATCGACGAAATCCACCGGCTGTCGCCGGTCGTCGAGGAAATCCTGTATCCGGCGCTCGAGGATTACCAGATCGACATCATGATCGGCGAAGGCCCAGCCGCGCGCAGCGTGAAGCTCGACCTGCAGCCGTTCACGCTGGTCGGCGCGACCACTCGCGCGGGGATGCTGACCAACCCGCTGCGCGATCGTTTCGGGATCGTCGCGCGCCTCGAGTTCTACGACGCCGATCAACTGTCGCGCATCGTGCGGCGCTCGGCGTCGCTGCTCAATGCGCAGATCGATCCGAACGGCGCGCTGGAAATCGCGAAGCGCTCGCGCGGCACGCCGCGGATCGCCAACCGGCTCCTGCGCCGCGTGCGCGACTTCGCGGAAGTGAAGGCCGACGGCCAGATCACCGCGGCCGTCGCCGATGCCGCACTTGCGATGCTCGACGTCGATCCGGTCGGCTTCGACCTGATGGACCGCAAGCTGCTCGAAGCGATCCTGTACAAGTTCGACGGCGGCCCGGTCGGCATCGACAACCTCGCGGCGGCAATCGGCGAGGAGCGCGACACGATCGAGGACGTGCTCGAACCGTACCTGATCCAGCAGGGCTTCCTGCAGCGCACGCCGCGCGGGCGCGTCGCGACGCTGCTCACGTATCGCCACTTCGGGCTGTCGGTGCCCGAGGCCCGCCGCACCGAACGCGACGAGTGGGATACTCCGGACGGGAAGTAGTCCGTCGCCCGAGTCGCACCCGCCATGACGACGCCGCCCAGCCACCACCCCACCGCACCCGCGCCGGGCCCGCGCTGGGCCGAGCCGATCCGCAAGCGGCTCGTGGCCGGCATCACGCACCTGACGGTGGGCGGCGGCGGCCCGTCGATCGATCTCTCTTCACCGCCCGGCGACCCTGGGCTGTTCGGCCCCGACGCCGTCTGCTGGCGCGTGCATGCCGATTTCACGTCGATGATGACAGGCGGCATCGCCGCGCTGCTGCTGCAGGCGCTCCACCCGCTCGCGCTCGCGGGCGTCTGGGATCATTCGTCGTTCCGCACCGATATCCTCGGCCGTCTGCGGCGCACCGCCACGTTCATCACGGGGACGACGTTCGGCAGCCGCGCGGACGCGCTCGCGCTGATCGAGCGCGTGAAGGCGATCCACGCGCACATCTCGGGCAACGCGCCGGACGGCCGGCCGTACCGCGCCGACGATCCCGCGCTGCTGACCTGGGTGCATGTCGCGGAAGTATCGAGCTTCCTCGCCGCGCATCTGCGTTACGTGAATCCGGCGCTGGCGGGCGAACTGCAGGACCGCTATTACGCGGAGACGGCGCTGATCGCCGAGCTGCTGGGCGCCCAAGCGGTGCCGCGTTCGCGCGCCGAGGTGGCGGCCTATCTCGCGCGCATGCTGCCCGAACTCGAAGCCGGGCCGCGCACGTTCGACGTGATGTCCATCCTGCTGAATGTGCCGGTCGCGAAGCCGGCGCTGCGGCCTGCCGCGTCGCTGGTGATGCATGCCGGAATCGACCTGCTGCCGCCGTGGGCGCAGCGCATGCTCGGCGTGTGGGCCTTCGCGCCGGTGCGGCGCGCGCTGGTCCGGCCGGGCATACGCGCGGTCGCGCCCGTGCTGCGCTGGGCGCTCGTCAACGGCGCGTCGAAGCGTGCGCGCCGCCGCGCGACGGCCGCCCCGTCCGACGGCGCCCCGCCCGGCTGACGATCCGCTTCTTCTGATCATTTCAATTTACCGTCAAATACCTGTGGCAAGCTGACACGCTCGCGCACGGTCGCACGTCGGGCTCGTCACGCACGCCCGTGGCCCGCGCGGAGTTCCGCCTACCCGCTACGACACCCGATGCCCGTGATGCCACGCCTGCCGATCCGTTTCGCCCTTGCCGCCAGCCTGTCCGGCGTCCTCGCCCTCGCCGCGTGCGGAGGCGACGATGTCGCCGCCGTCGCGCGCACGGATGCGCAACTGCCGTCCGGCAGCACGACGACGCCGGCTCCCACGCCGCCCGCAACCACCACGCCGCAACCGGGCAAATGGAAAGCCGCCCGCGCCGGCGATCTGCTCGACGTGACCATAGGCGATCTCCATCCGACGCAGGGTGCGATCGGCTACGACCAGATCTACTACAAGCTCGGCCGCTACGAACTGCAGCCCGACAAGAAGTTCGACGACTTCTGCGCGGACGAGGGCCTCGGCGGCATCGCATCGGGCGGTTACACGACCCGATCGTCGCTGCGCGATCCGGCCAGCTACACGTGCGCGACGACCGACGCGACCGCCCGCGACCGCTCGGTGCTGAACCCCGTCGTGATCGGCCCGAACGGCGATACGCTGTACCTGACCGACGGCCACCACGGCCTGTCGACTTACTACGAGACGCCCGACGGCGGCCCGGCGCTGCACGTGCACGTCGTCGTCAAGGACAACCTCGGCGACTACTCGGGCGACGCGTTCTGGCAGCAGATGCAAAGCCGCGGCTATCTGCGCCTGAAGGACGGCGAAGGCAAGCCGATCGCGACCGCGCAACTGCCGAGCGGCCTCGGCCTGACGCGCGGGATGACGAACGACCGCTACCGGTCGCTCGTCTATTTCACGCGCGACATCGGCTACAGCAAACCCGCGCAAGCAACCGACTACCTCGAGTTCTACTGGGCCGACTGGCTGCGGGCGCAGCCAGGCACGTTCGCGCTGGCGAGCTACGACCTGACGCGCGGCGGCACGACCGATCCCGATCCGGCGAAGGCCGACACGGGCTACCTGAATGCGGTCTGGAATGCGTCTGCGCGGATGGTCGCGGCCACGGACCCGGTGATCGACGGCAAGACGGGCGCCGACCTCGGGCGCGCCGATGCGATCAACGGCGGGAAGAAATACAGCAAGGGGGAATTCGACAAGCTGCGCCAGCCGATCACGGCCGACAAGCCCGGCAAGATCGCGTACGCGCTCGACTACAAGACGCGTCACGGGCTGCCGCAGTAAGGGTCACGCCGGAAGAAAGCACGACCCCGGGAGCCGGCCACGCCGGACGCGATTGGCGTGCTCAGAGCACCTTGCGGTACCCGTCGTCATCGTCGCTCGCGGCTTCGAGATGCGACACGTCGGCCCACCGCACGACCTGCGCGCGACCATCGACGTAATCGACGACGTTGATGCTGGTGTTGAGCAGTTGATAGTTGCGCGGCGCCGACAGCTCGATCCCGTTCGCGAAGCGATACACGCAATCGAGCACGCCACCGTGCGCGACGCACGCGATCCGGCCGCCCGGATGCGCGGCGACGATCGGTTCGAGCGCATGCAGCACGCGGTGATAGAACGCACGCTGCGACTCGCCGCCCTCCGGCGCGAAACCCGGATCGCGCGTCTGCCACGCCGCATACGCGTCCGGAAACAGCGCCTCGATCTCGGTACTGTTGTGCCCCTGGAACGCGCCGTACGAGCGTTCGCGCAACCCTTCGCGCAGCAGCAGCGGCAGCCCGAGCGCACCGGCGAACGGTTGGGCGGTCTGTTGCGCGCGCATCAGGTCGCTCGAATACACCGCATCGATCCGGGCGCCGTCGCGCGCCTCCCGTCCGAGCCGCGCCGCCAGCCGCTGCGCCTGTGCGAGGCCCGTGTCGGCCAGCGGGATGTCGATATGCCCCTGGATGCGCTTGATGCGGTTCCAGGCCGTCTCGCCATGGCGGATGAAAAGAATCTGCGTGGTGGCCATCGCGGTGCGCCTCCGGGAAAGAATCAGGGCCGCACTTGCAGCCAGAACGTCACGGGGCCGTCGTTGACGAGCGACACCTGCATGTCGGCGCCGAATTCGCCCGTCTCGACGACGGGATGGCGCGCCCGCGCGGCCGCGACGAAATAGTCGAACAGCCGCGCGCCTTCGTCGGGCGGCGCGGCCGGCGTGAAGCTCGGACGCAGCCCGCTGTTGGTATCGGCCGCGAGCGTGAACTGCGACACGAGCAGCAGGCCGCCTGCGCGGCCTTCGCCGTCGATGTTCGACACCGGCAGGTTCATCTTGCCGGCTGCGTCGCTGAACACGCGGTAGCCGAGCAGCTTCGCGAGCAGCTTGTCGGCCGCGGCCTCGGTATCGCCGCGCTCCGCGCAGACCAGCGCGAGCAGGCCCGCGCCGATCTCGCCCGTCGTGCGGCCGCCGACGCGGACGTCGGCGCGCGTCACGCGCTGGATCAGCGCGATCATGCGGTCAGCGTGACGCGTGCGAAGCGGCGCTTGCCGACCTGCACGACGAACTCGCCGGCCTCGACCTTCAGGCCTTTGTCCGACACGGTCGCGCCGTCGATCTTCACGCCGCCCTGCTCGATGTTGCGCAGCGCTTCGCTCGTCGACGGCACGAGGCCGGCCTGCTTCAGCAACTGGCCGATCGCCAGCGGCGCGCCGGCCAGCGTGACCGACGGAATGTCGTCCGGCACGCCGCCCTTCGCGCGGTGGTTGAAGTCTTCCAGCGCACGCTCGGCGTCGGCTTGCGAGTGGAACCGCGCGACGATTTCCTGCGCGAGCAGCACCTTGAAATCGCGCGGGTTGCGGCCGCCTTCGGCCTCGCGCTTGAAGCCGGCGATCTCGTCGAGGCTGCGGAACGACAGCAGCTCGAAGTAACGCCACATCAGCGTGTCCGAGATGCTCATCAGCTTGCCGAACATGTCGGTCGCCTTCTCGCTGATGCCGACGTAGTTGCCCTTCGACTTCGACATCTTCTCGACGCCGTCGAGGCCTTCGAGCAGCGGCATCGTCAAAATGCACTGCTGTTCCTGGCCGTACTGCTTCTGCAGTTCGCGACCGACCAGCAGGTTGAACTTCTGGTCGGTGCCGCCGAGCTCGAGATCGGCGTTCAGCGCGACCGAATCGTAGCCCTGCATCAGCGGGTACAGGAATTCGTGGATCGAGATCGGCACGCCGCCCTGGAAGCGCTTCGTGAAATCCTCGCGTTCGAGGATCCGCGCGACCGTGTAGCGCGACGCGAGCTTGATCATCCCGTCCGCGCCGAGCGGCATCGACCATTCGCTGTTGTAGCGGATCTCGGTCTTGTCGCGATCGAGCACGAGCGCGGCCTGCTCGAAGTAGGTCTTCGCGTTCGATTCGATCTGCTCGCGCGTGAGCGGCGGGCGCGTCGCGTTGCGGCCCGACGGATCGCCGATCAGCGACGTGAAATCGCCGATCAGGAAGATCACCGTGTGACCGAGGTCCTGCAGCTGCCGCATCTTGTTCAGCACGACCGTATGGCCGATGTGAATGTCCGGTGCGGTCGGGTCGAGGCCGAGCTTGATGCGCAGCGGCGTGCCGGTGGCGGCGCTGCGCGCGAGCTTCTGCGCGAACTCTTCCTCGATCAGCAGCTCGTCGACGCCGCGCTTCGTGACGGCGAGCGCATGCCGGACTTCGTCGGTGATCGGGAAAACGGGCTTGGAACTGGGTTCGGTGCTCATCGGTGCCAGGAAGAATGTCGCAAAAACAGGGATTTTCCCATAACTTGCGCGCGCATCGCTTAACGACGCGTCGCGTTGCGCGGATAATCGGGCGCAAGGCGCGCGGCACCGGCCCGCGCCGCACGATCCAGGAGAATCCAACGTGCCGCAACGACAGCCGCAGCATGCCGATCCGGCAGACGGCATCTACTTCGGGCTGATGTCGGGAACCAGCATGGACGGCGTCGATGGTGTCGCCGTGCGCTTCGAGGCCGGCCGCGCGCCGGTCGTGCTCGCCGAAGCGTTCGTCGGTTTCGCGCAATCGCTGCGCGACGCGCTGTTCGCGCTGCAGCAGCCCGGCGACAACGAGATCGACCGCGAATCGCTCGCGGCGAATGCGCTCGTCGCGCGCTATGCGGTGTGCTGCCATGAATTGCAGCGCACGGCCGGGCTGTCGCGCGACGAGATCCGCGCGATCGGCGTGCACGGCCAGACGGTGCGCCACCGCCCCGAGCGCGGCTATACGCGCCAGCTCAACAATCCGGCGCTGCTTGCCGAGCTGACCCAGGTCGACGTGATCGCCGATTTCCGCAGCCGCGATGTGGCGGCCGGCGGCCACGGCGCGCCGCTCGCGCCGGCCTTCCACGCGACGGTGTTCGGCGCGCCGGGCGAAACGCGGGTCGTGTGCAATCTCGGCGGGATCAGCAACATCACGATCCTGCCCGGCGCGGGCGGCGACGTGCGCGGCTTCGACTGCGGCCCCGCGAATGCGCTGATCGACGCATGGGCGACCCGCCATCTGGGCAAGCCGTACGACGACGGCGGAAAGTTCGCCGCACGCGGCGCCATCCACGCGGCGCTGCTCGATGCGCTGCTCGACGAACCGTATTTCACCGCGCCGCCGCCGAAGAGCACCGGGCGCGACCTGTTCAATCCCGCGTGGCTCGATGCGAAGCTCGCCGCGTTCCCGCAGGTGGCGCCGGAGGACGTACAGGCCACGCTCACCGCGCTCACCGCCGTGTCGGTGGCGCGCGAAATCGCGCAGCACGCACCGGGCTGCAAGGCCGTTTTCGTCTGCGGCGGCGGCGCACGCAATCCGGTGCTGCTCGACGCGCTTCGGCACGCGCTAGGCGAGGCCGGCGTGCCGGCGAGCGTCGATACGACGGCCGCGCTCGGCGTGCCGCCGCAGCAGGTCGAAGCGCTCGCGTTCGCGTGGCTTGCGTACCGCTTCACCGCGCGCCAGCCCGGCAATCTCGCGACGGTCACCGGCGCGGCCGCCAACCGCGTGCTCGGCGCGCTCTATCCGCGCTGATGCGGTACCCAGCCTGTCGCGGGCGGTGCAGGACGAGCACGCATTAAAAAACGGGGCATGAAGCCCCGTTTTTCATTCCGGCGAACCGGCGCGGATCTGTCGTGCGCTCAGACCGAGAACGACGAACCGCACCCGCAGGTGGTGGTCGCGTTCGGGTTCTTGATCACGAACTGGGCGCCGTTGAGGTCGTCCTTGTAGTCGATCTCGGCGCCGACCAGGTACTGGTAGCTCATCGAGTCGATCAGGAGCTGGACGCCGTTCTTGTCCATCACGGTGTCGTCCTCGTTGACTTCCTCGTCGAACGTGAAGCCATACTGGAAGCCCGAGCAGCCGCCACCCTGCACGAACACGCGCAGCTTCAGGTCGGGATTGCCCTCTTCGTCGATCAATTGCTTGACCTTGTCGGCCGCGGCGTCGGTGAAGACGAACGGCAGCGGCATATCGGTCGTCGTTGCTGCGGATTCGGTAACAGCGTTCATTCGAACTCTCCAAAAAGCTTTAGCCGCTATTGTAGGGCCGATCAGAAGATCGTGCTGATGTCCATGAAATCAATAGGTTCTTGTCGATTTCGTCAAGCGTGCCTGCACGGGCGGCCGCCACGGCGGCCCGGGCGTGGGTAAACCAGCGGGCATAAAAAAACCGCCAGCGTGAAAGCTGGCGGTTTTCCGGCGGACGCCGCCCGGAAGCGGCGAGGCCATGAAGCGGAATTAACGCTTCGAGAACTGCTTCGCGCGGCGTGCCTTGCGCAGACCGACCTTCTTACGCTCGACTTCACGTGCATCGCGCGTGACGAAGCCTGCGTTCGACAGCGACGGCTTCAGCGTCGCATCGTAGTCGATCAGTGCACGGGTGATGCCGTGGCGCACTGCGCCTGCCTGACCCGTTTCGCCGCCGCCGTTGACGTTGACCTTGATGTCGAACGTCTGGCCGTGGTTCGTGAGTTCCAGCGGCTGGCGCACGATCATCAGCGACGTTTCGCGCGAGAAGTAGTCAGCGATGGGCTTGCCGTTGACGATGATGTCGCCCTTGCCAGCCTTGATGAAGACACGTGCGACTGCGCTCTTGCGGCGGCCCGTGCCGTAGTTCCAGTTACCGATCATGTGGGCTCCCCTTAGATCTCGAGCGCCTTCGGCTGTTGAGCCGAATGCGGATGCGTCGCTTCTGCGTAGACCTTCAGCTTCTTGATCATCGCGTAGCCGAGCGGGCCCTTCGGCAGCATGCCCTTGACCGCCTTCTCGAGCGCGCGGCCCGGGAAGCGTTCCTGCATCTTGCCGAACGTCGTTTCATAGATACCGCCCGGGTAGCCCGAGTGACGGTAGTACTTCTTGTCCAGCGTCTTGTTGCCCGTGACCTTCAACTTGCTCGCGTTGATGATGATGATGAAATCACCAGTGTCGACGTGCGGGGTGAACTCAGGCTTGTGCTTGCCGCGCAGACGGCGTGCCACTTCGCTGGCAACACGGCCGAGAACCTTATCCGTCGCGTCAATCACGTACCATTCGCGCGTCACCTCATGGGCTTTTGCGGAAAACGTCTTCATGATCGATCCAAAAAAAATGCTTTGCCCGATGTGTTCTTCCTGCTTGTCTGTGTGCGCTTCGAGGCGCGGTGCAGGCTCTCCCTGTTCTTTTTCCGTGGGCATGAATGCGGAAAAGCCCTGAATTATAAAGGAAATACGGCTGCGTGGTCAAAGAGAATCCACGCCCCGTGTTCGCGGCGGCCGAAATGGGCCAAAATTCGATCGTGCCCCGACAAGCCAGGCGAACCGAGCGCCTGAGGCGGCACCCATCGGCGCGCGGCACATGACCTTGCCGCGCCAGACCGGCCGAACCCGAAAAACAACAAACCAGCATGATGAAACAACGACTCACGCCCTTCCTCGCGGCCGCCCTGGTGGCCGCGGCGGCGCCCGCCGTCGCCGCCGGCTCCGGCTGCGAAGCCAAGCTCGAGGCGCTCGATGCACGCATCGCCGAAGCCCGAACCGCCCACGCCGAAGACCGCATCGCGCGCCTGCGCGCGGTGCGCGAACGCGTGCGCCACTTCTGCGCACGCGGCCACGGCGACGCATCGGCCGCCCATGCGCCGGCGACCGATGCCGGCTCGCGCGGCACGCCGCCCGACGCGACGTCGCAGCCGGCCGCGCGACAGCCGGCGTGACGATCGCGGCGCGCGCAACCCGTGCGCCGACGTTTGCATGGGACGAAAAAAAGCCCGAACGGCTGGTTCGGGCTTAATCCACCTTAGGAGGAGGGTGGAGGAGACATTCGGAGGTTGCCGCAGCGCGACAACCAATGAGGCTCATTATATGAATGCCCCGCCGATTTCACAAGAAAATTTGCATGGCGAAATCAAATCTCACGATACGAGATATTAGTCGACGCGTTCACAAAAACAAATTTCTCTTGAAAATCAAAGGTATAAATACGTCAGACATGACCTAAAACTGTCCGCACCTAGAGCAAAACCCCTAAATCCGACAGGGAAATCGCCACGCGTCGCTCCGCTCGCGAGGCACGGGCATTGCACGTCGTGCAGCGCATCAGCCGACCGTTGCGCCACGGGCTACAATGCCGGATCGAATCCGAATCAGGCAACGCTGGAGTGCAAGCATGGAATGCAAAGTAAGCTGGATGGGTCAGGACGGCATGGCGTTTTCCGCCGAGACCGGCAGCGGCCATCTCGTCACGATGGACGGCGCGCCCGAAGGCGGCGGCCACAACCTCGCGCCGCGTCCGATGGAAATGGTGCTGCTCGGCACCGGCGGCTGCACGGCCTATGACGTCGTGCTGATCCTGAAGAAGAGCCGCCAGGAAGTGACCGGCTGCTCGGTCACGCTGAAGGCCGAGCGCGCGAGCGAGGATCCGAAGGTGTTCACGAAGGTGCATTTCCACTTCACGGTCACCGGCCGCAACCTGAACCCGGCCACGGTCGAGCGCGCGATCAACCTGTCGCACGACAAGTACTGCTCGGCGTCGATCATGATCGCGAAGACGGCCGAACTCACGCATTCGTTCGACATCGTCGCCGCCTGAGCACAGGGCGCGCGCATGAAAAAAGGGCCGGCGCCCCGTGGGAGCGCCGGCCCTTTCGCATTCGAACGGCAAAGCAGGCCGATAAGCCGGATTCTGTGCACGCTGCGCACCGAAGCGCGCAACGCGTGGCAGTCATTCCTCTAGGCGCGCCATTGCTGACGCGCTCAAGCTTCCTACCCGCAGACGAGACGGGGGCCCCGTCCTGCATCCGAAGATGCGCGCCTGCCTACTTGGAATTGCTCCGGGTGGAGGTTACCGTGCCGGCGAACGTCGCCGTCGCCGCGGTGCGCTCTTACCGCACCGTTTCACCCTTACCTGATCCCGGCTTGCGCCGGGCCATCGGCGGTTTGCTTTCTGTTGCCCTGTTCCGCGTGTCGCCACGGATGGCCGTTAGCCATCACCCTGCCCTGTGGAGTCCGGACTTTCCTCGCCCCCGCGCGCCCGAAGACGTCGAGGCCGCGACTGCCTGGCCTGCTTTGCGACGCGCATTCTAGCACTGCGCGCCGCCGTCGGCAGCGCGCGAGCGGCGGCCGCGGCGAAACACGGCCGGATCGTCGTAGAACGCGGGGTCGGCGTTCGCCGCGCACCAGCCCGGCACGCCGAGCACCGGCAGCGGCGCGAAATCGCGGGGCGTCAGCGCGTGCGTCGCGAGTTCGGCGGCGATTCGCGCGTCGACGTGCGCGATCCGTTGCGCGTCGGGCCATGAAAAATAGTCGGCGCTCACTTCGACGATCCATGCATGCGCAGTGCAGGACTTGTAAGGCGCGACGAGCTGTTCGAGCAGCGCGTGGCCGACGAGCCGCGCCTCGCAGCGCGTGCCCCACGCACCGCGCGCGGCCACCAGCAGCCGCGCCCAGTCGAAGCCGCGCAGCGCATCGGCGAGCGCGCGCTCGGCGGTGACGAACAGCGCGCCATTCTCGTCGAACAGCGTGAGTGCATCGCGCAACGTGCCGCGTACGGGGCCGACGCCGCCCGCCGCGTCGATCGCGGCGGCCTGGCGGGCGTTCAGCGCGGCCTTGGTGCGCGGGTACGCGAACCAGACGAGCGCGTTGAAGAAGTCGTGAAGATTGTGGCGGGTCGGCACGCCGCCGGTGCCCGCGATATGGGTCTCGTACGCGACGCCGGGCGGCAGCCCGGCCTGCGGCACGAAGCGCAGCGGCCTGCCGCGACCGGTGACGCGATCGCCGCCTCGCGACACGCCGGCCAACGCGCCGTTCAACGCATCGAGCAGCGCGGCCTCGCCCGCACGGGCGGCCGCCTGCCACACGCGGCCGGGCTCCGCGTACGGCGCGAGCCACGGCGCGGACCAGTCGATCCGCGCGAAATCCGCCGCCGGGCGCCCGGCCGCGGGGCCGGATCCGCGCGGCGGCGCGCCGCTCACACGAGCTTCCAGCCGATCGTCTCGCCGCCGCGCAGCGGCACGACCGGCGTGTCGCCCGCGAAGATCTCGCGCGGCAGCTCCCATGCCTCGCGGCGCAGCGTGACCGTCTCCGCGCTGCGCGGCAGCCCGTAGAAATCGGCGCCGAAGAAGCTCGCGAAGCCTTCCAGCTTGTCGAGCGCGCCGGCCGTGTCGAACGCTTCCGCGTACAGTTCGAGCGCGTGCAGCGCCGTATAGCAGCCCGCGCAGCCGCACGCGGTTTCCTTCGCGCCGCGCGCGTGCGGCGCGCTGTCGGTGCCGAGGAAGAAGCGCGGGTTGCCCGACGTCGCGGCCTCGACCAGCGCCACGCGATGCGTCTCGCGCTTCAGCACCGGCAGGCAGTAGTAATGCGGGCGAATCCCGCCGACGAACAGCGCGTTGCGGTTGTACAGCAGGTGGTGCGCGGTGATCGTCGCGCCGAGCAGGCCGGGCGCCGCGTCGGCATCGCGCACGTAATCGGCCGCGTCCTTCGTCGTGATGTGCTCGAACACGACCTTCAGGCCCGGGAAATCGCGGCGCAACGGCGTCATCACGCGGTCGATGAACACCTTCTCGCGGTCGAACAGGTCGATCGACGCATCGGTCACCTCGCCGTGCACGAGCAGCGGCATGCCGGTTTCCTGCATCGCCTCGAGCGTCTTCGCGCATTTCGCGAGATCGGTGACGCCGTGGTCGGAATTCGTCGTGGCGCCTGCCGGGTACAGCTTCACGCCGTGCACGAAGCCGCTTTCGCGCGCGCGGCGGATTTCGTCGGGCGGCGTGTTGTCGGTCAGGTACAGCGTCATCAGCGGTTCGAACGTCATCCCGGCCGGCAGCGCGGCGAGGATGCGCTCGCGATAGGCCTGCGCCTGCGCGGTGGTCGTGACGGGCGGCTTCAGGTTCGGCATGACGATGGCGCGGCCGAACTGGCGGGCGGTGTGCGGCAGCACGGCGGCAAGCATGTCGCCGTCTCGCAGGTGCAGGTGCCAGTCGTCGGGACGGGCGAGCGAAAGCGTCGCCGGGGAAGAAGCGTTCGAGGCAGTCATAGGAGGCGTCGTGAGGAACGGGCTTGCCATCGGCGGGGCCGGAACGCGCGTGCGCGGGCCGACTGACGGCAAACCGCAACACGGGGCCTTTGGCCAGCGGAATCCGCTTTTTACCGCTCAGGGCTCGGTGATATGCTAGAAGCCGCATTGTACCGGGGTTCGCCCGGTTCGTTACCCCCCGCTTCAGCCTGCCGCCCCACGTAAAATGTGCCAACTCCTTGGAATGAACTGCGCCGCGCCGACGGACGTCACATTCTCCTTCACAGGTTTCGCGGCCCGGGGCGGGCTCACCGATCACCATGCCGACGGCTGGGGCATCGCGTTCTTCGAGGACAAGGCCTGTCGCCTCTTCATCGATCACCAGGCATCGGCCACGTCGCCGATCGCCGAAATGGTGAAACGCTACCCGATCAAGTCCAAGAACACGATCGCGCACATCCGCAAGGCGACGCAAGGGCACATCCTGCTCGAGAACAGCCATCCGTTCATGCGCGAGCTGTGGGGCCGGCACTGGATCTTCGCGCATAACGGCGACCTGCAGGACTACGCGCCGGACATGGACGGCAGCGTCTACCATCCGGTCGGCACGACCGACAGCGAACAGGCGTTCTGCGTGCTGATGCAGGGGTTGCGCGAGGCCTTTCCCGGCGCGCAGCCGCCGCTGCCCGAGCTGTTCGAGCGGGTCGGCGAACTGACGCGCGGCATCACCGATCACGGCGTGTTCAACTTCCTGATGTCGAACGGCCAGGCGCTCTTCGCGCACTGCTCGACGCGGCTGCACTACCTCGTGCGGCGCTGGCCGTTCTCGACCGCGCATCTCGTCGACGAAGACCTGTCGATCGATTTCGCGAAATACACGACGCCCGAGGATCGCGTCGCGGTGATCGCGACGCAGCCGCTCACCGACAACGAGGTCTGGACCGCATTCGAGCCGGGCGAGCTGATCATGTTCCAGTGCGGCGACGTCGCCGCGCGGATGCGGATTCCGGTGCCCGAGCGCGTGCTCGAGAAGCTGCGCAACCCGTCGCTCGACGCGTCGGCATCGGCGCCGCGCACGGCGGTTCGCGAAGCGCTCGCCACCGCGGCCGACGGCGACTCCGACGACGCGATCGATTTCTGAAACCCGGTGCGGTACCGGCCGCGCCTGCTTTCTGCTCGTTTCCTGCCTGCTGCGCGGACTTCATGCCGCGCAACCGGCCACGCCCGCCATCGGCGCAAATCGCCCGCTCCAGCCAATACGGTTTCATTTCGGCCGCCGACCGGCGCAATCGCCCGATGCCGCACGACATTCGCTTGATTTTATTAATTGACGAGCGAAAGTAAAATAGCAGAGGGAATCAAATAAATAACCCTCAATTAAAACAGGATCCCGCGTCGGCATTTTAGCGTATCGCCCCTGCGGGAACCGTGCGCTATCCCACCTACTCCTGCAACCCTTCCGGATTTTCACGCACCGCCCCAACCGCCGCCCCCACCACGGCTTTCGGTTCGATTAACCACACAAATCAAAAATACCACGCATTACGGTTCGCATCATTACAGTTTCCGGCTTATCGATAATCGACGGCCACTCGAATCAGTAGACTCCGCCCATCCTCGGTGTCAACGAAACACGATTGGCGCGACACGCAGCCATAGCCGCCGCACGCCCCCTTCGGATCATTTCTCCACCGCGGAATGCGAATTCGCCGAATGGCGGCGAATACCACGTCAAAAAGAAGAAAGAGGGGTATGTCGTGAATCACTCATTTCGATCGATATGGAGCGAAGCCGCCGGCTGCTGGGTCGCGGTGGCGGAAACGACTCGCGCGCGCGGCAAGCGCTCGGGCGCCGAATCGGGCACGGGCCGTCGCGCGGCGGCACTCGGCGCGTTGCTGACCGCGCTGTCGGTCGGCGCCGCGCATGCATCGACGTGCGGCGGCGGTACGGCCATCGCGAACGGCGGCACCTGCGCGCTCGACGGTTTCAGCCCGACCGTCAACGACAACCTGGCCGGCTCCGCCACCGTGTCCGGCGGCGATACCGTCGGCGTGTCGGGCGCATGGAGCGCCGCCGCCGGCGACCCGGGCTACGCGCTCACGCCGATCGGCAGCACGACCCTCGTGTCGGGCAACCCGAACCAGCCGCTGCTGTCGCTCGGCGGCAAGACGCACAGCGTCAGCACGCCCGACTCGATCACCCGCACCCACACGTCGGTCGCGACCTACGATTCGTCCGCGTTCTCCGCGTCGACGGCCGGCGCGACCGAGGTGCCCGTCTACCACGACGTGAACGGCGATCAGTATGTGAACACGCGCATCGGCACCGTCGCCGCCACCGGCGGTACGCTCAACGTGTCGATCGGCAATGCGGCGAATGCCCCCGATGCGCCGGGCAACGCGATCTCGATGGCCGCGAAGGCGACCGACCTTACCGTCGCGGACGGCACGGGTGCCGCGGCAAGCACCGTCAACTGGAATTCGCGCAACCAGATCCGGTTCACCACCGGCGACTACCTGGCGGACGGCGGCGCGGTCGGCACCCGCCAGCTCGACGTGCCGGCCTACGCGGGCACCTTCACCGCATTCGACGGTAGCACGTGGCAGGTGACCGACGCCGCGTCGCTCGCCGCGTACAACGATTTTCTCGTGCGCTCGGTGCAAAGCGGCGCGCTCGGCTCGCAGGCCGCCTACGACAGCGCGTTTAGCCAGGCCGTCACGTTCTCGCAGCAAGCCTTCCAGTATCGGAACGACGTGTCCGCGGGCGACAAGAACACGCTGCCGATCGATTTCCTGTCGGTGATGCACGGCACGGGCGCGAACGCGACGCTGCAGATCGGCAAGGACGGCCAGATCGACTTTCGCGGCACCAACACGATCGTGTCGAGCTCGGCCGTCCTCGCGGAAAACGGCGCGCACTTCATCAACGACGGCCGCCTGTCGGGCGACTTCACGCTGGTGCGCCTGCTGAGCGGCGCAAGCGGCGTCAACAACGGCGTGATTTCGTCCGGGTACGCGTCCGGCGACGACTTCGACACGAGCGGCAGCGCGCCGCCGAACAACTTCAACTACAACGCGTACACCGAAGGCGCCGGCGTGTTCGCGAACGGCGCGGGCACGTCGTTCGTCAACAACGGCGTGATGAACGTCGGCGCGTGGACGCTGGACGGCAACCGGCCCGACCTGCAGAACTACGCGGTCGCCGTGACGGACGGCGCAACGGCGTCGAACGCCGGCACGATCAATGTCGGCGTCAATGCGACGACGCTCGACAGCCAGGTGATCGGCGGCCTCGTCGCCGGCGGCCGCTTCACGAACGAAGCCGGCGGCACGATCTATCTCGGCCGCTCGGCGCAGTACGCGCCCGGCCAGACGGCAAATGACGTCGCGCTCGCCGCGCACGCGTACGGCATCCTGCTCGGCGCGTCGGGCACCGCGAGCAATCTCGGCACGATCGTGATCGGCACGCAGACGCAAAACGGCGCCGCGCTGGCGAGCATCGGCTCGAGCTCCGGCACGCTGACCAACGCGGGCGCGATCGTCGTCAACGGCGCCGCGCCCGGCACGCCGCTCGCCAACGTCGGCATGCTGGCCGTCGACACCGCCGCGACCGTGACCAACACGGGCACGATCACGCTGAATGGCGTGAACGGCATCGGCATCATGGTCGTCGGGACCGGCGCGAACGCGACGGCCGCGACGTCGACCGGCGCGATCGACGTCGCCGGCGGCCTCGATCCCGCTTCGGGCACGCGCAATTACGGCGTCTGGGCCGAAGGGCCGCGCGCCACGGCCACGCTCGACGGCGCGCTCGACCTGACGGGCACCGGCGCCATCGGCGTGCATGCACGCTCGGGCGCGACGATCAACGTCGGCGCCGACGCGGTGCCGGCCTTCATGTCGGGCACGAACCAGATCGGCTTCTATGCGTACGGCGCGGGCTCGAAGATCAACGTCGCCGCGCAGCATCTGGGCGTCGACACCGACGATTCGACGCTGTTCCGCGTCGCGGGCGGCGCGACCTACACCGGCGCATCGACGGCCGGCACGCTGACGACCGACGTCAACGGCCAGCGGGCGCGCGGCGTACTCGCGACCGACGCCGGCACCACGCTGTCGACCGGCAGCGCGGTCTACAACGTCAACGGCGCGAGCGGCATCGCGATCGCGGTCGAAGGCGGCGCGAAGGGCTCGATCGACGCCGGTGCGACGATCAACCTGAACGCGGCCGGCGCGACCGCGGGCGTGGTGGACGGCCAGGCGCACGACCTCGCCGGCGCGAATGCCGGCGCGCCGGTCACGACGACGCTCACCAACCACGCCGCCGTCACGTCGTCGACCGCCGGCGTGACCGGTTTCATCGCGCAGAACCTCGGCACGCTCGAGAATCGCGGCACGATATTGCTGACCGGCGCCGGCTCGACGGGCGTCGTGGCCGGCACGCTCGGCACGGTAAACAACGCGTCGACGATCCGCATCGCCAACGGCACCGGCGCGCTCGTGCAAGGCGCATCGGCCACGCTCGCCAACGCAGGCTCGATCGAAGCCGACGACGGCGTCGCGGGCGTGCGCCTGACGGGGGCCGGTGCATCGGTCGCGCTGTCCGGCGCCGGCACCGTCACCGCGAACGGCAGCGCCGACGGCGTGCTGATCGACTCGACCGTCACGGGCGGCGGCATCGCGGCCGGCGCGACGTCGATCGCGGTTAGCGGATCCGGCAGCGCGATCCGCAACCTCGGTGCGAATGCAACGATCGCGCTGTCCGGCACGCAGGTCGCCACGACCGGCAACGGCGCCGCCGGCCTCACGTCGACCGGTGCCGGCGCGCGCATCGCGACCGATGCGGCCACGGTCGTCCGCACGACCGGCGCCGACGCGCGCGGCCTGTCCGTGACAGGCGCCGATTCCACGCTCGCGGCCAACGGGACGACCGTCGCGACGACCGGCGCGAACGCCCATGCGATCGTGATGGACGGCGGCGCGACGGCCCTGCTGTCGGGTGCGAAAGTCGCCGCGTCGGGCAATGCGGCCGACACCATCGTCGCGCAAAACGGCGGCCGCATCGCCGATACGGGTTCGTCGCTCGCCAGCGCGGCCGGCAACGGCGCAACCGCGAACAGCGGCGGCGTGCTCGCGTTGACCGGCACGACGCTCACGGGCGCGACGGCCGGCGTACTGACGTCGGACACGCTCGCGAACGGCGCGACCAGCTCGGTGCTCGTCGACGGCGGCAGCGTGACGTCCGTCACCGGGCCGGCCTTCGCCGCGCGCGGCGGCACGGCCGACATCGCGGTGCGCAACGGCACGGTCGTGACGGCCGGCAACGGCACGCTGCTGAACCTCGCGAACGGCAGCAACGTGACGTTCGACGCATCGGCGGTGAACCTCGCGGGCGACATCGTCTCCGACGCGTCGAGCACCGGCAACGTGTTCCTCGCGAACGGCACGACGCTGACCGGGAAGATCGACCCGGTCGCGCTGACCGTCGACGGCACGAGCACGTGGCGCATGACGGGCAGCTCGGTGCTGAGCAGCCTGAACAACGCGGGCCTCGTCGCGTTCGCCGCGCCGACCGGCTCGCCGACGCTGACGGGCAGCTACAAGACGCTGACGACCGGCGGCTACGTCGGCAACGGCGGCACGATCGCGCTGAACACGTATCTCGGCGCCGACGCGTCGCCGACCGACCGGCTGATCGTGAACGGCGGCGCGGCGAGCGGCACGACCGGCCTGAAGATCGCCAACACGGCCGGCACCGGCGCGCAGACGACCGGCGACGGGATTCCCGTGGTCGTCACGGCCAACGGCGGCACGACCGCCGCGTCCGCGTTCCATCTCGCCGGCCCGGTACAGGCCGGCGCGTACGAATACCGGCTCTATCGCGGCGGGCAAGGCGATGCGAACGGCTGGTACCTGCGTTCGCAGCTCGACCCGACCGACCCCGGCGACCCGATCCACCCGTCCGGCGGCGGCGACGGCGGCACCAACGGAAACGGGAATGGCAACGGCGGCGCGCTCGCGTATCGTCCGGGCGTCTCCGGCTACGCGATGACGCCGCTGCTGAACGCCGACTACGGCTTTTCGACGCTCGGCAGGCTGCACGAGCGCGTCGGCGACATCTACAACGTCGAGAAGCAGGCGCCGGGCAATCGCGACGGCGTGTGGGGGCGCATCGGCGGCCAGAGCCTGGATGCGAACGCGGGCCGTTTCTCCGCCGACGAGCGCACGTTCTTCGCGCAGTTCGGCAAGGACTGGACCCTCGACCAGGCGCCGGACGGCGCCGGCAGCACGCATGCGGGCGTGACGGCCAGCATCGGCGTGTCGAACGCGAGCTTCAGCGACATGGCGCGCGCCGGCTCGCCCACCCTGTCGACGTCGACGGGCTCGGTCGAGATGCACGCGCAGAGCGTCGGCGGCTACTGGACGCGCTACCTGTCCGACGGCACCTACTTCGACAGCGTCGGCCAGGTCACGCACTACGGCAACCGCTATCGTGACAGCTACGGCAACGAAGCGTCGCAGAACGGCTTCGGCGTCGCGCTGTCGCAGGAAGTCGGCAAACCGTTCGCGATCGGCACGCTGCCGGTCGCGGTCGAGCCGCAGGCGCAATTGATGGTTCAGTACCTGAAGCTGAACGGGTTCAACGACAACGTGTCGGCCGTATCGGGCACGACGTCGAATGCGCTGCGCGGCCGCGTCGGCGTGCGCATCTTCCGGCCGAACCTCCAGTCGGACGCGGGCGGCGGCGCCGCGACGCCGTACTTCACGGCCGACGTGCTGCACGACTTCCTGTCGCCGGGGCAGACCGTGGTCGGCGGCACGCCGTTCGCGACGCATCTCGGGCGCACCTGGTACGAGCTCGGCGTCGGCGTGACCGCCGGCTTCGGCAAGTCGGGCGAGCTGTACGCGAATGCGAAGATCGCGCGCAACATCGGCGGCGATTACCGGCGCGGGATCGTCGGGCAGGTCGGCTACCGGTACAGCTGGTAACGCCCGGCGGCGGACGAAAAAAAACCGCCCGGCTACGTGCCGGGCGGTTTTCGCATGGGTGCGCGCGAAAACGCGCGAACGCTCAGTGCAGGATCTTCGCGAGGAAGTCCTTCGCGCGTTCCGATTTCGGATTCGAGAAGAAATCGTCCTTGCGGTCGTCCTCGACGATCGCGCCCTTGTCCATGAAGATCACGCGATGCGCGACCTTCTTCGCGAAGCCCATCTCGTGCGTGACGACCATCATCGTCATCCCTTCCTGCGCGAGTTCGACCATCACGTCGAGCACTTCGTTGATCATTTCCGGATCGAGCGCGGACGTCGGCTCGTCGAACAGCATCGCGATCGGGTCCATCGACAGCGCGCGCGCGATCGCGACACGCTGCTGCTGGCCGCCCGACAACTGGCCCGGAAACTTGTGCGCATGCGCCTTCAGGCCGACGCGATCGAGCAGCTTCATGCCCTTCTCCGCCGCTTCGTCCTTGCCGCGGCCGAGCACCTTGATCTGCGCGAGCGTCAGGTTCTCGGTGATCGAGAGATGCGGGAACAGCTCGAAATGCTGGAACACCATCCCGACCTTCGAGCGCAGCTTCGACAGGTTCGTCTTCTTGTCGCCGACCGACTGGCCGTTCACGAGGATCTCGCCCTGCTGGAACGGCTCCAGGCCGTTCACGGTCTTGATCAGCGTCGACTTGCCGGAGCCCGACGGGCCGCACACGACGACCACTTCGCCTTTCTTGACCTCGGTCGTGCATTCGGTAAGGACCTGAAACTGGCCGTACCACTTCGAAACGTTCTTGATGGAAATCATCTTGTGACCTTTTTCTGGAGACCCTTGACGAGAGCAGACGCCAACGAGCAAATCACGAAATAGCATGCGCCGGCGAACAGGACCATCTCGACGGTCGTGCCGTCGCGATCGCCGATGTTGGCGGCCGTGCGGAAGAAGTCCGCGAGACTGATCACGTACACGAGCGACGTATCCTGGAACAGGACGATCGCCTGCGTGAGCAGCAGCGGCACCATCGCGCGGAACGCCTGCGGCAGGATCACGAGGCGCATCGCCTGCGCGTAGTTCATGCCGAGCGCGAACGCGGCATTCACCTGCCCGCGCGGCACCGCCTGGATGCCGGCGCGGATGATCTCGGAATAATACGCGGCTTCGAACAACGAGAACGCGACCATCGCCGACGCGAGGCGGATGTCGATCGTCGGCGACAGCCCGAGCACGCCCTGCAGCACCTGCGGCACGATCAGGAAGAACCACAGCAGCACCATCACGAGCGGGATCGAGCGGAACACCGTCACGTACGCTTTCGCGAACCACGCGAGCGGCTTCACGCCGGACAGCCGCAGCAGCGCCAGCAGCGTGCCCCAGACGATCCCGACCACGATCGCGATCAGCGTGATCTTGAACGTGACGATCGCGCCCGACCACAGCGTCGGCAGCGCGCCGGGAATACTACTCCAGTCGAACTGATGCATCACTTGCCTCCGATATAGCCGGGCAGCCGCGTACGGCCTTCGATCCAGCGCATGAACGCCATCACGACGAGATTGATCAGCACGTACGCGAGCGTGACCGCGATGAACGACTCGTAGGTCTGCGCGGTGTAGTCGACGAGCTGGCGCGCCTGCGCGGACAGATCGAGCAGGCCGATCGTCGACGCGACGGCGGAGTTCTTGAAGATGTTCAGGAATTCCGACGTGAGCGGCGGCACGATGATCCGGTACGCCACGGGCAGCAGCACATAGCGATACGTCTGCCATTGCGTGAAGCCCATCGCGAGGCCGGCCGCGCGCTGGCCCTTCGGCAGCGCATTGATGCCCGAGCGCACCTGTTCGCATACGCGGGCACCCGTAAACAGGCCGAGACAGACGATCGACGCGGTAAAGAACTGCGTGCCGGGCGGCAACTGCTTGATCCACGTGCCGATCGACGCGGGCAGCAACTCGGGTATCACGAGATACCAGACGAAGAACTGCACGATCAGCGGGATGTTCCGGAAGATCGACACGTACACGGTGCCGATCGCGGCGAGCCATTTGTTCGGCACGGTGCGCAGCACGCCGAACAGCGATCCGACGATCAGCGCGATGACCCAGGCGACGAGCGACACCTCGATTGTCACCCAGAAGCCGGACAGCAGCCAGCCGAAATAGGTCGTCGGCTCGCCGGTCGACACGGGGCTCAGAAAGATGCCCCAGTTCCAGTGGTAAGACATGGGCAAGACTCCAGCAAAAAGAAACGGAAGAAGCATGGCCTCTTCCGTTTCAGTAGCGTCATTTCTGCGTCAACGGCCGCTTGGTCAGTCGAGCGCCTTGTCGTTCGGGTTCGCGTACAGCTTCTTCATCGAATCGGACAGCGGGAAGTTCAGGTTCAGCCCCTTCGGCGGGATCGGGTTCTCGAACCACTTCGCGTAGATCTTCGCGGCTTCGCCCGACTTCTCGACTTGCGAGATCGCGTCGTCGACGACCTTCTTGAAGTCGGCGTCGCCCTTGCGCATCATGCAGCCGTAAGCCTCTTCCGATTGCGGCGTGCCGACGATCACCCACTCGCCCGGCTGCTTCGCCTTCGCGCGCTCGCCCGCGAGCAGCGCGTCATCCATCATGAACGCGACCGCGCGGCCCGATTCCAGCGTGTTGAACGAATCGCCGTGATCCTTCGCGCTGATGATGTTCATGCCGAGCTGCTTGTCGTTGTTCATCTTGCGCAGCAGGCGCTCCGACGTCGTGCCGGCCGTCGTCACGACCGTCTTGCCCTTCAGGTCGGCGAAATCCTTGACGCCCGAATCCTTCTTCGTCATCAGGCGCGTGCCGATCACGAAGATCGTGTCGGAGAATGCGGCCTGCTGCTGGCGCTCGAGGTTGTTGGTCGTCGAGCCGCACTCGATGTCGACCGTGCCGTTCTGCACGAGCGGAATGCGGTTCTGCGACGTGACGGGGATGTTCTTCACCTGCAGGTTCGGCAGGTTCAGCTTCTTCTTCACCGCGTCCACGATCTTCATCTGGAATTCGCGCGAATAGCCGACCACCTGCTGGTTCTGATCGTAATAGGAGAACGGAATCGACGATTCGCGGTGGCCCAGCGCGATCACGCCGGTGTCCTTGATCTTCTTCAGCGTGCCCGTCTCCTGAGCATGCGCGCCGCTTGCGAACGCGCAAAGCGCCGCGACCATCAGGACTGCCTTGTGGTATTTCATTTTGGTCATCTCCTTGGCTAAAACCCGCGCCAGTGTATCAAAGTAATATTTTTGAAAGTACTGGTTGTTAACCGCACTACGAATCGCCCTGCGAGAAGCCGTCCTCCCGGCTTCGGGCGCCCCGAATGCGCGCGCGGGCGATGCCGGATTCGGCATCGCCCGCGAGGGTTCATTTCCGCAATCGGGTAGATTGCATCATGAATCGATCATGGTCGTTGATCAGGGACGCCCGGTTAGGGACGCCCGGTTAGGGACGCCCGGTCAGGGACGCCCGATCAGGGGTAGAGGCCGCGCATTTCGCGCGCCATCAGGATGCGCTTGCACGCGACGATGAACGCCGCCGTACGCACCGTCACCTTGTGCTCTTCCGCGACCGCCCACACGCCGGCGAACGCTTCGCGCATCACGCGCTCGAGGCGGTGGTTGATCTCGTCTTCCGTCCAGAAGAAGCTCGAGAAATCCTGCACCCACTCGAAGTACGACACCGTCACACCGCCCGCGTTCGCGATCACGTCGGGGATCACGAGCACGCCGTTCGCGCTCAGGATGTCGTCGGCCGCCGTCGTCGTCGGGCCGTTCGCGCCTTCGACGATGATCTTCGTGCGGATCTTCGCCGCGTTCTTCTCGGTGATCTGGTTTTCCAGCGCCGCCGGGATCAGGATGTCGGTCTCGACCGTCCAGAACTCGTCGTTCGGCATCGGCTCCGCGCCTTCGAAGCCCGCGACGCCGCCCGTGCGGGCGACGTGGTCGAGCAGCTTGTTCGAATCGAGGCCGGCCGGCTGGTAGATCGTGCCCGTGTGATCCTGCACCGCGATCACCTTCGCGCCCGCTTCCTGGAACAGCTTCGCCGCGATGCCGCCGACGTTGCCGAAGCCCTGCACCGCGATGCGCGCGCCTTCGATCTCGAGGCCCTTCTTCTTCGCCGCTTCCGAGCCGACGACGAACACGCCGCGGCCCGTCGCTTCCTTGCGGCCCAGCGAACCGCCGAGCGCGATCGGCTTGCCGGTCACGACGCCGGTCGACGTCTGGCCCTGGTTCATCGAGTACGTGTCCATCATCCACGCCATCACCTGTTCGTTGGTGTTGACGTCCGGCGCCGGAATGTCGGTGTTCGGGCCGATGATGATGCCGATTTCGCTGGTGTAGCGGCGCGTCACGCGCTCGAGCTCACCGCGCGACAGCTTGCGCGGGTCGACGCGGATACCGCCCTTCGCGCCGCCGTACGGCACGTTCACGGCCGCGTTCTTCACCGACATCCATGCCGACAGCGCCATCACTTCCGACAGCGTCACGTCCTGGTGGTAGCGCACGCCGCCCTTGCCCGGGCCGCGCGACACGTTGTGCTGCACGCGGTAGCCCTCGAAGTGCGCGACGGTGCCGTTGTCGAGCTCGATGGGGCAGTCGACGACCAGGATGCGCTTCGGACGCTTCAGCGTTTCGAGCCAGCGCGACAGCGAACCGAGGTACGGCGCGACGCGATCGACCTGCTGAAGGTAGTTGCCCCACGGGCCGAGATCGTCGGCGTGCAGGTAGGACGGGATGGACTGCTGTTGCGAAGACATGGAAGCTCCAACGTTCAACGGATTGCGCCCATTGTCGAAAAAGCCGTTTTTTTTATCCAATGCCGTTTGTTTATTCGATTATGCGTTTCTTGCATGATCGCGATTTTCCGCAAATCCGCGGTCGATTTGCGCAAGAACGCCGGCGATCGGCCGGCCATCGTGTTCGTGGAAAACCGGATTGGCCAGGCACGGGCAGGCCCGCGGACGACCGTCCGACAGGCGCCGCAAAGCCGCCGTCAGCCGGGCGGCCGGGCGGCCGGGCGGCCGGGCGGATTAACCGTCGGCGGTTAATCGTCGGTCAACCGGCGGTGTCGCCGGCAGTCTCGCGCAGTTCGTCGCGCACGACGTCCCACAGCGCACGCACGAGCTTCTGCCGCGGATCGTCACCCTGCAGCGCGAGCTTGTCGCAGTACAGCCGGATCTCCATCGTCAGCGTGAACGGATGCGCGCCGCCGCGCGCCGACCGGTCGAGGCGGATCAGCCGGCCGCCCGCGACCGCATCGTCGGCCGCGCTGTGCGGCAGGAACGCGACGCCGTGGCCGGCGAGCGCCATCGCCTTCAGCCCTTCGGCCATGTCGGTTTCGTACACGCGATCGAGAAACAGCCGGGTGGGCGCGTTCGCGATGATGACTTCGGTCATCCGGCCGAGATACGCGTTCGGCGTATACGACAGGTACGGCACGCGCGCGTCGGCCGCGCCCGGCAGCGTATGGCGCGGCCGGCCCGCGCGGCCGGGCGCGGAAAACGGGCTGATCGGCTCGCTGCCGAGGACCAGCATGTCGTAGCGGGCCGGGTCGAGCGCGACCGGGTGGCTCGGGTGGTGGTAGCCCATCACGAGATCGCAGCCGCCCTCGACGAGCGACAGCACCGCGTCGTGCACGTTCAGCGCGCGCAGCCGCGTGTGGACCTGGCCCATCTTCGCCTCGATCCGTTCGAGCCAGCGCGGGAAATACGTGAGCGACAGCGTGTGCGGCACCGCGAATTCGATCGTCGGCACCGGCGCGCCGACGTGGCCGCGCAGCAGCGTGCGCGCCTCGTGCGCCTGCGACAGCATCGTCAGCGCCTGCTCGTAGAAGATCTGGCCGGCCTGCGTGAGCCGCGTCGGATAGACCGAACGATCGATCAGCTCGGTCGCGAGCCATGCCTCGAGCGCCTGGATGCGCCGCGAAAACGCCGGCTGCGACACGTGCCGCAGCTCGGCGGACCGGCTAAAGCTGCGCGTTTCCGCGAGCGAGACGAAGTCTTCGAGCCATTTCAGTTCCATGCAGGCGGGCGCGGCGGGCGGCGGTCGGGAAGAAGCCTGCATTCTACCGGCGGGCGGGCCCGGCCGGCGGCTTGGGCGGCCGGCCCGACGCGCCGGCGCGCGGCTGCCGGCCGGCCATGCGCGCGCCGCGTGCGCATCGCTCGACCGTGGCGCCCGCGACCGGACCGATTCGGTCGGGAGCGACGCGCGCCGATGGTAAAATGCCGGATTCTCCTCCCCTCGTTCGCCCCGGCCCCAAAAGGCCCTGCCCGATCATGTCCGACACTCGTCCCGATACGCTTTTCGCCCTCACCGCGCTCTCGCCCATCGACGGCCGCTACGCCAGCAAGACCGAGGCGCTGCGCGACTGGCTCTCCGAAGCCGCCTTCATGCGCCACCGCGTCACCGTCGAGGTGCACTGGCTGATCGCGCTGTCGCGCGCCGGCTTCGCCGAAGTCCCGCGCTTCTCGGAAGCCTCCGAGCAATTCCTGCTGCAGCTCGCCGAGCGCTTCACCGCGCACGACGCCGCGCGCATCAAGGAAATCGAGCGCGTGACGAACCACGACGTGAAGGCCGTCGAATACTGGCTGAAGGAATCGGTGAAGGGCCAGGCCGAACTCGAGAAGGCGAGCGAGTTCATCCACTTCGCGTGCACGTCCGAGGACATCAACAATACGTCGCACGGGATGATGCTCGCCGGCGCGCGCGAACACGTGATCCTGCCGGCGCTGCGCACGGTCCACCAGCGCCTCGTCGCGCTCGCGCACGCGCATGCCGACCAGCCGATGCTGTCGCGCACGCACGGCCAGCCGGCCAGCCCGACGACGCTCGGCAAGGAGCTCGCGAACGTCGCCGCGCGCCTCGCCCGCGCGATCGCGCGCATCGAGAAGGTCGAGATCCTCGGCAAGATGAACGGCGCGGTCGGCAACTTCAACGCGCACCTGTCCGCGTATCCGGAATTCGACTGGGAAGCGTTCTCGCGCGACGTGATCGAAAACCGCCTGAAGCTCACGTTCAACCCGTACACGATCCAGATCGAGCCGCACGACTACATGGCCGAACTGTTCGACGCGGTCGCACGCGCGAACACGATCCTGCTCGACCTCGACCGCGACGTGTGGGGCTACATCTCGGTCGGCTACTTCAAGCAGAAGACGAAGGCCGGCGAAATCGGCTCGTCGACGATGCCGCACAAGGTGAACCCGATCGACTTCGAGAACTCGGAAGGCAACCTCGGCCTCGCGAACGCGACGCTGCGCCACCTCGCCGACAAGCTGCCGGTGTCGCGCTGGCAGCGCGACCTGACCGACTCGACGGTGCTGCGCAACATGGGCGTCGCGCTCGGCTACTCGCTGCTCGCGTACGACTCGCTGATCCGCGGCCTCGACAAGCTCGAAGTGAACCCGCAGCGCCTGAACGAAGATCTCGACAACTGCTGGGAAGTGCTTGCCGAGCCGGTGCAGACGGTGATGCGCCGCTACGGCATCGAGAACCCGTACGAGCAACTGAAGGAACTGACGCGCGGCAAGGGCATCACGCGCGAAGCGCTGCAGGAATTCGTCGGCACGCTCGCGATCCCGCAGGATGCGAAGGATCGCCTGCTGGCGATGACGCCGGCGTCGTACATCGGCAAGGCCGTCGAACTCGCGAAGCGGATCGCGTAAGCGCCGCCGTCGCCGGACGAAAAAAAGCCCGATGCGAAGCGATTCGCATCGGGCTTTTTTGTTGCCTGCCGCAGCCGGTCAGAACGAAATCATCCGCCCCGGGTTCAGCGCGCTCATCACGCTCATCGCCGCCTTCGCGGCCGGGATCGCGATCGGCGACAGCTGCCGGCCGAGCGGAATCGCGCGATGATCGATGCCCGTGAGCATCGAGAAATCGTCGTTGCGGCCCACGAAATCGTCGCAGATCGCCTTGCCGATCCGCACCGTCTGCGCGACGCCGTGGCCGCTCCAGCCCTGCACCATGTACATCGGCACGCGGCCGTCGGTCTTGCGGCTGTCGGTGGCGCCGTTCAGCGTGAAGTCGCTGACGCCGCTCCAGCAGTAGTCGAGCGCGAAGCCGCCGTCGTGCTGCGGAAACACCGTGTTCAGCCGCGTCAGCAAGTACGCGTTCACGTCCGACTGCGCCCAGCAGCTGCCGGTGCCCTGCCCGCCGAACAGCAGGCGATTGCCACGCACCGGCCGGTAGTAGTCGATCTGGAACTGCGTGTCGTACACCGGCATGCCTGCCGGCATCAGCGTCGCGACGTCGACGTCGAGCGGCGCCGTCACGCTCACGTACGTGAAGAACGGCACCGTGGTCGCCGCGCCGTCGTCGAGCAGGCGGAACGTCGTGTTGTGCAGCGCGAGCACGACGCCGCGGCGCGCGGTGATCGTGCCGCCCGGCGTCGTCGCGACGACGCCCGCGGGCGTCTCGTCGAGCTCCAGCACCTCGGTGCCCTCGAACAGCGCGCCGCCGTTCAGCCGGAAGCCGTGCACGAGGCCGCGCACGAGCGCGAGCGGATGGATCTGCCCGCCGATCGCGTCGATCGCCGCGCCGTGATACAGCCCCGAGCGCACGTATTCGTCGTGCAGCTGATGGCGGCCGACGAGCGTCACGCCCGCATCGCCCAGATGGCGGCGCGCATCCGCGCCGTCGAGCAGCGCGCTCATGTGGCCGGGGTGAACCGCCGCGGTGACGTGGCCGCGCTTGCGATCGAGATCGAGCGCGTAACGCGCGCCGATCCCGTCGATCAGGTCCATCGACTCGGCCGACGCGAAACGCCACAACCGCTTCGCATCGTCGTGCGACAGGTTCTCGATCATGTCGGCCGCTTCCCAGCGCGCGAGGCCGGGCGTCAATTGGCCGCCGTTGCGGCCCGACGCGGCCGAGCCGACGTGATGCTTGTCGACGAGGATCGTGTCGACGCCCGCTTCCGCGAGATGCAGCGCGGCCGATGCGCCGAGCAGCCCCGCGCCGATCACGAGCACGTCGCAGACGGCGTCTTGCGCGAGCGGCGCGCTGTTTTCATGGCGCGACAGCGACGCCTCGTACCAGTTCGCCGGGCGCTCGCCGTCGTAGCGGGCCGGATCGCACCAGTTCCAGTTGTCTTTCTCGATATTCAGTTGCGTTTGCTCGAAACGCGATTCGCCCTGGATCAGGGGCTTGTGATTGGAAGTCATGATTGCACTTGCATGGTCTTGGCCGCCTGTCGAAGCGCCCCGTTGCTTCGGGGCTTCGCGGGTGGGGCAGCCGGTTCCACTTGGGTGTCAACGAGATAAGGGCGCGATGGCCCGTGTTGACGGCAGACACGCTCGCGTCTGCCTGAATCCCGGACTGTGCGAAAGCACGTATTGAAAGGTGCCGGGACACCCAATTTCTACACCGCAGAAATAATTCTACAGTGTAGAATAAGCTTTCGTCAAGTTTACAGTCGGCGCGATGCCGCGCCTGCCAGCCTGCCTCGATGAAAGACACACCCACCCAGGGGCCGCGCGGCCTCGACAAGGACGCGATCGTCGCGGCCGCGCTCGCGCTGCTCGAAGACGTCGGCGAGGCCGCGTTCAGCGTGCGCAAGCTCGCGCAATCGGTCGGCTGCGACCCGATGAGCGTGCTGTATCACTTCAAGTCGAAGGACGGCCTGAGCCGCGCGATCGCGAATGCGCTGTCGCGCTCGCTCGTGCCGGTCGATCCGTCGCAGCCGTGGCGCGAACGGCTGCGCGACCTCGCGCGCCAGTACCGCGCGCTCGCGCTGCGCTACCCGGCCGCCTTCGCGCTGCTGCGGCGGCACATGAGCACGGGGCCGGCCGATCTCGCGCACATCGAGGCCGTGCATCGCGCGCTGACCGACGCCGGCATCCCGCGCGCGGCGCTGCCGTCGGTATGCGTCGGCTGGTACGCGGCCGTGATCGGCCTCGCCGCCGCCGAAGCGGGCGGCCTCACGCGCGCCGCGAACGACGTCGAGCTCGCGGAAATGCACGCGCTGTCCGACACCGCGCATCCGCTTGTCAAGTCGGCCGCCCCGCTCTATGCGCAGCTCGATCCGGCCGTCGTGCACGACACGATGCTCGACGTGCTGCTCGACGGCATCGCGCAACGCGCGCGCGCGGCCTGACATCGGCATACGCGCCGCCAACGAAAAAGGCGCCCGAATGAAGGCGCCTTTCCATGACGATGGCCGCGAACCGCGCTCAGTGCTGATGCGCGAGGCCGATCTTCAGCATGACCTGATCGACGATCTGTTCGGGCGTCAGCTCGATGCTGACCTCGATCGCTTCATCCGGGCCCGGCTCCTCGAGCGTATCGAGCTGGCTCTTCAGCAGCGACGGATCGAAGAAATGGCCGGTGCGGCTCTTCAGGCGCTCTTGCAACACCTCGAACGAACCCTTCAGATACACGAACCGCACGTCGGTGTCGGTGCCGCGCAGCACGTCGCGGTACGACCGTTTCAGCGACGAGCACGTGAACACGGCCGTCTCGCCGGCGCGCTGCTTTTCCTCGATGGCCGCGCGAATCGTGCGCAGCCACGGCCAGCGGTCTTCATCGGTCAGCGGAATGCCGTGGTGCATCTTTTCCTTGTTCGCCGCGCTGTGAAACGCGTCGCCGTCGGTATAGCTGCACGACAGGCGTTCCGCCAGCATTTCGCCGATTCGCGACTTGCCCGCGCCCGACACGCCCATTGCGATCAGAATCATTGACTACCCCTTGTTACAGAACCAGGCTCAGCAGCAGCGTAAAGCTCAGACCGAGCACCGAGATGATGGTTTCAAGCAGCGACCAGGTCTTGAACGTCTGCCCGACCGTCATCCCGAAATATTCCTTGATCAGCCAGAAGCCGCCGTCGTTCACGTGCGAGAAGATCAGCGAGCCCGAGCCCGTCGCGAGCACCAGCAGCTCCGGGCTGACCGTCGTGCCGGCCGCCGCCGCGATCGGCGCGACGATGCCGCAGGCCGTCGTCATCGCGACCGTCGCCGAGCCCGTGGCCAGACGCATCAGCGCCGCGACGAACCAGCCGAGCAGCAGCGGGGACAGGTGCGCGTGCTTCGCGGTCTCGACGATCTGCTGCGAGATCCCGCTGTCGCGCAGGACGCCGCCGAAGCCGCCGCCCGCGCCGACGATCAGCGTGATGCCGGCGATCGGCGCCAGGCACTCGCCGCAGAATTTCTGGATCTGATCGCGGTTGAAGCCCTGCTTCGCGCCGAAGGTCCAGAAGCTCACGAGCACGGCGATCAGCAGCGCGACGTCCGAGTTGCCCGCAAAGCGCAGCAGGTTGTTCGGCAGCGACTTCGGCGTGAACACCAGGTCGGCCCAGCTGCCGACGAGCATCAGCACGACGGGCAGCAGGATCGTGAACAGCGTGATGCCGAAGCTCGGCAGTTCGCGCTTGCCGCCATCCGCACGCGAATCGACGAATTGCGCGGCGAGCGGGTTGTTTTCCGGCAGTTTCACGAACTTCGAGATCACCAGCGCGAACAGCGGACCGGCGATGATCGCGGTCGGCACGCCGACGATCAGGCCGAACGCGATCGTCTTGCCGATATCGGCGCCGTATTGCTGGACGGCCAGCAGCGCGGCCGGGTGCGGCGGGATCAGCCCGTGCACGACCGACAGGCCTGCCACCATCGGCAGGCCGACGACGAGCAGCGACTTGCCGGTGCGCTTCGCGACGTTGAACGCGATCGGGATCAGCAGCACGAAGCCGACTTCGAAGAACACCGGCAGGCCGACGATGATCGCGACGAACATCATCGCCCAGTGGATGTTCTTTTCACCGAACCAGTCGATCAGCGTGGTCGCGATCCGTTCGGCGCCGCCCGATTCGGCCATCATCTTGCCGAGCATCGTGCCGAGGCCGACGACGATCGCGATGTGGCCGAGCGTGCCGCCGGTGCCCGTCTCGAACGACTTGACGATCTTGTCCATCGGCATGCCGACGACGAGGCCGAGGCCGAGTGAAACGATGATCAGCACCAGGAACGGGTAGATCTTGTAGCGCGCGATCATCAGGATCAGCGCGGCAATCGCGATCAGCGTGAATACGAGCAGCATGCTGCCTTGGACGGCCGCCATGTGGCACTCCTCCTAGAATTGTTCGAACCGGGCGCGTTGCGAGTATGCCCGGCTATGCAGGTCTCCGAAACACGGGGGTACCCCCCCGTCAGGACGCTGAATTTTACTTATCTTTGCGATCCGCGGATAGAACCGGTTCCATCAGCAAAAACCCTCGGTAAAACAAGCACTAACGCTTGTTTTCCGAGGGCTGAATCGTCGTTTGATACAAGTATTAGCGCGGCAACTGGCTCGCTGCTTGCGCGAGGCGCGTGACTTCGGCCCAGTCCTGCGCGGCGAGCGCGGCCTTCGGCGTGAGCCACGAGCCGCCGACGCACACGACGTTCGGCAGTTTCAGGAAGTTCGGCGCGGTGTCGACCGTGATGCCGCCCGTCGGGCAGAACTTCAGCGCCGGGAACGGGCCGTGGAACGCCTGCAGCATCGGCACGCCGCCCGCCTGCTGCGCGGGGAAGAACTTCACGATGTCGTAGCCGAATTCGAGCGCCTGGATGATGTCGCTCGGCGTCATCACGCCCGGCAGCAGCGGCAGGCCCGCGTCGAGCGACGCGAGGTGCAGTTCCTTCGTCAGGCCCGGCGACACGCCGAACGTGGCGCCCGCGCGCTTCGCCTGCGCGCAGTGCTCGGGCTTCGTGATCGTGCCGACGCCGACGACGATGTCGTCCGCGAGCTGGCTCGCGCGCTGGATCGCCTCCAGGCCGGCCGGCGTGCGCAGCGTGATCTCGAGCACCTTCACGCCACCCGCGTGCAATGCACGCGACACGTTTTCGCCCTGCTCGACCGAGTCGAATGCGAGCACCGGAATGACCGGGCCCAGCTTCACGATTTCAGCAATCGTCTTCATTGAATTGGCTCCTTGAAATTCATGCGGCGACGCCGACGGCCGTTTCGCCGACCAGCGTCCCGAAAACCGATGCGCCCTGCTCGGCCGGCGCCGCGGCCGCGCGGAACACGCCGAACAGTTCGCGCCCGAAGCCGACTTCGTTCTCGGCCTGATGCTGCGGCTGCGCGACCGGGCGCGCGAGCCATTCGGCGTCGTCGACCTCGATGTCGAGCACGCCGGCTTCCGCGTCGATCACGAGCATGTCGCCCGTCTTCACCTTGCCGATCGGGCCGGCCAGCAGCGCTTCCGGCGACACGTGGATCACGGCCGGCACCTTGCCCGACGCGCCCGACATGCGGCCGTCGGTCACCAGCGCGACGTGAAAGCCCTGATCCTGCAGCACGCCGAGCAGCGGCGTCAAACGGTGCAGCTCGGGCATGCCGTTCGCGCGCGCGCCCTGAAAGCGCACCACCGCGACGAAATCGCGCTTCAGCTCGCCGCGATCGAACGCTTCCTGCACGGCTTCCTGCGAGTCGAACACGATCGCGGGCGCCGTCACCTTGCGGTGCTCCGGCGCGACCGCCGAAATCTTGATCACGCCGCGGCCGAGCCGGCCCTGCATCAGGCGCAGGCCGCCGTCCGGCTGGAACGGGTCGCGAATGCCGCGCAGCACCTTCGTATCGTGGCTCTCGGCCGTACCGTCGACCCACGTCAGCTTGCCGTCGATCAGCTTCGGCTCCTTCGTGTAGTGCGACAGGCCCTTGCCCGCGACCGTCGTCACGTCCTCGTGCAGCAGCCCGCCTTCGAGCAGGTTGCGCACCAGGAACGCGACACCGCCCGCCGCGTGGAAATGGTTCACGTCGGCCTTGCCGTTCGGGTAGATCTTCGCGAGCAGCGGCACGACGGCCGACAGTTCGTCGAAATCGTTCCAGTCGATCAGGATGCCGGCCGCGCGCGCGATCGCGACCAGGTGCAGTGTGTGGTTGGTCGAGCCGCCCGTCGCGAGCAGCGCGACGATTCCGTTGACGATCGCCTTCTCGTCGATCACATGGCCGATCGGCGTGTACTGGCCGCGCTCGACGGTCAGGTCGAGCACGCGGCGCGCGGCCTCGGCCGTCAGCGCGTCGCGCAGCGGGGTGTGCGGATGGATGAACGCCGAGCCCGGCAGGTGCAGGCCCATCAGCTCCATCAGCATCTGGTTGCTGTTCGCGGTGCCGTAGAACGTGCAGGTGCCGTGGCCGTGATAGGCGGCCGATTCGGCTTCGAGCAGCGCGTCGCGGCCGACCTGGCCGGTCGCGAATTGCTGGCGGATCTTCGCCTTGTCGTCATTGGACAGCCCGCTCGTCATCGGGCCGGCCGGCACGAAGATGGTCGGCAGGTGGCCGAACTGCAGCGCGCCGATCAAGAGGCCCGGCACGATCTTGTCGCAGATGCCGAGGCAGAGCGCCGCATCGAACATGTTGTGCGTGAGCGCGATCGCCGTGCCCATCGCGATCGCCTCGCGCGAGAACAGCGACAGCTCCATGCCCGGGTTGCCCTGCGTGACGCCGTCGCACATCGCCGGCACGCCGCCGGCGAACTGCGCGACGCCGCCGTTCTCGCGCGCGGCCGCCTTGATGATGTCGGGGAAATTCTTGTACGGCGCGTGCGCGGACAACATCTCGTTGTACGAGGACACGATGCCGATGTTCGGTTCGCGAATCGCCTTGATCTGGAACTTGTCGTTGCCCTCGAGGCCTGCGAAGCCGTGCGCGAGGTTCGCGCACGACAGCGCGCCGCGGGCCGGGAACTTGCCTTGCGCGCCGTCGATGCGCTGCAGATAGGCGGAACGGGTCGATTGGCTGCGGGCGATCACGCGTTCGGTGACCTTCGCCAGGGTGGGGTGCAGCGACGTCATGCTGGGCGCTCCTGTATGCCGGCCGACACCGGCGGTTGGAATCGTGGGGACGGTCGCGCTTCGTCGACCGAACGACGCAAGTCTAGTAGAAAAACTACATGCACGCAATGTGGATCGACGCGCGCGCAACCCTTATTCCCGCCACCAGCAAGGCTTTCATCAGTGAAAACCCTAATTCGGCTCGCCAGACCCGCATGACAACGCTCGCAATTTCGCTAGTATTTTTATGTAGATTTTCTACAATTCGATTGCGATACACTCGCTCATCCGAACCCGATTTCCACGTGCCGTCCCATGCTGCCCCGCATTGAAGCGATCCGCGCCGAGTTGCGCCCGTCCGAGCGCAAGCTCGCCGACTACATTCTCGCCGCGCCGCGCGAGGTGCTCGACCTCGCGATGACCGAGCTGTCGGCCCGCGCGGGCGTCAGCCAGCCGACGATCGCGCGCTTCTGCCAGGCGCTCGGCTGCAGCGGCTTTCGCGAATTCAAGATCCGGCTCGCGCAGAGCGTCGCGCCCGGCGTGTCATCGGTGTATCGCGACGTCGAGCCCGACGAGCCGGCGCCCGGCATCATCGGCAAGGTGTTCGACCGCACGATCGGCGCGCTGATCGAGGTGCGCAACAGCCTGTCCGCGGGCAGCGTCGCCGACGCGATCGCGCTGCTGTCGAACGCGTCGCGCATCGAGTTCTACGGCGCCGGCGGCTCGGGCATCGCCGCGCAGGACATCCAGCACAAGTTCTTCCGGCTCGGCGTGCCGAGCGTCGCGTATTCGGATCCGCACACGTTCTCGATGTCGTCGGCGCTGCTCGGGCCGCACGACGTCGTCGTCGCGATCTCGAACACCGGCCGCACGCGCGATATCGTCGACGCCGCGCGCTCCGCGCTCGCGTGCGGCGCGAAAGTCGTCGCGATCACGCAGAGCCATTCGCCGCTCGCGAAGCTCGCGACGGTCAGCCTCGCGTCGAACGTCGCCGAGGAAACGGACGTGTTCTCGCCGATGACGTCGCGGATGTCGCATCTCGCGATCGGCGACATCCTCGCGGTCGGCGTCGCGCTGTCGCGCGGGCCGGCGCTGATGGAGCGCGTCGGCCGCGCGAAGGAAGCGATCACGCGGCGCCGGATCGACGATCCGGTGAAGGATTGAGCCGGAGCGGGACGCCGCGCGTAAACGAACAACGGCGCCCCGAGGGGCGCCGTTGCGCATCGATCGCCGGCCGCGCGTTGCAGCGAACTCAGAACGGCTTGATCACCACCAGCGCGACCGCGGCGAGCATGCCGAGCACCGGCAGCTCGTTGAACACGCGATACCACTTGTCGGTGCGGCGGTTCTCGCCGCGCTCGAACACCCGCAGCAGGTGCCCGCAATACGCGTGATAGACGATCAGCAGCAGCACCACCGTCACCTTCGCATGGATCCAGCCCTGCCCCTGCCCGATGCCGATCACGAGCCAGAGCCACAACCCGCAGGCCAGTGCCGGCACCGCGATCATCGTCATGAAGCGGAACAGCTTGCGCGCCATCAGCAGCAGGCGCCGCACCGCGGCCGGATCGGTCTCCATGGCCAGGTTCACGTAGATGCGCGGCAGGTAGAACAGCCCCGCGAACCACGCGGCGATCAGAACGATATGGAACGTCTTGACCCAGAGCATTGCCATCGGTTGTGCGCCTCGCGGTTGACTTACTGACGGCCTTCGCCGTGCCCGAGCACGACGTACTTCAGCGACGTGAGCCCTTCCAGGCCGACCGGGCCGCGTGCGTGCAGCTTGTCGTTCGAGATGCCGATTTCCGCGCCGAGGCCGAATTCGAAACCATCCGCGAAGCGCGTCGACGCGTTGACCATCACGCTCGCCGAATCGACTTCGCGCAGGAAGCGCATCGCGCGGTCGTGATCTTCGGTGACGATCGCATCGGTGTGATGCGAGCCGTAATGGTTGATGTGCTCGATCGCGGCGTCGAGGCCGTCGACGACCTTGATCGCAAGCACCGGCGCGAGATATTCGGTGTGCCAGTCTTCTTCGGTCGCGTCGACGAGCGGGCCGACGCCCGCATCGGCGAGCACCGCGCGCGCGGCTGCATCGACGCGCAGTTCGACCTGCTTGTCGCGATACAGCTTGCCGAGCGGCGGCAGCAGCTGCGCGGCGATATCGCTCGCGACGAGCAGCGTCTCCATCGTGTTGCAGGTGCCGTAGCGGTGCGTCTTCGCGTTGTCGCAGACGGTCAGCGCCTTCGCGAGATCGGCGCGGTCGTCGACGTACACGTGGCAGATGCCGTCGAGATGCTTGATCATCGGCACGCGCGCCTCGTTGATCAGCCGTTCGATCAGGCTCTTGCCGCCGCGCGGCACGATCACGTCGACGTATTCGGTCATCGTGATCAGCTTGCCGACCGCCGCGCGATCGGCCGTCGCGACGACCTGCACCGCATCCTGCGGGAGGCCTGCCGCCTCGAGCCCTTCGCCGATGAGCTTCGCGAGCGCCGCATTCGATTCGAGCGCTTCGGAACCGCCGCGCAGGATCGTCGCGTTGCCGGACTTCAGGCACAGCGCGGCCGCGTCGATCGTCACGTTCGGGCGCGACTCGTAGATGATGCCGATCACGCCGAGCGGCACGCGCATCTGGCCGACCTGGATCCCGCTCGGCCGGAACTTGAGGTTGCCGATCTCGCCGATCGGATCGGCCAGCGACGCGACCTGGCGCAGCCCTTCGACCATCGTGTTCAGCGCCTTGTCCGACAGCGTCAGGCGGTCGACGAACGCCGCATCGAGCCCCTTTTCGCGGGCGCGGGCGACGTCGCGCGCATTCGCGTCCTTCAGCGCCTGCGCGTCGCGTTCGATCGCGCGGGCCACGGCGTCGAGCGCCGCATTCTTCGCGGCCGTGCTGGCGCGCGCCATCGCGCGGGAAGCGTGCCGGGCGCGACGGCCCAGGTCGGTCATGTACTGATCGATATCCATCGTGTGACTCGAGAAGCGAGCCGCGCGGAGCGGCATGAATTCGTGGGGAAGCGTGGGCGGCCATCCGTGCGCGGTGGCGGCCGCCAGACGGCGCCGCGCAGCGGCGCCCGGTCATCGAAACATTGTAAGCGGGTTGCGCAGCGCGCGCTGAAGGCCCGAACGGGACTTAGCGTCGCACGCGACCCGCGGTCGGCGGTCGCTCGCCGCGCTCGCCCGCGACCGTCATCGCAAGCTGGAACAGCCCGTCCCATGGGTCGGGCGGCGGTTCGTCCTGCGTACGGCGGCCCGGCGCGACGGCCGTCAGCCCCTTGACCTGCCGGTCGAGCTTCGCGGCGAACGCGAGCGCCTTTTCGAGCACCGCTTCCGACACGCGGTTCAGCGCGGGCGCGATCAACCGCTCGCGCGGCCCCCACACGCGGTTCTCGCGCAGCAGCGTCGCGAGCGGCTTGCCGGCCGTCGTGCCGCGCTTGATCCGCAGCAGCGTGCGCAATTCCTCGACGACGGCCCACATCACGAGCACGATCGCCTCGCCCTCGCCCTTCAGGCCGTCGATCATCCGCGCGAGCCGCGCGGCATCGCCGGCGAGCATCGCCTCGTTCAGCTTGAACACGTCGTAGCGCGCGACGTTCAGCACCGCGTCGTGCACCTGCTCGAACGACAGTGCGCCCTGCGGATACAGCAGCCCGAGCTTCTGGATTTCCTGGTGCGCGGCGAGCAGGTTGCCCTCGACACGCTCCGCGATGAACTGCAGCGCGCGGCGCCCGTCGTCGCCGGATGCGACGCGCTGGCCCTGCATCGACAGGCGCTGCCCGATCCAGTTCGGCAGTTGCGCGCGATCGACCGGATCGATCTTCAGCGCGACGCCGCCCGTCTGCAGCGCGGTAAACCATGCGGATTTCTGCGTGGCCGCGTCGAGACGCGGCAACGTGACGAGCATCAGCGCGTCGGGGTTCGGCGTGGCCGCGAGCGTCTTCAGCGCGTCGGCGCCTTCCTTGCCGGGCTTGCCCGACGGAATGCGCAGCTCGATCAGCTGGCGCTCGCCGAACAGCGACATCGCCTGGGTCGCGCCGAGCAGCACGCTCCAGTCGAAGCCGCGTTCGACCGTATGCACCGAACGCTCGGTAAAGCCGGCCGCGCGCGCGGCCGCACGAATGCGGTCGCACGCTTCCTGCGCGAGCAGCGGCTCGTCGCCGTAGACGGTGTAGAGCCCGGCCAGCCCCTTCGCGAGGTGCGGCTCCAGCGCATCAAGTCGCAATTGCATCGCTGCGTGCGCCCGCGATCAGAGCGGCGGCGGCGGCAGCGGCGCGCGCGGCGCCACGCCCGGCACCACGTCCTCCGGCGCCGGCGTCAGCGAATGGACGATCGCGAGACGCCGCATCAACTGGTCGACTGCGTCGTTCTGCATGTCGCCGTACAGGATGTCGGCTTCCTGCGCCTTCGCGTTCGTGTACTGGTCGCTGTAGGTCATCGCGCGGTTCAGCGCGATCGCGCTCGGCGGGATCAGCACGGTGCCGTCCTTGCTCGTCAGCGTGTAGTTCAGCGTGTAGAACAGCGCGTATTCCTGCGCGGAGCCGTACTTGTTGAGCGTCAGCGTGTTCTGGCCACGCGACTCCCACATGCGCAGCACGGCGTCGGCATCGTCCGCCGACTTGACGATCTTCGTGTCGCTGCCGGCCTGGACGAGGCGCGTGAGCCGCGCCTCGACGGGCGCCGGCGCACCGGCCACGAACAGGTGCTTGAACGCGTAGTCCTGCTGGCCGCGCAACTGGAAGCCGCATGCCGACAGCGCGACCGCGCTGCCGACGAGCATCAAAAACGATCTGCGGATCACCTTCGCTCCTTCTGTGTGCACCCGACGGCCCGCGGCCGTCAGACGACGATGTTCACGAGGCGGCCCGGCACGACGACGATCTTCTTCGCCGGCTTGCCGTCGCTGAATTTCGCGAATGCCTCGTCGGCCACCGCCGCCGCTTCGATCGCGTCGCGGCTCGCGTCCTTCGCGACCTTCAGCGCGCCGCGCACCTTGCCGTTCACCTGCAGCACGAGTTCGATCTCGGCCTGCTCGAGCGCGGCCTCGTCGACCTTCGGCCACGGCGCATCGAGCAGCGGACCGAATTCGTCCGCGTAGCCGAGCGCCTTCCACAGCTCGAACGTGATGTGCGGCACGACCGGGTACAGCACGCGCAGCAGCACGCCGTAGGTTTCGCGCAGCACGGCGGGCGTCGCGCCCTTCGCGCCGTCGATCGCGTTCAGCATCTTCATCGCGGCCGACACGACCGTGTTGTACTGCAGGCGCTGGTAGTCGAAATCGGCCTGCTTCAGCACGCTGTAGATCTCGCGGCGCAGCGCCTTGTCGGCGTCACCCAGCGCGGCGGCATCGAAGCCCGCGCGGGCCGCGAGCGCTTCGCGGTTGCCGAAGCCGAAGCTCCACACGCGGCGCAGGAAGCGGCTCGCGCCCTCGACGCCCGCGCCCGACCACTCGAGCTGCTGCTCCGGCGGCGCCGCGAACATCGTGAACAGGCGCGCGGTATCGGCGCCGTACTGGTCGATCAGCAGTTGCGGATCGACGCCGTTGTTCTTCGACTTCGACATCTTCTCGATGCCGCCGAGCACGACCGGCTGGCCGTCCGCATTCAGCGTCGCGCCGACCGGGCGGCCCTTGTCGTCGTGCGTGACCGTCACGTCGAGCGGGTTGTACCAGGTCTTCTTGCCCGCCGCGTCCTCGCGGTAGTACGTCTCATTCAGCACCATCCCCTGCGTGAGCAGGTTCTTCGCCGGCTCGCCGAACTTCACGAGGCCGAGGTCGCGCATCACCTTGGTCCAGAAGCGCGAATACAGCAGGTGCAGGATCGCGTGCTCGATGCCGCCGATGTATTGATCCATCGGCATCCAGTAATCGGTGCGCGCGTCGACCATGGTCTCGGCGTCCGGCGCCGTGTAGCGCGAGAAGTACCACGACGAATCGACGAAGGTGTCCATCGTGTCGGTTTCGCGCTTCGCCGCCGCGCCGCACTTGGGACACGTGCAGTTCAGGAACGCTTCGGACTTCGCGAGCGGGTTGCCCGTGCCGTCCGGCACGAGGTCTTCCGGCAGCACGACCGGCAGGTCCGCTTCCGGCACCGGCACGTCGCCGCACGACGGGCAGTGGATGATCGGGATCGGCGTGCCCCAGTAGCGCTGGCGCGACACGCCCCAGTCGCGCAGGCGCCACGTGACCTGCTTGTCGCCGAAGCCGCCGGCCTTCAGGTCGGCCGCGACCGCGTCCACCGCTTCCGTGTAGCGCAGGCCGTCGTACTTGCCGCTGTTCACGCAGACCGCGGTTTCCTTGTCGCCGTACCACTCCTGCCATGCGTCGAGCGAGTACGTCTGCCCTTCGCTCGCGATCACCTGCTTGATCGGCAGATCGTATTTCTTCGCGAACGCGAAATCGCGCTCGTCGTGGCCCGGCACGCCCATCACCGCGCCTTCGCCATAGCTCATCAGCACGTAGTTGCCGATCCACACCTCGACCGGCTCGCCGGTCAGCGGGTGCTTGACCGAGAAGCCGGTCGCGACGCCCTTCTTCTCCATCGTCGCGACGTCGGCCTCGGCGACGCCGCCGCGCTTGCATTCGTCGATGAACGCGAGCAGCTCCGGCTTGTCCTGCGCGAGACGCGTGGCGAGCGGGTGCTCGGCCGCGATCGCGCAGAACGTGACGCCCATGATCGTGTCGGCGCGCGTCGTGAACACGCGCAGCAGCTTCTGCTCGCCGTCGAGTTCGTACGGGAAGCCGAAGTTCACGCCGAAGCTCTTGCCGATCCAGTTCTGCTGCATGATCTTCACGCGCTCGGGCCAGCCGAGGCCGTCGAGGTCGTTCAGCAGCTCATCCGCGTACTGCGTGATGCGCAGGTAGTACATCGGGATCTCGCGCTTCTCGACGAGCGCGCCGGAGCGCCAGCCGCGGCCGTCGATCACCTGCTCGTTCGCGAGCACGGTCTGGTCGACCGGGTCCCAGTTCACGGTGCCCGTCTTCTTGTACGCGATGCCCTTCTCAAGCATCTTCAGGAACAGCCACTGGTTCCACTTGTAGTAGTCGGGCTTGCACGTCGCGATTTCGCGCGACCAGTCGATCGCGAGGCCCATCGACTGCATCTGGCCCTTCATGTAGTCGATGTTGTCGTAGGTCCACTTCGCGGGCGGCACGCCGTTCGCCATCGCGGCGTTCTCGGCCGGCATCCCGAACGCGTCCCAGCCCATCGGCATCAGCGTGTTGTAGCCGTTCATCCGCAGATAGCGGTACATCACGTCGTTGATCGTGTAGTTGCGCACGTGACCCATGTGCAGCTTGCCGGACGGGTACGGCAGCATCGACACGCAGTAGAACTTCGGCTTCTGCGAATCTTCCTTCGTCTTGTAGGCATCGGCTGCGCGCCAGTCGCCCTGGGCGGCGGCTTCGACGTCGGCGGGTACGTATCTCTCGTGCATGGTGTGGTTCGGGCTAGGCTTTAAGCGGCGCGACGGCTCGCGCGCAGGATTGGATCGAAATCGTGCGTGCCCGGCGCGGGAACGGGCTGAGCGGTTCCGGGCCGGGAAAAACGTCGATTATACCGCCCGTGCGGGCCCGCACGGCCGGTCTCTCGCGGGCCGGGGCCCGCAACGACGGCGTATCAGGGTTTCGCGCCGGCGGCGGGCGGCACGGCGCCGCCGGCCGGCGGCACGTCGGTCACGAAGCCGATCCGCGTGAGGCCCGCGGCCTGCGCGGCGCCCATCACTTGCGCGATCACGTCGTAGCGCGTCGCGCGCGACGCGCGCAGCCGCAACTCGGGCGGCGCGGCGCCCGCGGCGGCGGCCCGGAAGCGCGCGGGCAGCGCGTCGAGCGCCACGGGCGCGTCGTCCCAGTAAAGCTTGCCCGCGTCGTCGATCGACAGCGTGACGGATTGCGGCGTGTCGCGCGCGACGCTCGCCGCCACCTTCGGCAGGTCGAGCCGGATCGCGTGCGTCATCAGCGGCGCGGTGATGATGAAGATGACGAGCAGCACGAGCATCACGTCGATCAGCGGCGTCATGTTGATCTCCGCCATCGGCGCGGACGTCTTGTGGTGCTCGAGCCCGCCGAATGCCATGGTCGTTCCTCCGGGGCCGGCGCGTCAGGCGCCCTGCGCGCACACGAATACGTGCAGATCGCGCGCGAAGCCGTCGAGTTCCTCGGCAAGCTGCCGGACGAGCCGGCCGAGGATGTTGTACGCGAGCACCGCGGGAATCGCGACGACCAGCCCGAACGCGGTCATGATCAGCGCCTCGCCCACCGGGCCCGCGACGTTCTCGATCTGCGCCTGCCCGCTCGCGGCGATGCTGCCGAGCGCGTGGTAGATACCCCACACGGTGCCGAGCAGCCCGACGAACGGCGCGGTGCTGCCGATCGACGCGAGCAGCACCTGGCCGAATTCGAGGCGCCGCTGCGAGCGCAGCATCGCGTGCCGCAACGCGCGCAGCACGCGTTCGCCGCGCTCGACGCGCGCGGCCAGCGCGGCCGGGTCGTGGTCGTCGGCCGCGTCGCGCGCGGCTTCGGCGAGCGGCACGAACACGCGCTCGCGATCGGCGCCGGCCAGCGCGGCGATGCCCGCGTCGAGCGACGGCGCGCGCCAGAACGCGGCGAGCGCGCGCGGCCCCTGCCGCTTCGCGCGGACCAGCAGCCAGGCTTTCATGAAGAGGAAGCACCAGCTGGCGACGGACATCGCCAGCAGCACATAGGCGACGGCGTGCGTGATCGCATCGCCGCTTTCGAGGTAGTGGACAACGCCGGTGGGAATCGCCATCGGAGTTTCCTCGCGGGTGTCAGCGCAGGCCGAGCACGTCCTGCATGTCGAACAGGCCGGCGCCGCGCGCCGACAGGAAGCGCACCGCACGCAACGCGCCCTGCGCGTACGACACGCGGCTCGACGACTTGTGCGTGATCTCGATGCGCTCGCCGATCCCGGCGAACAGCACGGTGTGATCGCCGACGATATCGCCGCCGCGCACCGCGGCAAAGCCGATCGACGACGGATCGCGCTCGCCCGTCACGCCGTGGCGGCCGTACACCGCGCAGTCGTCGAGCGAGCGGCCGAGCGCGCCGGCGACGGCTTCGCCCATCATCAGCGCGGTGCCCGACGGTGCGTCGACCTTGTGGCGGTGATGCGCCTCGATGATCTCGATGTCGTAGCCGTGCGAAAAATGCTTCGCCGCGAATTCAAGGAGCTTCAGCGTGACGTTCACGCCGACGCTCATGTTCGCCGCGAACACGATGCCGATCTTGCCCGCGGCGGCCTGCAACTCGGCCTTCTGCTCGGCGGTGAAGCCGGTCGTGCCGATCACGAGCTTCACGTCGTGGCGCAGCGCGGCCTCGATGTGGGCCATCGTGCCTTCCGGACGCGTGAAATCGATCAGATAGTCGGCCTGCGCGAACACGGCGTCGAGATCGTCGGTCAGCTTGATCCCGGTGTCCTTGCCGAGAAACGCACCGGCGTCCTGGCCGAGGAACGGCGAACCGGCGCGGTCGAGCGCGCCGACGAGCTGCGCGTCGGCATCGTTGAGAACGGCTTCGATCAGCATCCGGCCCATTCGGCCCGATGCGCCGGCAATCGCAATCTTCATGGCTTTCTACACGACAGGTCTAAAGGCGGGCGGCGCATGCCGCCCCGTTTCCGCACGCCGGCCGCTTACTGCGCCGGTGCGGTGAGCGGCTGGTTCTGCAGGTTGTCCGAGCCTTGCGGGCCGACCGGCGGCGACGCCTCGTTCGACACGTTCGGCTGCGGCGGACGATGGAACTGGAACTGCGGCTGGATCGCCGGCGCGGCGCCCGGCGGCTGGCCGCCCGGCACCGGCGCGCCGCCCGAGGCCTGCGCGGCCGGCGTGAACCGGCGCGACGCCGCACCCTGCCCCGACACCTGGTTGGTCGCGCGGTTCGCCGCGCGCGCCGCCTGGGCGTTCGCATCCTGGTCGACCACCGCGCCCGGCGCCGGCTCGGTGGCCGGGCTCGCGGCGGCGGCAGCCTGCGCGGCGCTCGCGGCCGCAGCGGCTTCGGACGCCTTCTTCGCCGCGGCAGCGGCCTTCGCCTTCTTGCCGCCGCGGTCGCCGTCGATGTCGGCCAGCAGGTCGAGCTCGGACGGCAGATTGTCGGCGCCGGTCCAGCTCGCGACGCGATCGCCCGAGAAGTTGATGACGAGGTCGCGCTGCTGGACGATCGACGTCGAGCCGCGCTTGAAGTAGAAGAGGTAATCCCAGCGATCCGCGTGGAACATGTCCGCCAGCAGCGGCGTGCCGAGCAGCGCGCGGACCTGCTCGCGCGTCATGCCGACCTGCAGCTGGGCGGCCTTCTCCTGCGACACGAAGTTGCCTTGCACGACGGTGATCCGATACGGCGTGATGCTCTGCGCGATGCGCTGCGTCACGCTGTCGTACGACGAACAACCCGCCAGCGCGACAACGGCGGCGGCAGCGATGATGGCACTCCGCATGCGACTCCTCTGAAAGTGCGAAAGCGATTCTGGGATCATTTCCTTCACCGTGCTGGCCCGCGTACAGGCCGCGCGTATATCTGGAACGGCGAAAAGCCGGTAACATTGAAGCCCTGCATTGTACTCTAGGGATGCCTAGCCATGACCAATCCGACGGATCTCAAGAATATCGGGCTAAAGGCCACCCTACCGCGCCTCAAGATTCTCGAGATCTTCCAGCAGAGCCCCGTGCGCCACCTGACGGCCGAAGACGTCTACCGCAACCTGCTCAACGAACAGCTCGACATCGGGCTCGCCACCGTCTATCGCGTGCTCACGCAGTTCGAGCAGGCCGGCCTGCTGTCGCGCAGCAACTTCGAATCCGGCAAGGCGGTGTTCGAGCTGAACGAAGGCTCGCACCACGACCACCTCGTGTGCCTCGATTGCGGCCGCGTCGAGGAATTCTTCGACGCCGAGATCGAGAGCCGCCAGCAGGCGATCGCGAAGGAGCGCGGCTTCCGGCTCCAGGAGCACTCGCTCGCGATGTACGGTTCGTGCACAACCGAGAACTGCCCGCACCGCAAGCACTGAATCGCGCCACCCGCGCACGCGGCACGGCCCGGCCGGCATCTCGCCGCCCGGGCCGTGTGCTTTTTCGGCGCGCCTGCCGCGCGCCGGGAATGCTTACGAAAGCCCTTCGGCACCCGCGCAGGCCGGCTCGAACGCCAGCGCCCACGCGTGCTCCAGCGGGATCTCGTCGCAGTTCGGCTGCGGCCCGCCGCGATCGACGATCACGAAATCGCTGACCGCGTCGAGCGCGAGCAGCGGATGATGCCAGACGCCCTTCGCATAATTGACGCCCTGCCAGCCCTCGGCCAGGAACGCGCGCATCGCATCGGGCCGGAACTCGCCGGCCGGCGCGACGACGATCGCATAACGCGACACGGCCGCGAGCGGGATGAACGCCTGGCTGCCGTGCGGATGGCGCTCCATCAGCGTGATCGCCACCGGCAGCGCGCGCGGCTGCGCGCGAAACACGCTGACGAGCGGCCGGCCGCCGTCCGCGCACACGTCGATCGTCGCGAGATCGTGAAAGCGCTCGGTCGTGCCGCCGTTGATCGGGAAATGCCGCGCGCCTTCGAGCGCGATCACGTCGCCGAACGGCGCGAACGCTTCGCGGGTCAGGCGCTCGACGCGCAGGATCGGAGTTCCGCTCATGCCGCCCCCCTCCCTCAAGCCGGCTCGCCCCACAGACGCAGGCGCGACACGCCGCCGTCCGGGAAGATGTTGAACCGCACGTGCGTGACGGGGCCGAGCGCCGCGAGCGCGTCGAACGTGTGCACGTGGTCCATCTGCAGCTTCTGCTCGCCGAGCAGTTCGGCCCAGAACATCGCCTGCGTGACGAGCGAATCGTCGGTGCCGCCCGTGACATGCGCGGCCTGCAGCGAGCAGCGGTCGGGGAAATTGCCCTTGAAGAACGCCGTATCGACCTCGACGCGCCGGATGATGCCCGGCCGCGCGAGCGCGACGATCGCCCAGTCGTTGCCGGGCTCGCGGCGGCGCCGCGTTTCCCAGCCGTCGCCCATGTTCACGCCGCGCACCGGCATCAGCATCTGCGAGGCCGGGCCGAAGTGCTGGTTGTTCGCGGCCACCAGGTAGCCGCCGTTCTCGATCGCCGCGAGATCGACGAGCTCGCCGGCCGGCACGCGGCGCCAGTCGCGCTGCGGCTGGCCGTACACGCGCAGCCGCGCAAGCCCGCCGTCCGGGTACAGGTTCACGCGCAGATGCGTGACCGGCCGCGCATCGTCGACGCTCACGTAATGGTGCGAATTGCCCTGCAGCGTCGTCGCGGGCACGATCGTGCGCCATTCGGCGTCGTCGGGCGGCGTGTCGCCGTCCACCGCGCAGGCCTCGATCGACGCGGCCGGCGGAAAGTTGCCGGTGAAGTGGCTCGTATCGAGGTCGACGCCGTAAATCACGCCCGGCCGCGCGAGGCGCACCACGCAGAAGTCATGGCCGGTCGTGCGCTTGCGGCGCGTTTCCCAGCCGTCCATCCACTTGCCGTGGTCGTCGTACTTGCCGGGAATGAACACGGCCGGCTCGGGATTGAGCATGCGCTCCTTCGGCGCGAAGAATTCGTCGCTGGCAAAGAGCGCCTGCGCGCCCAGGCGCGGGTCGGCGAGGTTCATGTAGCGCCGCGTGAAAGCCGGCGCGTTCGGATCGAGGATGGGGGCTGCCATGTCGTCTCCATTGTTTTGAGAAGCGCCGGCGCTTCGGCGCGCCGGCCGCGTGAAGGTCGGTCGCGCGGGGTGGCCGGGGGGCCGGCCAAGGGCGCCTGGCCGGGGAACCCGCGCCGCACGAGCGTCGGGGTCAGAGCGCGTGGGCCTGGTCGCCTGCGACGGGGGCGGCGCTGCCGGGCGCGTCGGCCACGTAGCGCAGTTCGCGATTCAGCACGCGCGTCGCGCGGGCGCGGTCGATGTCGTTCTCCCACACCGCGACCACCACCGTCGCGACGCAGTTGCCGATCAGGTTGGTCAGCGCGCGGGCGATGCCGACGAACCAGTCGACCGGCAGGATCAGCACGAGGCCGAGCACGGGAATCGCGGGAATCGCCGACAGCGTCGCCGCGAGGATCACGATGGCCGAGCCCGGGATGCCGTGCGCGCCCTTCGACGTGACGAGCGACACGAGCAGCACGACGATCAGGTCGTGCGTGGACAGCGGCGTGTTGGTGGCCTGCGCGATGAACAGCACGGCGAGCGTCAGGTAGATCGAGAAGCCGTCGAGGTTGAACGAATAGCCGGTCGGGATCACGAGGCCGACGGTCGAATCCTTGATGCCCATGTATTCGAGCTTGCTCATCACCTGCGGCAGCACCGCGTCGGACGACGCCGTGCCGAGCACGATCGACAGCTCCTCGCGCAGGTAGCGGATCAGCTTGAACACGGAGAAGCCCGCGAGCCGCATCACCACGCCGAGCACGACCGTGACGAACACGAAGCAGCTCAGGTAGAACACCGCGACCAGATAGCCGAGCTGCTTGAGCGACGCGACGCCGTACTTGCCGGTCGTGAACGCGATCGCGCCGAGCACGCCGAGCGGCGCGAGCTTGATGATGAAGCCGATGATCCGGAAGAACACGTGCGACAGCTCCTCGATCAGCGAATTGACGCGCTGCGCCTTGTCGCCGAGCAGCGACAGCGCCGAGCCGAACAGCACCGCGAACACGAGGATCTGCAGGATGTCGCCCTTCGCGAACGCGTCGATCGCGGTCTCGGGGATGATCTTCATCAGGTAGCCGGCCGTGTCCTTCAGGCTTTCGGCGTTCTTCGCGTACGTCGACAGCGACGCCGCGTCGAGCGAGCGCAGGTCGATGTTCATCCCGACGCCCGGGCGCGTGAACCACGCGAGCACGAGCCCGATGCCGAGCGCGAGCGTCGTCATCACCTCGAAGTAGACGACGGCCTTCAGGCCGACCCGGCCGACCTTCTTCAGGTCGCCCGCGTTGGCCATCCCGCTCACCACGACGCAGAACACGATCGGGCCGATCACCATCTTGATGAGCTTCAGGAAGCCGTCGCCGAGCGGACGCAGCGACTCGGCGAAGTGCGGGAAGAACGCGCCGAGCGCGACCCCCAGTATCAAGGCGACGACTACCCGGCCAAACAGCGAATTAAGGAATTTCGACACGGCGCTCTCCCGATCCAACGGTTGCAGTTTCGTCTGTTCATACTGGTAAGACCAGTAATGTTATGGTGGATAGTAGGAAGCCGATATAGTGGCGTCAAGGACGGACAAAATAGGGATTTCCCGCCCCCGCGCCCGTGCTTCCGGGGCCCTAAAGGGGGCGGATCGTGGCTTTCCCGTACGGCCGCGTGCACCGCGTGCGTGCGGATTACAATGCCGGTCAGACCGGCCATCGTTCACATCATGAGAAATGTTCCGCATACCGTGACCGACGCCGCCATCGCGACGATCCGCGACCGGATCGAGGCAGGCGTGTATCCGGTCGGCAGCCTGCTGCCGGCCCAGCGCCAGCTCTCCGAGGAGCTGGAGATCAGCCGCGCGTCGCTGCGCGAGGCGCTGTCGACGCTCGAGGCGCTCGGGATGCTGCGCATCCGCGCGGGCAAGGGCGTGTACGTCGAAAGCGCGCAGGCGTCGGCCGCGCATCCGTGGCAATTCGCCGAGCAGTCGTCGCCGCCCGACACCTACCAGATGCGCTATGCGCTCGAAGGCTTCGCCGCGCGGATGGCCGCGCACGTCGTCAGCGACGCAGACATCGCATGGTTCGAGGACAACCTCGCGGACCTGCACGTCGCGCTGACCGACAGCGCGCTCGACGAGGCATCGCGGCTCGACTTCGACTTCCACATGCGGATCATCCATCTGGCCGGCAACGCGGCGATCGAGTCGATCCTGCGCAGCAGTGCGGACATCATGAAGGAAAGCCAGCGCATGCCGTTCTACCGGCGCGAACTGCTGCTGTCGACGTGGCACGAGCACCGCGCGATCGTCGACGCGCTGATCGCGCGCGATGCGGCCGCCGCCGGCACCGCGATCGAAACGCACATCGCGAACGCCGCGCAGCGCGCGGGCGTCTTCTTCCCGACACCCGGCGCGTAATCTTTCCGCGCCGCGGCGCGGCCTTCCTCCCGGCCGTACCGGTCACCGTTCCGACGGATCGCGCTACGCGAGCACGCGCTCGATGAAGGCGCGCCGGGACGCTGCGGCACGCGGCGGGTCACGCAGTGATGCGGCAGGCCGGCAATCCGGCAGTCCGTTTCCACCGCACGACAAAAAGGCACGCACCGCGCATCGCGGGCGTGCCTTTTTGCCAAGGGCGCTGCTGCCGTCGCGCGCTAACGCTGCCCCGTCACGCGGCCTCGTTCGCGAAATCGATCAGCACCTTCATCGCACGCTGGCGATCGCCGGCCAGTTCGAACGCGAGGTTCGCATCACGCATCGGGAACACGCGCGTGACGGCCGGCCGCAGGTCGACGCGCCCCGCGTTGATCAGTTGCACCGCCAGCGCGAATTCCGCGTGAAAGCGGAACGAGCCGCAGATCGACAGTTCCTTCGCGACCACGACGTTCTGCGGCAGACTCACGTCGCCGCCGAGCCCGAGCTGCACGACGACGCCGCGCGGCCGCATCACGTCCAGCCCGTCGCGCAGCGCGCGCGCATTGCCCGAACACTCGATCATCACGTCGAACGTGCCCTTGTCGGCGCTGTAGCGCTCGACCCAGCCGGCATCGGCGGCCGCGTTGATCGTGCGGTCCGCGCCGAGCGCGCTCGCCACCGCGAGCGGCGCGTCGACGACATCGGTCGCGACGATCTCCGCGGCGCCGTGCACGCGCGCGGCCGCGATCGCCAGCACGCCGATCGGCCCGCACCCCGACACGAGCACGCGCTTGCCGATCAGCGGGCCCGCGCGCGACACCGCATGCAGGCCGACCGCGAACGGCTCGGCGAGCGCCGCGAGCGACAGCGGCACGTGATCGGCGACCTTCACGCACTGCACCGCGTCGCACACGAGCGCATTGCGGAACGCACCCTGCACGTGCGGCATCCGCATCGCGCTGCCGTAGAAGCGCATGTCGAGACACTGGTTCGGCAGCCCTTCGAGACAGTAGCGGCAGGCGCCGCACGGCCGGCTCGGGTTGACCGCGACGCGATCGCCGGCTTTCACCGACGTCACGTCCGGCGCCACTTCAGCGACGGTGCCGGCGACCTCGTGGCCGAGCACCATCGGCTGCTGCAGCCGGATCGCGCCGAAGCCGCCATGCCGGAAGTAATGCAGGTCGGAGCCGCAGATGCCGCCCATCGCGACGTCGACGCGCACCTGGCCCGGGCCGATCTCGCCCGCGTCCTGCTCCTCGACCCGCAGGTCGTTCGGCCCGTGGATCACGACACACATGCAACGCATACGCATGACACGCTCCTGGTTAGACGGCACTCGTCAGCCCGCCGTCGACGAACAACGTCTGGCCGTTCACGAAATCGGACGCGGCCGACGCGAGGAAGATCGCCGCGCCGCACAGTTCGTCGACCTGCCCCCAGCGGCCGGCCGGCGTGCGCTTGCACAGCCAGTCGGAAAACGCCGCGTCGTCGACCAGCGCGCGATTCAGCTCGGTTTCGAAATAGCCGGGCGCGAGGCCGTTCGCCTGGATGCCGTGGCGCGCCCAGTCGGCGCACATTCCTTTGGTCAGCATCCGCACCGCGCCCTTGGTCGCCGCATACGGCGCGATCGTCGGCCGCGCAAGCTCGCTCTGCACCGAGCAGATGTTGATGATCTTGCCGCGACCGCGCGCGATCATGTGCCGCGCGACCGCCTGCGCGACGTTGAACACGCCGTCGAGATTCACGCGCATCAGCGCATGCCAGTCGTCCGGGTCGAATGCGTCGAGCGGCGCGCGGCGCTGGATGCCTGCGTTGTTCACGAGGATGTCGATCGCGCCGACGCGCGCCTCGAAGTCGTCGATCGCCGTGCGTACCTGCGCGTGCTCGGCCACGTCGAACACCGCATGGTCGGCCGCGAAGCCTTCGTCGCGGAACTGGCGCGCGAGCGTCGCGGCCTTCTCTTCATTGCGATCGTTGATGACGATCGCCGCGCCGGCTTCCGCGAGCCCGCGAGCGAGCGTCAGCCCGATTCCGCGACCGGAACCGGTAATCAGCGCGCGGCGGCCGTCGAGGCGGAACCGGTCAAGCGCGTTAGCCATGGATGTCTCCTCGTGCCGGTCGAGCCGGCTGCCCATCGCGGCCGGTCTCGCATCGACGGTATCTTCGGCCGCCGGCCGGGTCCGCGCCAATGGTCTTTTTTGATCCGGTTATCATGAAAACTGATGACCGTCTTCTCTCATGCCCGCCGCCCATGGAACTCAAGCAATTGCGCGCCTTCGTCACGCTCGCGGAAGAGCTGCATTTCGGGCGCGCCGCGCAGCGCCTGTGCATCGTGCAGCCCGCGCTGAGCATGCAGATCAAGGCGCTCGAGGCGGAACTCGGCGCGCGCCTGTTCGAGCGCGACCGGCACAAGGTCGAATTGAGCGACACCGGGCGCGTGTTCCTGCCCGAAGCGCGCGCGACGCTGCAGCAGGCCGCGCGCGCGGAACAGATCGCGCGGCGGTCGAGCCGCGGCGAAATCGGCACGCTGCGGATCGCGTTCGTGTCGTCGGTATTGCCGGCGCTGTTGCCGGCCGTGCTGCGCACGATGCTCGAGCGCTATCCGTTGATCGCGCTCGAGCTGAAGGACATGCCCACGCCCGACCAGATCGCCGCGCTGCGCGAGCGCCGGATCGATTTCGGGATGATCCGGCTGCCGGCCGCCTACGCGGGCATCGACACGCGCGTGGTGCTCGAGGAGGGGTTCGTCGTCGCGCTGCCGCTGGACCATCCGCTGGCCGCGCACGACGCGATTTCACCGGCCGCGCTGCGCGGCCAGCCCACGTTCGTGCTCGCGCGCCGCTACGCGCCCGGCTTTCACGACGACATGCTGCTCGCGCTGAGCCGCGCGGGCACGACGCTCGAGATCGCGCAGGAGTTCGGCGAATTCACGACGATGCTCGCGCTCGTCGCGGCCGGGATGGGGATCGGGCTGATCCCGGCGCAAGCGGCCAGCGCGCTGCCGCCGAACGTGCTCGCGCGGCCGCTCGACCTGGCCGGTCACCGCAGCGGCATCGGGCTCGCGTGGACGGATCTCGACAGCCCGCTCAAGCGCGCGTTCGTCGATGCGATCGGGCAGGTGACGGCGAACGCCGGGCAATAAAAAACCCGGCCGGGAAACCCCGGGCCGGGCTCGTTCGCCACGCCGGCCGCCTTGCGGCGGCCGCGCAACGTGCTGGATTACTTCGCGTTCGCGAATGCGATTGCCGTATCGAGCATGCGGTTCGAGAAACCCCACTCGTTGTCGTACCAGCTCGACACCTTCACGAGACGGCCCGACACCTTGGTCAGCGTCGCGTCGAACGTCGACGAAGCCGGGTTGTGATTGAAGTCGATCGACACCAGCGGTGCGTCGTTGTAGCCGAGGATGCCCTTCAGCGCGCCTTCCGATGCTTCCTTCATGATCGCGTTGACTTCCTCGACCGTCGTGTCGCGCTTCGCGATAAACGACAGGTCGACGATCGACACATTGATCGTCGGGACGCGGATCGCGTAGCCGTCGAGCTTGCCGTTCAGTTCCGGCAGCACGAGGCCGACGGCCGATGCGGCACCCGTCTTCGTCGGGATCTGGCTGTGCGTGGCCGAACGCGCGCGGCGCAGGTCTTCGTGATAGACGTCCGTCAGCACCTGGTCGTTCGTGTACGCGTGGATCGTCGTCATCAGGCCGGTTTCGAGGCCGATCTTGTCGTTCAGCGGCTTGACGAGCGGCGCGAGGCAGTTCGTCGTGCACGATGCGTTCGAGATGACCGTGTGTTCGGCCTTCAGCACGTCGTGGTTCACGCCGTAGACGATCGTCGCGTCGACGTCCTTGCCGCCCGGCGCCGAGATGATTACCTTCTTCGCGCCGCCCTTCAGGTGCGCGCTCGCCTTTTCCTTCGTCGTGAAGAAGCCCGTGCATTCCATCACGACGTCGACACCCAGCTCGCCCCACGGCAGTTCGGCCGGGTTGCGGTTCGCGAGCACGCGGATCTTGTCGCCGTTCACGACGAGGTAGTCGCCGTCGACCGACACGTCGCCCGGGAACTTGCCGTGCGCGGTGTCGTACTGGGTCAGGTGCGCGTTGGTCTTCGCATCGCCCAGGTCGTTGATCGCGACGATCTCGAGATCGTGCTTCTTGCCGTTTTCATAGAACGCGCGCAGCGTGTTGCGGCCGATACGGCCGTAGCCGTTGATTGCGACGCGAATCGTCATGGTCTATCTCCTGATGGCTGAAAAAATTCGTTTCGTGCAGCTTCACGGTGCGACGCGCGCAACGGGTGGCGCGCGTCGCGTATGCTTTCAGGCCAGCACGGCCTTCACGGTCTCGACGACGTGCTCGACGGTGAAACCGAAGTACTTGAATAGCACGCCGGCCGACGCCGATTCGCCGAACGTGTCGATCCCGACGACGCCGCCCTCGAGGCCGACGTACTTGTGCCAGAAGCTCGTCACGCCCGCTTCGATCGCGACGCGGCGCACGCCGTGCGGCAGCACGCGTTCGCGGTATTCGGCGTCCTGGCGATCGAACACGTTGGTCGACGGCATCGACACGACGCGGGCCGCGATGCCCTGTTGCGCGAGCGGCTCGACGGCCTTCATCGCGAGTTCGACTTCCGAGCCCGTCGCGATCAGGATGATCTTGCGCGCGACGATTTCCTCGTCCCAGTCCTTCAGCACGTAGCCGCCCTTCTCGATGTTCGCGATCTGCGCATCGGTACGCGGGTTGAACGCAAGGTTCTGACGGCTGAAGATCAGGCTCGACGGACGATCGGCGGCGACCGCGTGGGTCCACGCGACGGCCGTCTCGACCGTGTCGGCCGGACGCCACACGTCGTGGTTCGGGATCAGGCGCAGGCTCGACACGTGCTCGATCGACTGGTGCGTCGGGCCGTCTTCGCCGAGGCCGATCGAATCGTGCGTGAACACGAAGATCGACGGCACCTTCATCAGCGCGGCCACGCGCAGCGCGTTGCGGCTGTAGTCGGAGAACGTCAGGAACGTGCCGCCGAACGGCTTGTGGCCGCCGTGCAGCGCGAGGCCGTTGATCGCGGCGCTCATGCCGAATTCGCGCACGCCGTAGTTGATGTGGTTGCCGAGCAGCACGCCCGCGCCTTCCGGATTCGCGCGCACCGCCTTCGACGCCTTCCAGTTGGTCAGGTTCGAGCCGGTCAGATCGGCCGAGCCGCCGAGCAGCTCGGGCAGCGCGGCGGCGAGGCCTTCGATCGCCTGCTGCGACGCCTTGCGGGTCGCGACCGTCTCGGCGCGCTCGTTCGCGCCGGCGATGATCGCCGCGGCCTTCTCGGCCCAGTCGGCCGGCAGCTTGTTCGCCATCCGGCGCTCGAATTCGGCCGCTTCGGCCGGGAACTTCGCGCGATAGGCCGCGAACGTCGCGTCCCATTCGGACTCGGCCCGCTTGCCGGCTTCCTTCGCGTCCCAGGCCGCATAGACTTCCTGAGGAATCACGAACGGCTCCCACTTCCAGCCGAGCGCTTCGCGCGTCTTCGCGATTTCTTCTGCGCCGAGCGCCGCGCCGTGCACGTCGTGGCCGCCGGCCTTGGTCGCCGCGCCCTTGCCGATCACCGTCTTGCAGCAGATCAGCGTCGGCTTGTCCGACAACTTCGCCTTCGCGATGGCCGCGTCGACCGCGTCGACGTCGTGGCCGTTCACGTTCGGGATCACGTTCCAGCCGTACGCTTCGAAGCGCTTCGGCGTGTCGTCGTGGAACCAGTTCACGACGTCGCCGTCGATCGAGATGCCGTTGTCGTCGTACAGCGCGATCAGCTTGTTCAGCTTCAGCGTGCCCGCGAGCGAGCAGGCTTCGTGCGAGATGCCTTCCATCAGGCAGCCGTCGCCGAGGAACACGTACGTGTGGTGATCGACGATCTTCGCGCCGTCACGGTTGAACTCGTCGGCCATCAGCGCTTCGCCGAGCGCCATGCCGACCGCGTTCGCGAGTCCCTGGCCGAGCGGGCCGGTGGTCGTCTCGACGCCCGGCGTGATCCCGTATTCGGGGTGGCCCGGCGTCTTCGAGTGCAGTTGGCGGAAGTTCTTCAGCTCTTCGATCGGCAGGTCGTAGCCGGTCAGGTGCAGCAGCGAGTACAGCAGCATCGAGCCATGGCCGTTCGACAGCACGAAACGGTCGCGGTCGGCCCAGTGCGGGTTCGCCGGGTTGTGCTTCAGATGGCGCGACCAGAGCGCGACGCCGATTTCGGCCATGCCCATCGGCATGCCCGGGTGGCCGGAGTTCGCTTGCTGGACGGCGTCCATCGCGAGCGCACGGATCGCGTTGGCCATCAAGGTGGTGGAGGCGGGAGACGAAGTCGTCATGTCGAGTCCGGAGAACGAGTCGAGGAAACGGGGGCACGGCGGCATCCGGAAGCTCGAGCGTCAATCGTTCCCGGCGCGCGGTGCGGCGCCTGACGGACGCGAAGCGGACGGAGCCAACGGACGGGGCTGCAAAGCTCGTCATTTTAACAGATGGGCCGGCATTTCCCTTGTCGGCGCGTCGTGTTCCGGCACGGTTTTCCGCCAAACCGCCCGCCTCCTATAATTCAGGCGTCGGAACTGCCCGCCTCCCGCGGCCCCACCCGTGAGCACGACCCTTCTCTTCCATCCCACGCCCAACGCCGCCTACGGCTTCCCGAACGCGCGCCGGCTCGCGCACGTGGCGTCGCCGCACCAGCGCATCGAAGTGTGGGAAACGCCGCAGCTCGGCCGCCTGTTCACGCTGGACGGCCGGCCGATGACGTCGGTCGGCGACGAGTACGTGTATCACGAGTGCATGACGCACCCGGCCGCGCTCGCGCATCCGGCGCCGAAGAAAGCGCTCGTGCTCGGCGGCGGCGACGGCGGCGCGGCGCGCCAGTTGCTCAAGCACGCGTGCATCGAACGGATCGTGATCGCCGAGCTCGACCACGAGGTGATCGGGATGGCGCGCCGCTATCTCGACGACGTGCACCAGGGCGCGCTCGACGACCCGCGCGTCGAGGTCGTGATCGGCGACGCCGCGCACTTCGTCGATTCGACGGTCGAACATTTCGATCTCGTGGTGTTCGACCTCACGCCGCCCGATTCGCCGGCGGCCGGCCTCTATACGCGTGCGTTCTACGCGCGGCTCAAGCGAATCCTCACGCGCTGCGGCGCGATCTCGATGCATCTCGGCTCGCCGGTGTTCCATGCCGCGCGCATCGCCGCGCTGCTCGACGATCTGCGCGCGAGCTTCGCGGTCGTCGACCCACTGTCGGCGCACGTGCCGCTGTACGGCTCGCAGTGGCTGATGGCGATCGCGAGCGACACGCTCGATGCGGCCGCGCTGTTCGCGCACGACGTCGACGAACGGCTCGCGGCCCGCCGCGTCGACGGCTTGCGCTACTACGATGCGCGGCTGCATGCGTCCCTCTTTGCCCTGCCGCGCGCGCTGCGCGATACACTGGGCGTTCGCCGCTGAACCTCGGCACGCCGCGCAACGTTCCGTCGTTCCAGCATGAGACCGGCGCAGGCGCCGCGGCGCCGATACCGTGCAACAGGAGATTTTCATGACCGATCCACGTCCGGCCAACGTGCCTTGGTTGACGCCCTACCTGACCGTGCGCAACGCGCGCGCGGCCATCGAGTTCTTCCAGGCCGCATTCGGCTTCACGGTACGCGACGTGCACGACGAGGACGGCGCGATCATGCACGTCGAGATGGCCTATCGCGGCCAGTTGATCGTGATGTTCGCGCCCGAGGGCGCGTTCGGCTCGCCCGCGCTCACGCCGAAGCGCGCGAACGCCACCGCGCCGCAATCGTTCTATCTGTATGTCGACGACGTCGACGCCACCTGGCAGCGCGCGCTCGACGCGGGCGCGAAATCGCTGAGCGCGCCGCAGGATCAGTTCTGGGGCGACCGGTTCGCGCAGATCGAGGATCTCGACGGCTACCGCTGGGCGCTCGGGTGCCGTCTCGACGCATGACCGAAACCGCCACACGCATGAATGAAGCCACCACCACCGCGGCCGTGCCGCGCTTTTTCGTCGACGCCGCGCCGCGCGCCGATGCCCCGCTCGCATTGCCGGCCGACGTCGCGCGCCACGTGCAGGTGCTGCGCCTGCAGCCCGGCGACGCGCTCGCGCTGTTCGACGGCACGGGCGGCCAGTACCGCGCGCGGCTCGTCGAGGTCGACAAGCGCGGCGCGCTCGTGCAGGTCGATACGTTCGAGCCCGCCGAGGCCGAGCCGCCGTATCGCGTGACGCTCGCGCAGGGCATCGCCGGCGGCGACAAGATGGACTGGGTGATCGAGAAAGCCGTCGAGCTCGGCGTCGCGGCGGTCGTGCCGCTGTCGACCGCGCGCGGCGTCGTGAAGCTCGCCGGCGAACGGGCGGACAAGCGCGTCGCGCACTGGCGCGGCGTCGTGCGCGCGTCGTGCGAACAGTGCGGACGCAACCGCGTGCCCGACGTCGCGCCGGTGGCCGGCTTCCACGCATGGCTCGACGCGCTGCCGGCCGCGCCGGCCGACGGCGAACTGCGGCTGCTGCTGTCGCCGCGCGCGAGCATCCCGTTCGCGTCGCTGCCCGACGCGCCGCCCGCGGGCGCCGTCACGCTGCTGATCGGCCCGGAGGGCGGGCTGTCGCCGGACGAGGAAAATGCGGCCCGCGCACGCGGGTTCACCGCGTTGTCGCTCGGGCCGCGCGTGCTGCGCACCGAGACGGCCGGCGCGGCCGTGCTCGCGGCGCTGGCGGCACGCTGGGGCGGGTGGTGATCGGCGACCGCGAGCGATTCGCTCCGGCTCGACTTCAACGCGCGGATCGTCTCGGGTTCATTCCGCGGCGATGAATTGCGTTGTCGTGTACGGGACGATCCGTGCAAGCGCATGCTCGTCGCCGGCATCGCTGCAATGACGTGAAGTACGCCCATCGGGCGTACGGCGCACTCGCCGATTCAGTCGCCAGATGCACAAAAACCCGCGCAATGGCGGGTTTTCGAGACGCTGCGCACCGGATTCCGGTGCCGGCGGCGAACAACGACCGGAAGCTGCGACAACGCGGCGTACCGGCCCGCCGACGCGCTTACGCGAACGAGTAGAACACGCGGAACGCGACCTTGCGCTCGGCCCAGAACTCGGCCGCCTCGCGGAACACGTCGAGCAGCGTTTCGCGCCCTTCCTTGTCGAATTTCTGCGCGATCGGCAACCCTTCGAGGACGATCACGAAACCAGGCTGCGCGCCGGCCTTCGCGACGAGATCGGTGAGGCAATCGTACAGCGCGTCGTAGTTCTTCCCGAAATGCTTCGGAAACAGGAACGAGGTCGCGATCGTTTCCATCACTTCCTGCTTCGACTGCGCGGCGCCGCAATACGCATACAGGAAATGCTGGCCGAGCCGACCGGCTTCGTCGGCGAGATCCTGCACGCGGAACGCGCGGATCGACTGCACGAGATTGGGTCGCACGGTCGTGAAAAGGCTCATAGGCTCCTCGTTCGATGAAAGCCCGGGCTCGGCTTCCTGTTGCTCCGGCGTGCCGCCGGCCTGCGCCGCCGCGTGCAGCTGAATCACACGCTGAAACAGATTGCCGTCGCCGGCCGCGAACAGATCCGCCGCCGCCGTATCGTGCGCGTAGATGGAGTCGCTCATGCCATTCGTCCCGAAGTCATTCAACAATACGTTTAAAACTGTTGTAGTGGTCGCCCGTGTAATAACAGTTGTCGATCCGGCGCAACGGCCCGCCACAGACGATCCGGCGCGCGCCGCGATTGCGCGCACGCGGCGTCGGCACCGTGTACTCATGGTAGTAGCCGCGCTTCGCCTTCGGCAGGATCCGCTCGCGGTTGCCGAACACGACGCCGTCTTTCTCGTACGGATAGGGGCCGCCGGCGCTGATCAGGCCCAGCGTGGTCACGGCCTCGCGCGGAAGACTGGCAGTCGAGATCGTATCGAGCCCGCTGGCGGCCACGTCGGCCGGAACGGCCTCCCGTGCGTAAGCGGCGGAAACCAGACTGCCCGTCGGCGTGCCGACGATACCCATCGCGAACATCGCGAAGACGGACGCGAGCGCGCCGTTGCGGAGCCACTTGCGTGCCATGAACCAGGGTTCCCGCTGTTAAATCAAGTAGTTGACGACCAACAAAGGCGTTAGCGTAGCGTTATTGGCCGCGCGAATCAATGTCCGTTTGGGAATCGAAAGCCACGCGACGCCCCGAATTCCGCATTTTTTACCGAAATTGCACTACATTTATCTTACATAGGATAAAATGCGTGCGGCATCTTTCGCATGGCAAGACCTGCCTCCTTGCCACACTCGCTACCCGGAGTGGAAAGATGCTGCTGTTGCTTATGGGAAGCGCGGTTGCGCCCTGCCCGCGGCGTGCCCCTTGCGGGCACGCCTCTTTTTGCCTTTGTTTACAATTTCGCCCGGCGCGCGGCCCCGGTTCGACCGGCGCCGCGCGTTCGTGTCGGCTCAGCGCGCGGCGTTGACGTCGGCCACGAGCAGCGCCGCCATGTTGACGATGCGACGAACGGTCGCCGATTCGGTCAGCACGTGCACCGGCTGCGCGGCGCCCAACAGGATCGGCCCGATCGCGATGTTGTTGCCGGCGGCCGTCTTCAGCAGGTTGTACGCGATGTTCGCGGCGTCGATGTTCGGCAGGATCAGCAGGTTCGCTTCGCCTTCCAGCGTCGATTCCGGCAGGATCTCCTTGCGCAGCGCCGCGTCGAGCGCGACGTCGCCGTGCATTTCGCCGTCCACCTTCAGCTCCGGCGCGGTTTCCTGCAGGATCGCGAGCGTATCGCGCATCTTCTTCGCCGAAGGTGCGTTGCTCGTGCCGAAATTCGAGTGCGACACCAGCGCGACCTTCGGCTCGATGCCGAAGCGGCGCACTTCTTCGGCGGCCATGATCGTGATCTCGGCCAGCTCCTCCGGGGTCGGATCGACGTTCACGTGCGTATCGACGAGGAAAATCTGGCGGCCCGGCAGCACGAGGCCGTTCATCGCCGCGTACACGCTGCAGCCCGGGCGCTTGCCGATCACCTGGTCGATGAAGTGCAGGTGGCGGTGCGTGGTGCTGATCGTGCCGCAGATCATCCCGTCCGCTTCGCCCTTCTTCACCAGCATCGAGCCGATCAGCGTCGTCCGACGGCGCATTTCGACACGCGCGAGCTGCTCGCTGATGCCCTTGCGCGCCATCATCTTGTAGTACGTCTGCCAGAAGTCGCGGTAGCGCTCGTCGTGCTCGGTGTTGACGACCGTGAAATCGGTGCCCGGCGTCAGGCGCAGGCCGTAGCGCTGGATACGGTGCTCGATCACCGACGGGCGGCCGATCAGGATCGGCTTCGCGAGTTTTTCGTCGACGATGATCTGAACGGCGCGCAACACGCGCTCTTCCTCGCCTTCCGCGAACACCACGCGCTTCTTCTCTTCCGGCGCGGCGCGCGCGATCTGGAAGATCGGCTTCATCGTCGTGCCGCTGTGGTACACGAACTGCTGCAGGTGCTGCTTGTACGCGTCCATGTCCTCGATCGGGCGCGTCGCGACGCCGCCGTCCATCGCGGCCTGCGCGACGGCCGGTGCGATCTTCACGATCAGGCGCGGATCGAACGGCTTCGGAATCAGGTATTCGGGCCCGAACGACAGATCCTGGATGCCGTACGCGGTCGCGACGATGTCGCTCTGCTCGTGCTGCGCGAGTTCGGCGATCGCGTTCACGGCGGCGATCTCCATTTCACGCGTGATCGTCGTCGCGCCGACGTCGAGCGCGCCGCGGAAGATGAACGGGAAGCACAGGACGTTGTTGACCTGGTTCGGGTAATCGGTGCGGCCAGTGGCCAGCACGGCGTCCGGGCGCACTTCGAGCGCGAGTTCCGGCAGGATTTCCGGCGTCGGGTTCGCGAGCGCGAGGATCAGCGGGCGCTCGGCCATGCCCTTCACCATCTCCTGCTTCAGCACGCCGGCGGCCGACAGGCCGAGGAAGATGTCCGCGCCGTCGATCACCTCGGCGAGCGTGCGGGCGTCGGTTTCGCGCGCGAAACGCTCCTTGTCCGGATCCATCAGCTCGGTGCGGCCCTTGTAGACCACGCCGGCCAGGTCGGTCACCGTGATGTTCTCGAGCGGCAGCCCGATGTCGACCAGCAGGTCCAGGCACGCGAGCGCGGCCGCGCCCGCGCCGGACGCGACGAGCTTGACCTTCTTGATGTCCTTGTTGACGACCTTCAGGCCGTTCGTGACGGCCGCGGCCACGACGATCGCGGTGCCGTGCTGGTCGTCGTGGAACACCGGAATCTTCATCCGCTTGCGCGCTTCGCGCTCGACGATGAAGCAGTCCGGCGCCTTGATGTCCTCGAGGTTGATCCCGCCGAAGGTCGGCTCCAGCGCGGCGATCACGTCGACGAGCTTGTGCGGGTCCGACTCGTTCAGCTCGATGTCGAACACGTCGATGCCCGCGAACTTCTTGAACAGCACGGCCTTGCCTTCCATCACCGGCTTCGACGCGAGCGGGCCGATGTTGCCGAGACCGAGCACCGCCGTGCCGTTCGTCACGACGCCGACCAGGTTGCTGCGCGCTGTGAAGCGCGCGGCGTTCAGCGGATTCTCGACGATCTCCTCGCACGCGAACGCCACGCCCGGCGAATACGCGAGCGCGAGGTCGCGCTGGTTGATCATCTGCTTGGTCGGGGCGATCGCGATTTTGCCGGGGGTCGGAAATTCGTGATAGTCGAGCGCGGCTTCGCGGAGCTTGGCTTTGGAGGAGGCTTGGGTGGACATGTGTCTCGTGACGGGCGGATTAGAATAACTGTTCGACGGCATTGTAGCGCCAATCACCGCCCATCAGACCGGCGATTCGGGTGCGACAGCCGCGACAAAAATGAACTGGATGGTACAGGAGCGCCGCCGCCCGCCTCGTACAATGCCGTTCCTTCAACCGTTTCGGATCGCCCGCCGTGCCAGCCGCCCTCTCCGAGTTTTCGCTGATCGAACGCTTCTTCACGCGCCGCGCGGCCCGGGGCGCCCGCGCGTCGACGCTCGGCATCGGCGACGATTGCGCGCTGATGGCGCCCCGATCCGGGAAATTACTGGCCATTTCGACGGACATGCTGGTGGAAGGCCGCCACTTCTTTCCCGATGTCGCGCCCGACGCGCTCGGCCACAAGACGCTCGCGGTCAATTTGTCGGATCTCGCGGCGATGGGCGCCGAGCCGCGCGCGTTCACGCTCGCGTGCGCGCTACCGCGCGCCGACGCGGCGTGGCTCGAAGCGTTCAGCAACGGGCTGTTCGCGCTGGCCGAGCGATACGGCTGCGAGCTGATCGGCGGCGACACGACGAGCGGGCCACTGAACCTGTGCGTGACCGTGTTCGGCGAAGTCGCGCCCGGCGCGGCGCTGCGGCGCGATGCCGCGCGCGACGGCGACGACGTATGGGTATCCGGCACGCTCGGCGATGCGCGCGCGGGGCTCGGCGTCGCCCGCGGCGAATGGACGGCGGGCGCGGATGAAGCCGCCGCGTTCCGGCGCGCGCTCGAGCGCCCGGAGCCGCGCGTCACGCTGGGCCTGGCGCTCGCGGGCGTCGCGCACGCGGCGCTCGACCTGTCGGACGGCCTCGCCGGCGATCTCCAGCACATCCTGACGCGCTCGAACGTGCGCGCCGAGATCGACGCCGACGCGGTGCCACGCTCGGCCGCGCTCGCGACGCTGCCGGCCGACGTGCAGCGCCGCTGCACGCTGGCGGGCGGCGACGATTACGAACTGTGCTTCACGGCGCCCGTCGCGGCCCGCGCGGCGGTCGAAGCGGCCGGCGCCGCGGCCGGCGTGCCGGTCACGCGAATCGGTACAATACGCGCGTTGTCCGCGCCGTCGGCCCAACCCGCCATCGCGTGGCGCGACGCCGCCGGCGCGCCCCTCGCTCTCACGTTGCACGGCTTCGACCACTTCCATGCAGACTGATCCGACGCCCGCGCACGCCGCGGCCGATTCCGGCGCCGCGCGGCCCGCGCCGACACGCGTGACGGCCCGCTTCATGCTGTCGCACCCCGCGCATATCGTGTCGCTCGGCTTCGGCAGCGGGCTCGCGCCGATCATGCCCGGCACGTTCGGCTCGCTGTTCGGCTGGCTCACGTTCGTCGTGCTCAACCGCTACCTGACGGTGCCCGAATGGTGGGCGCTGATCGCCGTCGGCTTCGCGGCCGGCACGTGGATCACCGGTTTCACCGCGAAGCAGGCCGGCGTGTCCGATCCGGGCGCCGTCGTCTGGGACGAGATCGTCGCGATCTGGCTCGTGATGCTGTTCGTCACGCCCGCGACCTTCGTCGGCCAGCTATGGGCGTTCGTCGCGTTCCGCTTCTTCGACATGCTCAAGCCGCCGCCGATCCGCTACTTCGAGCGCCGCCTGAAAGGCGGGCTCGGCATCATGGTCGACGACCTCGTCGCCGCGTTCATGACGCTGCTCGTGATCGCGCTGTGGCGCTCCGTCGCCGGCTGACCGATTTCCCGACTCCCGTTTCCCGACGCGCATGCCAACCGATTCCGTCGTCCATCAGCTTGCGATCCGCGCAGGCAACAAGCTGCGTGACGAGCACCTCACGCTCGCCACCGCCGAATCCTGCACCGGCGGGATGATCGCCACGGCGATCACCGACATTTCCGGCAGCAGCCAGTGGTTCGAGCGCGGCTTCGTCACGTACTCGAACCAGGCCAAGATCGAGATGATCGGCGTGCCGCCCGACCTGATCGACAAGCACGGCGCCGTCAGCGAGCCCGTCGCGCGCGCGATGGCCGAAGGCGCGCTGCGCAACAGCCGCGCGCAGGTCGCGCTGTCCGTCACCGGCATCGCGGGCCCGGCCGGCGGCAGCGAGAAGAAGCCGGTCGGCACCGTGTCGTTCGGCTGGAGCAACCGGCTGCATACCGACGTCGAGACGCGCGTGTTCAAGGGCGACCGCGAACAGATCCGCACGCAGGCGGCCGCGCATGCGCTGCGCGGGCTGCTGAAGCTGCTCGACGAACACGAAGGCTGAGCGGCCCGGGCGCGCGTGGCGCCGCGCCCGCTTATTGAATCGCGTCGGGCTTCACGACGATCCAGTTCTTGTCCGCCGTCACCGGCAGGCCGAGCGCCTTCTGCTTCGCGGCCGATTCGTCCGACCACGCGCGGATCTGCGCCATCTGCTTGTCCTTCTTGTTGACCCACACGCGCACGCCGCCGCGCGCGACGTCGGTCGCGTTCAGCAGCATGTAGCCGTCGGAGCTCGGCGTGTCGCCCGCGACGAGCACCGGCTTTTTCCACTGGTCGATCCAGCCGACGATCGAACCGAGCTTGCCTTCGTACCACGTCATCGGGTTCATCAGGAACGGCGTGATCACGAGGTTGCGGTTCGCGGCCTCGTCGTACTTGCCGGCCTTGATCTGCAGCCGCGACGTGGTCAGCGCGCCGGTGGCCGGGTCGCGCAGCAGCGTCGTCACGCCGATCACGTTCTGCGGCTTCACGTTGTAGCCGTACTTCGGGTCGGACAGCACGAGCCGCGCGAGTTCCTCGTGCGCGGCCGTCATCACGTAGACGTCGATGCCGTTCTCGCGCAGCGCGTTGTACAGCTCCTGCATCCCGCGGAAGAAGCGCGGCGGATTCACCGTGCCGTCGACGACCTTGTCGCCCTGCCAGTAGCGGATCGGGATCGGCTTGCCGTCGGCGAGCATCGCATCGACGTGGCGCTTCAGGCTGGCGAGCGACTGCCCGGCGAACGCCTGCGCGATCCACGGATAGCAGACCAGATCGTCGATCTCGCACAGCCGGTAGTAGTAGCTCGTCAGCGATTCCTTGTAGTCGGCGGAATCCTTGAACGGGATCAGCTTGAGCGACGGATCGAGCGAATCGCGCGTCAGCACGCCGTGGTTCTCGAGATACGGCAGCAGCGATTCCTCGAGGTCGTAGCGGTAGGTCGTGTTGTCGGCGTCGAACACCGCGTAGTCGCCGCGGTTCGCGTGCGCGGCGATCATCGCGTTCAACGCCTTCGCGCTGTCGGCCGGCCAGTGCGACAGGTCCGCCGCATGGGCGAACGTCATGCACAGCGACGCGGCGAACGCGCTCAGAAGACGGCGGGACAGCTTGGGCATGGCGTCGCTCCTTTTCTTGACATTTTCGTGACGGATCGATGACAAACGGCAGCATGGCGCGACTAAATTGCGCACGTGCAGTACGGAAGCGACGGAAAATTGTTCGCGTGCGCCAGGACGGCGAATACACGATGAAGGCGCGCGGCCCGCGAACGCGGGCGCGGCGGTCGAAGGCCGCCCGAGCGGGCGGCCGGTATTTCAGCGATGCGCGTTGATCGTGTCGCGCGTCTTCTGCGCGGCGAGCGCCGCGGCTTCGGCGAAATCCTCGCCCTTGCTCGCATACAGGATCGCGCGCGACGAGTTGATCATCATCCCGGTGCCGTCGGCCGTGCGGCCCGCATTGACGGTCGCCTGCACGTCGCCGCCCTGCGCGCCGATGCCGGGGATCAGGAGCGGCATGTCGCCGACGATCCCGCGCACGATCTCGATTTCCTTCGGGAACGTCGCGCCGACCACGAGGCCGAGCTGGCCGTTCTTCGCATTCCACTTGTTCGCCGCGAGATCGGCCACGACCTGATACAGCGGCCGCCCGTTCGTATCGAGGAACTGCAGGTCCGAGCCGCCCGGGTTCGACGTGCGGCACAGCACGATCACGCCCTTGCCTTCATGCTCGAAGTACGGCTCGACCGAGTCGTAGCCCATGTACGGGTTCACCGTGACGGCGTCCGCGCGATAGCGCTCGAACGCCTCGCGCGCGTACTGCTCGGCCGTGCTGCCGATGTCGCCGCGCTTCGCGTCGAGGATCACGGGCAGGCCCGGATGCTGGAGATGGATGTGCGCGATCAGCCGCTCGAGCTGGTCTTCCGCGCGATGCGCGGCGAAGTACGCGATCTGCGGCTTGAACGCGCTCGCATACGGCGCGGTCGCGTCGACGATCTGCCGGCAGAATTCGAAGATCGCGTCGGGCTGGCCGTCGAACTGCACGGGAAAGCGCGACGGCTCGGGATCGAGGCCGACGCACAGCAGCGAATTCGTGCGCTGCCACGCGGCGCGCAGCGATTCGATGAAAGTAAGCGGGGAAGACATGGCGGATACTCGCGGCAAACCGTTGGTAGACCGCGTATTTTACCCGCGTCGCCGCGCTGCCTCGCGTGTCGCGCCATTGCCGCGCGCATCGGCGCGCTCGACCGTGAACGCGAAGCGCCGCGTGAGCCGCTCGCCGGGCGCGAGCAGCGTCATCCCGTGCGCGGCCGCGCCACCCGGCAGGTTCACCGCATTGATCGGATGATCGACCGGCTCGAAGCAGAAGAAATCCTCGCCCGGCGGCGTATAGAGCACGTACGCGTCGGCGTCGGCCGCGACGGTCAGCGACAGCCGGCGGCGCGGCCAGCTCACCGTCGCGTGGCCGCCCCAGCCGGTGAACGCGTGATTGACGAGCGTGGCCGGCAGCGGATACGCGACGCCGAACTGCCAGGCCGGCGGCACGCTGACGTGCCGCACCGGCAGGAAATCGGCGCCCGACAGCCACAGGCCGCCCGCCGCCGCGGCCAGCTCGGTCTCCGTATCGCGCACGAGGAACGGATGCACGCCGAGCCCGAACGGCAGCCGCGCGCGGCCCGCGTTCTCGATCGTCAGCGCGATCGACAGCGTCGCGTCGTCGAGTTCGAACGACTGGATCGCGCGGAACGCATACGGCGCGCCGGCCGCACGATCGAGCGACAGTTGCAGCGACGTGTCGGTCGCATCGTCCACCTGCCACGGCGCGAGCCAGCCGTCGCCGTGGATCGGCAACGGCTCGTCGCGGCGGTTGCGCGGCACCGCGACCTTGCGCCCGTCGCATTCGAAGCGCCCGCCGCCGATCCGGTTCGAGTACGGCAGCAGCGGGTAGCACGCGAGCTCGTTCGGGTCCGTCACCGTCTCCGGGTGCTCGCAACGGCGGAACACCGGCATCAGCGCGCCGTTGTCGCCGCGCCAGTCGAAGCGCGCGATGCCGCCGCCGAGGTGCGGCAGCACGTCGAGCCGCAGCGACGCGTTCGACAGCGTGACGGCCGCCGCATGCGCGGCGCCGACGCCCTGCGCGAACACGGCCGTCTGCGGGCCGGGGCTGACCGGCTGGGCGGCGGCGGCCAGGCGCGCGCGGCGCGACTGGCTGGCGGACGACGATGCGCGCGAGGACGTGGCGGTCATGGTGAGCTCCTTTCCTTCGTCGAAGAAACGATGCAGGTCGGTGCGAACGATCAGGCCCAGCCGCCGTCGACGATCACGTCCTGCGCGGTGATCATCCGGCTGTCGTCGGCCGCGAGAAACAGCGCCATCCGTGCGAGGTCGGCCGGCAGCAGTTCGGCGTCGATGCACTGGCCGGCCTTGATCGCCGCGCGGCCCGCGTCGTCGAGCCACAGCCGGCGCTGCTTGTCGGTCATCACCCAGCCGGGCACCAGCGAATTCACGCGGATGCCGAACGGGCCGAGGTCGCGCGCGAGGCCGCGCGTCAGGCCCTGCACGGCCGCCTTCGCCATCACGTAGACGGGATAGCCGCCGTTCTTCAGCATCCAGCTGATCGAGCCGAGATTGACGATCGAGCCGCCGCCCTGCCGCTTCATGTCGTCGATCACCGCCTGCGCGGCGAAGAACTGGTGACGCAGGTTCACCGCGATGCCCGCGTCGAACGACGCCGGCGTCACGTCGCCGATCGCATGGCGCGCGTCGTTCGCCGCGTTGTTCACGAGCACCGCGATCGCGCCGATGCGCGCACGGATCGCGTCGATCGCCCGGCGCAGCGCGTCGATGTCGGTCAGATCGCAGGACAGGAACAGCGGCGCATGGCGCACGTGCGCGAGGCGTTCGGCCAGCGCGGCGCCGGCCGCCGCGTCGAGATCGACGAACGCGACGCGCGCGCCCTGTTCGGCGAAGTGCTCGACGAACGACGCGCCGATGCCGGTCGCGCCGCCCGTGATCAGCACCGCGCGATCCTCGAGGCTCGGGTAGCGCGCATAGCGCGCGTCGCTCGCCGCCGCGTGCGTGCCCTGCGCTGATGGGTCGATGGTCATGCGTGTCGTCTCCGTGGATTCGGTCAGTCGCGTACGCCGCGGTTCTTCAACTGGTCGAGCAGCACGGCCGCGAGCAGGATCGCGCCGCGCACGAGGTACTGGTAGAACGCGTCGATGTTCAGCAGGTTCATCACGTTCTCGACGGTGCCCATGATCAGCACGCCGATCACGACGCCCGAGATCGTCGCGCGGCCGCCCATCAGCGACACGCCGCCGAGCACGCACGCGGAAATCACGTTCAACTCGAAGCCCTGCGCGGCGTTCGGCTGGCCCGACGTGATGCGCGACGCGAGGATCACGCCCGCGAGCGCCGTCACCGCGCCCTGGATCAGGAAGATGTACACACGCGTGCGTTCGACGTTGATCCCCGCGAGCCGCGACGCTTCCGGATTGCCGCCGATCGCGAGCGTGTTGCGGCCATAGATGGTCTGGTTCAGCAGCACGCCGAACCCGATGAAGCACAGCAGCGTGACCCAGATCGGCAGCGACACGCCGAACATCGACAGCCCGCCGAGCGCGATGAACGTATCCGACGACACGCCGACCGCCTGCCCCTTCGACACGATGAAGCCGAGCCCGCGCACGATCTCCATCGTCGCGAGCGTCGTGATCAGCGCGTTGATGCGCAGGTACGCGATCACCGCGCCGTTCACGAAGCCGATCGCGGCGCCGGCCGCGACCGCGGCGACGATCGCGACGAACGTGTTGTCGGTCGCGTTCAGCACCATCGCGCACAGCACGCCGGAGAACGCGACGGTCGAGCCGATCGACAGGTCGAAGTCGCGCGACGCGAGACAGAACATCATCGTGCACGCGACCATGCCGATCTGCGAGATCGACAGCGCGAGGCCGAGCATGTTGTCGATCGAGAAGAAGTGATCGACGGTCAGCGACATCGTGATGAACATCACCGCGAAGATCGCGATCAGGCTGTATTCGGTCAGATGCTGCCACCACTTCTGGTGGTCGCTCTGCTGCGGAACCAGCGCGTCGGCCGACGGCTTCACGGCGGCGCTGGCAAGGTTTTCGTTGGCTTGCATGGTGTGTCTCCTGCTCCTGCATCGTGCGGCCCGCGCCGCGCGTGTTCGATTCGATTGTCCCAGGCTTGTCCGGACGTAGCCGGCCGCGTCAGGCCGCCTCGGCCGCGCTCGTCTGCGGCAGCGCGAGGTTCAGCACCGCGTGCTCGTTCGCGTCGGCGCGCGCCAGCTCGCCTGCGATCCGCCCTTCGCGCATCACGACGATGCGGTCGGACACGCCGAGCACTTCCGGCAGCTCCGACGACACCATCACGATCGCGCAGCCGCGCTCCGCGAGCCGGTAGATCACGTCGTAGATCTCGTGCTTCGCGCCGACGTCGATCCCGCGCGTCGGCTCGTCGAGGATCACGACCTTCAGGTCGGGCTCCGCGAGCCAGCGCGACAGGATCGCCTTCTGCTGGTTGCCACCCGACAGGAAGCGGATCTTCTGGCGCCGGTTCGGCGTCTTGATCTTCAGCCGCTGGATGAAGCGGTCGGCCGTTTCGCTTTCGGTCTTGCCGTTGATGAAGAGCCCCGCACGCAGCGAATGGCGGCGGCAACTGATGTTGATGTTCTCCGCGACCGACGCGATCGCGATGATTCCTTCTTCCTTGCGGTCCTCCGGGCACAGCACGATGCCGTGGCGGATCGCGTCGCCGGTGCGCTTCACGTCGATGCGCTGGCCGTCGAGCGTCAGCACGCCGGCGCGCCGGCGGTCCGCGCCGTACACGAGCCGCATCAGCTCGCTGCGGCCGGCGCCGACGAGCCCGAAGAAGCCGACGATCTCGCCCGCGCGCACCGAGAAGCTCGCCGGTTCGCGCAATGCCGGGCCGTCGACGCCTTCGGCGGAAAACCGCACGTCGCCGAGCGCGCGCGGCGCGTAATGGTAGATGTCGGCGATCTCGCGCCCCACCATCTCGGCGACGAGCCGCTCGCGCGGCACGTCGGCCAGCGCCTCGTGCGACGCGATCTTGCGCCCGTCGCGGAAGATCGTGCACGCGTCGCACAGCCGGTAGATCTCGTCCATCCGGTGCGAGATGTAGATCAGCGCACGGCCCTGCGCGCGCAGATCGTCGACCAGCTTGAACAGCACTTCCGTCTCGCGATGCGACAACGAGCTCGTCGGTTCGTCGAGCGCGATCACGCGTGCATTGCGCATCAGCGCCTTGCAGATCTCGACCATCTGCCGCTGCGCGATCGACAGCCGCCCGAGCCGCGCGTCGGGGTCCAGATCGACGCCCATCTCGGCGAGCCGCTCGCGCACGTAACGCTTCGCCTCGCGCTTCCTGACCCAGCCGAACGCATTCGGCAGGCGGCCGAGCAGCAGGTTTTCCGCGACCGTCAAATCGGGCACATACTGCAATTCCTGGTGAATCACCGCGATGCCGGCCGCGATCGACGCGGCCGCATTCGCGAACTGCACGGGCTGGCCGTCGACCAGCACGCTACCCGCGTCGGGCTGGTATTCGCCGCCGAGAATCTTCAACAGCGTCGACTTGCCCGCGCCGTTCTCGCCCATCAGGCCATGCACCTCGCCCGCATGCACGTCGAACGAAATGCCGTCGAGTGCGCGCACGCCGGGAAATACCTTGCCGATATTGTCAAAACGCAGTGCCGCTGACACGTCGTCTCCCCACTTCCAGATCCATCGACCGCCGGCCGCCGCGTCGCCGCGGCAGCCGGCGGGCCGCTTACTTCGACGCGAGCCCCATCTCCTCGCGCACCTTCGACACGTTCTCGCGCGTCGCGAGCATGCCCGTCGTCAGCGTCAACGGCGGCGGCGCCTTGCCCTGCGTGATCCACGTGTACATCAGGTCCGAGGTTTCCTCGCCGTGGCGCTTCGGACTGATGATCACGGTGCCGTAGAAGCCCGTCGGCTGCGGCTTCTTGAACTCGTTCAACGCCGAATCGGAACCGCCGATGCCGATGCCGATCATGTTGTCGGCCTTGAAGCCGCGCCCTTCGGCCGCGCGCACCGCGCCGAGCACGGCCTCGTCGTTCAGGCCATATGCGACCCAGTGCTTGAACTGCGGGTTCTTCGTGAGCGCGATGTTCGCCGCGTTGAACGCGTTCTCGGTGTCGGTCTTCGCCTGCGGCGCCGCGATCACGTTCGCCTTCGGGAAGCCGGCGGCCACCAGCGCGTCGGTCGCGCCGCTCGTGCGGTCGTGCGCGGTCGGCAACTGCTCGTAGGTGATGTCGATCGCACCGACCTCCTTCATGTCCCAGCCGCGCTTCTTGATCTCGGCCGCGATGCCGTCGCCGACCTGCTTGCCGATGTTGTATGCGGAAATCCCCATGTGCGGCACCGACTCGATCGGCTTGCCCGCGCCGTCGACGAGGCGGTCGTCGACCGTCATCATCTTCAGGTTGTGCGACTTCGCCTTCGCGACGATGCCCGGCCCGAGCTTCACGTCGGGCGTGCAGATGATGAAGCCCTGCGCCTTCTGCGCGGACAGGTTGTCGATCGCGCTCATCACCTTCTCGCCGGACGGCGCGCCGATCTTCACGAGCGTGAAGCCTTTCTGCTTCGCGGCGATCTCGGCGAATTTCCACTCGTCCTGGAACCACGGCTCTTCCGGCTGCTTCACGAGGAAGCCGATCTTGACCGGGTCGGCCGCGTGCGCGACCGGACTGCCCATCACCACCGCGGCCGCGGCGGCCAGCGTTACGAACGTTCTGCGTTTCATCTCCAGTGTCTCCTTGTTTTCATCGAACAGGATGCAGCCGCTTGTTGGTTTCGACGCAGCGTGCGCGCGGCCGTCGCACGTGCGGTCTTTCGAATCGTTACGTCAGTCGTGTCAGTCGTGATACAGCGCCGCGCGCCCGCCATCGACGGTGATGCATGCGGCATTGATGAACGGCGCCTCGTCGGACGCGAGGAACACGGCCGTCATCGCGACCTCCTCCGGTTTCCCGATCCGCTTCATCGGCTGCAGCGCGAGCGTCTCGGCGCGCGCGGCGGCCGGATCGGGCTGCGCGTCCCACCAGTCGCGCGTCAGTTGCGTCTCGATGTAGCCCGGCGCGATCGCGTTCACGCGCACGTTGCGCGCCGCGTATTCGATGCCGAGCGCACGCGTGAGACCGAGCACGCCGTGCTTCGCGACCGGGTATGGAAAGCAGCCCGGGATGATCCTGAATGCATGCGTCGACGCGATGTTCACGATGCTGCCGCGACCGCGCTCGACCATGCCCTCCAGCGCCGCGCGGCAGCCGTGCCACACGCCGTCGAGATCGATCGCGAAGCAGCGGCGCCAGTCGTCGTCGGTCATCGTCAGCGGATCGGCGAACACGTTGATGCCCGCGTTGTTCACGAGCACGTCGAGCGGGCCGAACGCCGCTTCCGTCCGCGCGAGCGCATCGCGCACCGCCTGCTGCCGCGCGACGTCCGCCTGCAACGGCAGCACGCGCGCGCCGTCGCATTCGTGTGCGATCGCGGCGGCCGTGTGCTGCGCCTGCGGGAAGTCGAGATCGACGAGCGCGACGGCCGCGCCTTCGCGCACGAACGCACGCGCGATCGCGGCGCCGATGCCGCGGCCCGCGCCCGTCACCATCGCGACCTTGCCCGCGAGGCGGCCCATCATGCGGCTCCGCCGCGTGCCGCGCGCAAGCCGGCCTGGAACGCGCGCGCATTCGCCGCGGTCGTATCCGCCGACTGGCCGGGACGGTACAGCGCCGAGCCGAGCCCGAAACCGTTCGCGCCGGCGTCGAGGAACGGCCGCATGTTGTCCGGTGCGATCCCGCCGACCGGAACCAGCGGCACCGCACGGTCGATCACCGCGCGCCACGCATTCACGACCGTCACGCCGAGCTGCTCGGCCGGGAACATCTTCAGCACGTCGGCGCCGTTCGTCAGCGCCGCGAATGCTTCGGTCGGCGTCGCGACGCCCGGCGCGCTCGCCAGCCCGCGCTCGCGTGCGCGGCGGATCACGGCCGCGTCGCTGTGCGGCATCACGATCAGCGCGCCGCCCGCGTCCTGCACGCGGTCGACGTACTCGGCGCGCAACACCGTGCCCGCGCCGACGATCATGTCGTCGGGCAACGCACGGCGCAGCGCCGCGATGCTGTCGAACGGCTCCGGCGAGTTCAGCGGCACCTCGACGATCCGGAAGCCGGCTTCGTAGAGCGCGCGGCCGTGGTCGGCCGCTTCCGCGGGCGTGATGCCACGCATGATCGCGATCAGCGGGCACGCATCGAACGCGCGCATCAATGCGGCGTGGGGCGTGTACGGCGCGGGCAATGTCAGGTCGGACGGCATCGAAGATTCCTCTGCAAGCAGTTCACTGGTCGGCGCACACGGGCTCGCCGTCCGCGCGCACGAGCCCGGCGCGCGACGCGATCCGCCACAGGCCGCGCTCGGTCGCCTGCGCGGCGACACGCGCATGCGCGTGGCCGAATACCTGGAGCGCATCGACGTAGCGCGAACACAGGCCGCCGTCGCCGATCAGCAGCAGCGGCTGGTCCGCGAGCGCGATGCCGCGCTCCGCGAGCATCGCGTCGAGCGCATTGAGCTCATGGCCGATCAGCAGGCCGGACAGGTAGTCGCCCTGCGCATCCGGCGCGAGCCGGTCGGTCAGGCCGAGCGTGCGCGTGCTGAAAATCGTCGCGAGCAGCCCCGTGTGCCGCGCGCCGCGCGCGACCGCCACGCCGCGCACGAACGCGCCACGGTCGGGCGACGCACCCGCGCGCATCGTGCGGCCGAGGATCGTGTGATCGCGCAGCACCGCGAACAGCTCGCCGGTCATGAAGGTCTGGAAGCGTTCGATCAGCCCGTCCTTCACCCACGCCCATTTCGCATGCGTGCCCGGCAATCCGATCAGTACGCCTGAACGATCGGCGCCAAGCGTGGGATCGCTCGCGAGCGCGCCGACGATCTGCGTTTCTTCGCCGCGCATCACGTCGGGCAATTCGCCCGTCGCGATCACGCCCGGCACGATCGAAACCGTCGTGCCACGCGACGTCGTCACCGTGATGAGGCCCGCGACGAGCGCGTCGGCGCCGGCCGGCACCGCGACGTACGGCGCTTCGCGCCAGCCCTGCGCGCTGCCGACCATCCCGGCGGCGAGCACCGGCAGGCCGGGCGTGCGGTCGAGCCAGTCGCCGCACGCTTCCTCGAACACCGCGTCGAACGCACGCGCGCCGCCGCCCGGCACGTGCATCACGCCGGCCGCCCGGCTGCGCGTGTCGATCGGCACACCGTGCGCGTCGTACAGATAGGCGCGCAGCGACGTGGTGCCCCAGTCGAGCGCGATCAGCGACGGGGCGGCGGAACAGGCATCCGGAACGGGCCGGGTCGAAGTCGTCATCGTTTGATCCTGCGGGTACCCTGCGGCGGGCTCCAGCCCAGTTCCGCGGAAATGGCTCGCGCTTCGCGCTGCACGAGCGGAATCAGTTCGTCCATCCGGTCGTGCGGCATGTACGGAATCGTGCTCGCGACCGACACCGCCGCGACGATCGCGCCCGACGCGTCGCGGATCGGCGCGGCCACGCAGCGGATCGACGCCTCGTTTTCCTCGAGGTCGAACGTATAGCCGCCGACCGCGTAATGGGCCATGCGCTGCAGGAACGCATTCGTCTCGGGCCGGTTGTCGGGCTTGAAGTTGACGCCGGCCAGCGCGCGCCGCGCGGCTTCGAACAGCGAGCGCCACAGCTCGGGATCGAGGTCGAGCATCATCGCCTTGCCGATGCCGGTCGATGCGAGCGGCATCCGGTGGCCGACGCGCGAGCGCATCTCGAGGCCGCGCGTGCCGGGAATCTTGTCGATGTACAGCACGTCGTCGCCGTCGCGCACGCCGAGATGGATCGTGTCGAGCGTCGCTTCCGCGAGCGCCTCCAGATGCGGACGCGCCACCGCGGTGAGCGGCATCTGTTCGAGCGCGATCGTGCCGAGCTCGATCAGCTTCGGGCCGAGCAGGTAGCCGCCCTGCACCTGGCGCAGATAGCGCGCCTGCACGAGGCTGCTGACGAGGCGATGCGTCGTGCTGCGCGTCGTGCCGAGCGCGGCGCCGATCGCACGCATGTCGCGCGCGCCGTTCGCGATCGCCTCGAGGATCGCGAGGCCGCGCAGCAGCGTCTGCGTGCCGGCCTGCTGCGCGGCGAGGTCGAGCGGCGTGCTGGTCGCGCCGATGCTGTCGGTCAGCGACGGTTCGGCCGGCATCGCGCGCCGGGCGTCGAGGGCAAGGGAGTCTGGCATCTTGGTCATGGGGCGGGGCTTCTTCAACGGAATCGGTGAAGCCGCTCGCGCGGCGCCGGAACTGCGTCCCGTGCTGCGGCGTCGCGGCGGTCGATGCACCGAGTAAAGCGCCCGGCGAACTTCATGGAAGGTGTCTCCGTGTGCGACGGGCGCCGCGCGATGCGTGCGTCCGAAGCTGTCGATGTGCTTCGGATTGTAGGAGCGCACGCACTCGGCTCCAATATTTGAATGCGTTGTCCAGATAATGAGAATTCAGGCGAGATCGACTCGGGGGCTCGCGCAACCGCCCGGCGATGCGCACGGGGGCGGAACCCGCCGTGCCGCAGGTTCCGCCCCGTTTGCTCACCGCGTCCCGCGCTTACTGCTGGCTCGTGCCGCGCGCCTGCATGTAGCGCTGTACGTCGGCGAACGACACGCGGCCGCTGCCGCCCGCATCGATCTGCCGGAAGTGGTTCGCGACGTAGCCGAGGCCGGCCGCGCGCGCCTGCGACTCGGTGATCGAACCCGTGTTCTGCGTGTCGGCCGCGCTGAACTGCCGCGCGAGCTTGCGCACCACCTGCGCATGCAGTGCGGCGCCGGTCGTCTGCGTGCCGGCGCTCGCGTGGCGCGCGGCCGGCGGCACGTACGGGTCGCCGAGCTGCGCCTGGCGCGCACGCGCCGGCGCGGCGGCGTCGCTCGCCTGTGCGAATGCGGAAATGGATGCGGCGGCGCCGACGCATGCGAGCGCCGCGGCAACGACGATGAAACGATTCTTCATGTCAGGCTCCAGTCTGGAATGAGGTCGACTGCCGGCGAGCGGCGCCGCCGAGGGCGCCTGTCGCCGGCCTCGCGCATCAGTGCGCGGCCGCGTTGTAGAAGGTCACGAGGTCGGCTTTCTCCTGCGGACGCGACGTATCGTCGAGATAGACCATGTGCCCGCCCTGATAGTCCTTGATCGTCAGGTTCGGTTGCGTGCCGAGCCGCGCGAGGTCGAGCTCGGTCTGGTAGAACGGCGTCGCGATGTCGTGATACCCGTTCAGCGACAGCACCTTCAATTGCGGATTCAGCGTCAGCGCCGCGGCCAGATCGGGGATCGTGTCGGGCATCGCGAGGCCGTCGTGCGTCCAGTCCCACGTGTTGATCGCATTGCTGCTCACCGAGTAGGCCGACTGCGCGGTGTACTTGAGTTCGTTCGGCAGGTAGCTGCCGATCGTGTCGGTGAACGGCTTCGTGATGAACGAGCTGGACGGATCGCCGTCGGCCGCGAGCGGGCTCGACAGGGGCACGTTCACGCGTGCGTCGTAGCGGCCGATCAGCGTGCCCGGAACGAGCGACAACTGGAAGCTGTTGTCGAAGAAGGTCGGGACCACGTTGAAGTCCGCATTCCACAGCGCTTGCTTCACGCCGGTCGAATTCACCATCGTCGTGACCAGGTTCGGCGGCGGTGGCGTGTGGCTCGCGAGGTACGCGTTCACGGCGGGCGCGTAGCTGCCGGCCGTCAGCAGGCGCATCTGGTCCGCATACTGCGGCAGGTTCGACGGGTTCGGGTTGTCGAGCTGGTAGTACGCGCCGACCGTGCCGTACGACGGCACGAAGCCCGCGCAGCTCACCGGGCTCGCGCCGTTGTTCGAGTTGCCGACATAGTCGCTCGCCATGTCGCAGTTGGTGTTGTAGTTCAGGATCGACGACTGCAGCACGATGCCGTCGAGCTTCACGCCGGCCGTCTCGAGCAGGTTCGCGAGCACGTCGGTGCGCGGCGTGCCGTACGACTCGCCGAACAGGTATTTCGGCGAAGCGTTGCGCTGGTTCACGTTCAGGTAGCGCGTCACGAAATCGCGGAATGCGCCGGCGTCCTGGTCGACGCCCCAGAACGTCTGGTTCGTGTTCGGCGCGATCGCCTCCGAAAAGCCCGTGCCGATCGCATCGACGAACACGAGGTCGGTCGTGTCGAGCAGCGTGTCCTGGTTGTCGACGAACGGGAACGTCGACGCGTTCGCGTTCGGGTCGCCGGTCTGGATCCGGCGCGGGCCGAACGAGCCCAGATGCAGCCACACCGAGGCCGAGCCGGGGCCGCCGTTGTACAGGAACGTGACGGGCCGCTTCGCCGCGGGCTGGTTGTCGGCCGTGTAGGCGACGTAGAAGAACGACGCTTCGGGCGCGCCCGTCTGCGGATTGCGCGCGACGAGGTGGCCGGCGGTGGCCGTGTACCGGATCGTCTTGCCGTTCAGCGTGATCTGGTGGTGCGTGACGGCGGCCTTTTCGACCGCGGCGGACGCGTCGAGCGACGCGTTCGCGCTCGACGAATAACTGTTCGGATCGTTGTACGCGCGGTCGACCTGACCGGCGGGATCGGCTGAATTCGCGGCGCTCGCCGCAGCGGACGACGTCACGTCGTCGTTGCAGGCCGTCAGAATCAGCGAAGAACACACCACCCCCAACAACAGCTTCGCTTTGCTCGCTGGCATCGTTGCGTTCCTTCTCTCGGATGTTTTTCGTGTCGAGCAGCGGGATAAGCCGCCCCCCGCCTCGATTGCGGCCGATGAGCCGAGGCGCCGGCCAATATACGCGAGCCCGCCGGCTTTGAAAAATTTGGAAATATTTGGCGTGCGGCCGGTGCGGCGCACACCTTTCAGGAATGCTTCGATTTGCGAAACGTTGCATTTCACGTCGCTTTCGTCGACTTTCGCGTTTACCCGCGACGACTAAAAAAGCACCGATTTCGTGCGAAGCCGACCACCAAAATCGCACGGTCGACGGCATTGCTCAGCAAAGCGAAATAGATGGATTCGTCTAAAGGATGTGGCCCGAAATGGGGATGACACGAACGCGCTGCAGCGCACCAATCGCGCGTCGACGGCGAAACGGACAATACAGCGGCGCAGGCGCGCCGCTTACTCGGATTGCGGCAGCTCGGCCGCCCCCATGCGGCGCGCGATGACCGCCGCACGCTGCGCCTGGTAGGCCGAGCCGCGATGCGCATCGAACCAGCGCGGCTTCGGCAGCATGACCGCGAGACGCGCCGACTGCCACGCGCCGAGCCGGCTCGCGGGAATCCTGTAGTAATAGCGTGCGGCCGCCTCGGCGCCGTACACGCCGCGGCCCCATTCGACCGAATTCAGGTAGATCTCGAAGATGCGTTCCTTGTCGAGCACCGTTTCGAGCATCCACGTGATGATGAGCTCCTGCCCCTTGCGGATGTAGCTCTTCTCGCGCGACAGGAACAGGTTGCGGGCGAGCTGCTGCGTGATCGTCGAGCCGCCCGCGACGATCCTGCCGCGCGCCTTGTTCTTCTCCCACGCCTGCAGGATCGCGTCGACGTCGTAGCCGTTGTTGGTCGCGAACGTCGAATCCTCGGAGGCGATCAGCGCCCGCTTCAGGTTGCGCGAGATCTGGTCGTACGGCACCCACTGGTGCCGGATCTGCGCGGGCGGCGTGTCGCGCGACAGCCACCACGCGTCGGTGCGCATGAACGCGGTCGAGCCCGGGTTCACGAACGACCACAGCGCGATCTGCGCGAGATAGAACAGTTGCGTCGCGAGCCACGCGAGCGCGAACACCGACCCTGCGTAGACGATCCAGCGAGCGACGCTCACCGTGCGCGTGCGCTGCATGCCGCTCACCGCCACCACGTGCCGCTCCGTTCAGCTCGCCGCGAGCGCCTGGCGCAGCGCGGCGAGCACCGGCGCACCGTCCGGCCGCACGCCGCGCCAGATGAAGAACGATTCGGCGGCCTGCTCGACGAGCATCCCGAGGCCGTCGGCCGTGCGCGCGCCGAGCGACGCCGCGTGCTGCATGAACACGGTCGGCTGCGCGCCGTACATCATGTCGTACGCGAGCGTGCCCGTGCCGAACGCGGCCGCGTCGCATTCCGGCAGCGCGGCATCGAGGCTGCCGGCCGTCGCATTGATCACCACGTCGTACGGCTCGGCGCGCACGACGCCGGGGCCGCCGCCCGCGAGCGTGCAGCCCGCATCGTGCGCGGCCTGCATGAACTGGCCGACGAGCGCCTCGGCCTTGCTCGCGGTGCGATTCACGATCGTCATGGACAGCGGCGCGCGGTCGAGCAGCGGCAGCACGACGCCGCGCGCGGCGCCGCCCGCGCCGAGCAGCAGGATGCGCGCACCGGCGAGCGACACGCCGAGATTCGCCTCGATGTCGCGCACGAGGCCGACGCCGTCGGTGTTGTCGCCGTGGAGGCGGCCGTCGGCGTCGATGCGCAGCGTGTTCACCGCACCGGCCGCCGCCGCGCGCGGCGACAGCGTATCGGCGAGCGCATGCGCGTCGAGCTTGAACGGCACCGTCACGTTCGCGCCGCGTCCGCCTTCGGCGACGAACGCGCGCACCGCGGCCTCGAACCCGTCGACCGGCGCGAGCCGGTGCGTGTACTCGATCGGCTCGCCGGTCTGCGCGGCGAATTGCGCGTGGATGAACGGCGACTTGCTGTGCGCCACCGGGTTGCCGAACACGACATAGCGGTCGGCGCCGCTCGTCGACGCAGTTGCGTTCATGATGCGCGCCCCGCTTCGCCGTCGTTGCCGCCCGCAGCCTCGCCGCCCTCTGCCGCCGCGTCGCCCGATTCGGCCAGTGCCTCGGCCTCGGCTTGCGCCGACGCGTCTTGCGCGTCGACCAGCGTATCGTCGCCGCCTTCGGCGTCATCCTCTTCGTCGGCCGCGTCGCCGCTCGTCACGGTCGGCGCGTCGAGCACGTTCAAGAGCCGCACCGACGCCTCGATCGTCAGCTCGTCGAGCGACATCACGTCGAGCAGCACGCGCGTGCCGCGCGCATGCACGCCGAGCCCCGGCACGTGCAGCAGCAGCGGGATTTCCTCGAGGCGCACGAGATCGCCCTTCACGACGCTCGCGACCACCTGCTTCTTCTGCTCCTGCGCGAGCCAGCGCAGGCACCAGAAGTACTCCATCCGGCGCTGGTAGTCGGCGTAGGCCGTATACGTATCGTCGAAGCCCTGCACGACCGCGTAGAGATCGGCGTCCTTCGGCTTGAACGGCGCGGCGAGCTTCGCGGTGACGCCGTGCTGCACGCACGCGAGCAGCTGCCACTGGTTCACGAGGTCGACGTAGCGGCGCAGCGGCGACGTGCTCCACGCGTATTGCGCGACGCCGAGGCCTTCGTGCGGCGCGGCCGTCGTCTGCATCCGCGTGCGCTTCGGGCCCGGCGCGCCGAAGCCGCGCTGCGACCGGTAGATGCCCGGCACCGTATGGTCGTGCAGGAACGCGCCCCAGGTCGAGTTCGCGAGGATCGCGAGCTCCGACACGATCAGGTCGAGCGGCGAGCCGCGGCGGCGCGGCGTGATCGTCACGCGCTCGCCTTCGACGTAGAAGTTGTAGTCGGTGTTGCGCTGCACCTCGCGCTTCAGCCCGTAGCCCGCGCGCGCGACCTGGCGCTTCTCGAACAGCGCCTGCGCGAGCGGCCACAGCACGGCGATGTCGTCCTTGTGCGGATAGTCGCCGGTGCCGGCCGCGAGCGTCTCTTCGTTGACGAGCTCGTCGAGCGTGTTGTGGCGCAGGTTGCTCTTCACGAACACGAGCTCCGCGCGCGTCTCGTTCGCGACGATCTCCTGCGTCTCGCGGTTGACGATGATGTACAGCGACAGCGCCGGGCGATAGTCACCCTCTTTCAGCGTGAACACGTCGACGACGTCGTCCGGCAGCATCGTGATCTTGTCGCCCGGCATGTAGACGGTCGACAGGCGCGCACGTGCGATCGCGTCGACCGGGTCGCCGCGCACGATGCCGAGCGCCGGCGCCGCGATGTGCACGCCGATTCGCACCCGGCCGTCGGACAGGTGCTCGACCGAAAACGCGTCGTCGATTTCGGTGGTCGTGATGTCGTCGATCGAGAACGCCTCGACGTTCGCGCGCGGCAGGTCGTCCGGCAGCGGGCCGACCGTGACGGGCGGAAAGCCCGTGCCGTGCGGGAAGAATTCCGCGAGAAAGCGCGCTTCGTGCAGCGCACGCGGCGACTCGATGCCGCCGCAGTCGAGCATCAGCCGCGCCGGCGACACGCCGCGCGCGCCGGCCGCCGCTTCCATCGCCTTGTATTCGATCGAATTCTTGTCCGGCCGCGTCAGCAGCCCGAGCACCTTGCCCGCGAACGCCTCCGGCAGCTTGCCGGCCTTCAGCTCCTCTTCATACTGCGCCTGCACGAGCGCCTGCTGGCGCTTGCGCTCGAGCGACGCGAGCGCCATCTTGAGCTGCTCTTCCGGCGCGCGCTGGTACTGGCCGCGCCCCTTGCGGCGGAAATAGACGGGCGAGCCGTGCAGCCGCAGCACCAGCGCGGCGCGCTCGACCGGGCCGTACGTCGCGCCGAAGTATTCGGCGGCCAGCGCCGTGTACGCGAACTCGTCGGCCGGCGCGCATTCCCACAGAAAATCCAGATCGATCTGCTGCGCGGCCGTGTCGGCCTCCTGCATCAGTTCGCTTGCGGCCGGCTTGTCGAATTCGATCAGCACGTCTTTCGCGCGCACCTTCGCGCGCCGCCCGCCGGGCAACTCGACCTGAAATGCGTCGCCCTGGCGCGACAGCACGCTGCCCGCCTTGAAACTGCCCGATTCCTCGAAGAAAACGTTCACTCAGTACTCTCGTTCAGACTGCCGGGCGCCGCGTCGGCGGCGCCGCATGATGATGGGGATTCGATCGGCACGCGGCCGGTTCAAGTCGTCTTTCCGTCGCAAAACGCGAGAACGTCGTCGACATAGTCGGCAAATTCGCTGATCCCGTGATCGCTGCCGTCGATCACGCGGGTTTTCGCGCCCGGGTAATGGGCGAGCATCTCGCGATAATCGAGCACTTCGTCGCCGGTCGCCGCGAACAGATAGTAGCGGTCGGCGCGCGTGATCGCCGGCACGCGCAGCGCGTCGAGTTCGTGCAGGTGACGGCGCTCGACGACGATCGTGCCGCCGCCGTGCCACAGCGGCTGCTCGCCCAGATGCTGTTCGAGATCGCGCTGCGGCACGATCGCCGGATTCAGCAGCACGGCTTTCCAGCCATGCTTTTCGGCGAGCCACGTCGCGTAATACCCGCCGAGCGAGCTGCCGATCACGGTCACGTCGCGCGCGCCCGCGACCTCGGCTTCCGCGATCGCGATCGCGTCGAGCGGCGACACCGACAGCGACGGGCACCGCCACTCGCCGGTGCGGCCGAGTTCGGCCATCCGTGCGGCGAGCAGCCGTGACTTCTGCGATTCCGGCGACGACCGGAAGCCGTGCAGATACAGGATCACGTGCGGCTCCCGAGCGCGTCGAGCAGCTTCTGGTGCACGCCGCCGAAACCGCCGTTGCTCATCACGAGCACGTGGTCGCCCGGGCGCGCGGCCTCGACCACCGCCTTCACCAGCACGTGCAGGTCGTCGAATGCGCGCGCACGCTCGCCGAGCGGCGCGAGCGCTTCGGCAAGATTCCAGCCGAGCGCATCGCGCCCGGTCGGCGCGCCGTAGCCGAACACGAGATCGGCGTCGGCGAGGCTCGACGGCAATTGCGACTTCATCACGCCGAGCTTCATCGTGTTCGAGCGCGGCTCCAGCACCGCGAGGATGCGGGCATTCTTGCGGCCGATGCGCGCGCGAAGGCCGGCGATCGTGGTGTCGATCGCGGTCGGATGGTGGGCGAAATCGTCATAGACGGTCACGCCGTCCACGCTGCCGCGCACTTCCATGCGGCGCTTCACGTTGCGGAACGAGGCGAGCGAAACGGCCGCCTGCGCGGGCGGCACGCCGACGTGGCGCGCGGCGGCGATCGCCGCGAGCGCGTTCATCCGGTTGTGGTCGCCCTGCACCTGCCACGCGACTTCGCCGACACGCTCGGCTTGGCGATACACCGCGAAGCGTTCGTCCACCGGCACGCCGTCCTCGGCCGGCAGCGCCTGCCAGCCGCCGTCGACGCCGAAGCGTTCGACCTCGCTCCAGCAGCCACGCGCCAGCACGCGCTCGAGCGCGTCGGAGCGGCCGTTCGTGACGATCCGCCCGACGCCGGGCACGGTGCGCACCAGATGATGGAATTGCGTCTCGATCGCGGCGAGATCGGGGAAGATGTCGGCGTGATCGAATTCCAGGTTGTTCAGCACCGCAGTGCGCGGCCGGTAGTGCACGAACTTCGAGCGCTTGTCGAAGAACGCCGTGTCGTACTCGTCGGCCTCGATCACGAAGAAGCTCGAATCGGTAAGCCGCGCGGACACGCCGAAGTTCAGCGGCACGCCGCCGATCAGGAAGCCCGGGTTGAGCCCCGCGTCTTCCAGCAGCCACGCGAGCATCGACGACGTGGTCGTCTTGCCGTGCGTGCCCGCCACGGCGAGCACCCACTTGCCGGCCAGCACGTGCTCGCCGAGCCACTGCGGGCCGGACACGTAAGGCAGGCCGCGATCGAGGATCGCCTCCATCAGCGGATTGCCGCGCGTGACGACGTTGCCGATCACGAACAGGTCCGGCTTCAGGTCGATCTGCTCGGCGCCGTAGCCCTCGATCAGCGTGATGCCCTGCGCCTCGAGCTGCGTGCTCATCGGCGGATAGACGCCCGCGTCGCAACCCGTCACCGTGTGGCCCGCCGCGCGTGCGAGTACGGCGAGACCGCCCATGAAGGTGCCGCAGATGCCAAGAATGTGGATGTGCATAGATGAATGCTTTCGCGCCGCCGGGCGCCGTCGATTCGGAAAGGATGCGTGTGCGGCGCGCCGGCGAGGCCGTGCGGCCGGCGCCCGGCCAACGACCTGGCCGCGACACAAAAGAGCACTATTGTAACTGACGGCCTGCGATGCCCGGCGGCCCGAACGATGCGGGCGAACGGCGCCGTCACCCTCGGGCGGCGGGCCGCCGCACCCGTGCTCGGGCGCCGCGACGATCGAGTATGATTGCCGGATCATGTCTCGCAAACCTCTTGTCGACCCGCGGCGCGTCCGCGAGGAAATCGCCCAGTCCGCCGCCCGCCTGATCGCGGAGGACGGGCTGGACTACGCCGGCGCGAAACGCAAGGCCGCGCGCCAGTTGCTGGGCGATTCGCGCGTTGCGGGCGAATGGCTGCCGGATAACGACCAGATCGAGGAAGAACTGCGCGAGTACCTCGCGCTGTTCCAGAGCGACACGCAGCCGGACGAACTGCGCCGCCTGCGCGAGATCGCGCTCGACTGGATGCGCCGGCTCGCCGAGTTCCATCCTTATGTGACGGGCGCCGTGCTGAACGGCACCGCGAACGCGCATTCGGATATCCATTTGCAGGCATTCACCGACAACCCGAAGGACGTCGCGATCTACCTGCTGAACCAGAACGTCCAGTACGACGTGTCAGAGACGCGGCATTTCGCGGGCCGCGGCGACGTCGAAACGCTCAGTTTCCTGTGGCGCCCGCGGCGCGACGTGGACGCGATCGGCATCCATCTCGCGCTGTATGCGAGCGACGACCTGCGCGGCGCGGTGAAGGCCGACGCGCGCGGCCGCGTCGCCCGCGCGGACGCCGCCGCGCTGCGCGCACTCGTCGCGGCAGGCGAGGCCCCTTCCGAACCGGAATGATTCAACGATGATGATGAAACGCATGTTGGCGCTCGCGGTGGTCGCGGCCGCCGCCGTTGCCGGCGGGATCGCCGCCGGCCACTGGTTCCGCGGCACGACGGACGACGGCGTCGCCGTCGCCGCGCCGGCCGCCCACGGCAATCCGGTCGACCAGCTGTGGGCGTCGTCGCTCACCGGCGTCGACGGCAAGCCGGCCACGCTGGCCGCCTTCAAGGGCCAGAAAGTCGTCGTCAATTTCTGGGCGTCGTGGTGCGGCCCGTGCGTCGAGGAGATGCCCGAGCTCGTCGCGCTGTCGCATCAGTACAAGCAGAAAGGCATCCGCTTCGTCGGGATCGGCGTGGATTCCGAGCAGAACGTGAAGAATTTCCTGCAGAAGGTGAAGGTCGATTACCCGGTCTTCGTCAGCGGCTATGCGGGCGCCGATCTGGCCCGCAATTTCGGAAATACCGCCGGCGCGCTGCCGTTTACCGTCGTCATCGACGAAACCGGCAAGATCCGCGAGACAAAATTAGGACAAATCCAGCCGGCCGAGCTGAAAAAGACGCTCGACGCGCTGTAATCTGCGCAAGCGACGGCCTGCGCGTTCGCGGTGATTTGCCGGGCATTCGCCGCAATTTCGCGTGAATTCGCCGATACTTTGCATCCGCACCGGTAATTCTTGCGGGCCCGACGCGTCTGGCCGTTCGGCAAAACTAGACAAATTTCTCTAAATAGCGCTAAAGTTCGCGCAATTCCGCAGAAATAGAAGCGACCATGACACGATTGCTGGTGTTGCACGGCCCCAACCTGAACCTTCTCGGCACCCGGGAACCGGAGGTGTACGGCCGCGTCACGCTCGCGCAGATCGATCAGGCGCTTGCCGCGCGCGCCCAGGAGGCCGGCGCCGAACTGTCGTCGTTCCAGAGCAACCATGAAGGTGCGCTGGTCGACCGCATCCAGGCCGCGCGGGAGGAACAGACCGACTTCATCCTGATCAATCCGGCCGCGTATACGCATACGAGCGTTGCGATCCGGGACGCGATCGCCGGCGTTGGCATTCCGTTCGTCGAGGTTCACCTGTCGAACGTGCATCGCCGCGAAGCGTTCAGGCACCACTCCTACTTTTCCGACCAGGCCGAAGGCGTGATCTGCGGGCTCGGCTGGAAAGGTTATCTGTACGCGCTCGAGTACGCGCTGGACAAGCTGCAAGGCGCGTCGCGCGGCTGATTTCGCGATCTAGATTCAGCGCCGGCCGCTCACCGGCGCTTTCACGTATTGAAAGGGGAATTCCCGATGGATCTTCGTAAGCTGAAAACTCTGATCGACCTCGTTTCCGAATCCGGCATCTCCGAGCTGGAAGTGACGGAAGGCGAAGGCAAGGTGCGTATCGTCAAGAACGCGCCGCCGGTCTACGTGCAGCCGACGGCTGGGTATGCCCCGCAAGTCAGCGCGCCTGCTCCGTCCGCCGCGCTGCCGACCGAAGGCGCTGCGGCGCCGGCCGCCGGCGCCGCAGCCGCACCGGCCGCTCCGCAGGGCCACGTCGTGACGTCGCCGATGGTCGGCACGTTCTATCGCGCGCCGTCGCCGGGCGCCGACCCGTTCGTGCAGGCCGGCGACACGGTCAAGGAAGGCCAGACGATCTGCATCATCGAAGCGATGAAGCTGCTCAACGAGATCGAGTCGGACAAGGCCGGCGTGATCAAGGAAATCCTCGTCGAGAACGGCCAGGCCGTCGAATACGGCCAGCCGCTTTTCGTGATCGGCTAAGCCCGCCGCGCGGCCCTGCCGGCCGCGCGCCGCCGATGCTCGCCAGGCGCCGTTCGCGCGCCCCTCGAAGAGACGAATACTCGCTATGTTTGAAAAAATCCTCATTGCCAACCGCGGTGAAATCGCGCTGCGCATCCAGCGTGCGTGCCGCGAACTCGGCGTCAAGACGGTGGTCGTCTACTCGGAAGCCGACAAGGAAGCCAAGTACGTGCGCCTCGCGGACGAAGCCGTCTGCATCGGCCCGGCCCCGTCGAACCTGAGCTACCTGAACATGCCGGCGCTGATCAGCGCCGCGGAAGTCACCGATGCCGAGGCGATCCACCCCGGCTACGGCTTCCTGTCGGAGAACGCCGATTTCGCGGAGCGCGTCGAGCAGTCGGGCTTCACGTTCATCGGCCCGCGTCCGGAAACGATCCGCATGATGGGTGACAAGGTCACCGCGAAGCAGACGATGATCAAGACCGGCGTGCCGTGCGTGCCGGGCTCGGAAGGCGCGTTGCCGGACGATCCGAAGGAGATCGTCAAGATTGCGCGCACGATCGGCTATCCGGTCATCATCAAGGCGGCTGGCGGCGGCGGCGGGCGCGGGATGCGCGTCGTGCACACCGAAGCCGCGCTCGTCAACGCGGTCAACATGACCCGCGAGGAAGCCGGCCGTGCGTTCGGCAACCCGCAGGTGTACATGGAGAAGTTCCTCGAGAACCCGCGCCACATCGAGATCCAGGTGCTGTCGGACGCGCACAAGAACGCGATCTGGCTCGGCGAGCGCGACTGCTCGATGCAGCGCCGCCACCAGAAGGTGATCGAGGAAGCGCCGGCGCCCGGCATTCCGCGCCGCCTGATCGACCGCATCGGCGACCGCTGCGCGGACGCGTGCAAGAAGATGGGCTACCTCGGTGCGGGCACGTTCGAATTCCTGTACGAAAACGGCGAGTTCTACTTCATCGAGATGAACACGCGCGTGCAGGTCGAGCATCCGGTATCGGAGCTGATCACGGGCGTCGACATCGTGCAGGAACAGATCCGCATCGCGGCCGGCGAGAAGCTCGCGCTGCGCCAGCGCGACATCCAGTTCCGCGGGCATGCGATCGAATGCCGGATCAACGCCGAAGATCCGTTCAAGTTCACGCCGTCGCCGGGCCGGATCACGTCGTGGCATACGCCGGGCGGCCCCGGCGTGCGCGTCGATTCGCACGCGTACAATGGTTATTTCGTCCCGCCGAACTACGATTCGATGATCGGCAAGCTGATCACCTACGGCGCGACGCGCGAACAGGCGATCCGCCGGATGCGCATCGCGCTGTCGGAAATGGTCGTCGAAGGCATCCAGACCAACATCCCGCTGCATCGCGAGCTGATGATCGACTCGAAGTTCGTCGAAGGCGGCACCAGCATCCACTACCTCGAAAACCGGCTCGCGCAGAAGCAGCAGGTCGCACCGGAAGAAGCGTAAGCATGAGTTATCGCGAACTCGTCGTCGAACTGGCCCGCGAGCATGCGGAGGCCCTGTCCGACGCGCTGCTCGAGCTCGGCGCGCTGTCGGTGTCCGTCGAGGACGCCGACGCCGACACGCCCGACGAACAGCCGCTCTTCGGCGAGCCGGGCCTCGTGCCCGATCGCACCGCGTGGCAGCGCTCGCGCGTGGTCGCGCTGCTGTCGGCCGACCACGAGCCGGCCGTGCTGCTCGCGGCGGCCGCGAACGAGATCGGCATCGCCGAAACGCCGAAGTTCGTCGTGCGCGAAGTCGAGGAGCAGGACTGGGTGCGGCTCACGCAGTCGCAGTTCGAGCCGATCCCGATCGGCGAGCGGATCTGGGTCGTGCCGTCGTGGCACGATGCGCCCGATCCCGATGCGCTCGTCCTCGAACTCGATCCGGGCCTCGCGTTCGGCACCGGCAGCCACCCCACTACCCGGCTGTGCATGGAATGGCTCGAGCAGTCGGTGAAGCCGGGCCAGTCGGTGCTCGACTACGGCTGCGGTTCGGGCATCCTCGCGATCCTCGCGAAGAAATGCGGGGCGAACCCCGTGATCGGCATCGACATCGATCCGCAGGCGGTCGAATCGGCACGCCAGAACAGCGAACGCAACCGCGCGGAAGTCACGTACGGGCTGCCCGACGCCTGCCCGGACGGCGAATTCGACATCGTCGTCGCGAACATCCTGTCGAACCCGCTGAAGCTGATGGCCTCGATGCTCGCGTCGAAGGTCAAGCCCGGCGGGCGCATCGCGCTGTCCGGCGTGCTCGCGCGCCAGGCCGACGAAGTGGCGGCCGTCTATGCGCGCTACGTCGACATCTCGGTCTGGCGCGAGCACGAAGGTTGGGTATGCCTCGCCGGAACCCGCCGCGAAAGCCATTAGAATAGCGCTGTCCTTCACTCTGGCCAGCAGGCCGCCCGGCTCGACATGCTTCTTGCGACGCGCTGCCCTCATTGCGAAACCGTCTTCCGGCTGCAGCAGGAACAGCTCTCGCTGCACCAGGGGCTCGTGCGCTGCGGGCATTGCCACGAAGTCTTCAACGCCGCCGAATCGCTCGTTCCCGAGTACGCGCGGCAGCCCGAGCCGGCCTTGACCGAACCGGCTGCCGCGCCGCAGGGCGGCGACGCACGCCAGCAGGCCGCCCCGGCTCGGCTGTTCGCCACCGACGCGCCGCCCGAATTGCCGACCGGCACCGATTACAAGCCGGAAGGCTGGGACATGTGGGCGCCGTGGCTAGACGGCGGCGTCGATCCGTCGCTGCAGCACAGCGCCGAGACCGTGCGCACCGAACCGCTGATACCGCTCGCGCTTCCGTCCACGGAAGCCGGCGTCGTCCATCTGTCGGGTACGCCCGAGCCGTTCGCGTCGTCTCCGGCCGAGCTCGATGCCTCGGCAGCCGTCGAGCAACCGGCCGAACCGCATTCGCCGCAACCGCACGAACCGCACGAAACCGGGGAAGCCGCGTCGTCGCCCGCGCCCGTCGAGCGCGACCCGCGCGAGCCGCGCTTCGTCGCTCACCTGCCGCCCGAAACGGAAACCGCCGCCGAACCGGTCGAACCCGTCGTGCCCGCGCACTTCGCGGCGCCCGACGACGAACGCGCGCCGCGCGAACCGCGCTTTGCGTTCAGGCCCGCGCCCGCCGTTACCGAAACCGAAACCGCATCGGAACCCGATACCTTCGCCCGGCACGACAAGGCCCCGACGACAGCAGCGGCCGACGAACCGATCATCCAGCCAGACGTCCAGCCGGCCGACCAACCGGCCGTCCAACTGGCCGTCCCGTTCCCCGCCGCACCGACCGATGACGATCGTCCCCACTTCGCCGTCACGCGCGAGACGCGCGCGCCGCAGCGGCGCGGGATGCTCGGCGGCTTTTTCGGCGGCCTCGTCGCGGCCGCGCTGGTCGCCCTGCTCGCCGCGCAACTGGCGTGGTGGCAGCGCGAAACGCTGATGATCTACTGGCCCGCCACGCAGGGCTGGTTCCGGCAGGCGTGCGCGCCGCTCGGCTGCACGGTCACGCCGCCGCGCGCGATCGACGGATTGCGGCTCGACGCGACCGACCTGCGCCAGCTCGACGGCCCGCGCGAGCTCGAACTGAAGGTGCCGCTGACGAACCGCTACCGCGTCGCGCTCGCGTACCCGTCGCTCGAACTCACGCTGCTCGACGACACCAACCACGTCACCGTGCGTCGCGTGCTCGCGCCGCGCGACTACGTGCGCCCGGGCACGCCGATCGACGCCGGGCTGCCGCCCGGCACGACGCAGACGATGGTCGTCCGCCTCGAAACGAACGGCACGCCGGCCTCGAATTTCCGCGTCCAGATCTTCTATCCGTGACGCGCCGCGGCGCGCTTGCGCGCCCGTCTCAACCCGCGCGCCCGAGCGGCGCGCTATTTCGGAGCACGAACATGAGCAAAGTTACGCTGGGTGGCAACCCGATCGATCTCGCCGGCACGTTCCCGGCCGTCGGCGCGCAAGCCGCCGATTTCAAGCTGGTCGGCAAGGATCTCGCCGATCTGACGCTCGCCAGCTTCGCCGGCAAGCGCAAGGTGCTGAACATCGTGCCGAGCCTCGACACGCCGACCTGCGCGACGTCCACCCGCAAGTTCAACGAAGCCGCGTCGTCGCTCGACAACACGGTCGTGATCGTCGTGTCCGCCGACCTGCCGTTCGCCGCCACGCGCTTCTGCACGACCGAAGGCCTCGCGAACGTCGTGACGGCATCGACGTTCCGCACCGGCCGCGCATTCGCGAACGCGTACGGCGTCGACGTGACGAGCGGCCCGCTGAACGGCCTGACCGCGCGTGCGGTGGTGGTGCTCGACGCGCAGGACAAGGTGATCCACGCGGAACTCGTCGGCGAAATCAAGGACGAGCCGAACTACGATGCAGCGCTCGCCGCACTGAAGTAAGCTTTCTTCCGCTTTCCCCTGCCGCGCCGCGCCCTTCGCGCGGCGTTGTCGCGCAGGGCCCCTCATTTCTACAGGAACGCACACCTTGGCTACGCTGATTTGCGGCTCGATCGCCTACGACTCCATCATGACCTTCGAAGGGCGGTTCCGCGAGCACATCCTGCCCGACCAGGTGCACCTCATCAACCTGAGCTTCCTCGTGCCGACGATGCGCCGCGAATTCGGCGGCTGTGCGGGCAACATCGCGTACGCGCTGCACCTGCTCGGCGGCGATGCGCGCATCATGGCCACGATGGGCGCGTTCGACGCGCAGCCGTATCTCGACCGGTTCGACCAGCTCGGCCTGCGCCGCGACCATGTGCGCGTGCTGCCCGATACGTACACCGCGCAGGCGATGATCACGACCGATCTCGACAACAACCAGATCACCGCATTCCACCCGGGCGCGATGATGCAGTCGCACCTGAACCATGCGGGCGACGCGCCGGACATCAAGCTCGCGATCGTCGGCCCGGACGGTTTCGACGGAATGGTGCAGCACGTGGAAGAACTCGCCCGCGCCGGTGTGCCGTTCGTGTTCGATCCGGGCCAGGGCCTGCCGCTGTTCGACGGTGCGACGCTGCGCCGCAGCATTGAACTTGCGACCTATGTAGCGGTCAACGACTACGAGGCCAAGCTGGTGAGCGACAAGACGGGATGGTCCGAAGACGAAATCGCCAGCCGGGTCGACGCGCTCGTCATTACGCGCGGCGAGCACGGCGCGACCATCCGCCACAAGCAGGGCACGGAGCAGATTCCGGTCGTGCCGGCCGAGCGCATCGCCGATCCGACCGGCTGCGGCGACGCCTTCCGGGGCGGCTTGCTGTACGGCATCGAGCACGGTCTCGACTGGGCAACCACGGGCCGCCTCGCGAGCCTGTTGGGCTCGCTCAAGATCGCTCATCAAGGGCCCCAGACTTACGTACTGACGCGCGAGGAAATCGACGCACGCTTCGAGACTGCATTCGGTTACAGTCTCAAATGAATATTGTGGGAGAGCAAAGATGTTGACCAGAAAAACCCTCACGCTCGCGGCCATGCTGACGGCCACGCTGACCCTCGCCGGCTGCTTCACGGCACCCGGTTCGGCGGATGTCTATAGCGTCGGCCAGGCGCAGCGCGAACAAACGGTCCGCATGGGCACGGTCGAAAGCGTCCGCGCGGTGCGCATCCAGTCCGACGGCGGCGGCAGCGCGATCGGCACGCTCGGCGGCGGCGCACTCGGTGCGGTCGCGGGCAGCGCGATCGGCGGCGGCAAAGGTTCGATCCTGACGGCGATCGCCGGCGGCCTCGTCGGTGCGGTCGCGGGCAACGCGGTCGGCGAAAACCTCAGCACGGCGAACGGTGTCGAAATCACCGTGCGTCTCGACAACGGCGACCTGCGCTCGATCACGCAGGCAGCGAGCGGCGAAGCGTTCCGCGCCGGCGAGCGCGTACGCCTGCTGTCGAGCGGCGGCGTCACGCGCGTCACGCACTAACCGATATCCTCAGCACGCGGCGCAAGCCGCGGTCGAACGCATGTGCGAAGCCGCGCATGCGTTTTTTTTCGTCCGGCCGTTTTCGTCCGCGCTCGCGTCGGCCCGCCGATCGATGACCCATACGGACGAATACGGACGAAAAAAATCCCGCCACCTGAGCCAGATGGCGGGACTGATTGAGTAGCGCTACTCAACCCACGGACACATGAGTGTCCGGGTGATGCTGCTCAGCCGCGATTACGGACGGCTGCCGGTCGGGAACGGCCATGCGGCTGCCGGGTTGAGCGCGGTCTTCACGCCCGATGCCGGCGCAACCGATGCGGTCGACGCGGTCGTTGCCGGCGCGGCCTTCTTCACGACGGCCTTCTTCGGCGCAGCAGCCTTCTTCGCCGGTGCGGCAGCCGTCTTCGCAGGGGCAGCCTTCTTGGCGGGCGCAGCCTTCTTCGCGGCAGCCTTCTTCGCAGGCGCGGCCTTCTTCGCAGCAGCCTTCTTCGCGGGCGCGGCCTTCTTCGCAGCAGCCTTCTTCGCCGGTGCGGCCTTCTTCGCGGCAACCTTCTTCACCGCGACTTTCTTGGCTGCAACCTTCTTCGCGGCGGCCTTCTTGGCCGGTGCTGCCTTCTTTGCAGCAACCTTCTTCACCGCGACCTTCTTCGCTGCGACTTTCTTGGCTGCAACCTTCTTCGTTGCGACCTTCTTGGCTGCAACCTTCTTTGCAGCGGCCTTCTTCGCCGGTGCTGCCTTCTTCGCGGCAACCTTCTTCACCGCGACCTTCTTCGCGGCAACCTTCTTCACCGCGGCCTTCTTCGCCGGAGCAGCAGCCTTCTTCGCAACGGTCTTCTTTGCAGCAACCTTCTTAGCAGCCGGTTTCTTCTTGGCAGTAGCCATGTTGTTCTCCTTCAGGTTCAGATGAGAGTCAGTTCAAACTACACCCTTCGTCAAAACCCGCTTCCCGCGGACGCTGTTCAGGACGTGCGCTTCGAAGCGGGCTATTCATCGGCGTACGCAGATACCGCGCGCTTACGCTAATGAATACGGTATGGCGCGCGTGACCACCCGGCCTCGCGCGCCAAATCAAGTCGGTAGCCGGCGCACCTCGCGCCGCTACCCCTAATCGCTTGATCAAGCGGACCGCCACACGGCCGTCCGCTTTTTCCGGAGGGAAGTTTGCCCATCCCACTGAAGGGTTCGCAAAGTGCCTGTCGTATCGTTGGGCCGCTAAGGCACCGGGCATGCTTTGCATCAGGCGTTCTTGCTCCTAAACCTTGGGCCGGGGCCGAGAGGCCACCGGCTGCTCCATCATGTAACGGGTTCGCTGCTGCGGGTTATTCCCAGGACAGCGCGCCCCCCGTCTGATACTCGATCACACGCGTCTCGAAGAAGTTGCGTTCCTTCTTCAGGTCGATCATCTCGCTCATCCACGGGAACGGGTTTTCCTCGTTCGGGAACAGCGGGTCGAGGCCGATCTGCTGGCAACGGCGGTTGCTGATGAAGCGCAGATAGCTCTTGAACATCGACGCGTTCAAACCCAGCACGCCGCGCGGCATCGTGTCCTCGGCGTAGCGGTATTCGAGTTCGACAGCCTGCTTGAACAGCTCGCGGATCTCGGCGCGGAATTCGGCGGTCCAGAGATGCGGGTTCTCGAGCTTGATCTGGTTGATCAGGTCGATGCCGAAGTTGCAGTGCATCGACTCGTCGCGCAGGATGTACTGATATTGCTCCGCAGCACCCGTCATCTTGTTCTGGCGGCCGAGTGCGAGGATCTGCGTAAACCCGACATAGAAGAACAGGCCTTCCATGATGCAGGCGAACACGATCAACGACTTCAGCAGCTTCTGATCCGCTTCGAGCGTGCCGGTCTTGAAGGCCGGGTCCGTCAGCGTATGAATGAACGGGATCAGGAATTCGTCCTTCGCGCGGATCGACGTGACCTCGTGGTACGCGTTGAAGATCTCGCCTTCGTCGAGGCCGAGCGATTCGACGATGTATTGGTACGCGTGCGTGTGGATCGCTTCCTCGAACGCCTGGCGCAGCAGGAACTGCCGGCACTCGGGCGCCGTGATGTGGCGGTACGTGCCGAGCACGATGTTGTTCGCCGCGAGCGAATCGGCCGTCACGAAGAAGCCGAGGTTGCGCTTCACGATGCGGCGCTCGTCCTCGGTCAGACCGTTCGGGTCCTTCCACAGTGCGATGTCGCGGGACATGTTGATTTCCTGCGGCATCCAGTGGTTCGCGCAACCGGCCAGATACTTTTCCCACGCCCACTTGTACTTGAACGGCACCAGCTGATTGACGTCAGTCTGGCCGTTGATGATGCGCTTGTCGGCGACATTGACCCGCGCTTCCGTACCGCCGGCGGGAACAGCCGATGCTTGCGGCGGCACCGCAAGATCGCCTTCGAAAATGTCACGGACCTGATGGGCGGCAGGCGTTGCAGCCTGCATTCCGACAGCCATCCCGGCGGAGGTGCGCATCGCGTTTTGCTGCGCTCCGCTCGCGGGGGTTACGGCAGTCTTCTCGTCATCCCAGTTGAGCATAAATTCTCACCATCAATTTAGAACGGTTTGTACCATCTTTTCCTGAGCGATAAAAGGGTTCGCTCACGAAAAATCCTTTTTTCGATTCGCGTTGCGACCTCGATACAACACTTTGAGCAACGCATCGTCGTTCATGCAGCGCGCGATGTGAGTCGCGCTTGTATCGCGAGGTGCGCTCGACGCGTCGAACGCTGATCGAAACGCGACGTCGTCGGGGCTGTTTCGATCGCTTGTCACTGCCTGCAACGCAGGTGTCGCGTTACAGATTCCTTATCATTTTTTTAGTTGAGAGCGGCGCACACTTCAACCTCGATCGGTCGTCGTGCGCGCCGCCCAGGCCTGCTTCTCAGGTCAGGCGCACTGCGTTACTGGCACGCTTCGCACTCGTCGAAGCCGGGGTCGCCCGGACGCATCGTGCACACCGGACCGTCTGCTTCGACCGGCGCGAGCGCCGGCGCCGCGTTGACCGCACCCGACGATGCAGCGCCGCCTGCCGCACCGAAGCCGCCCGCCGCGCCTTGCGCGCCGCCGCTGCCCGAACCGCCTGCACCGCCGCTGCCCGCACCGCCCGTCGGCACCGCGTTCAGCGCGCCGTGCGCGACCGTCGACTTCTCGACGTGCGTCGCCGCCATCGTGCGGAGGTAGTAGGTCGTCTTCAGGCCGCGCAGCCATGCGAGCTTGTACACCTCGTCGAGCTTCTTGCCCGACGCGCCGCCCATGTAGATGTTCAGCGACTGCGCCTGGTCGATCCACTTCTGGCGACGCGATGCCGCTTCGACCAGCCACGTCGGGTCGACCTCGAACGCGGTCGCGTAGATCGCGCGCAGGTCGGCCGGGATGCGGTCGATGCGCGACAGCATGCCGTCGAAGTACTTCAGGTCGGCGACCATCACTTCGTCCCACAGGCCGCGCTCCTTCAGGTCGCGGACGAGATATTCGTTCACCACCGTGAATTCGCCCGACAGGTTCGACTTCACGTACAGGTTCTGGAAGGTCGGCTCGATACAGGCCGACACGCCGATGATGTTCGAGATCGTCGCCGTCGGCGCGATCGCGACGCAGTTCGAGTTGCGCATGCCGTGCGTGGCGATCCGCGCACGCAGCGTCGTCCAGTCGAGCGATTCCGACGTGTCGACCTCGACGTAGCCGCCGCGCGCTTCCGTCAGCAGCTTCAGCGTGTCCTGCGGGAGGATGCCGCGATCCCACAGCGAGCCGCGGTAGCTCGAGTAGCGGCCGCGCTCCTCGGCCAGCTCGGTCGACGCGTAGTACGCGTAGTAGCAGACGGCTTCCATCGAACGGTCGGCGAACTCGACCGCCGCTTGCGACGCGTACGGCGTGCGCAGCAGGTGCAGGCAGTCCTGGAAGCCCATGATGCCCATGCCGACCGGGCGGTGCTTCAGGTTCGAGTTACGCGCCTTCGGCACCGCGTAGTAGTTGATGTCGATCACGTTGTCGAGCATGCGCATCGCGACGCTGATCGTGCGCTTGAGCTTGTCGTGGTCGAGCGCGTAGCTGCCGTCGGCCTGCTTCACCAGGTGGGCGACGAGGTTCACCGAGCCGAGGTTGCACACCGCGATTTCGGTGTCGCTCGTGTTCAGCGTGATTTCCGTGCACAGGTTCGACGAGTGGACGACGCCGACGTGCTGCTGCGGCGAGCGCACGTTGCACGGATCCTTGAACGTGATCCACGGGTGGCCCGTCTCGAACAGCATGCCGAGCATCTTGCGCCAGAGCTGCTGCGCCGGGATCTTCTTGAACAGCTTGATCTCGCCGCGCGCGACCTTGTCTTCGTAAGCCGTGTAAGCCGCCTCGAATTCCGCGCCGAACTTGTCGTGCAGGTCCGGGCAGGTCGACGGCGAGAACAGCGTCCAGTCGGCGCCTTCCATCACGCGCTTCATGAACAGGTCGGGAATCCAGTTCGCCGTGTTCATGTCGTGCGTGCGGCGACGGTCGTCACCGGTGTTCTTGCGCAGCTCCAGGAACTCCTCGATGTCGAGGTGCCACGATTCGAGGTACGCGCAGACCGCGCCCTTGCGCTTGCCGCCCTGGTTCACCGCGACGGCCGTGTCGTTCACGACCTTCAGGAACGGGACCACGCCTTGCGACTTGCCGTTCGTGCCCTTGATATGCGAGCCGAGTGCGCGCACGCGCGTCCAGTCGTTGCCGAGGCCGCCGGCGAACTTCGACAGCAGCGCGTTTTCCTTCAGCGCCTCATAGATGCCGTCGAGATCGTCCGCGACCGTCGTCAGGTAGCACGACGACAGCTGCGAGCGGTGCGTGCCCGAGTTGAACAGCGTCGGCGTCGAGCTCATGAAGTCGAAGCTCGACAGCACGTTGTAGAACTCGATCGCGCGCGTTTCGCGGTCGATCTCGTTCAGCGACAGGCCCATCGCGACGCGCATGAAGAATGCCTGCGGCATTTCGATGCGGGTGCCTTCGACGTGCAGGAAGTAGCGGTCGTACAGCGTCTGCAGGCCGAGGTAGCCGAACTGCAGGTCGCGGTTCGCGTCGAGCGCTTCGCCGAGGCGCTTCAGGTCGAACTGCAGCAGCTTGTCGTCGAGCAGGCCGGCGTCCACGCCGCGCTTCAGGAACTGCGGGAAGTACTCGGCGTAGCGGGTCGACATCTCGGCCTGCACGACTTCCTCGCCGAGGATCTCGCGACGGATCGTGTGCAGCAGGATGCGGGCCGTGACCTGGCTGTATGCCGGATCCTTTTCGATCATCGTGCGCGCCGCGAGGATCGCCGAGTCGTAGACCTGGCTCATCGGCACGCCGTCGTACAGGTTCTTCACCGTCTCCGCGACGATCGGGTCAGGGTTAACCGCAGCGCCGAGGCCGTCGCACGCCGACACGATCAGCGCGCGCAGCGCGTTCAGGTCGAGCGGGCGCGTGACGCCGTTGTCGACGACGTTGATGCCGGTGGTCGACTCGCCGCCCGCTGCCGCCGCTTCCTCGCCCGCATGCTGGCGCTCGAGGTGACGCTTCTCGCGGTACAGCACGTACGCACGCGCGACGTTGTGCTCGCCGCCGCGCATCAGCGCGAGTTCGACCTGATCCTGGATGTCTTCGATATGGAACGTACCGCCGTTCGGGCGGCTGCGCACGAGCGCGCGGACGACGTTGTGCGTCAGTTGCTCGACCTGCTCGCGTACGCGCGCCGATGCCGCGCCCTGCCCGCCATTGACGGCCAGGAAAGCCTTGGTCACCGCGATCGCGATCTTCGAGGGTTCGAACGACACCACGCTGCCGTTGCGGCGGATCACCTTGTAGTCGGCGAACGTGGCCTGCGGCGCGAGCGCCTTCGCGCCCTGTTCGGTCCCGCCGAGCGGACGGCTCGAGGCGCTCTCGTACTGGGACGTCGCGTTGTCGGTGGTTTGCATGTGCAAAGCTCCTGGTGTTGGATGGTGCGGAGAGAACCGCGGATTAAAACGAACGCTGCGCAATGCGGTGCGCGAGCGGTAAGAGGCGAGCGATGTGCCGGGGAAGCCGGTTCGGTCGATGCGCGACAACCCGGCCGGTCGTGTGCTTCGTCATGTGTACCCTGCCCCGTCGATGTTCGCTGCGCTGGTCGCGACGCCCGGACCGCCTGGCCTGACGCGCCGCCTTGAGAACCCTGTCCGCCGACGTTGCCCGCCGGCCGGTGCTGCTCGGGTTTTCCCCTGCGACACACACTATATCTAGTACAGAACCGCTCAACTGGCACCAAGTATAGTGGACATTCGGAGGACGTCCAAACGGATAATTTGCGATAGAGGTCTTGACATCGCTCACGCGCAGACGCGGCAAGGCATTGATCGGAGAAAAAACTTTCTCCGATCAAAAAACCCCGCGATCAGTGCTGACGGAAAGGAAAGTATTCGGCGGAAAAACCGGCATCGCTCGCGAAGCGTTGCCAATCGAAATGCGGGCCCGGGTCGGTCTTGCGGCCCGGCGCGACGTCCGAATGCCCGGCGAACGCATCGACCGGGTAGCGCGCGGCGAGCGCGCGCGAGAGCGCGGCGAGCACCGCGTATTGCGCATCGTCGAACGGCACGTCGTCGGCCCCCTCGAGCTCGATGCCGATCGAGAAGTCGTTGCAGCGCGTGCGGCCGAAGAACTCGGACGAGCCCGCGTGCCATGCGCGCTCGTCGCACGACACGAACTGCACGAGCTCGCCGCCGCGACGGATCAGGAAATGGGCGGACACGCGCACGCCGCGCAGGTGGCTCTGGTAATAGGGGTGCGCATCGCAGTCGAGACGATTCAGGAACAGCGCCTCGATCGCGTCGCCGCCGAATTCGCCGGGCGGCAGGCTGATGTTGTGGACGACCACGAGCGTCGGCACCGCACCCGCGGGCCGCGCCTCGAAGTTCGGCGACGGCGCATGGCGCGCTTCGCGCACCCAGCCGTTCGCGTCGACCGACAACACCGGCGCGTCGCTCATCGGGCGTCGCGGCCGTTCACGCGCGCGGCGTGGCGCTGCGCATGCTCGGCGCTGCAGAAGTATTCGCCGCTCGCGGCGATGGCATCGCCCTTCGGCGCATGCACGCCGCACTCGGCGCAGCGCACCATCGGTTCGGGCAGCGAGCGCGCGTCGCCGTTCGGGCGCGCGGCACCGGCGCCGCGACCGCCGCGCGCCTGCGCCTGTTCCTGCGCGTGGCGCAGCTTGCGCGCGAGCCACGAACCCGCGAAGAAGAGAAGAATCAGGAGAAGAATCTGTCGCATCGGAAACCTGCGGTCAAACCACGGAGCGGTGCAGCAGCACCTCGAAAACGAACCGGCTGCCGACATACGCGAGCAGCAGCGCGGCGAACGACACGAGCACCCAGCGCGCGGCCCCGCGGCCACGCCAGCCCGAGGTCTTGCGGGCGACCAGCAGGCCGCCGAACATCAGCCACGACAGGATCGCGAACACCGTCTTGTGATCGAGCCGCAACGCGCGCGCGTCGACCTGCTCGCTGAACAGGATGCCCGACGCGAGCGTCAGCGTCAGCAGCACGAAGCCGGCGCCGATCAGGCGGAACAGCAGCTTCTCGAGCGTGAGCAGCGGCGGCAGCGTTTCGAGCCAGCTCGCGATCCAGCCCGTCGAGCCGTCGCGCCCGCCGCTCCTGAGCGACTGCAGACGCCGCTCGACCATCAGCATCAGGATCGCGTGCAGCGCGGCGATCGCGAAGAGGCCGTACGCGATGTTCGCGATCAGGAAATGCAGCTTGAACAGCGGCGCCGCGGCATAGGGCAGCACCCGCACGCCGCCGAATATCAGCGGCAGCAGCGACGCGCCGCACGCGAGCGGCAGCACCAGCAGGCGCAGGCTGTCGAGCGGGAAGAAGAAGCTCTCGATCCAGTAGATGCCGGCGCCGAGCCAGAACATCGCGGACAGCGCGAACGCGAAGCCGAACACCATCGCGTCGTTCGGAAAGATCGTCATGTGCAGCAGCACGCCGTGCGCGACCAGCGCGGCGAACAGCAGCGCGCGGCCGGCCCCGCTCATCCCGGACGCGGCGGACGCCGGGACCGGCACGGCCGGCACGCTCGCGACGAGCGGCGTCGCACCCTGGCGGTGCGCACGCCAGCCTGCGACGGCGAGGCCGCCGTACAGGAATGCGGTGAGGGCATACAGTACAATATCCATGTTCGAAGTTTACACTAGGCCCCCTCCCCGCGACGGCTCCCTTTGTTCGGTTCCGCCGCGCCTTCGGGCCCCACTGTCCATCGCTCCCCATGCTCGACAATCTCACTCAACGGATGGCGCGCGTCGTCAAGACGCTGCGCGGCGAGGCCCGGCTCACCGAGGCGAATACGCAGGAGATGCTCCGCGAGGTGCGTCTCGCGCTGCTGGAAGCCGACGTGTCGCTGCCGGTCGTCCGCGAATTCATCGCCAAGGTCAAGGAAAAGGCGCTCGGCGAAGAAGTGATCAGCAGCCTGTCGCCGGGCCAGGCGCTCGTCGGCGTGGTCCAGAAGGAACTCACCGCCGTGATCGGCGGCGATTACGAAGGCAAGGCCGCCGAGCTGAACCTCGCGGTCACGCCGCCCGCGGTGATCCTGATGGCCGGCCTGCAGGGCGCGGGCAAGACCACGACCGCCGGCAAGCTCGCGAAGCTGCTGCGCGAGAAGTACAAGAAGAAGGTGCTGACCGTGTCGTGCGACGTGTATCGCCCGGCCGCGATCATGCAGCTGAAAACGGTGAGCGAACAGGTCGGCGCCGATTTCTTCCCGTCCACGCCGGACCAGAAGCCCGTCGACATCGCGCTCGCGGCCGTCGACTGGGCGAAGCGTCACTACCATGACGTGCTGATCGTCGACACGGCCGGCCGCCTCGGCATCGACGAGGCGATGATGCAGGAAATCGCCGCGCTGCACGGCGTGCTGAAGCCGGCCGAAACGCTGTTCGTCGTCGACGCGATGCTCGGCCAGGACGCGGTCAACACCGCGAAGGCCTTCAACGACACGCTGCCGCTCACCGGCGTCGTCCTCACCAAGCTCGACGGCGACTCGCGCGGCGGCGCCGCGTTGTCGGTGCGCCACATCACGGGCAAGCCGATCAAGTTCGTCGGCGTCGCCGAGAAGCTCGACGGCCTCGAGGTGTTCCACCCCGACCGGATGGCGAACCGGATCCTCGGCATGGGCGACATCCTCGCGCTCGTCGAGGAGGCGCAGCGCGGCGTCGACGTCCAGGCCGCGCAGAAGCTCGCCGACAAGGTCAAGAAAGGCGGCGACTTCGACCTGAACGATTTCCGCGCGCAGATCTCGCAGATGAAGAACATGGGCGGCCTGTCGTCGCTGATGGACAAACTGCCCGCGCAGTTCCAGCAGGCGGCGGCCGGCGCCGACATGGGCCAGGCCGAGAAGTCGATCCGCCGGATGGAAGGCATCATCAGCTCGATGACGCCCGCCGAGCGCGCGAAACCCGAAATCATCAAGGCGACGCGCAAGCGCCGCATCGCAGCCGGCGCGGGCGTGCCGGTGCAGGAAGTCAACCGGATGCTGAACCAGTACGACCAGATGCGTACGATGATGAAGAAGCTGAAGGGCGGCAACATGCAGAAGATGATGCGCGGGCTGAAGGGCATGATGCCCGGCATGCGCTGATTTCGCCCGTCGGCCGGCGCGCGGGTTTTTGCCGTAGCGCGCGCCGGCCGTTCTGCTTCATCCTTATTTGTATACCGACTGCCCGCCAGAACACATGAACCGCGAAGAAGCCCTCCACATTTTCGACCACTCCGAAGAGATCGTCTCGGCCGACGCCGTCAACGCGTCGATCTCGAAGATGGCCGACGCGATCCGCGCCGAGATCGGCGACGCGTTCCCGCTCGTTCTCTCGGTGATGGGCGGCGCCGCGGTGTTTACCGGGATGCTGCTGCCGCATCTCGATTTCCCGCTCGAATTCGACTACATCCACCTGACCCGCTACCGCAACACGACGCAGGGCAGCCCGGAGATGCACTGGCGCGTCGCACCGCGCGAATCGGTGAAGGACCGCATCGTGCTCGTACTCGACGACATCCTCGACGAAGGCGAGACGATGGCCGCGATCCGCGACCGCATCCTCGACATGGGCGCGAAGCGCTTCATGTCCGCCGTGCTGTGCGAGAAGACGCTCACGAAGGCGAAACCGCTGCACCCCGACTTCTGCGGCTTCTCGGTGCCGGACCGCTACGTGTTCGGCTGCGGGATGGACGCGAAGGGCTACTGGCGCAACCTGCCGACGATCCGCGCGCTGACCGCGAACGTCTGATCGCCGCGCTGTCCGCCATATACCCGCCATATAAATAGAAAGCGGCGCGCCGGTTGCCCGGAGCGCCGCTTTTTTGTTTCCGCGCCGCCTGCTTATAACTGGTGCACGAACGCGCGGATGCCGGCCAGCAGCATCTCGACCGAGATCGCGACGAGCACGAGCCCCATCAGCCGCTCGAACGCCGCGACCGTCCGCTCGCCGAGCCACTGCTGGATCCGTTCGGCCAGCACCAGCGTGATCGCGCAGACGAGCATCGTGACCGTCAGCGCGCCGACCCACTCGAGCATCTTGCCGGGCGCCTGCGACGTCATCAGCATCACCGTCGCGAGCGCGGACGGCCCCGCCAGCGCCGGAATCGCGAGCGGCACGATGAACGGCTCGCCGCCCGCGCGCGGATCGCTGCCGAGCGCGCCGTCCGGATGCGGGAAGATCATCCGCAGCGCGATCAGGAACAGCACGATCCCGCCGCCGAGCCGCAGCGACAGGTCGGTGAGGCTCATCATCCGCAGAAAGCGATCGCCGACCAGCATGAAGAACAGCAGGATCACGAACGCGATCCCTACTTCGCGCAGGATCAGCTTCACGCGCCGCTCGCGCGGCACATCCCGCATCGCCGAAATGAACAGCGGGATGTTGCCGAGCGGGTCCGTGATCAGCACGAGGAGCACGGTGGCGGACAGGAACGTGTATTCCATCGTGTCCCCGGTCGCCGCGCTCAGTGCGCGAGCGCGGCGCGGATCTTCTCGGCGACCGTCGCCGCGGCCGCGTCGGCCGGCAGCAGCGTCGCTTCGGCGTCGCGGCGGCCCTGGTATTCGACCTTGCCTTCCTTCAGGCCGCGCTCGCCGATCACGAGACGATGCGGCACGCCGATCAGCTCCCAGTCGGCGAACATCACGCCCGGGCGCTCGCCGCGATCGTCGAGGATCACGTCGATGCCGGCGGCGACGAGTTCCGCGTACAGCTTGTCGGCCGTCTCGCGCACCATGTCGCTGCGGTCGTAGCCCATCGGGCACAGCACGACCTCGAACGGCGCGATCGACTCGGGCCAGATAATGCCGCGGTCGTCGAAGTTCTGCTCGATCGCCGCACCCAGGATACGCGTGATACCGACGCCGTAGCAGCCCATCAGCATCGGCTGCGGCTTGCCCGACTCGTCGACGAACGTCGCGCCCATCGCTTCCGAGTACTTGGTGCCGAGCTGGAACACGTGGCCGACTTCGATGCCGCGGCAGATGTCGATCACGCCCTTGCCGTCCGGCGACGGATCGCCCTTCTTCACGTTGCGCACGTCGGCGACTTCCGGCTCCGGCAGGTCGCGGCCCCAGTTCACGCCCGCGATGTGATAGTCGACCTCGTTCGCGCCGACGACGAAGTCGCTCATGTTCGCGACCGTGCGGTCGGCGATCACCTTCACCGGCTTCTTCGTGCCGACCGGGCCGAGGTAGCCCGGCGGCGTGCCGAACCACTCGACGATTTCCTGCTCGGTCGCGAAGCGGTGGTTCTTCAGGCCCGGCAGCTTCGACACCTTGATCTCGTTCAGGTCGTGATCGCCGCGCAGCATCACGAGCCAGATGGTCGGCTCGGCGCCTTCATTGTCGGTCGCGAGCACGATCGACTTGATCGTGCGCTCGAGCGGGATCGACAGCAGTTCGGCGACGGCCTCGCACTTCGCCTTGCCGGGCGTCGCGACCTTTTCCATCGTTTCGGCCGGCGCCGCGCGCTCGGCAATCAGCGGCAGCGCTTCGGCCGCCTCGACGTTCGCCGCGAATTCGGACGTCGGGCAGTACGCGATCGCGTCCTCGCCGGTGTCGGCGATCACGTGAAATTCGTGCGAGAAGTTGCCGCCGATCGAGCCGCTGTCGGCCGCCACCGCGCGGAACTCGAGGCCGAGGCGCGTGAAGATGCGCACGTACGCGTCGTACATCTTGCGGTACGACTCGTTCAGGCCCGCCGCATCCTTGTCGAACGAATACGCGTCCTTCATGATGAATTCGCGGCCGCGCATCACGCCGAAGCGCGGACGGATCTCGTCGCGGAACTTCGTCTGGATCTGGTAGAAGTTCACCGGCATCTGCCGGTAGCTCTTGATCTGGTTGCGTGCGATGTCGGTGACGACTTCCTCGTGCGTCGGCCCGATCACGAAATCGTTGTCCTTGCGGTCCTTGAAGCGCAGCAACTCGGGGCCGTACTGTTCCCAGCGGCCCGATTCCTGCCACAGCTCGGCCGGCTGCACGGCCGGCATCAGCAGCTCGATGGCGCCCGCCCGGTTCATTTCCTCGCGCACGATCGCCTCGACCTTGCGAATCGAACGCAGGCCGACCGGCAGATAGTTGTAGATGCCGCCGGCGACGCGACGGATCATGCCGGCGCGGACCATCAGCTTGTGGCTGACGATCTCTGCGTCGGCGGGTGCCTCTTTCAGGGTGCCGATAAAGAAACGGGAAGCTTTCATGCGGACGGTTCCAAAAACGGCGCCCCCAGGCGGGGCGCCCGAAAAAGTTTCAAGGTGAAAAAGCTGCGCGCGGCGAACAACGAGGGACGACGATGGCGCAGACGACGTAGCAGACTAATCAGGGACAATTCAGCCGGCGTACCCCGCGCGGATTCGCTCCGTCACGGTGCGCAGCGCCCGTTATCTGTTTATAATCAAAGCAATTTTAAAGGATTCGAAGGTGGTTGTATGCTGGATCGTGAAGGCTTTCGCCCGAACGTCGGCATCATCCTCTTGAACGCGCGCAACGAGGTGTTTTGGGGCAAGCGGCTCCGCGAGCATTCCTGGCAGTTTCCTCAAGGTGGGATCAAGTACGGCGAGACCCCCATGCAGGCGATGTACCGGGAACTGCACGAGGAAACGGGCCTGCATCCGGAACACGTCAAGATAATCGGCCGCACTCGCGACTGGTTGCGTTACGAGGTGCCTGACAAGTTCATCAAACGCGAAGTACGCGGTCATTACCGCGGCCAGAAGCAGATCTGGTTCCTGCTGCGGATGGTCGGACGCGATTGCGACATTTGCTTGCGCGCGACCGATCACCCGGAGTTCGATGCGTGGCGCTGGAACGAGTACTGGGTGCCGCTCGATGCGGTGATCGAGTTCAAGCGGGATGTCTATCAGTTGGCGCTGACGGAACTGTCGCGCTTCCTGCGCCGCCCGGCGCAGCGAGCCGAGAAGCCGCGCGGGCCGCGTGTGTCGCGCTATCCGCGCGTCATCGGCGCACAGGCCCAGACGCTGACGATTGTCGACGCATCGGTAGTCTGTTCGGAGGTCGAAGTGGAAGCGAGCACGCTCGACGAGATGCCGCCCCGCGTGATCGTCGGCAAATGACGAGTTGGACTGCATGACCGGGCGCGACCTTGGTGTCGCGCCCTTTTTTTACGAGGAATGCATATTGAAAGCGATTGCTCTCGCGCTCGCATCGATCGCCGCGATGGCCGCCCTGGCCGGCTGCGCGAACTCGAAAGCGCCGTCCAACAAGGATGACAGCGAGTTCGTGTACCTGCTCGACCGTCAGGGAACCTGGAAGGAAAACGCCGTCGACACGCTGCCGCCGCTGCCGCAAACGGGCGATCTGCTGCCATTCAACGTGTCGCAGAACACGCCGCTCAAGTTCTTCGTCGATGCGAAGTCGCTCGACGTCGGCACCGACGGCGTCGTGCGCTACGCCGTCGTGATCACGAGCCCCGCCGGCGCGCGCAACGTGAACTACGAAGGCATCCGCTGCGACACCTACGAATGGCGCCAGTACGCCGGCCTGAACGCGGACCACAACGGCTGGGATCGCACCGTCGAGAACGACTGGCGGCGCATCGAGAACGGCGAGTTGAACGCCTACCACTCCGCGCTCTACCAGGACTACTTCTGCTCGAACAAGATGCCCCAGGGCTCCACCCGGCAGATCCTCGAAAACATCCGGTTCCACCGCACCGCGATGACGCAGCTGCGCTGACGGCGCGCGGGGGCCCGTCGCCCGCATCGCCCCGCTGCAACGAAAAGCCCGCGCGATGCGGGCTTTTTCATTTCGACGACGAAAACCGGCTGGCGATCACACCAGCACGAGGTTGTCGCGATGAATCAGTTCGGGCTCCAGCATGTAGCCGAGCACGGCCTCGATCTCGCCGCTCGGCTTGCGGTGAATCAGCTTCGTTTCCGCGCTGCTGTAGTTCGTGAGCCCGCGCGCCACCTCGCGCCCGTCCGGGCCGACACACGCGATCACCTCGCCGCGCGCGAACGCGCCCTGCACGTCGGTGACGCCGATCGGCAGCAGGCTCTTGCCGCCGGCCGTCAGCTTCTCGACCGCGCCGGCATCGATCACGACATGGCCGCGCACCTGCAGATGATCGGCCATCCATTGCTTGCGTGCCGCCATCCGCGCGGTCCGTGCGATCAGTTGCGTGCCGATCGCCTCGCCGGCCGCCAGACGCACGAGCACGTCGGACTCCCGGCCGCTTGCGATCACGGTATTCGCGCCGCTGTGCGCCGCCCGCTTCGCCGCGAGGATCTTCGTCAGCATTCCGCCGCGGCCCAGACTCGAACCGGCCCCGCCCGCCATCGCCTCGAGCTCCGGCGCGCCCGCATTGGCCTCGCCGACGAGCGTCGCATTCGGGTCCTTGCGCGGATCGGCCGTGAACAGCCCCGACTGGTCGGTGAGGATGATCAGCGCATCGCCTTCGATCAGGTTCGCGACGAGCGCGCCGAGCGTGTCGTTGTCGCCGAACTTGATTTCGTCGGTGACGACCGTGTCGTTCTCGTTGATGATCGGCACGACGCCGAGCCGCAGCAGCGTGAGCAGCGTCGAACGCGCGTTCAGATAGCGCTCGCGATCCGCCAGGTCGGCGTGCGTGAGCAGGATCTGCGCGGTGCGGATGCCGTGCTCGGTAAAGCGGCTTTCGTAGACTTGCGCGAGCCCCATCTGGCCGACCGCGGCGGCGGCCTGCAACTCGTCGATTTCCCGCGGCCGCTTGCTCCAGCCGAGCCGCTGCATGCCTTCGGCGATCGCGCCCGAACTGACGAGCACGACTTCCTTGCCCTGCGCACGCAGCGCAGCGATCTGGGCTGCCCAGCGGCCGATTGCAGCATGATCGAGCCCCTTGCCGTCGTTCGTCACGAGGCTGGAGCCCACCTTCACCACCAATCGCTTCGAATCCGCGATGATCGAACGCATCCTGCACTGTCTCCTGTATCTGATGCCCGCCCCGGACGGGCCCGATGGAACGCCAACGCCGGGCGGCACGCCCGGCGCGTCAGCGAACCGTTCAGGCGTCGTCGCCCGGCGCCGCACCACCCTTCGCCGACGGCGCCTCGCGGAAACGCACGTCCGCCGCGAGATCCTCCGCCTCCGCCGCGCGATGCGCGTCCGAATGTTCGGAGAGGTAGTCGTAGATCGCGTAGCACAGCGCTTCGCAGCCCTGGCCCGTCAGCGCCGAGATCTCGAACACGGGGCCGTCCCAGCCGAAGCGGTCGAGGAAATCCGCGACGCGGGCCTCGCGCTCGTCTTCCGGCACCATGTCCAGCTTGTTGAGCACGAGCCAGCGCGGCTTCTCGTAGAGCGCCTCGTCGTACTTGCGCAACTCGCCGACGATCGCCGTCGCTTCCGCGACCGGATCGACGCTTTCGTCGAACGGCGCGAGATCGACCAGATGCAGCAGCACGCCGGTACGCTGCAGGTGGCGCAGGAATTGATGCCCGAGGCCCGCCCCTTCGGCCGCCCCTTCGATCAGCCCCGGGATATCGGCGATCACGAAGCTCTTGCTCGGCCCGACACGCACCACGCCGAGATTCGGCGCGAGCGTCGTGAACGGATAGTCGGCGATCTTCGGCTTCGCGTTCGACACCGACGAGATGAAGGTCGACTTGCCCGCGTTCGGCATGCCGAGCAGGCCAACGTCGGCGAGCACCTTCAGCTCGAGCTTCAGCATGCGCCGCTCGCCCGGCTTGCCGTCCGTCTTCTGGCGCGGCGCGCGGTTCGTGCTCGACTTGAAATGCAGGTTGCCGAGGCCGCCGGCGCCGCCCTGCGCGAGCATCACCCGCTGGTCGTGCTCGGTCAGATCGGCGATCAACTCGCCGGTATCCATGTCGCTGATGATCGTGCCGACCGGCATGCGCAGCGTGACATCGTCGCCACCCTTGCCGTAGCAATCCGAGCCGCGGCCGTTTTCGCCGTTGCGCGCGAGATGCTTCTTCGCGTAACGGTAGTCGATCAGCGTGTTGATGTTGCGGTCGGCGATCGCGTAAACGCTGCCGCCCCGGCCGCCGTCGCCGCCGTCCGGCCCGCCGAACGGGACGAATTTCTCGCGGCGCATCGACGCGCTGCCATCGCCTCCGTCGCCGGCGATGACTTCGATTCGTGCTTCGTCAATGAACTTCATTCGTCACTCCGCCCAGTATTTCCGCTATTGTGCCGCGCGCCGACACGCTTGAACAATCTGCCGTTCGGCCGATCGTACGCCGGTTGCGCGAAGGTCGCCGGCCCGCATTTGCGGCCGGCGACCCAATAAAAAAGGCCCCGCGAAGACTGCGGGGCCTTTCGGCTACGAAGCCCGTGGGTGCCTGACTCAGGCAGCCGCCGGGACGACGATGACCAGATGCTTCTTGTCCGCGCCCTTCGTCGCGAACTTGACGTGACCGTCGACCAGCGCGAACAGGGTGTGATCCTTGCCCATGCCGACGTTCTCGCCAGCGTGCATGCGCGTGCCGCGCTGACGCACGATGATGCCGCCAGCGTTGATTGCCTGGCCGCCGTACACTTTCACGCCGAGACGTTTCGACTCGGAGTCGCGGCCGTTCCGGGAAGAGCCGCCTGCCTTTTTGTGTGCCATCTGATTGCTCCTTTACCGAGGCGCTTACGCGTTGATCGCGTCGATGCGCAGCTCAGTGTAGTTCTGGCGGTGGCCGCCGTGCTTTTGGTAGTGCTTCCGGCGACGCATCTTGAAGATGGTGACCTTGGCATGACGACCGTGCGACACGACGGTGGCCTTGACGGAAGCCCCACTGACCAGCGGCGTACCGAACTTAATCGATTCGCCTTCGCCCACTGCGAGAACCTGGTCGAGCGTGATTTCAGCGTCAATGTCAGCCGGTATCTGTTCTACTTTGAGTTTTTCGCCAACGGCAACCTTGTACTGCTTGCCGCCGGTTTTTATGACCGCGTACATTGAGAACCTCACTCTGGATCCAATTTTTCCGCACACCACGCGCGGAAAACACGTGATTATACATGGGGTTAGCACCCAAGTCAAAGCCGATCGACGATTGCCGCGCGCGGGCCTCGGCCGAACGGCCAAAATCGCGCCACGGGTATGTCTGACAGACCGGCATATCGCGGATTCGACTTATAATCCGCCGCATCACCCAATTCCATCATCATGTCGTCGTCCACCGCCTCCCCCACCCTCAGCGCCGCCCACCTGCTCGCCCCGATCACCAGCGACATGGAGCAGGTGAATCGCGTTATCCGGCAAAGCCTCGCGTCCGACGTGCTGCTGATCAACCAGATCGCCGAGTACATCATCGGCGCGGGCGGCAAGCGGCTGCGTCCGGCGTTGCTGCTGCTCGTCGCCGGCGCGCTCGGCGAAACGTCGCACCAGCGGCACGTGCTGGCCGCCGTCGTCGAGTTCATCCATACGGCCACGCTGCTGCATGACGACGTCGTCGACGAATCCGAGCTGCGCCGCGGCCGCCAGACCGCCAATGCGCTGTTCGGCAACGCGGCGAGCGTGCTGGTAGGCGATTACCTCTACTCGCGCTCGTTCGAGATGATGGTCGGCGTCGGCAAGATGCGCGTGATGGAGATTCTGTCCGAAGCGACGACGATCATTTCGGAAGGCGAGGTGCTGCAACTCCTGAACATGCACGACGCGGACGTCGACGAAACGCGCTACATGCAGGTGATCCGCTACAAGACGGCGAAGCTGTTCGAGGCGTCGGCCCGCCTGGGCGCGGTGCTCGCGGGCGCCGACGCGCCGACCGAGGCCGCCGCCGCCGAATACGGCCGCCGGATCGGCACCGCATTCCAGATCATGGACGACTGGCTCGACTATGCGGGCACCGCCGAGGCAATGGGCAAGAATGCCGGCGACGACCTGCGCGAAGGCAAGCCGACGCTGCCGCTCATCTATCTGATCGAACGCGGCACGCCCGACCAGTCGGCGCTCGCCCGCGAGGCGATCGAACACGGCGGCACCGATCGCTTCGACACGATTTTCGAAGCGATCACGCGCTCGGGCGCGCTCGACCACACGCTCGAATGCGCACGCCAGGAAGCGCAGGCGGCGGCGGCGGCGATTGCCGCGTTCCCCGATTCGATCTACAAGGAAAGCCTGCTCGGGCTGTGTTCATATTCGACGTCGCGGCAGTCGTAAACACGCGGCGAACGGGAAGCGACGCCTTGTCTCGAAAAATTTCTTCACCAAAGTATTCCCTTTTAGAAAAAACATCGTTATAGTTACGTTCTTGCTTGTGACGACGCAGCGATCTTCAAGAAGACGGCGAAGTCCGAAGAGCAAAAATCGGGGTGTAGCTTAGCCTGGTAGAGCGCTACGTTCGGGACGTAGAGGCCGGAGGTTCGAATCCTCTCACCCCGACCAGATTTAAAAAAACCGTGCACCTTGTGCACGGTTTTTTTTCGTCCGGCCGCCGCGGGCCCTTGTGTCGCGCGCGACACATCGCGGTCGCCGGCCTCTGCTATATTTGCCCCATCCCTGTCCTTCACTGCCCTTTCCAACGCGTGGACCAAATTCCCTTATGGGCGCAAATCGGCGCCGTCTTCCTGCTTCTCCTCTGTTCCAGCTTCTTTTCCATTTCCGAGACCGCGATGATGGCGCTCAATCGCCATCGGCTGAAGCATCTCGCCGGCCAGGGCGTGCTCGGCGCGAAAACCACGCAGGGGCTGCTCACGCGCACTGACTTGCTGCTCAGCGTGATCCTGATCGGCAACAACCTGTTCAACACGATCATTCCGGTCCTCACGACGTCGCTCGCGCTCCATACGTTCGGCCGCAACAACCTCGCGCTGTCGATAGCGACCGGCGTCGTCGCGTTCCTGATCATCGTGTTCGCGGAAATCGCGCCGAAGATCGTCGGCGCGACGTTCCCCGAGCGCATCGCGCTACCCGCGAGCCTCGTGATCGCCCCGTTGATGCGCGTGTTCAAGCCGGTCGTCTGGTTCGTCAATGCGCTCGCGAACGGCGTGCTGTGGGTGCTGCGCATCAACACGAAGAAGGGCCGCGACCAGCGGATGTCGGCCGACGAGCTGCGCGCCATCGTGCTCGAATCGAGCAGTTTCATGCCGACCAAGCACCGCAGCATCCTGCTCAACCTGTTCGACCTCGAGAACATCACGGTCGACGACGTGATGGTGCCGCGCCGCCAGATCGAGTCGCTCAACTTCTACGCGCCGCTCGACGACATCCTGCATCAGCTCGAAACCTGCTATCACAACCGCCTGGTCGTCTACGAAGGCGACATCGACAAGGTGCTCGGCGTGCTGCACGTACGCAAGACGCTCACCGCGCTGCACAACCAGGATTTCGACCGCGAGACGCTGCGCACGCTGCTCGCCGAGCCGTACTACGTGCCATCGGGCACGCCGGTGGTCCAGCAGCTCCAGTTCTTCCAGGAAACCCGGCAGCGCACCGCGCTCGTCGTCAACGAGTACGGCGAGCTCGAAGGACTCGTCACGCCCGAGGACATCATCGAGGAGCTGATCGGCGAATTCACGACGTCGATGCCGCGCAGCGAACGCGCGGGTGGCTGGGACGAGAACGGCGAATGCATCGTGTCGGCCAGCATGCCGCTGCGCGAACTGAACCGCTGGCTGCACCTGAAACTGCCGACCGACGGGCCGAAGACGCTGAATGGGCTCGTGCTCGAGATCCTCGAGGAAATTCCGGAAGACGACGTGTGCCTGAAAATCGGCGACGTGATGCTCGAAGTGATGCGCAGCGACGATCAGGCGGTACGCACCGTCAAGCTGTTCAAGCCGCGCGGCACGCGCACCGGGCGCGCCGCCTCCCGCTAGCCGAACGGCCGACTGCCGGCGCCGCCCGCGACGCGCGATCATCTGCGCATCACGGTCAACAGGCGGCCAGCGCGCCGGCTCACATGCACTTCCCTTCCTCCGGGGCGTCGCCGCACACGCCCGCGCACGCCGCCGCGCCCCATGCACTCGATGCGGCCCAGCTCGACGATGCCCCCGCCGTACGGCTGCTGACGGACACGCTGCACGCGGCGCGCGTGCGCGACGCGTCGGACATCCACGTCGAGCCGTTCGAAGCCGGCTGGCGCATCCGTCTGCGCATCGACGGCGTACTGCATGAACATGCGCGACCGCCGCTGCACCTGCGCGATGCGCTCGTGACGCGGATCAAGGTGCTCTCGCGCATGGACATCGCCGAGCGGCGGCTTCCGCAGGACGGCCGGCTGCGCATCGCGATCGACGGCGGCACGCGCGGCGACTACCGCGTCAGTTCGCTGCCGACGCTGTTCGGCGAAAAGCTCGTGCTGCGGCGGCTCGAAACACTGCCGCCCGATCTCACGCTTGCCAACCTCGGCTTCGACGCGCGGCAGGCCGCCGCGATGGAGGCCGCGATCCGTGCGCCGCATGGCCTCGTGCTCGTCACCGGCCCGACCGGCAGCGGCAAGACGCTGTCGCTCTACTGCGCACTGCAGATGCTCGATCGCGACGCGCACAACGTCTGTACGGTCGAGGATCCCGCCGAGATCCAGCTCGACGGGATCAACCAGGTCGGCGTCGCCGACAAGGCCGGTCTCACGTTTGCGACCGCGCTGCGCGCGCTGTTGCGACAGGATCCCGACGTCATCATGGTCGGCGAGATTCGCGATGCGGAGACGGCCGATGTCGCGATCAAGGCCGCCCAGACAGGCCATCTCGTGCTGTCGACGCTGCATACGAACGACGCGCCGGCCGCCGTCGCGCGGCTGCTCGACATCGGCGTCGCGCCGTACAACCTCGCGGCCGCGCTGCACCTCGTCACCGCGCAGCGCCTCGTCCGGCGCCTGTGCGTCGCCTGCCGCGTGCATTCGGACGCATCGGCGCGCGCGTTGCGGGAAGCCGGCTGCGACCCGGCGGCGCTGGCGACCGGCTGGCGGCCGTTCGTCGCGCGCGGCTGTTCCGCCTGTCACGGAATCGGCTATCGCGGCCGCATCGGGCTGCATCAGACGATGCCGGTATCGCCCGGGCTGGCCGAGCGCATCGTCGCGCGGGCAAGCGTCGGGGAACTCGCGCAATGCGTGGTTGCCGAGGGCGTGCGTACCCTGCGCGACGCGGCATTCGCGCGCGTGCTGGACGGCACGACGAGCATCGCTGAAGCCGTCGCCGCCACGCCCGCGGCGTGAACGTGCGCACGCCGCCGCGCGAAACCCGCTTTGCATGGCGCGGCCGCCATCGCGACGGCGCGCCGCGCCGCGGGATCGTCATCGCCTTCGACGCGGCGGCCGCGCGCGCCACGCTCGCGCGCGACGGCATCGCGGTACTGTCGCTCGACGTCCGCGGGCCGGCCCGTCCGCCGGCGGCCGCCGCACGCGACATCACGCGCTTCACGCGCCAGCTCGCGAGCCTGCTGCAGGCCGGCCTGCCGCTTGCACCGTCGCTCGAGATGCTCGCGCGCACCCGCACGCGCGACGGCGTGCCGCGCATCGCCGCGGGGCTCGCCCGCGAGATCGTCGGCGGCCGGCGCTTCGCCGATGCACTCGCACGTTATCCATCGCAGTTCGGTACGCTGTATCGTCAGTTGATCGAGGTCGGCGAGGCGTCCGGTTCGCTCGGCATCGTGCTGACGCGGGTCGCGGAACACCGCGAGCGCGCCGACGCGCAATGGCGCAAGCTGCGTGCCGCGCTCGCGTATCCGGCCGCCGTCATCCTGTTCGCGCTCGCGATCTCGGCAGCATTGATGGTGTGGGTCGTGCCGACCTTCCGGCAGATCTTCGACGGTTTCGGCGCCGCCCTGCCCGCACCGACCCGCGCGCTGCTCGCGCTGTCCTCCGCGCTGTCGGCGTGGGGCGGCGTGCTGCTGGCCGGCGCGGCCGCCACGGGGCTTGCCGCGCAGCACGCGCTTCGGCGCTCGTCCGCATTGCGCCATGCGCTCGCGCGACACCTGTTGCGCGCCCCGCTCGCGGGCAGCGCGCTGGAGCGGTTCGCCGCCGCACGCTGGTGCCGCTCGCTGGCGACCCTGCTCGGCGCCGGCGTGCCGCTCGCCGATGCGTTCGCCACGCTCGAGCGCACGGCCGGCCACCCGGTGTTCGCCCGCGCCACCGCGTACATCGCCGCTCGCGTGTTGCGCGGCGTGCGTCTGGCCGATGCGATGCATTCGGCCGGCTGCTTTCCGGACGACGTCGTGCAACCGATCGCCGTCGCCGAGGAAACCGGTGCGCTCGACACGATGCTCGCCGACATCGCCGCGTTGTGCGAACGTCAGCTCGACGCGCGCCTCGATGCGCTCGCGGCGCTCGGCGAACCGTTGATCGTGATCGTCCTGGGCGCGCTCGTCGGCGGCCTCGTGATCGCGATGTACCTGCCCATCCTTCAGCTCGGCAACGTGGTGTAGCATCGCAACCGACTCTGTCGCCTTTTTGCCCCGAACCTTGATCCTCATGACGCCAGCGCTCCTGTCCGCCGTTTCCGATTCGCCCGAGAGCACGCTGCTCGCGCTGGCGATGCTGCCGCCCGCGCTGCAGTATGCGTTCGCGATCGTCATCGGCCTGTGCGTCGGCAGCTTCCTGAACGTGGTCGCGCACCGGTTGCCCGTGATGATGCAGCGTGCGTGGCAGGCCGAAATCGCCGAAGCGACGGGCACCGAGCCCCCGCCGCCCGACGACGGTTATCCGCCGCGCTACGATCTGTGGCGCCCGCGCAGCGCCTGCCCGCATTGCGGCCACGTGTTGCGCGCCTGGGAGAACATCCCGATCGTCAGCTACCTGGTGCTGCGCGGGCGCTGCCGGCGCTGCGGCCATGCGATCGGCATCCGCTATGTGCTCGTCGAACTCGCGTGCGCGCTGCTCGCCGCCGTCTCGCTCGCGGCGTTCGGCCCGACCGTCGCCGCGCTTGCCGCGTTCGCGCTGTGCGCGGCGCTGCTCGCGATGAGCGCGATCGACATCCGGACCGGCTACCTGCCCGATTCGATGACGCTGCCGCTGCTGTGGGCCGGGCTCGCGCTGAACCTCGGCGGCACCTTCACGTCGCTGCGCTCGGCCGTGATCGGCGCGATGGCCGGCTACCTGTTCCTGTGGTCGATCTACTGGCTGTTCAAGTGGCTGCGCGGCATCGAGGGCATCGGTTTCGGCGACCTGAAGCTGCTTGCCGCGCTCGGCGCATGGATGGGCTGGGCCGCGCTGCCGCAGGTCGTGCTGTTCGCGGCGGTGACCGGCGCGATCGTCGGGCTCGTCGCGACCTGGCGCGGCCGCATGCGCTTCGAGGAGCCGATTCCGTTCGGCCCGTTCCTCGCGGCCGGCGGCGTCGCCACGCTGTTTTTCGGCACCCCTTTCTATGCGGCGCTCGGAGGCTGACATGTTTTCAGTAGGACTCACGGGCGGCATCGGCAGCGGCAAGACGACCGTTGCCGACCTGTTTGGCGCCCGTGGCGCATCGCTCGTCGATACCGACCTGATCGCCCACCGCATCACCGCGCCGGGCGGTCTCGCGATGCCGGCGATCGAGCAGGCTTTCGGCCGCGGCTTCGTGGCCGCCGACGGCTCGCTCGATCGCGCGAAGATGCGCACGCTGATCTTCAGCGACGACGACGCGCGCCGGCGCCTCGAAGCGATCACGCATCCGCTGATCCGCGCGGAGACCGACCGCGAGGCGCGCGAGGCGCGGGGCCCGTACGTGATGTTCGTCGTGCCGCTGCTCGTCGAGTCGGGCACCTGGAAGGCGCGCAGCGATCGCGTGCTCGTCGTCGACTGCCCGGTCGAAACGCAGATCGCGCGCGTGATGCGGCGCAACGGCTTCACGCGCGAACAGGTCGAAGCGATCATCGCGCGACAGGCGACGCGCGAGGCCCGCCTCGCGGCGGCCGACGACGTGATCGTCAACGACGCGGTCACGCCCGACGCGCTCGCCGCGCAGGTCGATGCACTGCACCAACGCTACGTCGGATTCGCGGCCGCGCACTGAGCATCGCATGCAATCCTGATGGTGTACGAAATTGGCGCGTTGCTAGGGTAGAGAGGGGGCATTAGAATGTCCTTCATTGTTTCAATCCCTACCCAAGAGGCGAGCGCGCTTGATTCTTTACGAGTATCCGTTCAACGAGCGAATTCGCACGCTGTTGCGTCTCGAAGATCTGTTCGAGCGCTTCGCGTTCTTTTTGGCTCAGGAGGACCCGCGTGAGCACCACGTCGCGCTGACGACGCTGTTCGAAATCGCCGAGGTGACGGGCCGCGCGGACCTGAAATCGGATCTGATGAAGGAGCTCGAACGCCAACGCCAGACGCTCGCCCCCTTTCGCGGCAATCCGGGCATCGAGCAGAACGCGCTCGAAGCCGTGCTCGGCGAAATCGAGCAGACGCTCGCGAATCTCGCGCAGATGCAGGGCAAGACCGGCCAGCACCTCGTCGACAACGAGTGGCTCGCCAGCATCCGCAGCCGCGCGGTGATCCCGGGCGGTACGTGCAAGTTCGACCTGCCGTCGTACTACGCGTGGCAGCAGTGGCCGGCCGAGCAGCGGCGCCAGGACATCGCGAAGTGGATCCTGCCGTTGCTGCCGTTGCGCGACGCAGCAGCGATCGTGCTGCGGCTCGCGCGCGAATCGGGTCAGGCGTCGAAGGTCATGGCGATGCAGGGCAGCTATCAGCAGATGCTGTCCGGGCGCAGCTACCAGTTGATGCAGGTGCGGGTGTCGCCGGAGCTGCGCGTGATTCCCGAGGCGAGCGCCAACAAATACATGCTGTGGGTGCGGTTCACGATGCAGGACGGCGACGTGCGGCCGCGCGCGGTGGACATCGACGTGCCGTTCCATCTGACCCTGTGTAATCTGTAACGGCCGCGTGCCGGTTCAACGCTTTCGTATGACTACCGTCGTGAAATGTCCTTCGTGCGGCGCAGAAGTGCGCTGGACGCCTGAAAACAAGTTCCGTCCCTTCTGTTCGGCCCGCTGCAAGCAGCTCGACCTCGGCGCATGGGCCGCGGAAAAGTATCGGATCGGCGGTTCCGCCGACGAAGGCCCATCGTCGGAAGAAGACGGCACGGACAATCGCCGCGACAGTTGAGCGGCGCGCGCCGCCGTCCGCCAATATGGCCTGCGTTTCAGGCAGGCCGCCGCGGCGTCACTGCGACGCCGCTTCCTTCTCGAGCAGTTCGAGCACCGGCAGCGCCGCCGGCAACAGCGGCGCGACCTCGACCGGCAGTTGCTGCCACACGAACGCCTGTCCTTCCTTGCTGTGCGGCTCGCCCGTCCAGCCCGTCACCTTGCAGAAATAGAGCCGGACATACGCGTGCGGATAATCGTGCTCGAGCGTGTGCCAGCGGTGGCTGGCCGTGACTTCGATGCCGAGTTCCTCGTGCAGCTCCCGCGCCAGTGCGTCCTCGACGCTTTCGCCGGCCTCCAGCTTGCCGCCCGGGAACTCCCAGTAACCTTCATACGGCTTGCCCTGCAGGCGTTGCGCGAGCAGATACCTGCCGTCCGGCTGCACCATCACGCCGACCGCGACTTCGGTCACCTTGCGGCCGTCCGGCGCCCGCACGGCGCCTTGTGCCTGATCCGCGCTCATGCCTGCTCCTTGCGGCCCGACCAGTCCCGCGCGAACTGCCACGCGACGCGGCCCGAGCGGGAACCGCGCTCGAGCGCCCATACGAGCGCGTCGCCGCGCGCGGTCTCGATCTCCGCATCCGGGCAGCCGAAGTGACGCAGCCAGTGCGCGACGATGTCGAGGTAGTCGTCCTGCTTGAACGGATAGAAGCTGACCCACAGGCCGAAGCGCTCCGACAGCGAGATCTTCTCCTCGACGACTTCGCCGGGGTGAATCTCGCCGTCCGGCAGATGCTTGTACGACTCGTTGTCGCTCATGTACTCGGGCAGCAGGTGGCGGCGGTTCGACGTCGCGTAGATCAGCACGTTGTCCGACTGCGCGGCGATCGAGCCGTCGAGCGCGACCTTCAGCGCCTTGTAGCCCGATTCGCCGTCCTCGAACGACAAGTCGTCGCAAAACACGATGAACCGCTCCGGACGCTGCGAGATCAGGTCGACGATGTCGCCGAGATCGTGCAGGTCGTCCTTGTCCACTTCGATCAGGCGCAGCCCGTCGTTCGCGTACGCATTCAGGCACGCCTTGATCAGCGACGACTTGCCGGTACCGCGTGCGCCGGTCAGCAGCACGTTGTTGGCCGGCTTGCGCTGCACGAACTGGCGCGTGTTCTGGTCGATCAGCGCTTTCTGGCGGTCGATGTTGTGCAGGTCGCCGAGCGTGATCGACGACACGGCCGGCACCGGCTGCAGATAACCGCGCCCCTGGCGCTTGCGCCAGCGGAACGCGTGCGCCGCGTTCCAGTCGATGGCCGCCGGCGCGGGCGGCAGCATCCCTTCGAGACGGCCGAGCAGCGCTTCCGCGCGTGTCAGAAACTGTTCAAGCTTGTCCATGTCGTTCGAGCGCTCCCGATCAGGAGCGGTAATCCGCGTTGATGCTCACGTAATCGTGCGACAGGTCGCACGTCCAGACGGTGGCCTGCGCATCGCCGCGCCCCAGCAGCACGCGGATCGTGATCTCGCTCTGCTTCATCACGCGCTGACCGTCTTCTTCCTGGTAGGCCGGATTGCGGCCGCCCGCCTTCGCGACCAGCACGTCGTCGAGATAAAGATCGATCTTGCCGACGTCGAGATCCGCGACGCCCGCATAGCCGATCGCCGCGAGAATCCGGCCGAGGTTGGGGTCGGATGCGTAGAAGGCCGTCTTCACGAGCGGCGAATGGCCGATCGCGTACGCGATCTGGCGGCATTCGGCGACGCTCCTGCCGCCTTCGACCTGCACCGTCATGAACTTCGTCGCGCCTTCGCCGTCGCGCACGATCAGTTGCGACAGCACCTGCGCGACTTCCGTCACCGCGCCGCGCAGCGCCGCATAGGCGGGCGAATCGGTCGACGTGATCGCGGGCAGCGTACTCTTGCCCGACGCGATCAGGATGAACGAGTCGTTCGTGGACGTGTCGCCGTCGATCGTGATGCAGTTGAACGAGCGGTCGGCGACTTCCTTCACGAGCGTGTCGAGCACCGGCTGCGCGACGTTCGCATCGAACGCGAGGAAGCCGAGCATCGTCGCCATGTTCGGCTTGATCATGCCCGCGCCCTTGCTGATGCCCGTCAGCGTGACCGTGTGGCCGTCGATCGCCACCTGGCGCGACGTCGCCTTCGGCAGCGTGTCGGTCGTCATGATCGCCTGCGCGGCGTCGAACCAGTTCGCGGCCTTGCGGTTCGCGAGCGCGGCCGGCAGGCCGGCCTTCAGGCGATCGATCGGCAGCGGCTCGAGGATCACGCCGGTCGAGAACGGCAGCACCTGCGCCGGCTCGATGCCGGCCAGACGCGCGAGTTCCGTGCAGGTTTCGCGTGCGTTCACGAGGCCCGGCTCGCCGGTGCCCGCGTTCGCATTGCCCGTATTCACGACCAGCGCGCGAATGCCCGCGCCGCCGGCACGCACCTTCGCCAGGTGCTCGCGGCAGACGGTGACCGGCGCTGCGCAGAAACGGTTTTCGGTGAACACGCCCGCGACCGTCGCGCCTTCGTCGACGGAGATGACCAGCACGTCCTTGCGATTCGGCTTGCGGATGTTCGCTTCCGCCCAGCCGAGCGTGACGCCGGCGACGGGATGGAGTTGGGCGGGATCGATCGACGGAAAATTGACAGCCATGGGGCACACCTGCCGGATGGAAAATGCCGGCACGTGCCGGCATCGATTGGAAGAACCGGCGGCCGCACGCGCGGGCCGCCACAACTCACGTCACTGACTGGAAGCTGCGAACGACGCGGCGCGCGTGATGCGCGCCGCCGCCGATCATGACAGCTTCCCGTGACATTGCTTGTACTTCTTGCCGCTGCCGCACGGGCACGGATCGTTGCGGCCGACCTTCGGCATTTCGCCGCCGGGCCCGCTGTGCGTCATCGCGCTGCCGACCATGTCGGCCGTCGCCGCCGCGGCTGCCGTGACGTTCGCCACCGGCGCGCCGGCGTCCGCGTAATCGGCATGCTGGTATTCGACGTTCTCGAGATGACCGCTGCGCTCCTCGATCTGCTCGGCGGCTTCCTCGAGCTGCTCCGGCGACTGGATCTGCACGTTCATCACGATGCGCGTGACTTCCTGCTTGATCGCGTCGAGCATCGCGGCGAACAGTTCGAACGCCTCGCGCTTGTACTCCTGCTTCGGGTTCTTCTGCGCGTAGCCGCGCAGATGAATACCCTGGCGCAGGTGGTCGAGCGCCGCGAGGTGCTCGCGCCACAGGCGGTCGACCGTCTGCAGCATCACCGAGCGCTCGAACGCGCTGAACGATTCGCGGCCGACCATCGCGACCTTCGCCTCGTACTGCTCGTCGGCGGCCGTCGTCACGGCGTCGAGGATCTCGTCGGCCGTGATCGACGACGACTCGTTCACCATTTCCTGGATCGCGAGATCGAGCTGCCAGTCGTTGCGCAGCGCTTCCTCGAGCTCCGGCACATCCCACTGCTCCTCGATGCTGCCTTCCGGCACGAACTGGCGGACGACTTCGGTGATCACCCCGTGACGCATCGCGGTGATCGTCTCGGTGATGTCGTGCGCTTCGAGCAGTTCGTTGCGCTGCTGGTAGATCACCTTGCGCTGGTCGTTCGACACGTCGTCGTATTCGAGCAGCTGCTTACGGATGTCGAAGTTGCGCGCCTCGACCTTGCGCTGCGCCGATTCGATCGACCGCGTGACGATGCCGGCCTCGATCGCCTCGCCTTCCGGCATCTTCAGGCGATCCATGATCGAGCGCACGCGGTCGCCCGCGAAAATGCGCAGCAGCGGATCGTCGAGCGACAGGTAGAAGCGCGACGAGCCGGGGTCGCCCTGACGGCCCGCACGGCCGCGCAGCTGGTTGTCGATCCGGCGCGATTCGTGGCGCTCGGTGCCGATGATGTGCAGGCCGCCCGCGGCCTTCACCTCCTCGTGCAGCGTTTCCCACTCGTCGTGAAGCTGCTTGATGCGGCGTGCCTTCTCGTCGGCCGGAATCGCATCGTCGGCCTCGATGAACGCCGCCTGCTTCTCCGCGTTGCCGCCGAGCACGATGTCGGTACCGCGGCCGGCCATGTTGGTCGCGATCGTGATGCGCTTCGGACGGCCGGCTTCCGCGACGATCGCCGCTTCACGCTCGTGCTGCTTCGCGTTCAGCACTTCGTGCGGCAGCCCCGCCTGCTTCAGCAGGTGCGACAGCAGTTCGGAGTTCTCGATCGACGTCGTGCCGACCAGCACCGGCTGGCCGCGCTCGTAGCAGTCGCGAATGTCGCGGATCACCGCGTCGTAGCGCTCCTTGGCCGTCTTGTAGATCTGGTCCTGCTTGTCGATCCGCTTCGGCGGGCGGTTGGTCGGGATCACGACCGTCTCGAGGCCGTAGATCTCGTTGAATTCGTACGCTTCGGTGTCCGCGGTACCGGTCATGCCGGCCAGCTTCGCGTACATCCGGAAGTAGTTCTGGAACGTGATCGACGCGAGCGTCTGGTTCTCGCTCTGGATCTTCACGTGCTCCTTCGCCTCGACCGCCTGGTGCAGGCCGTCGGACCAGCGGCGGCCGGCCATCAGGCGGCCCGTGAATTCGTCGACGATCACCACTTCGCCGTTCTGCACGACGTAGTGCTGATCCTTGTGGAACAGCGTGTGGGCGCGCAGCGCCGCGTACACGTGGTGCATCAGCGTGATGTTCTGCGGCGCGTACAGGCTCTCGCCCTCGCCGATCAGGCCCCATTCGGCGAGCAGGCGCTCGGCCTTCTCGTGGCCCGATTCCGTCAGGAACACCTGGCGCGACTTTTCGTCGAGCGTGTAGTCACCCGGCTTCTCGACGCCCGTGCCGTCGGCCTTCTCTTCGCCGATCTGGCGCTCGAGCAGCGGCGGCAGTGCGTTCATCCGCACGTACAGCTCGGTGTGATCCTCGGCCTGACCCGAAATGATCAGCGGCGTACGCGCTTCGTCGATCAGGATCGAGTCCACTTCGTCGACGACGGCAAAATTCAGCGCCCGCTGCACGCGCGCGTCGGTCTCGTAGACCATGTTGTCGCGCAGGTAGTCGAAGCCGAATTCGTTGTTCGTGCCGTACGTGATGTCCGCCGCGTACGCCTGCTGCTTCTGGTCGTGCTCCATGCCAGACAGGTTGATGCCGACCGACAGACCGAGGAAGTTGTAGAGGCGCGCCATCCACTCGGCATCGCGCTGCGCGAGGTAGTCGTTGACGGTCACGACGTGCACGCCGCGGCCGGCCAGCGCATTCAGGTACACGGGCAGCGTCGCGACGAGCGTCTTGCCCTCGCCGGTGCGCATTTCCGCGATCTTGCCGTAGTGGAGCACCATGCCGCCGATCAGCTGCACGTCGAAGTGGCGCATCTTCAGCACGCGGCGGCTTGCCTCGCGACAGACCGCGAACGCTTCGGGCAGCAGCTTGTCGAGCGACTCGCCGGCCGCGACCCGCTGGCGGAATTCGTCCGTCTTGCCGCGCAACTGGTCGTCCGTCAGCTTCTCGATCTGCGTTTCGAGCGCATTGATCGTCGCGACGGTCTTTTGGTATTGCTTGACGAGCCGCTGGTTGCGGCTGCCAAAAATTTTCTGGAGAAAACCGGTTGTCATCGGATCGGATCCTGCGTCGCAGCACCGGCGCCCGGCGCGTGTTGCGCGCCCCGGCGCCCGAGCCTCGGCGGCTTAGCGAATTAGTGGACTCAAACGTCGAATTTTAGCACGCGGGGACGCATGCGCCCGCGTCCCGGCCGGACGGCCATCGCGCGCCGGGGCCGGGCGGACAGGGGCGAAAGCCACGCGTGCGCGAGCCGGCGCGAGTACAATCGGCTGCAACCTCCGCGCGCGTGCGCGCTCGAAGAATGCCTCGATGAACCGATTTTCCAAGCGTTTCGGCCCGCTCGCCGCCTATCGTCCGCAACCCGTGTCCGAAGTGCTCGGCCGTACCGACGCGTTCGCGGCGTTGCGCGCCGGCGTGGAGCAGATCGCGTCGCTGCAGCGCGACCTCGGCGCGTGCCTGCCCGATTATCTGGCGAATCACGTCGAACCGGGCTTCATCAAGGACGGCACCCTGACCCTCTTTGCCGCACACAATGCGCTGGCAGCACGGCTGCGGCAGGTCGAAATGCGGCTGCTCGGCGATCTCCAGAAGCGCGGCTGGCCGGTGACGACGCTGCGGGTGCGCGTGCGGCCGAAGGACGCGCCCGAACCGCCACATGTGAAGCAGGCGCGGATGACCTCGGCCGGCGCCGCCGCGTTGCGCGACCTCGCCGACCACCTCGAACCGTCGCCGCTGCAGGCGGCGCTCGCGCGGATGGCGGCACGGCACGGCGCGAAGCCGCGTTGATCGCCAGGGCCGCAGGCGGCGGCCCGCCAATAAAAAAGCGACCCGAGGGTCGCTTTTTTATTGCTTGCGCTGAACACAGCTCACGCGAAGGCCGTCTGCGCGTCGAACGCGAACCCCTTCGGCGCCGCCTGCGGATCGTCGAACGTCACGATCTCGTACGCGTCTTCGTGCGCGAGCAGCTCGCGCAGCAACGCGTTGTTCAGCCCGTGGCCCGACTTGTACGCGGTGTACGACGCCAGCAGCGGGTGGCCGATCACGTACAGGTCGCCGATCGCGTCGAGCATCTTGTGCTTCACGAATTCGTCGTCGTAGCGCAGCCCGTCGTTGTTCAGGATCCGGTACTCGTCGAGCACGATCGCGTTGTCCATGCTGCCGCCGCGGGCGAGGCCCAGCTCGCGCATCATTTCGACTTCATGGGCAAAACCGAACGTGCGCGCGCGCGCGATCTCCCGTACGTACGACGTATTCGCGAAATCGACCTCCAACTCCTGGCCGGTCTTGTCGACGGCCGGGTGACGGAAGTCGATCGTGAACTTCAGCTTGAAACCGAAATACGGATCGAGACGCGCGAACTTGTCGCCATCGCGGATTTCGACCGGCTTCTTCACCTGGATGAAGCGCTTCGGCGCGTTCTGCTCTTCGATGCCGGCGGATTGAATCAGGAACACGAAGGACGCGGCGCTGCCGTCCATGATCGGGATTTCCTCGGCCGTCACGTCGACATAGAGGTTGTCGATGCCGAGGCCGGCGCACGCCGACATCAGGTGCTCGACCGTCGACACGCGCGCGCCATCCTTCTGCAGCACCGACGCGAGCCGCGTGTCGCCGATCGACATCGCGGAGGCCGGAATATCGACGGGCGTGGGCAGGTCGACGCGCGAGAACACGATACCCGTGCCCGGCGCGGCCGGACGGAGCGTCAGTTCGACCTTGCGGCCCGAGTGGAGACCGATACCGACGGTCTTCACGATGGATTTGATGGTGCGCTGCTTCAACATGGTCTTCTTCGTCTTGATTGAGGATATCAATCAGGAGTTATATTCGATAGGCGCGATTATAGCGTAATTCCCAATTCAACGCTGTCTGAAACTGCGTATCAATCTGTTTCGACTGTTTACCCGCGCCGATACGGGACGGGCCGATGCCCGGAACGGAGGCGTTTCCGGTCATCGACCCGTGTTACAACTGCCCTGAGGCCGGCGAGCAGCGTTGCCGGAAGGCAACGGCGCGCCGCACGATCAGGACGTCAACGTCGCGAGCACACTCGCCGCATCGCTCACTTCGAATTTGCCCGGCGCCTCGACGGCCAGCGTCTTGACCACACCGCCGTCGATCACCATCGCGTAGCGCAGGGAACGAATTCCCATGCCACGCGCGGACAAATCCTGCGTCAGCCCCAGCGCATGAGTGAAAGCCGCGCTGCCGTCCGCCATCATGCGCACCTTGCCCGCGGTGTGCAGATCACGTCCCCATGCGCCCATCACGAATGCGTCGTTGACGGACACGCACCAGATCTCGTCGATACCCGCCGCGCGCAGTTGCTCGGCGTGCTCGACGTAGCCCGGCACATGCTGCGCCGAGCAGGTCGGCGTGAACGCGCCCGGCAATCCGAAGATCACCACCCGCTTTCCCGCAACCTGGTCGCGCACGCTGAAGGCATTCGGCCCCAGCGTGCACCCTTCGCGCGCGTCGTCGACGAACTCGAACAATTGCGCGTCGGGCAGCGCGTCGCCCACTTGAATCATGGCTGGTCCCTCATAGCGATACGGTTTTTCAGCGTGTCGCGGACAGCACGGCCCATCCCGCTTCGCACAAGCGAAGAGGGCACCTTTCCCGGCCCGGCGTCGCATCCGACGCGGCCTGTCGTGGTCCGTGGCATCCGTCACGCCGGCGATACCGCGGCGGTGTCGCCGCGGCTTCGCCTGTGTTTGCGTCAGTCAGCCTGCTTGCGCAGGAAAGCCGGGATGTCGTACGTGTCGACCCCCTTCTCCTGCAGCGCCTGCACGTGCGATGCCGCGGTTTCGCGCGAGTTGCGCCACACCGCCGGCGTATCGAGCGCGCCGTAGTCGGCCGTGCTGACGTGATGCGCCGGCGCATAGCCGTGCGACACCGCGCTGACCGGCTGGTTGTCCGTACCCGTGCGCAGCAGCGTCATCGGTGCCGACTGCTGCTTCTTCGCCGCACGGCCCAGACCCGTCGCCACGACCGTCACGCGCAACGCATCGCCCATCGCGTCGTCGTACACCGCACCGAAGATCACCGTCGCATCTTCCGCCGCGTAGCTCTTGATCGTGTTCATCACTTCGCGCGTTTCCGACAGGCGCAGCGAACGGCTCGACGTGATGTTGACCAGCACGCCGCGCGCGCCCGACAGATCGACGCCTTCGAGCAGCGGGCTCGCCACGGCCTGTTCCGCCGCGAGGCGCGCGCGATCGACGCCGGCAACCGTCGCCGTGCCCATCATCGCCTTGCCCTGCTCGCCCATCACCGTCTTCACGTCCTCGAAGTCGACGTTCACGAGGCCGTCGACGTTGATGATTTCCGCGATACCCGCCACCGCGTTGTTCAACACGTCGTCCGCGCACTGGAAGCACTTGTCCATCTCGGCGTCGTCGCCCATCACGTCGAACAGCTTGTCGTTCAGCACGACGATCAGCGAGTCGACGTGATCCTCCAGTTGCTGCGAGCCTGCTTCAGCGACGCGCATGCGCTTGCCGCCTTCGAACTCGAACGGCTTGCTGACGACACCGACCGTCAGAATGCCCATCTCCTTCGCGATCTGCGCGACCACCGGCGCCGCGCCCGTGCCCGTGCCGCCACCCATGCCGGCCGTGATGAACACCATGTGCGCGCCGCGCAGTGCGTCGGCGATGCGCTCACGCGCCTCTTCCGCTGCCGCACGGCCCATTTCCGGCTTCGCACCGGCGCCAAGACCCGTGTTGCCGAGCTGGATCACCGACGATGCGCGCGAACGCGACAGCGCCTGGGCGTCCGTGTTCATCACGATGAAATCGACGCCCTGCACGCCGCGGTTGATCATGTGCTGGACGGCATTGCCGCCAGCGCCGCCAACGCCGACCACCTTGATGATGGTGCCGTTGGTCTCGGTTTCCAGCATTTCGAATTCCATGTTGCCTCCGTCAAGAGAATGACTGCTACTCGGCCGTTATTCGGCAGGAGATCGGGCAACCCCCTGTCGCGCGCCAGCCGCCGGCACCAGCGCGAATTTCGATTCGGTTCGACTCGTCAGAAGTTGCTCAGGAACCATTCCTTCATCCGCGAGAACACCTGCCCCGCGTTGCCGGACTGCACGGCGACCTTGCGGCCGCGCATGCGCTGCGCACTGCCTTCGACGAGCAACCCCATCGCCGTCGAGTAGCGCGGATTGCGCACGACGTCGGAGAGGCCGCCTGCATATTCCGGCGCGCCGATGCGCACCGGTTTCAGGAAAATGTCTTCGCCGAGCTCGACCATGCCCGGCATCATCGACGCGCCGCCGGTAATGACCACGCCGGAGCTCAGGAGTTCTTCGTAACCCGACTCGCGCACGACCTGCTGCACGAGCGAGAACAGTTCCTCGACGCGCGGCTCGATCACGGCCGCGAGCGCCTGGCGCGACAGCGTGCGCGGGCCGCGTTCGCCGAGGCCCGGCACTTCGACCATTTCGTCCGGATCGGCGAGCGCCTGCTTCGCGATCCCGTAGCCGACCTTGATGTCTTCCGCATCCGGCGTCGGCGTGCGCAACGCCATCGCGATGTCGCTCGTGATCTGGTCGCCGGCGATCGGAATCACCGCCGTGTGGCGGATCGCGCCTTCGGCGAAGATCGCGATGTCCGTCGTGCCGCCGCCGATGTCGACCAGCACCACGCCGAGATCCTTCTCGTCTTCCGTCAGCACCGCCAGCGACGACGCGAGCGGCTGCAGGATCAGGTCGTTCACTTCCAGCCCGCAGCGGCGCACGCACTTGACGATGTTCTGCGCGGCGCTCACCGCGCCCGTCACGATGTGCACCTTCACTTCCAGCCGGATGCCGCTCATCCCGATCGGCTCGCGCACGTCTTCCTGGCCGTCGATGATGAATTCCTGCGTGAGGATGTGCAGCACCTGCTGGTCGGTCGGGATGTTGATCGCCTTCGCGGTCTCGATCACGCGCGCGACGTCCGTCTGCGTGACCTCCTTGTCCTTGATCGCGACCATCCCGCTCGAGTTGAAGCTGCGGATGTGGCTGCCCGCGATCCCCGTAAACACGTTGGTGATCTTGCAGTCGGCCATCAGCTCGGCTTCCTCGAGCGCGCGCTGGATCGACTGCACGGTGGCCTCGATGTTGACCACCACACCTTTCTTCAGACCCTTCGACTCGCTCTGGCCGAGACCGATCACCTCGTAGTGGCCCTCGCCCTTCAGCTCGGCGACGATGGCCACTACCTTCGACGTGCCGATGTCGAGGGAAACCAGCAGATCCTTGTAGTCTTTGCTCATAAAGTGCTCTTGCGTGTGATCTCTCGTTACTTCTTGCGCTTGTCGGTATCGGTCAGGAACCGCATGCCCGCCGCGCGAATCGCGAATCCGTTCGGATAACGCAGATCCGCGTACTCGATGTCGTTGCCCCAACGCTCCGTGACGGCCGGCCACGCGGCCACCAGGCGCTGGCTCCGGTCATGCAGCGTGTCGCTGTTGCGTTCCTTGCCCAGCTCGACCTGCATGCCGTTCGACAGCTTCACCGTCCACGCGTACCGCGCCGACAGCGTCACTTCTTCCGGCGCCGCCTTCAGCGGCGCAAACCATTTCCCGAAGTCGCGATACCGCGTGACGACTTCCTTCGCACTGCCTTCCGGACCGTCGAACGCCGGCAGTTCCTGCTCCAGCTCGCCCTGGTTCGCGGTGAACAGCTCGCCGTCGACGCTCACCAGCTGATCGCTGCCCCAGGTCCCGAGCGGCTTGTACTCCTCGAGCGTGACAGCCAGCGCATTCGGCCACACCCGGCGCACGCTCGCGTGACGCACCCACGGCATCTGCTCGAACGCGGCACGCGCCGCATCGAGATCGACCGTGAAGAAATTGCCCTTCAGCCGGCCGACCACGCCCGCGCGCACCGTCGGCGAGTTGATGTGCTCGGTGTCGCCGTCGATCCGGATTTCCCGCAGCGCGAACGTCGGGCGCTGGATCAGCCAGTAGCAGCCGGCCGCCGCCAACACGAGCAGCAGCAGCGCGTACAGCGCGCTGGCGGCAAGGTTGAGTTGGCGAACGTTGTTCCACATACGTCGTTCCGATCCTGCGTCAGTCGTTGAGCGTGAGCGACAACACCTTCACGACCAGCTCCGAATAGCCGATGCCGACCGCGCGCGCGGCCTTCGGCGGCAGCGAGTGGTCGGTCATCCCGGGGGCCGTGTTCACTTCCAGGAAATACGCATTGCCGGCCGCGTCGAGCATGAAATCCGCACGGCCCCAGTCGGTGCAGCCGAGCACGTCGAACGCGCGGCGCGCGATGCGCTTCAATTCCGCCTCCTGTTGCGCCGGCAGGCCGCACGGGATCAGGTACTGCGTATCGTCGGCGACGTACTTCGCGTGGTAGTCGTAGAACTCGCCCGCCGGCACGATCTTGATCAGCGGCAGGTCGAGATCGCCGGCGATGCACGCGGTGTATTCGCCGCCGCCTTCGATGCTCTTCTCGACGATCACGATCTTGTCGTGCGTCGCGGCTTCCGCGAGCGCGGCCGGCAGCGCGTCGGCCGTCTTCACCTTCAGCACCGCGACGCTCGAGCCTTCGCTCGCCGGCTTCACGAACAGCGGCAGGCCGAGCTTCGCGACAATGTCGGTCGCGCGCGCGGCCAGGTCGTCGCCGCGCATCACCGTCTCGAACGGCGGCGTCGGCACGCCCGTCTGCTGCCACACGAGCTTCGTGCGGAACTTGTCGAGGCCGAGCGCCGACCCGAGCACGCCGCTGCCCGTGTAGCGGATCCCGTAGAAATCGAGCGCGCCCTGGATCTGGCCGTTCTCGCCGTAGCCGCCGTGCAGCGCGTTGAACGCGCGCACGAAGCCTTCGTCCTTCAGCGCCGACAGCGGCCGCTCGGCCGGGTCGAACGGATGCGCGTCGACGCCCGCGTCACGCAGGCCCTGCAGCACGAGGCGGCCCGAGGTGAGCGACACCTCGCGCTCGGCGGATTCGCCGCCGAACAACACCGCCACCTTGCCGAAGCGTTTCGGATCGATTCCGCTCATGCCGACCTCCGCCGGGCCGCCCCAAGGAGGCTGACCGCCCCCGCGGGGGGCAGCGAACGAAGTAAGCGTGGGAGTCGTTTCATGTCATGCCTTCTGTTCAGTGTGTTGCACGAGCTTCGCCGGCACGCCGCCGATCGAACCCGCGCCCATCGTGATCACCACGTCGCCGTTCTGCGCGACTTTCGCCAATGCGTCCGGCACGTCGTCGACCGTCGCGACGAACACCGGGTCGACCTTGCCCGCCGCGCGCAGCGCACGCGACAGCGCGTCGCCGCTGGCCGTCGGGATCGCCGCTTCGCCCGCCGCGTAGACTTCCGTCAGCACCAGCGCATCGACCGTCGACAGCACGTTGACGAAATCGTCGAAGCAGTCGCGCGTGCGCGTGTAGCGGTGCGGCTGGAACGCCAGCACGAGGCGGCGGCCCGGGAACGCACCGCGCGCGGCCGCGATCGTCGCGGCCATCTCGACCGGGTGATGGCCGTAGTCGTCGATCAGCGTGTACTGGCCGCCGTCCGCGCTCGGCACTTCGCCGTAACGCTGGAAGCGCCGGCCGACCCCGTTGAATTCCGCCAGCGCCAGCTGGATCGCGTCGTCCGACACGCCGAGATCGGTCGCGATCGCGATCGCCGCGAGTGCGTTCTGCACGTTGTGCAGGCCGGGCATGTTCAGCACCACCGAGAGCGGCGCGCGACCTTCGCGGATCACGTTGAAATGCATCCGGCCGTCGCGCGCGTCGATGTCCTCCGCGCGCACCTGCGCGTCCGGCGACAGGCCGTAGCGCACGACCGGCTTCGAAATGAACGGAATGATCTGCCGCACGTTCGGATCGTCGACGCACACCACCGCGCTGCCGTAGAACGGCAGGCGCTGCGTGAATTCGATGAACGCCTGCTTGAGCCGCGCGAAATCGTGGCCGTAGGTGTCCATGTGGTCGGCGTCGATGTTCGTGATGACTTCGATCACCGGATACAAGTTCAGGAACGACGCGTCCGACTCGTCGGCCTCGGCGACGATGAAATCCCCCGTGCCGAGCCGTGCATTCGCGCCGGCGCTGATCAGCCGGCCGCCGATCACGAACGTCGGGTCCAGCCCGCCCGCCGCGAGCACGCTCGCGACGAGGCTCGTCGTCGTGGTCTTGCCGTGCGTGCCGGCGATCGCGATGCCCTGCTTCAGGCGCATCAGCTCCGCCAGCATCACCGCGCGCTGCACGATCGGCACGCCCTGGTGGCGAGCGGCCAGCACTTCCGGATTGTCGGAGCGCACGGCCGTCGACACGACGACCGCGTTCGCGCCCTCGATGTTCGCCGCGTCGTGGCCGATCGCGATCCGCGCGCCCAGCGCCGCGAGGCGATCGGTCACCGCGTTGCGCGACAGGTCCGAGCCGCTGACCGCGTAGCCGAGGTTGACGAGCACTTCGGCGATGCCGCTCATGCCCGCGCCGCCGATCCCGACGAAATGAATGTGTTTGACGATGTGTTTCATTGCAGTTGTTCCAGGTTCGCGCCGGCCGCCTTCGCGCACACACGCGCGACTTCGTCGGTGGCCTCGGGCTTCGCGAGCGAGCGCGAACGTTCCGCCATCTCCGCGAGGGATGCCCGCGACTGGCCGCGCAGCCAGTCGGCGAGCAGTTCCGCCGACAGGTCGCGTTGTTGCACCAGCACGGCCGCACCGGCATCGGCGAGGAACGCGGCGTTGGTCGTCTGGTGATCGTCGACCGCGTACGGGAACGGCACGAATAGCGCCGCCACGCCCACCGCCGCGATCTCCGACACCGTCATCGCGCCCGACCGGCAGATCACCAGATCCGCCGCCGCATACGCGGCCGCCATGTCGTCGATGAACGGCACGAGCCGCACGTCTTCGCCGGCCGCGAAACCGGCCGCTTCGTAATTCGCCTTCAATGCATCGATGTGCTTCACGCCGGCCTGGTGCACGACGCGCGGGCGCTCGCCCGGCGCCAGCAGCGCCAGCGCGCGCGGCACGACTTCGTTCAGCGCGGCCGCCCCGAGGCTGCCGCCGACGACCAGCACGTTCAGCGGGCCGCTGCGCGACGCATAGCGCGCGTGGGGCGGCTCGGTATGCGCAAGTTCCGCGCGAATCGGGTTGCCCGTCCATTCCGCGTGCGGCAGCGCGCCGGGGAACGCGACGAGCACGCGCTTCGCGAGTTTCGCGAGCACCTTGTTCGTCAGGCCCGCGATCGAATTCTGTTCATGCAGCACGAGCGGACGCCCCGACAGCGCGGTCATCACACCCGCCGGGAACGTGATGTAGCCGCCCATCCCGAGCACGACGTCCGGCCGCACGCGGCGCAGCGCGCCGAGGCTCTGCCAGCATGCGCGCAGCAGGTTGACCGGCAGCGTCAGCTTGGTCTTCAGGCCCTTGCCGCGCAGCCCGCCGAACCGCACGTACTCCATCGGAATGCCGTGCTTCGGCACGAGCGTCGCTTCCATCCCGGCCGGATTGCCGAGCCATACGACGCGCCAGCCCGCCGCTTCCATCCGGTGCGCGACCGCGAGCCCCGGGAACACGTGGCCCCCGGTGCCGCCTGCCATCACCATCAGCGTGCGTTGCGACGCGGTCATACCTTCCCTCCCCGCATCAGCAAGAATGAACGCATGTTTTGGCTACGGCCGCTTCGCTTAACTTCGCGCGCTTCGCGCACGAAGTTAGCCTTCACCGAAATCGCGTACTGACGCGGGGAGGTCATACCTTCCCTCCCCGCATCAGTACGCGATTTTCGTAATCGACCCGCAGCAGCACCGCGAGCGCGACGCAGTTCAGCAAAATGCCCGAACCGCCGTAGCTCACGAGCGGCAGCGTCAGGCCCTTGGTCGGCAGCAGCCCGAGGTTCACGCCCATGTTGATGAACGTCTGCGCGCCGAACCAGATGCCGATGCCCTTCGCCATCAGGCCCGCGAACGTGCGATCGAGCGCGAGCGCCTGGCGGCCGATCTCGAACGCGCGGCGCACGATCCAGTAGAACAGCAGAATCACGACCAGCACGCCGATGAAACCGAGCTCCTCGCCGATCACCGCGAGGATGAAGTCGGTATGCGCTTCCGGCAGGTAGTTCAGCTTCTCGACGCTACCGCCGAGACCGACGCCGAACCATTCGCCGCGGCCGAACGCGATCAGCGAGTGCGTGAGCTGGTAGGCCTTGCCCTGCGCGTAGCGTTCGTCCCACGGATCGAGATACGCGAAGATCCGCTCGCGACGCCACGGCGACAGCCACACGAGCATCGTGAACGTGCCGACCGCCGTCGCGACGAGGCCGCCGAACAGCTTGCCGTTCACGCCGCCGAGGAACAGCACGCCCATCGCGATCGCGGCGACCACCATGAACGCGCCCATGTCGGGCTCGAGCAGCAGCAGCGCGCCGACGAGACCGACCGCGAACGCCATCGGCAGGAAGCCCTTCGCGAAACTCTGCATGTATTCCTGCTTGCGCACCGTGTAGTTCGCCGCGTAAATCGTCACCGCGAGCTTCATGATTTCCGACGGCTGCATGTTCGTGATGCCGAGCGGAATCCAGCGGCGCGCACCGTTCACGCCCTTGCCGACGTGCGGGATCAGCACGATCACGAGACCGACGAGTGCGATCAGGAAAAGATGCGGCGCGTATTTATCCCAGGTCGACACCGGCACGCGGAACGCGATCACCGCCGCGCCGAACGCGACGCCGAGCGACACGCAGTGGCGCATCAGGAACGCGTAATCGTGATACGACGCGTATTTTGGCGAATCGGGCATCGCGATCGACGCCGAATACACCATCACGACGCCGAGCCCGAGCAGCGCGATCGCGACCCACAGCAGCGAATAGTCGAAATCGAGCATCCGCGAACGGGTCGGACGCACACCGTTGACGACGCTGGCGAGGCCGCCCGTCGCGGCGCGCGTGGCCGATGCGACGCGGCCGCCCGCGGCGTTGCCGCCGGTGTCGCGTCGGTCGTTGAAACGGGAGACGAGGCGATCGGACCAGCTCATGGCGTCGCTCCTTTGTCGATGGCGATGGCGTCGACCGCCGCGCGGAACACCTCCGCGCGATGGGCGTAGTTCCTGAACATGTCGAGGCTCGCGCACGCGGGCGACAGCAGCACCGCATCGCCCGGCTCGGCCAGCTCGGCCGCCGCGCGCACCGCGCCTTCGAGCGTCGCGTGGTCGGCGAGCGGCACGCCCGTTTCGGCGAGCGTGTCGCGCAGCGCCGGCGCGTCGCGGCCGATCAGCATCACCGCGCGGCACCAGCGCGCGACCGGCGCGACGAGCGGCGCGAAATCCTGTCCCTTGCCGTCGCCGCCCGCGATCAGCACGGTCTTCTGCGCGAGCCCGTCGAGCGCGGCCACCGTCGCGCCGACGTTCGTCCCCTTGCTGTCGTCGACGTAGTCGACGTCGTCGATCGTCGCGATCACTTCGACGCGATGCGCTTCGCCGCGGTATTCGCGCAGCGCGTGCAGCAGCGGCGCGGCGGGCAGATCGATCGCGCGAGCGAGCGCGAACGCGGCCAGCGCGTTCGCCGCGTTGTGCAGCCCGCGGATGCGCAGCGCGTCGGCCGGCATCAGGCGCTTCTGCGCGATGTCAGGCGTGTGCGCGGCGTCCCGCTTGCGCCGGCGGGTCGTCGCCTCATCCGGCGCGTCGCGATCGACGGCCTCCACCAGCCACGCGATGCCGTTGTCGCGCGATAGCCCGTAGTCGCCGTCCTGCGTCGGCTCGTTCAGGCCGAACGTGACCGTGCGCGGCGCGTCGGCCGCGCCGGCTGCCGGCGCGAACTGCATCACGGCCGCGTCGTCGCGGTTCAGCACGCGCGTCGTCGTCGCGCCGAAGATCCGGCCCTTTGCCTGCGCGTACGCGTCGAAGCTGCCGTGCCAGTCGAGATGGTCCTGCGTGATGTTGAGGATCGCGGCCGCATCGGGCGCGAACGTGCGTGCGGTCTCGAGCTGGAAGCTCGACAGTTCGAGCACCCAGACGTCGGGCAACGCGGTTTCGTCGATCGCGCTCGCGAGCCGGTCGAGCATCGCCGGGCTGATGTTGCCCGCGACCGCGACCTTCTTGCCCGAGCGCTGGCACAGCAGGCCCGTGAGGCTCGTCGTCGTGGTCTTGCCGTTGGTGCCGGTAATCGCGAGCACCTTCGGCTGGTAGCCGCTCGTGCCGAGTGCGCGCAGCGCCTGCGCGAAGAATTCCAGCTCGCCCCATACCGCGATGCCGCGCTCGTTCGCGGCCGCGACCAGCGCCGCGAGCGCCGGCTCCAGCGGCGACAGCCCGGGGCTCAGCCCGACGATCTCGACGCCGCCGTCGAGCAGCGCGGGCGTGAACGCCCCGCCGACGAATTCCGCGTCGATGCCTTCGGCCTGCAGCGCGGCAAAGTTCGGCGGCGCCTCGCGGGTATCGGCAATACGCAGCCGGCACCCGTGCCTCGCGCACCATCGCGCGATCGCGAGACCCGATTCCCCGAGCCCCAGTACGAGCACCATCGGCCGTTGCCGATCTCCAAACATCTCGCCAGACATCCTTGTTACCTTTCCTTTACCGCAGCTTGAGGGTGGTCAGACCGAACAGGCACAGCATCAGCGTGATGATCCAGAAACGCACGACCACCTGCGTTTCCTTCCAGCCGGACAATTCGAAATGGTGATGCAGCGGCGCCATCTTCAGCAGGCGCCGGCCTTCGCCATAACGCTTCTTCGTGTACTTGAACCACGACACCTGCAGCATCACCGACAGCGTTTCCGCGACGAAGATGCCGCCCATGATGAACAGCACGATTTCCTGGCGTACGATCACCGCGACCGTGCCGAGCGCGCCGCCCAGCGCCAGCGCGCCGACGTCGCCCATGAACACCTGCGCGGGGTGCGTGTTGTACCAGAGGAACGCGAGCCCTGCCCCGCCCATCGCGGAACAGAAGATCAGCAGTTCGCCCGCGCCGGGGATGTGCGGAAACAGCAGGTATTTTGAATAGACCGCGCTGCCCATCACGTACGCGAACACACCGAGCGACGCGCCGACCAGCACGACCGGCATGATCACGAGGCCGTCGAGGCCGTCGGTGAGGTTCACCGCGTTGCTCGCGCCGACGATCACGAAGTAGGTCAGCACGATGAAGCCCCACACGCCGAGCGGGTAGCTGATCGACTTCAGGAACGGCAGCATCAGGTCGGCGCGCGCCGGCAGCCCCATCGACAGGCCGCTCCTCACCCACGCCATGAACAGGTCGAACACGCGAACGTTGTTCGCCTCGGACACGCTGAACGCGAGATAGACGGCCGCGAACAGCCCGATCACCGACTGCCAGAAATACTTCTCGCGCGACGACATCCCGCGCGGGTCCTTGTGGACGACCTTGCGGTAATCGTCGACCCACCCGATCACGCCGAAACCGAACGTGACGAGCATCACGATCCAGATGAAACGGTTCGTCAGGTCGCCCCACAGCAGCGTCGCGACCGCGATGCCGATCAGGATCAGCACGCCGCCCATCGTCGGCGTGCCGGACTTGACGAGGTGGGTCTGCGGGCCGTCCTTGCGCACGGCCTGCCCGACCTTCATTTGCGTCAGCTTGCGGATCACCCACGGTCCGCACACGAGCCCGATCCCGAGCGCGGTGATGGTGGCCATCACCGCACGGAACGTGAGGTACGTGAACAAGCGCAAAAAGCTTGCGTCTCCTTGCAGCCATTGCGCCAGCGCCAGCAGCATGCTTCCTTCCTTCTACTCAGTGTGCGGCGGGCACCGTGCCCGCCGCGGGTTGGTTCGTCAGCGCGTCGACCACGCGCTCCATCTTCATATACCGCGAGCCCTTCACGAGCACCGTCGCCTGCGCGCCGTAACCGGCCGCGAGCAGCGCCGACACGAGCGCGCCGACGTCGCCGAAATGGCGTGCGGTGTCGCCGTAGGCCGTGCACGCGTCGCGCGATGCGTCGCCGAGCGCGAACAGCGCGTCGATCCCGCGTTCGCGCGCGTACGCGCCGATCTCGCGGTGGAAGACCGGCCCTTCATCGCCGACCTCGCCCATGTCGCCGATCACCAGCACGCGCGGCGCCGGATGTGCGGCGAGCACGTCGATCGCGGCGCGCATCGAATCGGGGTTCGCGTTGTAGGTATCGTCGACGACCGTCGCGCCGGCGAGGCTGCCGACGCTCGCCTGCTTCACTTGCAGCCGGCCCTTGACCGGTTCGAACGATTCGAGCCCCTGCCGGATCGCCGACAGCGCGACGCCGGCGCCGAGCGCAGCGGCCGTCGCGGCGAGTGCGTTGCGCGCGTTGTGTTCGCCGAGCGCGCGCAGCCGCACCGTGACGGCACCCGCCGGCGTGTCGATCGCGAGTTCGCCGCCGTGCAGGCGACCGACGACCTGCGCGTCGTTCTGCCGTTCGGCGTCGTGCAGCGCGAAATCGAGGATCCGGTTGCCGGTCGCCGCGACGCGCCAGATGCTTGCGTACGCGTCGTCGGCCGGGAACACCGCGACGCCGTCCGGCGGCAGCGCATGGATCACGGCTGCGTGTTCGAGCGCGACGGCTTCGACCGTCGCCATGAATTCCTGGTGCTCACGCTGCGCGTTGTTGACGAGCGCCACCGTCGGCGCGGTAAGACGCGCGAGGACTTCGGTTTCGCCCGGGTGGTTCATGCCGATCTCGATCACCGCGAGACGATGCGCGGCCGACAGGCGCAGCAGCGTCAGCGGCAGGCCGACATCGTTGTTCAGGTTGCCGGCCGTCGCGAGCCGCGCGTCGGCGCCTACCGCCGCCGCGAAGATCGACGCGATCATTTCCTTGACGGTCGTCTTGCCGTTGCTGCCCGTCACCGCGACGAGCGGCAGCGGGAACCGCATGCGCCAGCCATGCGCGAGCGCGCCGAGCGCGGCACGCGTTTCGCCGCCTTCGATCATCGGCATCGCGACGCCCGCCGGCGCGTGCGCGACGAGCGCCGCGGCCGCTCCGCGCGCGGCGACGTCGCCGAGAAAGTCGTGCGCGTCGAAGCGCTCGCCCTTCAGCGCGACGAACAGGTCGCCCGGGCCGACCGTGCGGCTGTCGGTCGACACGCGGTCGAACGTGACGCCCGCGTCGCCATGGACGGTGGCGCCGGGAATCAGGCGGGCGGCTTCGCCGAGACTGAGCATCGTCATTCGGCGCCTCCCTTGCCGTGCGTCGCGCGCGCCGCGAGCGCGAGCCGTGCGTGGTCCTGGTCGGAGAATGCGCGTTTCTTGCCCATGATTTCCTGCGTGGCCTCGTGGCCCTTGCCGGCCAGCACGACGACGTCCTCGCGTGCGGCACCGCGCACGGCCTGCAGGATCGCGCTCGCGCGATCCTCGATACGGCGTGCGCGATCGGGTGCGGTCATGCCCGCGACGACCTGATCGATGATGCGCTGCGGATCTTCGCTGCGCGGGTTGTCGCTCGTGACGACGGTTTCGTCGGCGAGCCGCTCCACGATCGCGCCCATCAGCGGGCGCTTCGTCGCATCGCGATCGCCGCCGCAACCGAACATGCAGATCAGCCGGCCACCGCGCGCCGCGGCGATCGGGCGCAGTGCATCGAGCGTCTTTTCGAGCGCATCGGGCGTGTGTGCGTAATCGATCACGACGAGCGGTTCGTCGTTCTGCAGCCGGCCGCCAAGCCGCTGCATCCGGCCGTTGACCGACTCGAGCCGCTCGATCTCGGCGAGTGCCGCGTCGAACGGCATGTCGGCCGCGAGCAGCGAACCGAGCACGGCAAGCAGGTTGCTGACGTTGAACGTGCCGAGCGTGCCGACCTCGACGTCCGCGTCGCCCCACGACGAACGCAGGCGGAATGCGGTACCCGTCGCGGTGGCGCGCACGTCGAGCGCGACCAGCGCGCGATCGGCGTCGGGCGCCGGTGCGTCGCCGATTCCGTACGCGATCGTGCGCACGCGGCCGGCCAGTTTCTCGAGCAGGCGGCGGCCTGCCGCGTCGTCGCGGTTGATCACCGCCGCGCGCAGGCCGCGCCATGCGAACAGCTTCGCCTTCGCGGCCTCGTACGCGTCGAACGTGCCGTGATAGTCGAGGTGATCCTGCGTGAGGTTCGTAAACACCGCGATGTCGAACGCCGTTCCGTTCACGCGCCCCTGGTGCAGCGCGTGCGACGATACTTCCATCGCCACGGCCTGCGCGCCCGCGTCGCGCAATTGCGCGAGGCTGCGCTGCAGCTGCGGCGCGTCGGGCGTCGTGAAGCCCGTCGGCACGAGCTGGCCGGGCATCCCGGTGCCGAGCGTGCCGATCACCGCGCACGGCTCGCGCAGCGCCGTCAGTGCGGTGGCGATCCATTGCGTGCACGACGTCTTGCCGTTCGTGCCCGTGACACCGATCGCGAGCAGGCTGTCGCTCGGATCGCCGTACCAGCCGCTGGCGATCTCGCCGGCGAGTTGATCGAGCGCCGGCACCGCGAGCGCGACGGGTACGGCCGGCGCGTCGACCAGCCCTTCCGGCTGATACAGCACGGCGGCCGCGCCGCGTGCGACGGCGTCGGCCATGAAAGCGCGGTTATCTGCCCCGTCGACCGCATACGCGACGAACACGTCGCCAGCCTCGAGGCTGCGCGTGTCGGCATGCAGTTGCGCCGCGGGGGCCACATGCTGACGCAGCCACGCGAGCGCGGCTGCGATCTGCTGATGCGCCGGATGGGAACTGCGGGCGGCGCTCATCGAACAACTCCTGGTGAATTACGGGTCGTGCTGGATACGATCATATGCTTCGCGCCGCCCCCCGTAGCCAGCTTTTGCGGGCCTTTTGCGGCAGCGGAGTCCGGCGAATCGTCGGACACGACGAGCTGCTTGATCGGCATGTTCGGCGGCACGTTCAACGCGCGCATCGTGTCGCCGGCGATCGCCGAGAATACGGGGCCCGACACCTGGCCACCGAAGTGGCTACCGGCCGTCGGCTCGTCGACCGACACCGCGATCACGACGCGCGGGTTCGGCATCGGCGCCATCCCGACGAACGACGCGCGGTACTTGCGCGTGTAGCCGTGGCCTTCGTGCTTGTACGCGGTGCCGCTCTTGCCGCCGACGCGATAGCCCGGCACGGCCGCATCCGGCGACGTGCCGCCCGGCGCGACGACCGTCTCGAGCATCGCGCGTACTTCGCGCGCGGTGGTCGGGTTGAACACCTGCGTGCCCGCGATCGGCTGATTGGGGTCGGTCTTGAAAATGGTCACGGGCATCAGCTCGCCGTCGTGCGCGATCGCCGTATACGCCCGCGCGAGCTGGAACAGCGACACCGACAGGCCGTAGCCGTACGACATCGTCGCCTGCTCGATGCGGCGCCAGCTCTTCCACGGCCGCAGGCGGCCGGCCACCGCGCCCGGGAAGCCGACCTTCGGCGCCTGGCCGAGGCCGATGCTCGTATACATGTTCCACATTTCCTCGGGCCGCATCGTCATCGCGATCTTCGTCGCGCCGATGTTGCTCGACTTCTGGATCACGCCGCCGACCGTCAGCGTGCCGAAGCCGGCGTCATCGGTGATCGGCGCGCCGTCGAGCACGAAATGCCCGTTGCCCGTCTCGACGAGCGTGTTCGGCGTCACGCGGTGCAAGTCGAGCGCGAGCGATACCGTAAACGGCTTCATGATCGAGCCCGGCTCGAACACGTCGGTCATGATCCGGTTGCGCAACTGCTCGCCGGTCATGCGCGAGCGGTCGTTCGGGTTGTACGTCGGATAGTTGACGAGCGCGAGTACTTCGCCGGTACGCACGTCGACGACCATCGCCGCGCCGGCCTTCGCCTTGAACTTCTCGACGGCGGCCTTCAGGTTCGCGTACGCGATGTACTGGATCTTGCTGTCGATCGACAGGTCGACGTCGGTGCCGTTGTGCGGCGGGATCTGCTCGGCGACATCCTCGACGATGTGCCCCATCCGGTCCTTGATCACGCGACGCATGCCCGACGTGCCGGACAGCATCTTCTGGTCGCCCAGCTCGACGCCTTCCTGCCCTTCGTCCTCGACGTTCGTGAAGCCGATCAGGTGAGCGGTGATCTCGCCTTCCGGGTAGAAGCGCTTGTATTCGTTGCGCTGATAGATGCCGGGAATGTCGAGCGCGGCGACCTTGTCCGCGACGTCGATCGGCACCTGGCGCTTCACGTAGACGAAGCCCTTGTCTTCCGACAGCTTCACGCGCAGTTCCTTCGGCGTCATGCCGAGGAGCTTGCCGAGCTGGTTGATCTTGTCGGCGTCGAGATCGTCCGGCACCGCGTCGGGAATCGCCCAGATCGCGCGCACGGGCAGGCTCGTCGCGAGCACGAGCCCGTTGCGGTCGAGGATCTTGCCGCGCGTCGCGGGCAGTTCGATCGTGCGCTGGTAGCGGCTTTCGCCCTGCTTCTGATAGAACGCGTTGCCGGGCCCCTGGATCCAGAACGCCCGCGCGGCCAGCGCGACGAACGCCATGAACAGCAGGAACACGACGAGCTTCGAGCGCCACATCGGCAGATGCACGCCCAGCACCGGGCTCGACGAGAACTTCACGTTCTGGCGCTTCGGGGACGGCTTCATCGCGCGCCTCCCTTGCCCTTGCCGGCCGTGTCGGCCGACGCCGGGATGGGCGCGTCGATCGCCTTCGCGGCGCCCGGCGGCAGCGTCAGGTATTGCGTGCGGCCCGTCGAGATCGCCTGCATTTTCAGCGAATCGTTCGCGAGCTGCTCGATGCGCGACGTCTTCGACAGCGCGCTCTGCTGATATTGAAGCTGCGCGTAGTCCTGCTGGAGCTGACGCTCCTGCGACTGCGCGCGCTGCAGCTGGATGAAGATCTGACGTTGCTGGTTCGTCGAGTTGACGACCGACAGCGCGCAACCCATCACGATGATCAGCAGGAAGATATTGAGGCGGCTCATGGCGTGACGCGCTCCGCGATGCGCATCACGGCCGAGCGGGCGCGCGGATTCGCAGCGACTTCCGCGTCGCTCGGAAACTGGCGGCTGATGATCTTGAGCGGCGGGCTCGGGAGATCGACGGCGCGGATCGGCAGGCGACGATCGACCGCAGGCGCACTCGCGTGCGCCTGCATGAATCGCTTGACGATCCGGTCCTCGAGTGAATGAAAGCTGATGACCACCAGCCGCCCCCCTTGCTCCAGCAACGACAGTGCCGCGTCTAGTACGACTTGCAGGTCCGCAAGCTCTTGATTGACGTGAATCCGTATAGCCTGAAAGGTGCGGGTTGCCGGATCCTTGCCCTTCTCACGGGTTTTGACGACGTGACCCACGATTTGGGCAAGCTCGCCCGTGGTGTCGAGAGGCCCAAGACGGTCGGACTCTGCCCGGCGAGCAACAAGCGCCTTTGCAATCTGAAAAGCAAACCGTTCTTCCCCATAATCCCGTATCACCTCCGTCAATTCCTGCACCGAAGCCCGCGCGAGCCATTCGGCCGCCGACTCGCCACGCGTCGGATCCATTCGCATGTCCAGCGGACCATCGGCGCGGAAACTGAAGCCGCGCGCCGGATCGTCCACCTGCGGCGAGGACACGCCCAGGTCCAGCAACACCCCCGACACCTTCTCGACGCCGCGCGCCGCAAGCGCGTCGCGCATCGATGCAAAGCTGTCATGCACGATCGAGAAGCGCGCATCCTCGATGCCCTGCGCCGTCTCGATCGCCCTCGGATCCTTGTCGAACGCGATCAGCCGCCCGGCCGCCGCCAGCCGCGCGAGCACCGCGCGGCTGTGGCCGCCGCGCCCGAACGTGCCGTCGACATACACGCCGTCCGGCCGCGTCACGAGCGACTCGACCGCCTCATCCAACAGCACCGTCCGATGCCGCAATTCATTTCCCATCGCGGGCGTCTCCGTCACCGCAATCAGAACGTGAAATTCTTCAGCGCGTCGGGCATGCCCTGCGCCATCGCTGCCTGCTCCTTCGCGTTGTAGGTCTGCGAATCCCACAGCTCGAAGTGACTACCCATTCCCAACAACATGACTTCCTTTTCCAGTCCGGCTGCCATGCGCAGCTCGGGCGATACGAGAATCCGGCCCGCGCTGTCGAGATCGACATCCATCGCATTGCCGAGAAAAATTCGCCGCCACCAGTGCGCGTCCATCGGCAGCGCGGCGATCTTGGCGCGGAACACTTCCCATTCGGGGCGCGGAAACAGCAACAGGCAGCCGTCCGGGTGCTTGGTCACAGTCACCCGTCCTTCTGCCTGTCCTTGCAGCGCTTCGCGATAGCGAGCCGGCACCGACATCCGCCCTTTCGCATCGAGCGTCAGCGCCGACGCCCCTTGGAACACTTTCCGCTCTCCCGTTCAGGGCACCGAAGCACCCGCTCAATGCTGAGAATTTAGCCGGAACAGCCTGCTAAATCACACAAAAATACACTTTCTCACACTGTCTCCCACTTTAGTGGAAGGGTGTGGCACGGTCAAGGGAGCGGCCCGCTTTTTTGACGAATTTTGTTAGTTAGAACAAGGACTTACGCGCACAAGCTCATGCGGCCCCTCATACCAAAAACCGTTATAAATGAATGAGCTAGTGCAACTTGTGAAGGTGATACGTGAGAAAGACGGGCCAGACGGGCGTGCGGACGGGGCTTTCGGGGGCGGGAAAACGAGGAGTAAGCGGGCGATGCCGGAGGCGGCGAACCGGGGCGACGTCCCACGCCGCCCCGGCGCAAATCTCAGAGATAGTACGCGGTGCTCGTCATGACTTTCGACGCGGCACGCATCAGCATCCGCGCGGGCAGCGGCAGCTCGATCCCGCCGGCGTCGGTCGCGGCCTTGCCGTGCTTCACTTCGTCGATCCGCATCTGGTCGACGATCGCGCGCGACGCGGCGTCAGTGGCCGGCAACTCCGACATGTGACCTTCGAGATGGCTCTCGACCTGCCGCTCCGTCTCGGCCATGAAGCCGAGGCTGACCTTGTCGCCGAGGGAGCCGGCCGCCACGCCGATCGCGAGCGCGCCGGCATACCACAGCGGATTCAGCAGGCTCGGCCGCGAGTCGAGCTCCTTCAGCCGGTGCGCGGTCCACGCGAGGTGATCCTCCTCCTCGCGCGCGGCCTCCTCGAACATCGCCTTCGCCGACGCCGTGCGCGCGGTGAGCTTCTGCGCCTGGTAGAGCGCCTGCGCGCAGACCTCGCCGACGTGGTTCACACGCATCAGTCCGGCCGCGTGCGTGCGCTCGGCGGGCGTCAGTTCGACGTCCGGCGCATCGGCCGGCACGGGCACCGGCCGGCTCATCCGGCTAATGCCGGTCAGCGATCGCAGGCCACGATCGAATTCGCTGATCAGTTCATCCAACACCATCCTGTTCTCCTGGCTGCAGGTGCCGCTGCGCGCGGCAAGGGCACGAGTCCGCTGCGTAACCGACTTGATTATTCAGCGGAAATTGCGGTTAACCCGTGATTTTAACCATTGTTGCATAAAGGAAACATGGCGACCTTGAGCAGCAGCATTTCGCTTTGTGGCAAAAATCGGCTTTGCTACATTACGTCCGACTTCTTGCGAAGTTGATGGGGCTCGTCGACAGAACATAACTATCCGCCCCGTCAAAAAAATTCAGTGATTCTTGGAGATCCGCTAATGAAAAAGTCGCTTCTCGCGCTCGTCGCGCTGGGCGCGTTCGCTGGCGCTGCCCATGCGCAAAGCAGCGTGACGCTTTACGGCATCATCGATGAAGGCTTCCTCTTCAACAACAACGCAGGCGGCAAGCACCTGTACGGCCTCGCCAGCGGCGTGATGCAAGGCAGCCGCTTCGGCCTGCGCGGCACCGAAGACCTCGGTGGCGGCCTGAAGGCGATCTTCACCCTCGAAAACGGTTTCGACGTGAACAGCGGCAGGCTCGGTCAGGGCGGCCTGATGTTCGGTCGTCAGGCTTACGTCGGCCTGTCGAGCCCGTACGGTACGGTCACGCTGGGTCGTCAGTACGACTCCGTCGTCGACTTCGTCGGCCCGCTCGAGGCAGGCGACCAGTGGGGCGGCTACATCGCCGCTCACCCGGGCGACCTCGACAACTTCAACAACGCGTATCGCGTGAACAACGCGGTCAAGTTCACGAGCGCGAACTACGGCGGCCTCACGTTCGGCGGCCTGTACAGCTTCGGCGGTCAGGCGGGCCAGTTCTCGAAGAACCAGGTCTGGTCGCTCGGCGCCGGCTACACCAACGGCCCGTTGGTGTTGGGCGTCGGTTACTTGAACGCACGTACGCCGAACCAGTTCGGCGGCATGTTCAACAACGGCTCGACGTCTTCGTCGGTCTCGTCGCCGATCTACGGCGCGTACGCGAACAACGCGAACACGTACCAGGTCATCGGCGCGGGCGGTGCGTACACGTTCGGCGCGGCGACGATCGGTGCGACGTACTCGAACACGAAGTTCAAGGGCTTCTCGGCAGGCCCGTTCGTGAACCAGACCGCGACGTTCAACAATGGCGAAATCAACTTCAAGTACCAGTTGACCCCGGCGTTGATCCTCGGCGCGGCGTACGACTACACGCAAGGCAGCAAGATCGACGGCAACTCGGCGGCCAAGTACCACCAGGGCTCGCTGGGCGTCGACTACTTCCTGTCGAAGCGCACCGACGTCTACGTGATCGGCGTGTACCAGCACGCATCGGGCAACGTGCTCGATTCGAACGGCAACGTCCTGAAGGCAACGGCAGCGATCAACGGTCTGGCCGGGTCGAGCACCAGCAACCAGGTCGCGGCACGCGTCGGTATCCGTCACAAGTTCTAATCAGCTTGTCTGACAAGCCGCGGCATATTGAAGGCGCCTTCGGGCGCCTTTTTCTTTTCCGGGGCGGCGGGGAGGCCGGCGGGTGGCGGGTCGGCGGCAGTGGGTCGAGCGGGTCGACGGTAGACGCACGTCGCGGCGCGCCGTCCCCTCCCCCCGACCGTCAGGCCGAAACGCGAGGCTTGCCGCGGTCTCCCGCACGTAACGCGCGCTTCCGTCATCCAGCCCGCCCCACAGACAAAAAACCCGGCAAGTGCCGGGCTTTGTCGTTCGATCGCATCGTTGCGCGCGTTACGCGCGTCCGTCGCGCAGTTCGCGCCGCAGGATCTTGCCGACGTTCGTCTTCGGCAGCTCCGTGCGGAACTCGACCAGCTTCGGCCGCTTGTACCCGGTGAGCCGCTCCTTGCAATAGGCGAGGATGTCCTTGTCGGTCAGCGCCGGATCCTTTTTCACGACGAACAGCTTCACGGCTTCGCCGGAATGCTCGTCCGGCACGCCGACCGCCGCCACCTCGAATACGCCCGGATGCGACGCCACCACGTCCTCGACTTCATTCGGATACACGTTGAAGCCGGATACGAGAATCATGTCCTTCTTGCGATCGACGATCTTCACGTAGCCGCGCGCATCCATCACGCCGACATCGCCCGTCTTGAAGAAGCCGTCCGCGAACATGACCTTCGCGGTCTCGTCCGGCCGGTTCCAGTAGCCAGCCATCACCTGCGGCCCGCGGATGCAGATCTCGCCGGGTTCGCCGAGCGGGACGTCGTTGCCGGCATCGTCGCGGATCGCGACTTCGGTCGACGGCAGCGGCAGACCAATCGTGCCGCTGTATTCGGTCGCCGTCACGGGGTTGCAGGTAGCCACCGGCGACGTTTCGGACAACCCGTATCCTTCGATGATCGCGGTGCCGGTCTTTTCATACCAGCGCTTCGCCACGCCTTCCTGGATCGCCATGCCGCCACCGTTGGCGATCACGAGCTTCGACAGGTCGAGCTGACCGAATTCGGGATGGTTCAGCAGCGCGTTGTACAGCGTGTTGACGGCCGGAATCGTCGAGATCTGGTAGCCCTTCAGCTCCTTGATCATCCCGGCGATGTCGCGCGGGTTCGGGATCAGGATGCCCATGCCGCCCGTGCGCATCGTCAGGAAACCGCAGACGGTCAGCGCGAACACGTGATACAGCGGCAGCGCGACGACCGTCACGAACTGTTTCACGTCCGGGAATTTCTCATGAGCCGGATGGTGCCAGGCGCCCGCCTGCAGCACGTTCGACACGATGTTCCGGTGCAGCAGCGTCGCCCCCTTCGCGACGCCGGTCGTACCGCCCGTGTACTGCAGGAAGGCGACGTCGTCGGGGCCGATTTTCTGCGGCTTGAACGCCTGCCGCGCGCCTTCCGACAGCGCGGCCTTGAAGCGCGTGAACGACGGCAGTTGCCACGCCGGCACCATCTTCTTCACGTTGCGCACGACGTAATTGACGAGCCATCCCTTGATGCCCAGCAGGTCGCCCATCGATGCGACGACCACGTGCTTGACGGCCGTATTGGCGATGACGGCCTGCAGCGTCGACGCGAAATTCTCCAGGATGACGATCGCCTCGGCACCACTGTCCTTCAGTTGATGCTCGAGCTCGCGCGGCGTATAGAGCGGATTGACGTTGACCACGGTATAGCCGGCGCGCAATACCGCGGCGATCGTCACCGGGTATTGCAGCACGTTCGGCATCATGATCGCGACGCGCGCCCCGCGTGCCAGACCGCGGGATTGCAGCCACGCACCGAACTGGCGCGACAGCGTGTCGAGTTCGCCGTACGTAATGCCCTTGCCCATGCAGACGAACGCGGTACGGTCCCGATACTGACGGAAGCTCTCGTCGAGCAGGTCAGGGACAGACGGATAAGGCGAGGAGTCAATTTCGGCTGGAACGCCGGGTGGGTACGATTTCAGCCAAATTTTGTCCATACCGCGCGTCTCCTCACAGATTTTCGAATGGTCGTGCTAAAACGCATCCTAACGGCTCCCCCGCCCCGAGACAACAGGGTTAGATGTCCACTTCGAACTTCCTATCGATATCGTCTGATCATACGGCAATATTCGATCAAATCCGCTCAACTTCCACAAGACAATCGTAAAACGTCGCCGAATTGCCCAGATCGGTCAGCGCCTGGCTCGTCACTTCGTTCGCGTTCCTGCCGTCCGGCGACAGCTTCTTCCACCAGATCGACAACCCGACGACCAGCCCGGCACGCGCACGATCGGTAATTCGCGCGAGCGCCTGCATCGAGCCGCGGTCATTGAAGATCCGGACGACGTCGCCCTCCGCGATGCCGCGCGCGCTGGCGTCGGACGGGTGCATGTCGAGGTGCGGCTCGCCTTCCGTCGAACGCAGGCTGTCGACGTTCACGAACGTGCTGTTCAGGAAGTGGCGGGCCGGCGGCGAAATCATCGCCAGCGGATAGCGTGCGGCGAGCTCGGGCGCGGCTTCGGCCGATTCGAACGGCGGCAGGTAGTCGGGGACGGGATCCTTGCCCACCTGCTCGAGCCGCGGGCTGTAGAACTCGCACTTTCCCGAAGGCGTGCGGAAGCCGCCGTTCGCGAACGGCGCGTCCGGCAGCTTGAGCTTCAGCCAGCCGGCCTGCTTCAGCGTGTCCCAGTCGCTGTCGAGCGCCGGATCGTCCCAGCGAAGCGCCGCGCGCGCGACCTCTTCGTCGCTGTGATAGAGCGCGGGCTCGTCGAGGCCCATACTGCGTGCGATCCCGCGAAAGATCTCCGTGTTCGGCCGCGCGTCGCCCACCGGCGGAATCGCCGGCAGGTTTGCCATCACGTAGGTATGGCCGTACGACTTATGGACATCCAGATGCTCGAGTTGCGTGGTCGCCGGCAATACAATGTCGGCGAAATCGGCTGTATCTGTCTTGAAGTGCTCTAGAACGACCGTGAACAGATCATCGCGTGCGAAGCCTGCGGCAACCTTCGACGAATCGGGCGCGACCGCGACCGGATTCGAGTTGTACACGATCACCGCTTCGACTTTCGGCCCGAATGTCGCGTCACCCGGGTGCAGCAACGCGTCGCCGATCGCATTCATGTTGATGATGCGCGGCAGCTTGTGCGGCCAACCCGGCATCAGATCCGGACGCAGCAGCGCCGCCTGGTTGACCGGTGCGGATTCCGACGACGAGAGCAGCAGGCCGCCAGCCCGATCGCGCCATGCTCCCGTTAACGCCGGCAGGCTGGCGATCGCGCGCACGGCATTGCCGCCGCCGCGAACACGCTGCATGCCGTAGTTGAGGCGGATCGAAGCCTTGCGGGTGGCGCCGTAGCGACGCGCAAGATCGATCAGTTCCGATGGGTCGATGCCGCAGATCTGCGCAACGCGTTCCGGCGGATAGGACATGGCGCGCGCCTTGAGCGCGTCGAAGCCGAGCGTATGGTCGGCGATGTAACGGTGATCGAGCAGGTTTTCGGTAATCAGCACATGCATCATGCCGAGCGCAAACGCGCCATCGGTACCGGGCTTCAATGCGATGTGCTGGTGGCATTTCTCCGCGGTCAGCGAACGATACGGATCGATCGCGACAAGACGCGCACCCCGGCGCTTCGCTTCCTGCGCGCGGGTCCAGAAGTGCAGGCTCGATGCAATCGGATTCGCGCCCCATATCAGAATCAGTTCGCTTTCCTCGAAGTACTCGAGATGCATGCCGACGTTGCCGCCGTACGTATATCGCAACCCCGCTGCGCCGGCTGCCGAGCAGATCGTGCGCTCGAGCCGCGAGGCGCCGAGCTTGTGAAAGAAGCGCTGGGCGATGCCCTCGCCTTGCACGAGCCCCATCGTTCCCGCATAGCTGTATGGCACGATCGCCTCCGGCGCGCGCGCGGCGATTTCACCGAGGCGACGCCCAATCTCGTCGAACGCCTCGCTCCAGCTGATTGGCATGAAACGCCCTTCCCCCTTGGCACCGACACGCTTGAGCGGGACAGTGAGGCGGTCGGGATGATGAACGCGATCCGCGTATCGGCTCACTTTCGTACACAACACGCCCTGCGTCGGCGGATGGTCGGGATCGCCCGTGACCTTGATCGCCTTGCCATTTTCGACGGTCACACGCATTGCGCATGTGTCCGGACAATCATGCGGGCAAACGGCCCGGGCTACTTGGGTGGCGGCGTTCATGGTCTTGAATGCAGAGATGGGGATTCGCAAATTTTACGTGGACACGCCGAATAACGCGTTCATTTCGCACCGATTGGGGATTATCTGACCGAAGACCAAGTGGAGGTGCCGGTGCAGTGGAGGGAAAGCAACCGCACTGGACTGCTTGCCGGTGAGGCGCTTCAAGGCAAATGCGACCTTGATCGGAGATACGGCCAGTATGCGGCTGAATCACTAGAGATGGCAGCCATTGGGAGAATCGACGCCGCGATCGATGTGTCGGACGGGAAGTTCACTCAGGTAGGTCACCTTGGCAACGCTTTGCCCGTCCGCGTGCATTTCCATCGCCGAAATGCAAAAACCCCCGCCTTGTCGGGCGGGGGTTCTTGGCTTGAGGGAGCCTGACGATTACCTACTTTCACACGGGAATCCGCACTATCATCGGCGTAGAGTCGTTTCACGGTCCTGTTCGGGATGGGAAGGGGTGGGACCGACTCGCTATGGTCATCAGGCAAAGGGGG
>NZ_JAIZQG010000016.1:0-163954 GCF_020419965.1 Burkholderia sp. AU39826
AGAATCACGGCAACTACGTGATCTCGCTGGGCAACGTCACGCGCTGGCTCGGCCAGCAGGCCGAGGCGCTGGGCGTCGAGATCTTCCCGGGCTTCCCCGCCGCGGAGATTCTGTACAACGACGACGGCTCGGTCAAAGGCGTCGCCACCGGCAACATGGGCGTGGGCAAGGACGGCGAGCCGACGGAGAACTTCCAGCTCGGCATGGAGCTGCACGCGAAGTACACGCTGTTCGCCGAAGGCTGCCGCGGCCACCTCGGCCGCCAGTTGATCGCGAAGTTCAAGCTCGACGCGAACGCGGATCCGCAGGCGTACGGGATCGGCATCAAGGAACTGTGGGAAATCGATCCGGCCAAGCACAAGCCGGGCCTCGTGATCCACACGGCCGGCTGGCCGCTGAAGTCGGACACGTACGGCGGCTCGTTCCTGTATCACATGGACAACAACCAGGTCGTGGTCGGCTTCGTGGTGGGCCTCGGCTACACGAATCCGTACCTGTCGCCGTTCGAGGAATTCCAGCGCTACAAGACGCATCCGTCGATCCGCGCATTCCTCGAAGGCGGCAAGCGCGTGTCGTACGGCGCGCGCGCGATCACGGCCGGCGGCCTGCTGTCGCTGCCGAAGACGGTGTTCCCGGGCGGCGCGCTGATCGGCGACGACGCGGGCTTCCTGAACGCATCGCGGATCAAGGGCAGCCATGCGGCGATCAAGACCGGGATGCTGGCGGCCGATGCGGCATTCGACGCGGTGCAGGCCGGGCGTCAGTCGGACGAGCTCAACGCGTACCCGGACGCGTTCAAGCAATCGTGGCTGTACACGGAGCTGTACCGCGCGCGCAACTTCAAGCAGTGGATGGCCAAGGGCCTGTATCTGGGCACGCTGATGGTCGGGATCGAGCAGAAGGTGATGGGCGGCAACGTGCCGTGGACGCTGCATCACCAGCACGCGGACCACGAGATGCTGAAGCCGGCGTCGCAGTGCGAGCCGATCGACTATCCGAAGCCGGACGGCAAGCTGACGTTCGATCGCCTCTCGTCGGTGTTCATCTCGAACACGAACCACGAGGAGAACCAGCCGGCGCACCTGACGCTGAAGGACGCGAGCGTGCCGGTGAACGTGAACCTGCGCACGTACGCGGGGCCGGAGGCGCGTTTCTGCCCGGCGGCGGTGTACGAGTTCGTGAAGAACGACGACGGCGGCGATCGGCTCGTGATCAACGCGCAGAACTGCGTGCACTGCAAGACCTGCGACATCAAGGACCCGACGCAGAACATCGTGTGGGTCACGCCCGAAGGCGGCGGCGGGCCGAATTACCCGAACATGTAACGCAAACGCATGCCCGCGCCCGCGGGCGCGAACGAACCGGAGTGAGACGATGAGCAATGCAGCGAAGGAAGTCGTGGTGGTGAGCGGTGTCCGTACCGCGATCGGCGATTTCGGCGGGAGCCTGAAGGATTTCTCGCCGACCGACCTCGGCGCGAAGGTGGTTGCCGAAGTGCTGTCGCGCGCGAACGTGCCCGGCGATGCGGTCGGGCACGTCGTATTCGGTCACGTCGTGAACACCGAGCCGAAGGACATGTATCTCGCGCGCGTCGCGGCGATCAACGGTGGCGTCGCGCAGCACACACCGGCGCTGACCGTGAACCGCCTGTGCGGCTCCGGCCTGCAGGCGATCGTGTCGGCCGCGCAGACGATCATGCTCGGCGACGCCGACGTCGCGATCGGCGGCGGCTCGGAAAGCATGAGCCGCGCGCCGTACACCGTGCCGGCCGCGCGCTTCGGCCAGCGCATGGGCGACGCGAAGCTCGTCGACATGATGCTCGGCGCGCTGCACGATCCGTTCCAGACGATCCACATGGGCGTGACGGCCGAGAACGTCGCGAGGAAATACGACATCTCGCGTGAAGCGCAGGACGCGCTGGCGCTCGAATCGCATCGTCGCGCGGCGCGCGCGATCGCCGAAGGGCGCTTCAAGGACCAGATCCTGCCGATCTCGATCCGTACGAAGAAGGGCGAGGTCGCGTTCGACACCGACGAGCACGTGCGTCACGACGCGAGTGCCGACGATTTCACGAAGCTCAAGCCGGTGTTCGCGAAGGAGAACGGCACCGTGACGGCCGGCAACGCGTCGGGCATCAACGATGCGGCCGCCGCCGTACTGATGATGAGCGCGGACGCCGCGCGCGCGCAGGGCGTGAAGCCGCTCGCCCGCCTCGTCGCGTATGCGCACGCGGGCGTCGATCCGGCGTACATGGGCATCGGCCCCGTGCCGGCCACGCAGAAGGCGCTCGAACGCGCCGGCCTCAAGATCGGCGATCTCGACGTGATCGAAGCCAACGAGGCGTTCGCCGCACAGGCTTGCGCGGTCACGCAGGAACTCGGCCTCGATCCGGCCAAGGTCAACCCGAACGGCTCGGGCATCTCGCTCGGTCACCCGATCGGCGCGACCGGCGCGCTGATCACGGTGAAGGCGCTGTACGAACTGAAGCGCATCGGCGGGCGTTACGCGCTCGTGACGATGTGTATCGGCGGCGGCCAGGGGATTGCGGCGATCTTCGAGAACATCTGATAATCGACCGCTCAGCCTCCGAATACACAGGAATCGTCATGGCCATCGAAACCGTCGGCGTCGTGGGCGCCGGAACCATGGGTAACGGCATTGCGCAAACCGCCGCCGTTGCAGGACTGAACGTCGTGATGATCGACGTCAGCGACGCCGCGCTCGACAAGGGCCTCGCGACGCTGAAGGGCAGCCTCGAGCGGCTCGTGTCGAAGGACAAGCTCGACGCGGCCACGCGTGACGCGGCGCTCGCCCGCATCGCGACGTCGACCGACTACGCGACGCTCGCCGCGGTCGACATCGTGATCGAAGCCGCGACCGAGAACGTCGAGCTGAAGGGCCGCATCCTGAAGCAGATCGAGGCCGTCGCGCGCCCGGACGCGATCATCGCGACCAACACGTCGTCGATCTCGATCACCGCGCTCGCGGCGCCGCTCGCCGATCCGTCGCGTTTCCTCGGCATGCATTTCTTCAACCCGGTGCCTCTGATGCCGCTCGTCGAGATCATTCGCGGGCTGCAGACGAGCGACGCGACCGCGTCGGCCGTGCGCGCGCTGACCGAGCGTTTCGACAAGTCGCCGATCGGCGTGCGCAATTCGCCGGGCTTCGTCGTGAACCGGATCCTGGTGCCGATGATCAACGAAGCGTTCTTCGTGCTGGCCGAAGGCATCGCGTCGGCCGAGGAGATCGACGCGGGGATGAAGCTCGGCGCGAACCACCCGATCGGGCCGCTCGCGCTGGCCGACCTCGTGGGCCTCGACGTGTGCCTCGCGGTGATGGACGTGTTCGCGAAGGACTTCGGCGATCCGAAGTATCGCGCGTGCCCGCTGCTGCGCGAGATGGTGTCGGCAGGGCGGCTCGGGAGGAAGACCGGGCGCGGCGTGTACGACTACGGCAAGTAAGCCGGTTGTCCCATGGTGTTTCATGCGGCCGCCTTCGGGCGGCCGCGTGCTTTGTATGGCGCGCGCGGCGTGATGACGCGTCGTGTACCGACAGGTCGCGCTACAGCAGCCGCTCGGACAGGACGCGAAATGCGACGTCGGGCACGACGAAGCACAGCGGTTCGCCGGTCGCGCCGATGCGGGCGAGAAAGTCGCCGCCGCCGACGGGGCCGACCGTCTTCAGCGGCCGCACCGCGTCGACGTCGATTGGCAGGTCGATCGACGCATACGCGAGGCGGTCGCAGTCCTCGACGTGGGCGACGGCCGCGTGCTGCAGCGACAGCGCGGCCACGGCCGCGCGCCAGTCGTCGAAGAACGGTGCGAAGGCGGCGGGCAGCGTCCGGTCGTGCGACGCTTCGGCCGTGCAGCGGAAGTCGGGTGCGCTGCCGCCGCTTGCCGCCAGCCGCGTGTCGTAGCGTCCGTCGCTTTGGATGACAATTATTGTGGGAAATTTGAACGCCTAGATTACTTGTCAGATAAAGACCAAGGCGATCGAAGACAAAGAAATATAATTGCGGAAAATTATGGCGATAAAAAAACTCGTGGATATTTCTAATATGAGGAATGTTATGTTGTGTACGTCGATATGCGCGGCAAGGTCGCATGCGATGCGGTTGTGGATGGCGATTTGGGTTGGCGGGATGCTGTTAGTGAATTACTAATAGCCAGGCTGGTTTGGGAGTTTGCTCTGGTGCTGGGTTTGGCTAATGTTGGAAGATTTTAATTTTGAGAATTTGTTTGCTAGGAGGCTTTATATGTTTTTTTGAATTATGAGACTATTTGGTCGGCCAACGCGGTGATTTTCTGAGTCCGCCAAAGGCTGGCCTTTACGATAAGATTGCTTGTTGTTATGGCGGAGTGCTTTAAAACAAGTTGTTCAAGCGCCCATCGAAGCTGTCTTTCTCTCAGGTTGCCATTTGATGATTTAAATGCGGCATGGAGTTCGGTGTGTTTATTGATGGTTATTCTAGCTTGGGCGGGTATGCGCGCGACGTGCGACTGCGTCAGCTGCGGCTTGGGAAGCGTAAATTGCATCGCTTGCTCGGACCGGCGTTCGTCGAACGAGGCATCAAGCAGGGACGAGATGAATTGTTCGATGTGCAGCGCGCCGCGCGGATGCCAATCATGCCGCATCGGGTGTATCATAAGACGACGCAATGACACCATCACGTTCGGCATTACCAGAATCTACCGAAACCTTGGCCGTATTCCACCAATCCTGACAAGAATTCCCTGAATAGAGGAACGGTGGCGATCGAACAGTTGGGCAATCTGATGTAGCGTGTCACCTTTGCGCCACCGCTCCCACGTCAATGCCTTTTGAGGCTCGCTGTGGCAGATCCTGCGCCGCTGTTTTATTAGCAACACCTCCACTGCTTACCCAGCGTGTAGTGTGTTGCATCGACCGGTTTAATCCGCCGTTCGATGACGGACGGACACGACTGATATCAGAACCCGTTGGCCGAGCAGATCAACGGCATCTTCTAAGGCGAGTTCTTCTTGCGACGTCCCGCTGGCGTGGCGCAAGCCGCCAAAATGGTCGAGCAATTGGCGCGCATCTACAACCATTAACGATCCTGCAGCCTGAAATACAGAACGCCCGATGCGGTGCATCGGGCGTTCTAGGGTCGAGATACTGTCAACCTATTCCACGACTTGACACTCCGCATGTGTTGCGCCACACGGTAGGCATGTGACATCGATTCTGATACAACCTCATTTGCTTTGAGCAAGTTACTCGCTGCAATTTCAAATGTGCGGGATCGAATTGATGGATGTGCTGGAGTTCCTCAGGTGCTTGTCCGTGCGTATCGCGCGCGCCATTGACTTTATTTTCGAAAATACCATTATTTCACATGAAACACTGCCCGCTTACCGGAATGCTCAATTATTTCGGAAATGTTCGAGCAGTTCGTACACGACGGGATCGCTCGCGCACTGACCGCCACCGCATTCGAGTAACGTCGATACAAGATTGGCGATGATCGTAAGCCCGAAGACTGTCATTGCGATTCGCCCGGTGGTATTCATCGACGAGGGTTGCACAGTATGGCTTGTGCGGCGGACAGCAAGCAGCAAGGAAACATACAAAATGATCAATACCGACACGATAAAGCACCATGTGTAGAAATGCAGGCCCAACAGAGCTGAACCATACGCTCCTGAATCAGGTGAGATGTGTAGCAGTACCTGACGACCTGCGATGACGCCGGTTGCGACAGCGCTGACGAGCACGCAGCAATAATGTGAGCCACGTACACCGTATCTGACGTTCATTGCGAATCCGATCCCGGTGAGGATCAATCCGACGCGCTGCAGTAAGCAAAGTGGACAGGGTAACTCATTGAATGCAATTTGATAATAGAATGCGATGAGCAGCGCTGCACTAATCGCAATTAATGCAAGAACATCTGGCGTATTCTTCGTCGTCACGTTTTCTTTGCTATCGTTTCGTAGAGCCTTCATTTCCATTATCGCGATGTCATTTAGAGGAATAAATTGAGCGAATCTGTCGCGTGATGAGCGAATGTAAAAAGTGTCGAGATCAGCGCGACGACGAACAAATAGGTCGTAGTGCGTGGACGTGTGCCGTATATCATTGAGACAAACGATGCTAGCGACAACAGGAACGGAAGAAACATGAAAATTTCGAGTCCTTCAGGTGGTGGTTAACATGAACTGCGTGATGAGGTTGGGTCAAACGAATGAAACTCGATTGCCCGTCACAGGCTGGGATAGAAGAGCCGGAAAGGTCGCCTTAGCGGTCATGGCAGATGCCGCATTTGTCCTCCCCGTTCTCTTTGGATGCGGTTATGATCGGAACTCGTCATAAGTTGTTTTCCATTCCTCCTATCAGCGGCTGTATCGCCGATTTGGCGATTTCACAGGTCCTTAGCTGGGCTCTCCCCGAGGGCTTCATCCAAGCGTGCCGACAATGCGGACTTCCTTGTTGTCTGGAACTTCGTTGTATGAAAGCACGGTGAGGTCCGGTGAGAACAGTTTGGCGTACCGCGCGAGCATCGGGCGAATGCGTGGCACCACGATCAGCACCGGAGCGGAGCCCATTTGTTTCAATTGTTCGACCACCGCCGGCATATGGGTCTGCAACTGCGAGAGCACGTTCGGTTCGACCGGGAAGTTGTCCAGCGGCACACGCGTGCCCGATTGCTCCGCGAGACTTAGGGCATTCAGCAGAATGTTCTCGAGTTCCATCGTCAGGCTGAAGCCCTTGAGCGCCTCGTGCTGGGCGCCAAGTCCGGCCACGATCTGGCGACGCAGTGCGCAGCGGACTTCGGCCACGAGCAGCAGCGGATCCTTGGTGGTTTCCGCGGCTTCCACCAGCGTGGCGGACACGGTTTCGATGTCCTTGATCGACACGTTCTCGGCCAACAACGTACGGAACACCTTGCGCAACTGACTGTGCGTGAGGCATTTCCCCAGCGCATCGGCCAGCGCGGGCGCAATGGCCGTCAGGCGTTCGATAATGGAGGTCACATGATCGTAGCTGAACAGGTCCGGGATCGTTTCGCGAATTAACTTGGCCGCATGCGTGGCGATTACCGTCGCGCAATCGACAACCTGGTAGCCGAGGCCGAGTGCATGGGCCTTTTGGTCGGGCTCGATCCACGTGACGGGCATGCCGTAGGCAGGGTCGATGTCGGGTATGCCATCCAATTCCCCGTAGATGGTAGGTGACGGAATGGCCATCAGCTTTCCCGGTTGCACTTGGGCCTGAGCCAGTGTGGTGCCGTTGAGCATGATGGTGTAACTGGAGGGGGGCAGGCTCATGTCGTCGCGCGCGCCGATGGGCGGTAGCAGGAAGCCGAGCTGTTCGGATAGGGTTTGTCGCGTGCCGTGCAGGCGGCCCATCAACGGCGCGCCTTGAGTGCGGTCCAACATCTCCACCAGCTTGTAGCCGAGAGATACCGAAAGCGCGTCCACATACGGCAGGCTGCTCCAGTCGAACGATTCGTTGCCAGGCGCGGCTAGCGTGGCTTGAATGACGCGGGCGGTTTCTTCCGCCTCGGCCGCTGCGGAGGGCGGAGTACGCTGCGTCATCCGATAGCCGACGTAACCGAGTACTGCTGCAAAGCACAGAAACACCAATGTCGGCATGCCCGGGATCAGGCCCAGCGCGGCCATCAGCGCAGCGGCGCTGAACAGCACCAACGGCGAAGCCAGCAACTGCTGGCCGACCTGTTCCTCGAAGTCGCGTGCATCGTCGATGCGCGTGACAATCACCGCGGCGGCGGCGGACAGCAGCAGGGCGGGTATTTGCGCGACCAAGCCGTCCCCGATGGCCAGCAGCGCATACTTGTGGAATGCCTCGCTTGCAGGCAAGCCGTGCATGATTACGCCGATGATCACGCCACCGATCATGTTGGTGATGAGAATCAGAATGCCGGCGATGGCGTCGCCGCGCACGAACTTCGATGCGCCATCCATGGCGCCGTAAAAGTCGGCTTCGGTCGTGACATCTTTGCGGCGTTGCTGAGCCTGTGTCTGTGTGATGACACCGGCGTTCAGATCGGCGTCGATGGCCATCTGCTTGCCGGGGAGCGCATCGAGCGTGAAACGCGCCGATACTTCCGAGATGCGCTCCGCGCCCTTGGTGACCACGACGAAGTTGATGATCATCAGGATCACGAAGACGACCAGGCCGACCACGAAGTTGCTGCCGATCACTACATTGGCGAACGATTCGATCACTTGGCCGGCTGCGCTTGGGCCCGTGTAGCCATTGAGCAAAACGACGCGTGTGGAAGCGACGTTCAATGTCAGTCGCATCAGCGTGGCAGCCAGGATAATGGTCGGGAAGGCCGAGAAGTCCAGCGGTCGCTTAACCGTCACCGCCACCATGACCACCACGATGGACAGCACGATGTTGAACGTGAACATGATGTCCAGTGCTGCTGGCGGAAGCGGCAGGATTACCATCGCCAAGATGGTGAACAGGGCGAGAGGCGCTGCGAACTTCAGGCGCTTGAGTAGGTCGATCGCGTTCATCTGGGTTAGGACTTTTTCAAGTGTTCGGGAATGGTGATGCCAGTGGGCAGCGATGGTGAGACGTCGCGTTCACCGCTGCGGAATGCCTTGATCTGTAGAACGTAGGACAACACCTGCGCTACCGCGCGATACAGCTCTGCCGGAATTTGCTGATTGACTTGGCTGGTGTGGTAGATCGCACGGGCAAGCGGCGGCAATTCGAGCACCTCGACGTGGTGTCCTCGGGCGACGTCGCGAATGTACAGCGCGACCTCATCGACCCCCTTGGCTACCACGTACGGCGCTTGTGCACGCGTTACGTCGTACTTGAGTGCGACTGCATAGTGGGTCGGGTTCATTACCACCACATCGGCGGTTGGCACGGTCTTTCGGATCCCCTGGCGCGCGAGCTGGCGCTGGATTTGGCGGATGCGGCTCTTGACTTCGGGCTTTCCTTCGGACTGCTTCATCTCCTCTTTGATGTCACGCTTGCTCATGCGCTGGCCGCGCTTGAAGATGATTTGTTGCACCGGTATGTCGACTAGTGCGAACACGATGATGATGCATGTCAGCGTGAGCGCGGAGGATAGGAACAGGTTTGACCCGCCGGTCAGTGCATCCGCCATCGGCGCGCCTTGCAGGCGGATGAAGTCGCTCAAGTTGGAGCGGCAGACGATGAAGAGCGTGGCCATCAATACGAGGGCCTTGAGCACGGTCGTGCCGAACTGCACGTAATGCTTGCCGGACACCAGGCGCTTGAGCCCGGAAAGCGGGTTCAAGCGGTTCAGCTTCGGCATGACGTTCTTGTGGCTTAGGGTCCAGCCGCCCGGTACCAACGACGCGACTATGATGCCGGCGGGCACCGCGGCCAGCGGGGCAAGCATCTTGCACAGTAGCAGCACCGCTGCGGGAAATAGCATCGACGCCGCATTGCCGATCCTGTCGTCGCCGGAAAGGTCTGCAAACGACAGCGCGAAAATGTGCTTGAGTTCGATCAGCCACGCCGGGGTTAGTACGACGATGAGCTTGAGAGCAATCAGAATTCCCACACACGTACCGATATCTCGCGAACGTGCAACTTGGCCTTCCATTCTGGCTTTGCGCAGTTTCTGCGGGGTGGCCTTTTCGGTCTTGTCGCCGGTTTGTTGCTCGCTCATTGCATTCCCCCGTTGCCGATGGGCCGCGTCGCGAGGCGATCGTAGAGTTCCAGAACGTGCTCCACCATGCGACCGTAGTGATCCGGCAGTGACGGCAATAGCAGCGTCAGCAGTAACAGCCCGAACATGGTCGTGATCGAAAAGCCCAACGCGAAAAGATTCAGTGCGGGTGCTACGCGGTTGAGGAGGCCCAGGCCGACTTGTACGACCAGCGTAGCGAACATCACCGGAAGCGCCAGCGCCACGGCGGCGGAGAACACCCAGCCTACTGCGAATGCGAGATGCTTGAGCGCGTCGAGGTCGAAGGCAAAACGACCGACCGGCCAGACTGCAAAGCTGCGCGCGATGACAGCCGTCAGGATCAGGTGGCCGTCAACGGCGAAGAACAGCAGGATGAACACCACGTACATGACGCTGGTGAGTACATCGGCCATCTGACCATTCATCGGGTCGTTGATCTGCGCCATGGACAGGCCCAATTGCGACGACGCGACGGTACCGAAAATCTGCAGCGCGCCCAGCACGAGATGGAACACGAAGCCGAGCAGGCCGCCTATCAGGACCTGTTCGGCCACGGCAGCTACACCTTCGAGCTGCAGCAGGTCGATCACGGGCATCGCCGGAATACCGGGCTGTATGGCCAATGCGAGGATGAGGGCGATCAGCAGGCGAATGCGCACAGGGACCATCGCGTCACCCAGGATCGGCGACGCGGCCAGCGCGGCAGCGATTCGGCAGAAAGGCCAGAAGATCGTGTTCGCGAGCGGCAGGAGCTGGGCAAGGACAATTTCCATTGCCGAGTCACCCGGTCAGTTGCGCGGCGCGGCTGAAGATCTCAACCGTGTAATGCATGACGCGGCCGGTCATCCACGGGCCAGCCAGCGCGAGTGCGATCAGCGTCGTGATCAGGCGTGGAAGAAAGCTCATCGTCTGCTCGTTGATTTGCGTCGCGGCCTGGAATATGGCCACCAGCACACCCGTGATCAGGCCTGGTGTAATCAGCACGAGGATGATGACGAGCACCAGGCGCAACGCGTCGACGGCGAAGCTGGCAGCCAGATCGGGAGTCAGCATCAGTGGGCCTTCACGCTGGTAATGAGGGTGTTGACGGTAAGTGACCATCCGTCCACCAGTACGAACAAGAGCAGCTTCAGCGGCAGCGAGATGACGAGTGGCGACAGCATCATCATGCCCATTGCCATCAGCACGGACGCGACAATGATGTCGACGATCAGGAACGGGATGAACAGCATGGCGCCCATCTGGAACGCAGTCTTCAGTTCGCTCAGCACGAACGCCGACAATTTAACCAGGAATGGCTGCTGCTCCGGGTCCGTGATTTTTTCGGTGCCGGAGAGTTTGGCCATCTGCGCGAGCGTGGCCTTGTTCGTCTGCGCAAGCATATAGCGCCCCAGCGGTTGTTCCGATGTCGCGAGCGCGGCCTGCATGCTGATCTTGCCCTGGTCGTATGGCACGAAGGCCTTTTGCCAGATTTCCTCGCCGACCGGGCGCATCGTAAGCATGGTGAGCACCAGCGCGACACCCGTCACGATGCGCCCCGGCAATCCTTGCTGCAGGCCTAGCGCCTGCTTGATCAGCGACAGCACGATCACATAGCGCAGGAAGCTCGTCATCGTCATCAGCAGCGCGGGCAGTAGCCCGAGCAGCGTCATCAGAACGAGGATCTGAGTTTTGACCGTGAAGCCTTGGCCGCCGACGGCATCGGATGCGAGCGTCAGCGTGTCGGCTTGCACGAGTGCCGGCACTGCGAGAACGGCTAACGCCAGACCCAGGTGGGGCAGGAGGTCGCGATTCTTCATGTCGCCAGCGAGTTGAGGTCGTCGAGTTCGATGATGCGTAGCCCGTAGTGTTCTCCCGAGACGACGACTTCGCCAAAGCCCACCGGCGTACCATTTACCTTGATGATGAGGGGTTCGCCGGCAAGGCGATTGAGCTCCACCGTGGAGCCGGTTTCGTACGACAGCAGATCGGCTAGCGGTACGGTGGCCTCCCCCACCTCCAGCGTCAAGCGCACGGGAATGCGGCGCAGCATACGCATCGAGTCGCGCGGCGAAGCAGGTTCGGCGATGGATCGGGGATCGTCGCCCAGATCCAGATCGCCCAACGCGGAGAGATCGAGGTCGGTGGTCGAGGTCATGTTGGGGGTTACTCCACGGGTTCGAAAGAAGTAATCCACAGCGCGCCTTGGTGTTCGGCCAAGGCCGCGCGGTAGAGGCGGACGTTGTCGACGAGCACGTCGACGGTATCGGGCAAGCGAACGGGCAGGACGTCGCCTGGCCTCATGCGAAGCAGTTCGTCGAGGCGCATGTCCTTGGACAGCACGTGCACCGACATCGTGACGGGGATGCACACGTTGGCAGGAGCACTATCGGGTGCAGGACGCAGGTGCTGAGCATCGAGGCGTGCAAACAAGTGGTCGACCCACCTGTCGTCCAATGCGAATTCGACGTCGCCACCGACGCTGCGTAAGGGGTCCGAGATGGTCATGCGCAGGACGCGGACTCCCGGGCCGGGCAGGACGTCCCCACTTGGAAAAAAGGGCTCTGCCTGGTCGCCGAGCATCGCCGAAGCAAACGCGGCTAGCAGCGCGGTGTGTTGTTGTGCCGCGAAACGCTGTTCCGCCCCGGTTTCCGGCACGGGCGCTGGGGCGCTCGGCACGGCTTCGTCCAGCGAAGTGCCGTAATGACAGGCCAGCAGCGCCAGCAGTAGCGTGCGGTCGCAGCGCACTGAAATCTGTCCATGGTTGCATGCATAGGTGCGCCAGACGGCCGCATTGCGCGACCGCATCGCGGCTACAGAGAGCTCGGTGACGACGAAGCGCGTGCCACGGCGCAGATTGAACCGTTCATGAAGGGACTGGTCGATTCTGCGCTTGATATCTTGCAGCACATCCTCGAGCAAATGGTATGGACGCCCCAGCGTGCACGGATCAAGCACCACCGGAGATGCGGCTCGGCTGCTGCGGGAGTGGGAGGGAGATGCTGACACGGTCAAGGGGTCGTTTTGAAGAAGAGTGGGCGCCATTGTCGGCAGCGTGCTGCATGGAGCGGAGAATGTTGAACAGAGTTTGAACACCCCAAAAAAAACGACCCGCTCGTGGCGGGCCGGTTTTGGACTCCAGTGAATCGCGAGGCAATGCTTACTGGAGCAGCGACAAGACCATCTGGTTCATGCTGCTGGTTTGCTTGAGCATGGACATGCTGGCTTGCAGCAGCACTTGCTGCGAGCTCATCTTGGCGGATTCCGATGCCATGTCGGCGTCCATGATGCGGCCTTCGGCGTCAGCCGTGTTCGTCGACATGTTGGCCAGGTTGTTGTGGGTGTGCTCGAGGCGGTTTTCTGCCGCACCGATGGCCGAGCGCAGCGCGCCCACGTCGTCAAGTACGTTGTTGATCAGATCGATCGTCGCGTTGGCGCTTTTAGTCAGCTCCTCGCCGGCCACTTCAGGCTTGCCTGCTTCCGGGCCCTTGTAAGTTGCCGACAGGCCCTCGAACTTGGTGTCCGCGTTTGTGACGTGCTTGGAGAAATCGACGGTCATCGTTTCGTCCTTGGTGGCGCCGATCTGGAAGGTGATTTCCTTGGTCAGGCGACCGCCTTCGCTCGCTACCGTGTCGTCTGCATTTTTGACTTCCTTCTGCATCAGCTTGGCGCCGCCGTACGACGTGTTCTTCATGATGTTCGACAGTTCCTTGCCCAGCGCATCGTACTCGGCCTGCATGGCAGACTTTTCGTTTGCCGAGGACGATCCGTCAGCGGCCTGCGTGGCCAGATCCTTCATGCGGTACAGAATGTTGGTGACTTCCTTCATCGCGCCGTCCGCGGTTTGGAGCAGCGACGACGCATTTTGCGTGTTCTGCATGGCCATGCCCATGCCGCGGGTTTGCGCTTGCAGGCGCACGGCGATCTGCAGGCCGGCAGCGTCGTCCTTGGCGGAGTTGATGCGCAAGCCGGTGCCCAGGCGGGTCATCGTGGTGTTCAGGCTGCCGCTGGTGCTGCCGATGGCCTTCTTGATGTTCATGGCGGCGGCGTTGGTGTGCAGGCTCAGCATGGTATGTAATCCTTAAATCTAGACTAGGTTTGGGGTATTTGTTTGTCGCTGCCCACTTGTCAGGAGGCGACGCCTGTTCAAGACGGCAGGCGATCCACAGACGTTAAATCGAATCGAGTCGGCCAAGCGGGAGATGCGGCGCGGCGGACGTGCGAACGTCGAGATTGCTTCTCCGCTGGCGGAGGAAGGCTTGCCATTTGAGCGGTGCCGAGCGGTGGCGCTATGAGTCGCTGCAATAGCGCCAGTGAATACTGCTGTGCTGGCGTTTCCGCGCGTGGCGACATGCTATTGATCCAGCCCGTGTAATGGGGCGACTCCGGAAAATAAGAGTTGTCTGATATTGGGCACGGCGGATTTCGCTCACACTTTAGCTCTACATTGGGATCTGTATCGCAGGTCCAAACGGAGCTGTTTGAGATTCAGGTCTCGCCGTGCAAACTTCAGGCTTGGCATTTCTCTTAACGCCGGTTCGAACTTGGGTTGCCCGTCCGTTAGGTTGCTGGCGATTCGCCGGCAGTGACGAGCGTTGCGCATGACGCGTGTTGAGAAACGTACGAGTTCGGTTTGACTGACGCCTGATCTTCAATCTCAGGGCCTTTCTCGCACCCTGTGCATCTGCGGGCTACTGACGCAGTGCCGAGCGATTTCGGCTCCGCCGAAATGTTTGCGGCGTCGCGATATTTTTTCGCATCAAGGACGCCGCAATTCGTATGTGCATTCTGTCTATCCTTGCGGAGGGAACTCCGCTGCTTAACCGTGGGCTCCACGAATTCCGGTCGATCGCGTATTGACGGGATAAGTCAGTGGGTGCCTCCCAAAATCCTCATCAGTCTCGCAATCATGTCGACAGTCACACCCGCCGATGCAAAAAAGCCGCGCATTGCGCTCCTGGAAGACAACGTCGCACATGCGAGAACCGTTCGGCACTGGCTCGAGGCCGCGGGCTACGACGCTATTGTCGAGCACGACGGCAGTCGCTTTATCGACCGCATCGGCCAAGAGAAGGTCGATATGCTTCTACTCGATTGGGATGTGCCCGGCATGACCGGCATCGACGTGCTGATAGACATGCGCAAGCGGGTCGACTATCTGATTCCCATCGTGTTGCTCACTCAGCATGACGACGAGCGCGACATCCTGCACGGGTTGAGCTGCGGGGCGGATGACTATCTGGTCAAGCCTATCAGCGAGCGAATGTTGATTGCGCGCGTTATCGCCCAGTTGCGCAAATGGTACCCGGGGGTCCAGCGCAATCAGCAAATCAGATTTTCCGGCTTCATCCTGGACGAGGCCACGCGCACGGCGACGTTGCCCGACGGCGAGCAAGTCTCGCTGCCTGAGCGTGAATTTTCCATTGCGCTGTATCTGTTCGCGCACGCCGGACGCGTGGTGAGTCGCGATGTGCTGCTCAAGCAAGTTTGGGGTGCAGCGGATTCGTCGAATGTCGGCACGTTGGCGACCTATATCACGCGGGTGCGAAACGGCCTTCGCCTGCGTCCGAACGGGCTCAGAATTTCGAGCGTGTATCGCTACGGGTATCGCCTCGAGCGGTTGGCGGATGGTGCCGACAACGACCGGGATTGAGCTGCGGCAAGCTGGTGGCTCTATGCGTGCACTCATTTCCCGCTTGATGACGATCGGCCCCTTGCGAGGCATTGTGGTCCTTGCGATGCTGGCGCTGGCTGCGTTGAGCGGTAGCCCCGGCAGCGGCGTGGTGTCGGGCGCGCTTGATCGCGTGCTGTTCGATATGATGGCGCAGGTGGTTGCGCATCGGTCGACGCGACAGGTGGTGGTGGTCAACATCGACGAAGGGGTGATCGCGCAACTGGACCCGCATGGCATGGACGCGTATTTGGCGCAATTGCTCGGCGCCCTTGGGAAGGCGCGCAGCGTCACGCTCGATTTGCCGCTGTGGCCCGGGTTCGATTATTCGAGTCTGCGCGCCGGCATGCGATCATGTTCGCATACCGTGTTGGTCGAGCCAGGCCTCGCCGGGCACGCAGGAGGCTGTTCAAGCCTGCTGCCGCCGGCACTCAGTTCGCTTGCTGCCGCGCGCAGCCAGCGCATCGTTACGATGGGCCACTACGGTGTGGTGAGTGGTTTCGTACCTTACCGTCTGTCCGCGGGCGTCCGTTATGCACACGTTGCACTCGATGCGCTGCGTGTGGCGGGCATCGAGCCGCCGTTGCCGGTCGTCGATTTCGTCAGGCCATACGCGCAGTCGATCGGGGCCGCACGCACGCCGGCGGTGATGACAATGCTGCCGGCATCGATGCACCTCACGCAGTATTCGGATATTGATGTGCTGCAGCAACGCGTACCTGCGGATGCGTTCGATGGGAAGGTGGTATTCGTCGGTAGTCACGCGTGGGGCGCCGGAGGGATGTTCCAGATCTCGTCGCTCAACTCGCACGAGGTTACGCGCTCACAACTCGACGCGCTCATCGCCGACGCCGTGGCCTCAGGCAATCTCGCGCGCGAAGCGCCCGCCGCCGTCGGGGTGTCGATCTATCTGATCCTCGCGTTCGGCGTCGTGCTGATCTGCGTGTTTGTTCCCGGTCGGGCGGTGCATCTGGCGGCGCTCGGCTGGGGCGCGCTGATCTTCGCCGTTCCACTGGGAATGCTGGTATTCCATATCTGGTTGCCGCTGGGGCTGCTTCCGGTTGTTTGCCTGCTGATCTACGGCTTTTTTGCGTGGGAGCGACATGCTCGCATGCTCTCGATGTTGCGAGGCGAATTGCGCGAATGGGGAGCGATCGCCGCCGCGATCCATCCGCGAGAGGGTGCTGCCGCGGTCGCTGCACCGTCCGGGCGGTCCGACGAACTGGTCGGCATCAAGGCAGCATTGCTGCAGGTACGCGGCTGGCAAAAGCTCTACGTCGACATGGTCAACCGGTTTCCGTATCCAGTCTTTCTCACGATGGGCGGCCACGTTGCCGTGTGGAACGCGAAGGCTGCCACTTTAATGCGCGAGGACTCCGCAGGTGAGCTGACCGACGCTCGATTGCCATTCATGCAAGTCGAGCGGCTCGTGGCCGAGAGCGTATGCAAGGGCGGAGACGCCAGTCGTGAAATCGAATGGGGCGGTCGCACCTACATGCTGATGTGCGAACGGCTGTCGAGTGGGCTGAGCGGGGATACTTCTTCCGACGGCGACACGCAGATGTCCCACCTGGTTTGCCTGATCGACCTTTGCGATCTGAAGGGATTTGTCTCGCACGACAAGTGGATGTTGCGTCATATCGCCCATGATCTGCGCAGCCCACTGACGGCCATCCTGTCGTTGATCGATCGCCGGGGCGCGTCCGTTGGCGGCAATCCGGACGGGGAGTCGGATCGCGCCTTCCTGAGCGATCTACGGCAGCAGGCTTCATACTCGTTACGTATTGCGAAGGACTTCATGCAGTTGAGCCGTGCCGAGCGACTCGATCGGACCGAATTCGAACCGGTGGCGTTGAGCGAGGTGGCCGAAGAGGCGATCGACCAGAACTGGCTCGCCGCCGAGCAAAAGGGCGTCGTGTTGCGCGAACCGGCATTCCTGGTCGAAGACACCCTCGTCAGCGGAAATGGAGACATGCTCATGCGTGCGGTCGTCAACGTGCTGGACAACGCGATCAAGTATTCGCCGCCTGGTGCCGTAGTGTCGCTCACCATCGGCTCGGCTGGCGACGGCGCACTGGTACTGACGGTGGCTGACAGCGGCGTCGGCATGACCGACGACACGGTCCGTCGCCTGTTCGAGCCGTTCTTCCAGGCCGAGCGCAAGGCCGATGGCAGCGCCAGCGTCGGATTGGGGTTGCCTTTCGTCAAGGCCGTGATCGAAAGACACGGCGGCACGGTTGCCGTGCACAGTGCGCCAGGGAGCGGCACCGTGTTCGAGCTGATCCTGCCACGCGTCTCGTCGAAGGCGCGAGGTGTTGGATCGCTGGAAACGGTCGGCGTAACCCGACCTGCGACGGTGGCGATGACTGCCGCGCCCGCGCGTGGCTGCCGGTTCGCGATGTAGCGCGACGCCAGGGGCGCTCGGGCGCGGGGCCGCCCCGAACCATGCTCCTCCATTTTTTACCGGCTCATTTGCCGTATGGTCGTTCTCTGCCCGACTGAGCACGAGCAGCAGTGACAGGCCGCCGTTAGCGGGCCAATCAATGTTTCGTTGAACATTCTCGTTCTACGACGGATGACGTCCCAGAATCCGTGCCATAGCCAATCTGGAGCCGCCATGACTGTCGACCTCTCGAGCGCGATGCTCGATTCGATTCGCCAATCCGTCATCCAAAAAAACGATGACCCGAAAACCGAAGCCGCCTCCGCCGACATCGCGGGAGGCTTCGCCGATTTACTCAAGCAGGCCGTGCGTGGCACGGATGCGCAACAACATCGTGCCGACGATCTCGTCACCGCCGTGGAAACCGGCGCCAGCGATGACCTCGTAGGCGCCATGCTTGCCAGCCAGCAGGCAAGCCTGTCGTTCTCCACAATGGTCCAGGTGCGTAACAAGGTCATGAGTGCTTTTGACGACATCATCAAGATGCAGGTTTGATGAGGACCGCAAACGTGCTTGCTCAAGTCAAGGCTCAGATTGCGCGCTTCGCGCCTCGCGGCCATTTCCGATTGCCGTCCCCCGCGGCGCTGTCCAGACTGGCGCCCATCGTCATCCTGGCGATTAGCCTGTCCGCGCTGACCATGATGCTGATGCATCGTCAGGACTCGCGCTACAAGCCGCTTTTTGGCTCCCAGGAAGCCGTGGTCGCCGCCGACATGATGGCCGCGCTGGACGCCGAAGGCATTCCGTACCGTATCCACCCGGACAGTGGCCAGGTGCTGGTGCCAGAGCAGAAGCTCGGCGCCGCGCGCATGATGCTGGCCGCCAAGGGCGTGGTAGCCAAATTGCCGGAGGGGCTGGAGCAGGTGGACAAGAGCGATCCGCTGGGCGTCAGTCAGTTCGTGCAGGACGTCCGGTTTCGGCGTGGCCTCGAAGGCGAACTGACGCAGAGCGTGATGGCGCTCGAGCCGGTGTCGTCGGCTCGTGTGCATCTGTCGATCGCCAAATCGGCGTCGTTCATTCTGGCCGATGGCGACAAGAGTTCGGCGTCGGTGGTGCTCACGCTCAAGCCCAATCGCAAGCTGAGCAAGGAGCAGATTGCCGCGATCGTCGCGCTGGTAGCGGGCAGCGTGGCGAACCTCGACCCGGCCCGCGTGACGGTGATAGACCAGGCTGGCAATCACCTGTCCGCGCAGATCGATCCGGCACTGGGAAATTCCACGCTCGACAGCGAGTGGGGCGCGCAAATGCGTGAACAGGTATTGCGCAATATTCGCGAGTTGCTCACGCCTGCGTTGGGTGACGGCAACTTTCGCGCGAGTGTTGCCGTCGAGCTGGACCACGATCGCGTGGAAGAGACCCGCGAGCAATACGGCGAGGCCCCGAAGATTACACAGGAAGCGATTCGCGACGAGAAGGACATCGGTCAGGCAGCGTTGGGTGTACCGGGTTCGTTGTCGAACCGGCCGGCACCGCCGTCGGCCGCCAGCATGCCCGAAGCGCCGCACTCGGCCAAGAACGCGCAGACACGCCAATACGCTTACGACCGCAATGTCGTACAGATCAAGCGCAGTCCCGTGCGCGTGAAGCGCCTGAACGTGGCGGTGGTTCTGAACAACGCCGCCGCGCCCGGCGGTGGAAAGGCTTGGGCGCCAGCGCAACTTGCGCAGGTGGACACGATCCTGCGCAACGGGTTGGGCATCGATGCCGACCGTGCAGATGCACTGACGGTGTCGTCGCTGGACTTCCGCGGCACGCCGGTGACCGTATCGCAGCCGTGGTGGAAACAGCCCGACAACATCGTGACGATCGGTACTTGGGCAGCGTGGGCATTGGGTGCGCTACTCGGGTTCGTATTCATCTTCCGCCCGCTGCTTAAGGTGCTCCGCATTTGGGCCAACGGCGGGCGCGATCCGCAGTCGCAGGGCGCCAACGCCGTATCCGGCGGTCCGGAAACCCCCGCGCTTGCGGCAGCCGCCGAAGCCGACACGCAGCCGCTGCTGCTGGCCGACGCGAATCTCCCGCCGATTGGCTCCGGCGCGGACGTGCTGATCGCACACCTGAAGCATCTGGCCGCTCAGGACCCTGAACGCGTTGCCGAAGTCATCAAACCCTGGATTCGAGACGATGAACACACCAACTGACGTACCTGCGACCGTGGACACCGCCGTAACGGCAGGCCTGCCAACCCGGAATCTTGCCGCGGTGGAGCGTGCTGCCATCATCCTGCTCAGCATCGGTGAGGAAGCTGCGGCGGGCGTGCTGCGATGCCTTTCGCGCGAGGAGTTGCTGGACGTGACACTCGCCATGTCACGCATGCAGGGCGTCAAGGTAGAGGCTGTGCAGAACACCATCGAGCACTTCTTCACGAATTTTCGCGAGCAGAGCGGCGTACGGGGTGCTTCGCGCTCGTTCTTGCAACGCTCGCTGGAGATGGCGCTCGGCGGTGTGGTGGCCAACAGCGTGCTCAACAAGATTTACGGTGACGCGATCGGCCCGAAAATGGCGCGCCTGCAGTGGGCGCAGCCGCAATGGCTTGCCGATCGCCTGCGCGACGAGCACGTGCGCATGCAAGCCATGTTCCTCGTCTTCTTGCCGCCGGAGCAGGCGAGCCGCGTGATTCAGGCGCTGCCCGAAGCGCGGCGCGAGCAGGTGCTGCTCGATATCGCGCGTCTGACCGAGATCGATCATGACCTGCTGCGGGACCTGGAAGACGTGGTCGACTGTTGCATCGCCAACCTTGGCACACAAAGCACGGCCGTCGAAGGTGTGCGGCAGGCCGCCGACATCATCAACCGTATGCCGGGCGACCGCACCCACATGGTGGAAATTCTGCGTGCTCGGGATCCGGAGTTGGTCGCGGCGGTGGAAGAGCTCATCTACGATTTCGCGGTGATCGCGAACCAGGATGATGAGGTGATCTCCGTCATTCTCGAACATGTCGACACGGCGCTGTGGGGCGTGGCGCTTAAGGGCGCCGACCCAGCCGTGCGCGACGCATTGTTGCGCTCGATGCCGCGGCGCGCGGTGCAGGCCTTCGAGGAGATGTTGCGCCGGGCGGAGCCCGTACTCCCCAGCAAAGTCGAGTCGGCGCGCCGCGAAATCATGGACATCATACGAAGACTGGCCGACGACGGCGACATCGAACTTCGGCTCGTGGCGGAGGAAGCACTTCGATGAGGACGTACCGACGCTATGCATTTCCCTCGCTGGCGCGCATTCGCGCGGCAAGCGAGCAGCCTGGCGGATTCACGGCGCCCGACGAGGTGGATCTGATCTCCGAGCAACTGCATGTCCCTCCGGCCGCGGAATTGCTTGAAGAAGCTCGGCAAGCGGGTTACGAGGAGGGCTTTGTCGCCGGCGAACGAGTCGGCGCCGAAGGCGCACGCCGCGACGTGCGTTCCAGGTTCGATGCGCTGGTAGCACCGGTCGACGCGCTGGTTCGTGGCTTCCAGTGCGTGCAGCAAGCTTATCGAGCCAAGGTGCGCAGCGAAGTGGCTGAGCTCGTTGGCGACGTTGCCCGACAGGTCGTGCGTGCGGAGCTTGAAACCCGTCCCGAGCGGATTCTCGCGTTTGTGGATGAAGCCGTCGGCACGCTGACCAAACCGCCCGAATCCGTCAGCGTGCGGCTGAACCCGGCCGATTACGCGCGCCTGGCCGAAGCGGCACCCGATCGAGTGCAGGGCTGGCAACTGGTGCCGGACGACCGTCTCGAGCCTGGCGAATGCCGCGTGCGGGCCGATGACATCGAAATGGACGCGGGCTGTGGTCAGCGCCTTGTCGCCTGCATCGAACGGATTACCTCGCAGCTCGCGCATGCCCATGCCGAGGAGGCGGACGGAGTGCCGGCATGAACCATTCCGTACTCGGCAAGCTCGACCTTGGCGATGTGCCCGTCGCAAGGCCGGTAGGACGCTTGTCCGCCGTCTCGGGCCTCCTGCTTGAAGTGACCGGCTATGCATTCGAAACCGGTCAGCTCGCACGGATCGAAACCGCATCGAACGACTGGCTCGATGCACGCGTGGTCGGCTTTCGGGAAGGCGTGTCGTATTTGATGCCCTTCAGGCCCGCAGAGGGTTTGGCCGCGGGCGCGCGCGTGTTTGGCGATGAAGGTGCGCGCACGCTGTCGATCGGCCCGGCATGGCGTGGCCGTATCGTCGATGGTCTCGGTGAACCGATCGACGACCGTGGTCCGCTCATCGGCGACGCCGTACTCGATCTGGCTCCCCCGCGCGTGAACCCGCTGCGCAAGCAGCCGGTGGAGGGTGTGATGGACGTAGGCGTGCGCGCGATCGACGGCATGCTGACGTTGGGCCGCGGGCAGCGCGTTGGCCTTTTTGCGGGCAGTGGCGTTGGCAAGAGCGTGCTACTCGGCATGATCGCGCGCCAGGCCGCGGCCGATGTGGTGGTGGTTGGCATGATCGGCGAGCGTGGCCGCGAGGTGCGAGAGTTTATCGAGCACTCGCTTGGCCCCGAAGGCTTGTCCAAAGCCATCGTCGTGGTCGCGCCGGCGGATGAATCCCCGCTGATGCGTTTGATGGCGACCGAGCTGTGCCACGCCATTGCCACACACTTTCGCGATGCCGGCAACGATGTGCTGCTGATGATCGATTCCCTCACCCGTTACGCGATGGCGCAGCGGGAAATCGCGCTGGCGCTGGGCGAGCCGCCGGCCACGCGCGGCTATCCGCCCTCGGTGTTCGGCATGTTGCCACGCCTGGTGGAGCGCGCGGGCAACGGCGAAGGTGTTGGCAGCATGAGTGCCATCTACACCGTGTTGGCTGAAGGCGACGACGAACAGGACCCGGTGGTCGACACGGCGCGTGCGATTCTCGATGGCCACATCATGCTGTCGCGCGATCTCGCCTCCCAGGGGCATTACCCGGCGATCGACGTGCTGCGCTCGGTCAGCCGCTGCATGTCACTCGTGGCGCCGCGCGAGCAGATCGACGCGGTACGCAAGATGAAGCAAATGATGTCGCGCTACGCCAATGTTCGCGATCTGATCCCGCTGGGCGGCTACGTGGCCGGCGCGGATCTCGTTACCGATCACGCGGTGAAGATGCACGACCGGATCGAAGCCTTCCTGTGTCAGGCACAGGACGAGGTCGCGCCGCGCCAGGCGACGCTGGATATTCTGGCGGAGATTGCCGCATGAACGCCCGACATGTCGTTGCGGGACTCACGCAACTCGTCGCGATGCGCGCGAAGGAAGTGGATCGGCTGGAAATCGATGTCGCCGCGCGCGACGCGGAAGGCGCTCGCTATCGCCATCATATTTCGCAAATGACTTTGCTGATGCAAAGCGTCGACACCGGTACGCACGTACATCCCGAGCACGCAATGAACGGCGCGCGCTATCGCTCCGCGCTCGCCAATCTGATTCATCTGCACCAGCATCAATTGGCAAAGCACGAGGCATTGGTCGCGGGCCTGCGCGCGGATTTGTGCCGCGCACGCCTGCGGTACGAGCAGATCGATCGGGTTCGCAGCAGGAAGCTTGGCGCGCTCGAACTCGAGAAGCGCGCACGCGATCGCAAACTCGAAGACCAACAGGCTTCCCAGGCATGGCTGCGCAGGCGGCTGTCGCAGCAACGTTCGATATCCAACCCATTCTGATCAAGCGAGGACGCCATGTTCGGTAGTATTGGAGACCCAGTGGCAAGCGCCAAGGCGCTTACCGAAAAGTACATGCTGAATGCTGTTCAGCGCCTGAAAACCCAGCAAGCGGGCAACGCGATCGCCCAGGCCGGGCTCACCCGGTTACAAGGCGCGTTGAGTTCGTTTCAGAGCGCGTTGAAGGGCTCGTCCGGTGTGGGCGGCATCGTCAAACAAAAGGCCGCACTGTCGAACCCGGCGCTGGGCGAAGCCACCGCGGCGGCCAATGCGCAGCCTGGTCGTTACACGTTCTTCGTCAAGCAACTCGCGTCGACGCATCAGGTGGCCTTCAAGGGCCTCTCGTCATACGGTGCCAAGGACGCGGGCACACTCGGGATCGCACTCGCGAACGGAGAATCGTTCAAGGTAGACCTATCGGCAGCCAACGCCGACGCGAGCGGCAACGTGTCGCCGGCCGAACTGGCTCGCGCGATCAACCAGGCCGCCGGCAACAACGGCAAGGTATCTGCATCGATCGTCACGATCGAAGGCGAGCAGCGTCTCGTGCTGACCTCGGGCGAGACCGGCGAGGCCGGTGCCATTTCGCTCGACGCCAGCGGCATCGGCGATACAGTGCTGTCTGCTGCCCTGTCGGGTACGCCGGACGAACTGTCGGTGGCACGAGACGCCATATTCAAGCTTGGCGGGGAGAGCGGCGTCGAAATCAAGCAGGGCAGCAATACTTTCACCGGCATTCAGGGCGTGTCCGTCACGTTCACGCAGTCGATGGTCGAAAGCGACGCGCCATTGTTCCTCGATATCAAGCTTGACCACGGCGGCACGGCCGACGCCGTGCAGGCGTTTGTCGATGCATATAACAAAGCAATGGGCGTGCTGGCCGAGCTGACCAAGGTCAACCCTGACAATCCATCCAACGCAGGGCCGTTCGTCGGCGATGCCGGTGTGCGCAATCTCCAACAGCGAATGAACGCGCTGTTGCGCGCCACAGTGGGCGAAAGGCGGATGTTGGACTACGGCATCTCAGCGGACCGTACCGGCAAGCTGTCGCTCGATACGGACAAGATGAAAGCCTCGCTGGACAAGAATCCAAATGGTCTCGCCGCCTTGTTTGCCGATCCTGAAAAGGGCATCGTCGCGCGCATGGACGCCTACCTGAAGACATGGACCTCCTCCGTCGACGGTCAGGTCAAGCGTCGTCAGGATTCCGCCGAGCTTATTCAGCAATCGTTAAAGAAAAAGGAGCGTTCGCTCGAAGTGCAATACCGTCAGGTCTATGACCGATATCTGACCCAGTTCACGCGCGTGGCGGAACTGCAGAAGCGGATGGAATACACGAAGCAGTTGCTCGACGACCTCCTTAGCGGAAACAAGAAATGATGACCGGACATGGTTACGGAAATTACCAGACGACGAACCTGGCGAGTCAGGCGGCAAGCGCGTCGCCGGTACGGTTGGTGATTGTGCTGATGGATGGCCTGCTCGACGAGATGGTGCGCGCGCGCGCCCATATCGAAGCTGGACGCTACGAAGAGAAGGGCAACAGCCTGAACAAGTGCATCGGGATGCTGCATGGTCTGACCAGTGCACTCGATTTCGACGTCGGCAACGAGGTCGTCGTCAATCTTGCCCGGCTGTACGAGTACTGCACGGTACGCCTGAATGAAGCCGGACTCGCTCTGGATCCGGTCCTCATCGATGAAGTCTCGATGCTGATTCGCACGCTGCGCGCGGCGTGGGAAGGCGTCGATCAACGATTCGGATGATAGACCATGGACCAGAGCGACTATGTGCTACGACTTGCAATGCGCGTACGACAAGCGATTGCGAAGTGCGATTTCGACGCGCTGGTGTGCTTGAGCGTCGAAGTACACGATATCGTGAGCAACATGGCAACCGGAACGGCGTTGACCGCTGCCGAGCTGGAAGCACTGAGACTTCTGACGATCGCGCACCGCGTCGCTATTTCGTTATTGGAAATTGAATCCGAACGGCTGATCGAGGCGATGAGCGATCTCAATGATCGCCGCGAAGTCTGGCAGGTCTATGCAGTTCAAGGGAGCCAGCAATGATGAGCGGTCTTTCGGCAACGGCCGACCTTGCGCCGGCAACGGCAGCCGACGGTAGCGCCGTGCTGGCTGCAGTGCTCGGCGTGCAGCCATCCGTGTCAACCGATGATTTCGCGGCCTTGCTGGTGGAAGGCTCCGGACTGGACGACGGCACGGACGCCACGGCGGATCCGGTGTCGGTGCCGGATCCGTGGTTGGCACTGGCGCGAGCGCCTGAAACCGAACCGCCGGCTGGCGACATGTCATCGTTGCGGGACGGCGCGGTGGCCGCACCGGGCCTTATGCAGGCGCTGGAAGCACGTGCAGTCGACACTGTCGCACCGGACCGGACGACAAGCGACGCACCGGTCGATACCGTCGCAATGCAACGCCTTTCCACCATCGTTTCGTTGCCGGCACACACACATGGGACAGCGCAACCAGTGGACTTGTACCGGCGCGGCGCGATCGAGCAAGCGGTTTTGCCGCAAGTTGGTGCGAAGGAACCGGTCGCGCCCATGCTGGCCGCGCGCCTGTTCGACCATCGATCGAGTGCGGTACCTGGGGCGCTGTTGAACCAAAGCATGAATTTCGCGACGACGCACGTGTCGCCGATCTTCGGCCCGCTCGCGTTCGGTGACGCAATCGCTCCGACAGGGCCATCGGCCGTCACACCCGACTGCGAGGTAGGCACCCGCGCAACACAAGCCGAACTGTTGACGGAAGCGGCAAGGGTACCGGAAGCGGCAAAGGTGCCGGAAGAGGCAATGGTGCCGGCAACGGCTACGAGTGCGCCGACCGCGCGTCAGCAGAAGCTGATCGACGCGTTGGGAGAGCGCCTGAGCGTGCAGATGGCTCAGGGCATGCGTCAAGCCGTGATCCGACTCGAGCCGGGTTCGAACGGATCGATACGCATCGAACTACGCCAGAACGTCAACGGCATGGCGGTTCATTTGTCGGCCACTCATCCCGAGGTCGTTCTCCAGTTGCAGGCGATCGGAGAAAGCTTGCGCCATGATCTCGGCGCGCGACATGGTGGCGACGTGACCGTGCAGGTCTCGGCAGGTCGGCAAAGCCATGGCGAGGCGGGCGGCTCGGGCGGCCGCGAGCACCATCCACGCGATGAACCGCCCACGCGAGGGCCTGGTGGCGGTTTGGCCTCCGCAGGCGGCGATTCGATATTCGAATTGGCGCCTCGCGAATTCGCGTACGTGAAGAGGGCAACGACATGATCCGGAATGCACGGCAACAAGGGCAACACGCGGCCGTGCAATCCGATGCCGGATCTGCTGCTTTCGGCTAACGAAACGAATTGCGCGAAGGGCTGCCGGCGCTGAGCGAGAGGGTCGGAAGCGTACCGGCCACGCGCACGCTGGTCGGTGTGCAGTGCATGGAATAGCTCGAATCAGCAGCATTGCTCAATTTGGAATACGAACATTGTGCTGCGGCACCAATCGCACGCTCTCGTAACGTGACGGTAACGAAGGCCATGATGGACCGAATACGATGACTGCAACGATCTACACCGAATACCAAAGTGTACAGCGCGAGAACCAGGCGTTGTCCCCCGCCGATGAGGCGCGCTGGATGGCGCGGTATGCGCCGCTGGTGAAGCGCATCGTGCGCAAGCTCGCGTCGCAGGCGGGTGGGGCCATGGAGGCCTGCGACCTCGAGCAACTCGGGTTGATGGGTCTGCTCGAAGCGCTGCGTCGCTACGGTGAGCCCGATGACGAATTCGAGCATTTTGCGCTATTTCGCGTGCGGGGCGCGATTCTGGACGAACTGCGCCGCCAGGACTGGCGGCCGCGCTCGGCACGCCAAGGTGCTCACCGTCTGCGCAGCACTGAGCGAGCACTGCGCCGGGAACTGCGCCGCGATCCTACGAAAGAAGAAGTGTGCAACGCGCTGGAAATCGGCGACGACGAATACGAGCAGTTGCAACTGGACGACTGCGCACAAGAGTTCGTCAGTTTTGACGCCTTGCTGGAAGAGGACGCGGAACGGTACGAGTGCGGCGGCAGCGACGGCATCGAACACCGCGCCATGCTGCGCCACTCGCTTGAACAGGCGCTGGGCGTGCTCGACGCGCGCGAGCAGCAGATCATCCAGCTCTATTACGAATTCGATCTGAGTCAAGCGGAGATCGGGGCGGTGCTGGGCCTGACGCGGGCTCGAGTCTGTCAGATCAACAAGAGCGCGCTGGTCAAGATGCGCAAGCGCCTCGCTCAGCATTGACAGTGAAGAATATTGCGCCGCTCCGGTCGGACGGCGCCCAGGTCGGGAAGGAATCATGCAACAGATATTTGGAATTTTGATCGTGCTTGGCTGCGTCTTCGGCGGCTTCGTATTCATGGGGGGCGATTTTCGCAAGCTCTGGCAGCCTGTCGAATTGTTGATCGTCGTCGGCTCGGCCGTTGGTGCGCTGGTGCTCGGCAACTCGCGCCACGTGCTCGTCGACATGGGCAAGCAATTGCGTAAGGTGATGGGCAGGCGCAAGCGCACGGCCAACAAGGAATTCCAGCGTCAGCAACTGCTGCTGATGTATGAGCTGTTGAACATCGGCAGAGACCTCAAGGCGCTCGACAACCACGTCGAGAACCCGCACGAAAGCCGGCTGTTCCAGCGCTACCCGCTGGTGCTCCAGGGGCCCGAACTGCTTACCTTCATTGTCGACAACCTTCGCTTGATGGCGATGGGCAAGATCAGTTCACACGAGCTGGAAAGCGTGCTCGAGCAGGAGCTGGTCGCTGTTCAAGAGAACATCGAGTTGCCATCGCGTTCGCTCAAAAAGATTTCGGAAGCCATGCCCGGCTTTGGCATTGTGGCTGCGGTATTGGGCGTGGTGATTGCCATGGGCAGACTTGGAGACGGCGCCAGTGCGGCCGAGCTGGCCGAGAATGTCGCGGCCGCCATGATCGGCACGCTTATCGGCATTTTCTTCTGTTATGGCGTTTTGGATCCGGTGTCGAATCTGGTTAAGCAGGCGATGAAGGCCGAGATGTCGGAAATGGAATGCATGAAAGTGATACTGGTGGCCTTTGCTGGCGGCAAGCCACCGCTGCTGGCGATCGATGCGGGCCGTCGCATGATGCAACCGGCCTGCAAGCCGAGCTTCGCGCAGCTCGAGGGCTGGATCGGCCAATTGGACGCGGGGCGTGAATGAGCTTGGATAGCACCCACGAAAGCGTCGCAACCGAAGATGCGCCCGTCGCGCGCGCGACGGCCACTCCTGCCAAGCGAGGTGAACGCCGGGCGGCCCCCGTCGACTTGATCGTCAAACGCCCGGTTCGGCGCGATTACGACGACGATCATGGCGGTGGCTGGAAAGTCGCGTTCGCCGATTTCTGCCTCGCGCTGCTATGTGTGTTCATGTTGTTGTGGGCGCTCAGTGCGCGCGACGAAGAGACGCGCCGCAAAATGGACGCAATGGTTGACAGTGCACTGTACGACGACGACTCGGACTTGTCGGCCGGTGCGCCGTTGGGGCCGAATACTCACGCGTTGCAGGACACGTGGGCGTCGCACATGGCGGACGAGGAGGCTGGCGACGTGAAGCGCAGCCAGCCGATGGCAGACAGCCGCGAGGCGATGGACGCGCTTGCCGAACGTGTGCGCAAGCTCGGCAAGGACGCGGGGGTGCTCGACAACGTTCAAGCGATCGTCACGCCAATGGGCCTGCGGGTCATGCTGCACGATACCGAAGAGCGCGGCGTATTCGTCAGTGGTGGTGCGGTACCTTCCGAGCCGTTTCGACCGATGCTGATCAAGCTGGGCGCGCTCATGGGCTCGATCGGCAATCCACTGTTCGTACTGGGCCACACTGATTCGGTGCCGTATCGCAACTCGGACGCCGGCTCGCGTTCGAACTGGGATCTGTCGGTGGATCGCGCGATGTCCGCCCGGTCGTGGCTGTTGCGAGGCGGCGTGAACGCCGAGCAAGTGATGCAAGTGATCGGCATGGCCGACCGGGCACCGCTGGTGAACAATCCTCGCGCTGCAATCAATCGACGCATTGAATTTCTGGTGCTGACGCCGGAACGCGCCCGCGCTATCTGCTCCATGTTCGGCCCAGTCGACCAAGTCGTGCCGCTGACGCCCGGCATTAACGCCACGTCGGCCGGCGATCCTGACGCGGGCCGAGTCGGTGCGGAGGTCGGTGTCAAGCTCGACAAAAAAAGGACTTAACAGATCGATCCGCTTGCTCGTTCTGAAGGAGTGTGGACGGGTAACAATTTTGAGGGCCGCGGGGCCTTAGGGTGACATCATGCGAATTACTAATCTGGCGGCACACGCCGCAGTCAATGGCGCGGAAGGCGTACAGCGTTCCGAGGGCGTGCGCCACAAGCGTACTGTGGCGTCAACTGAAGTGGTGCACGAAAAGACCCGTGATCGCCTGGTGCTGGATGCGGCACGCGCCGTGCTGGACGAGACGCCGGAAATCGACATGGTTCGGGTGGCTCGCGTTCAGGCCGCGCTGGCCGCCGGCAAGATCCGGTTCGATGCCTGCAAGCTTGCGGGCACGATTCAACGTTATCACGGAGGTAGCGAATGACGGGCACGGGTTCCCCGCACCAACTGCTCGTGGATGTTATCGCCGACTGCGTCGGCTACCGCAAGCTTGTGCAACTGCTGGAAGATCAGTTTGCCGCGGCGCGGCAACTCGATACCGTGAGGCTTGGCGTGCTCGCTGGCGTGATCGCGGCTGAGGCCGATGCGATTGACATGCGGCGCCGCTATCGCATTGAGCGGCTCGGTCAGGTGCCGGGTGCGGTGCTGGAACTTGGTCGGCGTCTGTTGGCCGACGACAGGCACGCAATGCAACGCGCATCGTTCGTCGAGCGGTGTGAGGAAGTGAAGCTGCTTGCAGCGCGATGCCAAGCCCTCACTCGGCGCAACAGCGGCCTCTTGGTCGCGCAGTACGAGGTGATGCAGCGCCTGGTGTATGGAGAAAGCCACACCTATGTTCCGGCCTGACGTCGCATTCGTGCCCGCCGCGCCGGGTCCGTCTGCCCGCACTCCCTCTCCCGTTGCGTCCGCAAGCGAGTCGGCGATGGGCTTTGGTTCGTTGTACGCATCGCTGAATCGCGATATCCGTGGCACGATCCGTAACGGTTTCGGCCGCTCGAACGAGCCGCAGCTTTCGTCGCAGGCGGCAGCGTGGACCACTATGATGCGAGCCCGCGCGGAAGCGCTCGCGAAGCCGCAGCAGGGTGTCTTGGGAAGCGGCGCGCCTGCGACGGGGCCGAACTTCGCCGATTCGGATCAGCAGGCCTTTCTGGCCGAGATCATGCCGCACGCTCGTCGTGCGGGTGCGATGATTGGCGCAGCCCCGGAACTGATCGCCGCGCACGCGGCGCTTGAATCCGGCTGGGGCAGCAAACCGCTGAAGAACGTACGCGGCGAGACCACGCATAACCTGTTCGGCATCAAATCGACGGGCGGATGGGCGGGGGAGTCGGCTGCTGCCGTCACCACCGAGTATGTCAACGGTTCGGCCGTGAAGATGGTCGCCCACTTCCGCGCGTACCGCAGCTATGGCGGCGCCTTTCATGACTACGCCAAGCTGCTGCTCGATTCGCCCCGCTATGCCGGCGTGCGCAACGTAGGCGACGACGCTAGCGCATTCGCCGGCGCACTCAAGCGCGGTGGTTACGCGACCGATCCTGCGTACGCGACCAAGCTTGTGGAAATGGTAGGGCTGGTCAAGCGGATGGTTCGCTGACGTTCGTTATGGCCGGGTGCCGACGGCCGTTTCACCTCTACTTCGTCACGCCGACCGGCTCGACGGTGTCGGCACTGATCACCCGCGCGAAGATCACTTTGCCAGTGCTCGCGTTTTTCACGCGGATAACCTCGTCGACCGCGCCATTCTGCATGGCGGTGCCCGGCACGGATACGCGTATCGGCCCGGAATTAGCCTCGATTTGGACCGCCTGGCCGCGGCGGATGGTTTCCGCGCGGTTGAGTAGCCGCGCCTGGATCACCTGGCCGGCTTTTACCGTGCGGCGCAGCATGCGCCCAACAGCAAGGGTGGGATCGGTCAGCGCATCGGGGGTGAGCGCAAAGTCGCGGACATCCTGCTTGAAATCCGCTTCGTTGAGCGTGTGGCCGGAGGGCAACGCGGTTGCCGCTACCAGCACTGGCGTGTCGATGTGAGCCTTCACCAGATAGGTCGTGGCGCGCGGGTCCCCCTTGCAGCGCACTGAAAAACGCATGCGGGCCAGCGTCTTGGTGTCAGTCGCGGCGATTTCGTAGGGCTCGCTGCACGTCGGGGCGGGCCGACGCGGGGGCGACACCGCGACTGAAGCATGGGGTTTGGTTAGCGCGCGATCGGCAACATAGCGCTCAAGCCACGTCAGAGCCGCCTTCTCGACCTGCGGAACGGCCGGATCGCCTGGATGCGCCGCGGCGGGGGCGGGTGCCTGCGCAAAGGCTGCAAGCGGCATCGCCAACGCCGCGATGACTGCTGCCAGCACCACATGCTCGTGCGGTTGCTTGCGGGAGTGTGTCGGAGCCATCGCATCCTTTTTCTTGAACTGAATGTTGCTCGATTATAGGGCGCCGCGCGGCTGTAGCGAACGCTCGAGCGCCGTGTTCAAGTTCTGTAAAACCTCTTCGCGGCCACGTTCGCCAGCCCGTAACCTCCACCCGGTCTATGACTCAACCGCTGCCCGGTAACAACCGCGCGGCACTTTCCGGAGGCAAGCCGCCACTATGGGATTGAATCTCGAACAAGCACTTGGCGTACATGCGGCCGCACTCAAAGTGCGTGCCGAGCGCACCAAGCTCCTTGCATCGAACTTGGCCAACGAATCGACGCCGGGCTACCAGGCGCGCGATCTGGACTTCCGTGCGAGCCTCGGCTATGTGCTCGCCAACGATGCCTTCGATGCCGCGCTGCGATTCGGTGGCGATGAACCGATGTACCGCGTGCCCAGCAGTCCCTCGCAAGATGGCAACACCGTCGAACTCGGTGTCGAGCAGGCGGCGTTTTCGCAAAACGCGGCGGATTTCCAGGCCAGCCTGACATTCGTCAACATGAAAATCAAGGGGCTGAAATCCGCCATCACGGGGAACATCTGATGAGCTTCAAGGACATTTCGCAGATCGCGGGTTCGGCGTTGTCCGCACAAGCCGTGCGACTCAACACCATTGCCAGCAACCTTGCCAATGCAGGTACGTCCGGCACCGAGGAAACCGCGTACCGCGCGCGCAAACCGGTATTCGCATCGGTGTTCCAGAACGGCGGTGCGCGCGTGCAGGTGCTGGACGTGATTGCCACCGACGATGCGCTCGCTGCTCGACATGAGCCGGGCCATCCGCTGGCAGATGAAAACGGCATGGTGTTTTACTCGAACGTCAGCGCCGTCGAGGAAATGGCCGACATGATGGCCGCTTCGCGCGCTTTTTCCACCAACGTCGAGGTGCTCACGCGCATCAAGGGAATGCAGCAGGACCTGCTGCGCATGGGTGAGGGCTGAACACGGTGGATATCCAGAACAATGTCAATAACGTCACTGGCACAGGTGGCTCGGTCGCCACGCCGACAGCAGGCAATGGCGGAGGCGATGTGTCTGCCATGTTCACCCGGCTGTTGGTCGCGCAGGTCAAGAATCAGGATCCGCTGGCGCCGATGGAAGCCAACCAATTCGTGACGCAGTTCGCGCAGATGAGCCAGGTGGAAGCCATGCAAACGCTTGCCAACCTGAGCGCCGCCAACGCCAGGACGCAGGAAAGCATGCTCGTCGTGACGCTCGGGTCGCAAGTCGGATCACAAGTGCGCGTGCGATCGGAAAAGGTCGAGTTGGGCGATGCGGGGGTCAAAGGGGGCTTCAAGCTCGAATCGTCGGCGTCGGAGGTCGGCGTGATCCTGACCGATGGGGGCGGCACCGAGTACAAGGTCTCGCTCGGCGCAAAACAGGCGGGCGACGTCGACTTCAACATCGACCCCGCAGAGCACGGTCTGCCGCCGGGCAATTACACGCTCCGTGTGGTTGCCGACTCCGGCGAGAAGCCCCCCGTCGAGCTCGATGGCAATCTGCAAAGCGTGCGTCTCGGAACGGACGGTCGCGTGATCTTGACGATCGCGGGCATTGGTGATGCGGCGGCCACGGACATCACTCGCTTTCTCGGTCGTTCAAATCAGCAACGTATGTCTTCGGAAACCGCCTCTCCCCAGAGTCTCCCCATTTCAAAGAGGTTCCAGTCATGAGTTTCAACATCGCGCTCGCCGGCATCAACGCCATCAACGGGCAGCTCAACCAGATCAGCAACAACATCGCCAACAGTGGCACGCTGGGCTTTAAATCGGGCCGCGCCAACTTCGCGTCGAGTTACATCAATGCGATGCCGTCGGGCGTATCGATCGGTTCGACCTCGCAGTCGATGGACGTCACCGGGAATTTTTCCGCGACGGGTCGCAGCATGGACGCGGCGATCGCAGGCAAGGGCTTCTTCATCTCCCGCGACACCGATGGCTCGATGGTGTATTCGCGCGCCGGTGTGTTCAACATCGACAAGAACGGCAACGTGACCGATTTCATGAGCCGCGTCGTGCAGGGGTATGGCGCGGACGGAGCACTGGGCAGCCTGACGATTCCCAGGGGCTCGATTCCCGCACAGGCGAGCAGTTCGCTGGAATACGTCGGCAATATGTCTGCCGACTGGACCAAGCCGACGGTTTCGCCATTCAACAAGGACGATCCGAAGTCGTACAACGGCATATCGGCCGCCACCGTGACGGATTCTCTCGGTCGCGAGCACACCGTCACCCAGTATTTCGTGAAGGATGCGGGCAACAAGATGCAGGTCTATTACGCGATGGACGGTCAGGATGTCGGCAACCCCGTGGAGCTGGGCTTCGACAACACCGGCAAGCTGGTAACGCCGGCCTCCACCGTTCAACTTGACCTCGGCACGCCCACCGACGCTGCACCGATGTCGATTGCAATCAGCTACGCCGGCACGACGATGTTTGGCGGCAAACAGACGACCGACAGGTGTCGGGCCGACGGCTACAAGGCCGGCACCGCGACCGGTGTGTCGCTGGCCGAGGACGGCTCGATCGAGGTGCAGTACAGCAACGGCAAGAAGCTGTCGGCCGGCCAATTGGCCATCGCGACGTTCCAGAACGAAAACGGCCTGGTGCCGGTGGAGGGTTCCGGCTGGCAGGCCAGTTCCGCTACCGGTGAACCGCTGGTCGGCAAGCCTGGCACTGGCATGGCCGGCAAGCTCGCCGTGCGCGCGGTCGAGCAGTCGAACGTGGACATGACCGCGGAGCTGGTGAGCCTGATGGGCGCGCAGCAGAACTACCAGGCCAATTCGAAGGTGCTGTCGACCGAAAACGAAATGATGCGCGCGTTGATGCAGGCGCTGTAACGCGATGGACAATTTCCTCTACACCGCCATGACAGGCGCCGAGCACTCGCTGCGTGCGCTCAACGTGCGAGCCAACAACCTCGCCAACGCGCAGACCAGCGGCTTTCGCGCCGATCTGGCCAGCGTGACAAGCGAGGCAGCCAGGGGTTATGGCTACGACTCGCGTTACCACGCAACGCTCACGTCGACGCATGTGAATCACGAGCCCGGCAAGATCAGCGAAACGGGTCGCACGCTCGACGTGGCCATCGACGGAGCCGGCTATCTGGCGGTCGAAACCGCTCAGGGCGTGGCGTACACGCGAGCTGGCGCGCTCACGCTCGACGGCGACGGCGCACTTACCCTGAACGGTAATGCCGTATTGGGGGAAGGCGGTCCGATCGTGCTGCCCGAGCACGACGCGTTGACGATCGGCGCGGACGGCACGATTTCCGTCGTGACGGCGGGCGAGAAGGATGTGCAGGACGCGGGTCGCCTGCTGCTGGTGAACCCGGAGCCGACCGACCTGGTGAAGAACGCGCAGGGCCTCATCGTTTCGCGCACCGGTACCGACTATCCGGCCGACGACGGCGTGACTGTCAAGGGCGGCCATCTGGAAGCCAGCAACGTGTCGGCCGTCGAGGAAATGATGCAGACGATGTCGCTCACGCGCTCTTTCGAGATGCAGATGAAGCTATACAAGGTGGCCGATGAAATGGCCGATGCCGGCAACCGGCTCATCCGTGGGTAAGCGGTCGGATGGACCGACGTCAAACGAATCAACCAACACTAAAGAGCGACGATGAATCACGCAATGTGGATCAGCAAGACGGGCATCCAGGCCCAGGACGCGAAGCTGCAGGCGATTGCCAACAACCTTGCGAACGTCAACACCGTCGGCTTCAAACGCGATCGTGCCGTTTTCGAAGACATGTTCTACCGTGCCGAGCGCCAGCCCGGCGCTCAGGTATCGGACAACGCAACGGGGCCGGGCGTGCAACTCGGCAACGGCACGCGGATTGCCGGCACGCAAAAGGTGTTCACCACTGGCGCGCTCCAGGAGACCGGCCAGCCGCTGGACGTGGCCATTGTCGGCAATGGCTTTTTGCAGGTGGAAATGCCGAACGGCGAAGTGGGCTACACACGCGCCGGCCAGTTACGCCTGAACGACCAGGGCCGTCTGACCAATGCACAGGGCCTGCCGCTCGTGCCGGGTATCGACATTCCACCTGAGGCGGTGGGTATCACCATCAGCGAGAACGGGGCGGTGTCGGTTTCGACGGGCGCAGGCAAGGCGCTGGCCGAAGTTGGCCAACTTCAGCTTGCCCAATTCGTGAATCCGGCTGGCCTGCTCGCATTGGGCGGCAACCTGTATGCGGAAACCGTTGCCAGCGGCGCGCCCACCGAAAGTGAGCCCGGTCAGAACGGCATCGGAACGATCAAGCAAGGTGCGCTCGAGGGCTCCAACGTATTGGCCGTGGAAGAAATGGTCGAGATGATTGCTGCCCAACGCACCTACGAGATGAACACCAAGGTGTTGTCGGCTGCCGACAACATGATGCAGTACCTGTCGCAGGCTGCGCGCTGATGATGGTCGCCCGCTTCGTTGCCATGGGGGGTGTGCTGGCCTTGCTGGGCGGTTGTGCGACCGGGCCGTTCGATCGTTCGCTGCCGGACTTCGACGACAGCATGCCCGATACCGTTTTCGATGTCCGTCGAGGCACGGCGGGCGGCGTGCTGGTTCCCGATCAGGCGTGGTCGCTCACGTCGGACGTGCGTGCTTTCCGCGCCGGCGACGTGTTGACGGTGGATCTCGAAGAGTCGACCCAGGCAAGCAAGAAGAGCGGCACGCAGGTCGGCAAGGACAGCAGTCTCAGCGCCAAGAAGCCGTCACTGTTCGGCAAGACGCTGCCGGTCGAGGCAGAACTCGGCACGAAGAGCGGGTTCAACGGCGCGGGTTCCAGCTCGCAGCAAAACACACTGCGCGGCTCGGTGACGGTCGTGGTGCTGCGCGTGATGCCCAACGGCCTGCTGCAAGTGCGGGGCGAGAAGCGCCTGGTGCTCAACCAGGGTGAAGAGAACGTGCGTTTGGCGGGTTACGTGCGTGCCGCCGACATCGATTCGAACAATCGTGTGTCGTCTCGACGCGTGGCGAATGCGCGCATTACCTACGCGGGCCGCGGGTCGCTGGCGGACGCAAACCAGCCCGGCTTGTTGACCCGATTCTTCAACAGCCCCTGGATGCCGTTCTGAGTTGACGACGACGAACGGACCGAACCAAGTCGACGCCCAGCCGACCACAGGATGAAACGATGAAACCAACCCGACTCACCACCCGTGCCGCCGCCCTGGCTATCGTAATCGGCATCGCGCTAAGCAGCACGATCGAAGCGCGCGCGCAGACCGTCGGTAGCCTGGTCGACGTGGAGGGCGTGCGCGAGAATGCGCTCGTCGGCTACGGTATCGTGGTTGGCTTGGCCGGATCGGGTGACGGCACGCAAGCCAAATACACCACCCAGTCGCTGACGAATATGCTCAAGCAATTCGGCACGCGACTGCCGGAAAATATCAACCTGCGTTCGCGCAACGCAGCCGCGGTGATAGTGAGCGCGACGTTCCCGCCGGGCTATCGCCGCGGCCAGAAAGTGGACGTGACTGTTTCATCGCTCGGTGATGCGAAGAGCCTGCGCGGCGGAACGCTGCTGATGACCCCGTTGCGCGCGGCGGACGGCGACGTCTATGCGCTGGCGCAGGGCAACCTGGTGATTCCAGGTCTGAATGTGCAAGGACGCAGCGGCACCAGCGTCACCATCAATACGCCCACCACGGGCCGGATTCCCAAGGGTGCGACGATCGAGCGGGAGATTGCCACCGATTTCGCCGATACGCCTACCGTACGCTTGAACCTGAAACGTCCGGATTTCCAGACCGCGTCCAGTATCGCCGACGTGATCAACAACGCACTCGGCAGCGAAGTCGCCAGCACGGTGGACGCCACCTCGGTGGATGTGGTCGCCCCCCCGGTGGCGAGCCAGCGCGTGGCGTTCGTTGCGCGCCTGAACGCGTTGAAGGTGAGTAAAGGCGCAGAGGTGCCGCGCGTTGTCTTTAACTCGCGCACCGGTACGGTCGTTATCAGTCAGGGAGTGACGGTCAAACCGGCGGTCGTCTCGCACGGCTCGCTGAAGGTGACGATCGCCGAAGGCACGATGGTCAGCCAGCCGAACGCATTCGCCAACGGCAACACCGTGGCAGCGCCCGTGAGTGAGATCGGAGTGACGCAGGCGGGCGGCAATGCGTTTCAGTGGACGTCGGGTGCAAGCCTGCAAGCGATCGTCGACACGATCACCCGCACCGGTGCCACGCCGGATGACCTGATGGCGATTCTGCAAGCCCTTTCCGAAGCTGGCGCGCTGACAGGGGACCTGGTGGTGATTTGATGAAGGATTCGATTATGACGCTGGAACCCGGATACCTGCCACACGCACGGTACGCTGCGATCGAGACCACGGCCGTCAAGGCGTCGGATCCTGCTTGCCGCGCGCGCGTGGAAGAGGCAGCTGTGAAATTCGAAGGTCTTTTCATCGCACAGATGTTGAGCGAAATGAAGAAGGCGACCGACCAGCTCAAGGGAGACGATGGCTTTGCCGACCGTTCCAGCGAAGCAATGCTTGACTACGCGAACCGTGCGGTGGCCGATGCTATCGCGAAGCAACGCGGCTTCGGCATCGCGGACACGCTGGTCGCGCAGATGCTGCCACCTGACGCGACGCCGTCGAAAGACTGACGCATCAACACGTTCACCGCCACACTTTTTTGCACTTGAACCTCACTATGAACATTACCCAAATTGGTTTGTCAGGCGCGCTCGGGGCGCGAGCAGCAATGGATAGATCGGCACGCAACACGGCAAACCAGCAGACCGCGGGTTACACGCGCCAGGGTGTGCTGCGAACCTCGCGCGTGGGTGGCGGTGTCGATGCGAGTTCGGTGATCCGGTTCGGCGATCACACCAACACGCAGCAGAAGTGGGCGTCGCACGGATCGGTCGGCGAGCATCGGGCGGCGGAATCGTACTTTCGTCAGCTCGAGGAAGTGATGGGGCTCAAGGACGGCAGCATCAAAATCTCGATGGGCAAGTTTTTTGGCGCGCTGGATGCGGCCAGTGCCGACGTGGCTAACGCTGCGCTGCGGCAGCAGGTGCTGCTGGCTGCCGGTGGCATGGCGAAGAGTTTCAACAGTGTGCAGCAGATGATGCGTGGCCAGCTCGATACGCTGCGCCAACAGAGCGCGGCCACCGTGGAGCAGATCAACGGTCTGTCCCGAACTGCCGCCGAGTTGAACCGTCTCGTCGCCGATGCGGAAGCCAACGGCGGTGCGCCATCCGAGCTCATCGATCGGCGCGACCAGGCCATCGACCAGTTGTCGGCGCTGGTCGATATCCGCACCGTTCGTCAGCCCGACGGCACCGTCGACGTGAGTCTTGCGGGCGGTGCACCGCTCATTGCGGGCCGTCAGGTCGCAAAGATGAAGGTGGAAACACTGTCCGGCGGCACGTTCGAACTTAAGCTGGAACTGGCCGGCACGCAGTATTCGGTGGACGGCGCCAAGGTCGGCGGTGAGCTGGGCGGCTTGTCGTCTTTTGCGAAGGACACGCTGCTGCCGCAGATGGAGGCGCTCCGCTCGCTGGCGGCCGAACTCGCGGGCAGCTTCAACGACCAGCTCACCGCAGGCTTCGGCATGGGAGGTTCGCCGGGCAAGGCGCTGTTCACGTTCAATCCGGTAACGGGTCACCTGACGGCTAACGAGATGAAGCCCGAGGAACTCGGCTTTTCGGGCGATCCCAAGACCCCTGGCAACAGCGACAATCTTCTCAAGCTGATTGACCTGCGCTCCCGACGTATCGATCTGCCGGGTTTCGGCGAGGCGTCGTTGGGCGACGCGTACGTGCAGCTCGTCGGGAAGCTCGGCGCACAGAGTGAGCAGAACCAGTCGAGCTTGGCAATTGCCGTTAATGTTCGCCAGCGAGCGGAAGAAGCGTGGCAGTCGCTGTCCGGGGTCAGCATGGACGAGGAAGCCGTCAATCTTTCCGAGGCCCTTCAGATTTACTCGGCCAACATGAAAGTGATTTCCGTCGCAAAGGAATTGTTCGACGCGACGATGCGCGCTTTCTAAGCGGGATGGTATGGATGGCTCGCACCTGCTAGCGGTGTGAGCCATGACGGGACGCCGGGAAGCCGTTCTCTCAAGGGCGAGCTGCATCAAAGGGCCCAGTTTGGCAATCGCAATTGTCGATGCAGCGGCGAAATCCGGTGCGATCGGTATGACGGCGTATGGTCGCCCATACCGGAAAGGCCGCGTGACCGTGACGCCGGCGTAAGCGGCGGCACGGCGTGTCGAAGACTAACGTTTAACACAGGGAGAACGTCGAAAGATTGCAAGGTATTCGCATGTGGTTGAAGGCCAGGTGGCACCGGGATTCACTCAATCTGAATGGCGCTACGGGTTTCGAAGGGCAGATGAGCCTCGGTACGACCACAGGAAAGCTATTGCAGTCGGGATGCGTTCAGTAAAGAGCACATGCGTATCGCCAGTCAACACTTCGGCAACACCATGCTCGCGACGCTACGCGCGTCGAACAGCAAGGCCGCCGATCTCACGTCCAAGATATCCACGGGCCAGCGAGTGCAGCGCGCATCGGACGATCCGATTGCGGCCGCGCGGTTGCTGCTGATTGACCGCGACACCTCGGTGCTTCAGCGTTATCAGAACAACATCGATACCCTCTCGGTGCGCTTGCAAAAGAATGAAGTGCATCTCGACGGCATGCTCGACACGGTGATGTCCGTGCACGATTCGTTGCTGTCTGCCGCCGACGGTAGTCGTAGCGCGGCCGATCTGAATGCGCTCGCCGCGCCGCTGCGTATGCGGCTCGACAATCTGAAGCAGGCCGCCGACGCCAAGGATGGCGATGGCAATTTTCTTTTCTCCGGCTCGCAAACGAATACGGCGCCGATTGCATATGACGCGACCGCGCCTGTCGGCAGTCGCTACTCGTACGCCGGCAATGGTGAACTGCAGCAAGTGGTGATCGGCCACGGCGTCACGCAGAATGCCAACGTCACGGTCGAGCCTCTGGCCGATGTGATGAACAAGCTGGAGGCGGCGATTGCGGCCATGGAGAATCCTGAAGTCGATCCGAGCGCACCGGCGGTGCGAGGCGTCTTGAGTGCGGCATTGGATTCGGTCAAGCGCAACGGTATCGATGCCCTGAGCGTGAAGATTACCGATCTGGGCGGTGCCCAGAACACGCTGGATCTGATGAGCGAGAATCATTCGGCGCAGCTCGTCGCCAACGGGCAAGCCGTTAGTCTGGTGGGGGAACTGGACTTTGCCGAGGCGATCGACCAGTTGAACAACTACATCGCAGCCGTGAAAGGTTCGTACGCGATCTATACGCGCATGACGCAGTTGTCGCTGTTCGACGCAATCTGAGGCCCCGCTGATGAAGATGGGATCTACCCCACCCGTTCGCGGTCGGCTGGTTTCCCGGCGTGATGATGCGCACGTGGCCAGCCGCACGCAGCGTGGTGCTCGTACGAAGCAGGCCGCCGCACTTACCTCGGCGTCGATTGCCCACCTACCGGAATCGGGAATTACCGCCGTGGCGCCGCGCTTCCCGGACGTGTCGGTCGCCTTCACCGCACGCCACGCACAACTGAATGCCGACGTGACTGTCGCGCAGCGCGCGCTGGTGTTTGTCGAGACGGCCGCCGGGCAGTTGCGCGGGTTGAAGAGGACGATCGGCATGGTCTTGAGCGGCGCGGAACGCAGCGGCGACGGTGCTGCCGCGCTTATTGCGAAATTCGGCGCGCTCTGGCGCGACCGCGCGGCGCTGGCGGGCGGTGTGCTGGATGCGCAGTTGGTGGTGCATCCGGCTGCCGATGCAGTATGCACGTTCCGCATGCGCGCGCTCGATGTCGAGCAATGGCGAAGCGGCGGTGCGGAAACGCTCGTTTTCCACCCGGCCGGCTTGGGCAAGCAGCCGGTATCGGTCAGCTTTGGAGATGCGCCGCTCGACGCAGCCGCCTTTACGCGCGAGCTGGACCGTGCGCTGGCCTGCACGGGCGTTCGCGCGGCGCTGGCCGCGGACGGCCAGATTGATTTCACGGTGGCGGAGTCGCGCTGGCCCATCGTGCGCGATCATCTGATGGTGCAGGGCGGGGGCAGGCGGTTCCCTGGAGGCCGTCCCAGCCGCGCGCAAGTCGACGCGGTGCCGGAAGCCATCGATCCATCGCGCTGGCAAGTTACCGACCGCGTGTCGCGGCGCGCGGCATTGCGCGAGGTGGTGCACGCGCTCGACGGGTTGACGCAAGCGGACCGCACGCTGCGCGCCCACCTCGATACCGCGGGACACGCCCTGCAAGGCGACAAGCACGGGCCCGCAGTCGTGCGGGCGACGACGGACATCCAGTCGGTATCGGACGCGCTTACTGATTCGGCAGACTTCAAAGTGCTGTCCGTCGTCACGTCGACGTTGTTTGGTCTGAGCCGCGGGAGAGTCGAAGCACTACTTAAGCATTGACGGTGTGGGGGCGAGGAAAAGCCGGATGGGTCCAATGCGGGCCGGCACGTACGTACGCGAAGTACGCCCCGGAACCGAGGCCGCTCAATGGCGCCGTGCCGATCAGACTATCTATCGATGCCCCGTTCGACGCAAGGTCGGAATTCTGTAACGCCGCTGACTCGAAGCCTGCGCCGAGGCGAACCCGAGACTCTTTTGAGACATTTCTGATCGATGTGGCTTGCCACTGTCGGTACCATCAGCTTCAATTGGACTCCGCCGACAGGGTTCAAAATCTTGGCCACGGGAAACGAAAGGAGAGAGCTTCGGTGAATAACAATCGATGCGAAAACAAGGTAGTCGTTTTGGAGGTCCATCCCGGTGACTATCATCATGTAGAGCGGGCCGCGGAGAGGTTGGGGTACGGAACCTCGGAGTTTGTGATGTTGAGTGCCTCTCTCGTGGCGTCCGCCATCGCGAACGGCGACGATGCACTAAAGACGCCGGCCGCATTGCGCGAGAGCACTGATCTTTTGTCTCGATGACACAAGGCGTCGGGCCGTACTCCAGGCGGTAACCCGCGCTCGACATCCTGTCATCAAGTGCAATGCGTAGCCGTTAGTCGGCGATCACGGGGCTCGTCGGGGCGGCTTCACTGATATCGATTAGTAATCCTATAATGACAGTGATACACAAAAATAAGAGTTGTCTGATTGGGTCGGGCTGACTAGGGGCAGAAAATGTGGTTGGCCCCGCACCTTCTATTGTGCTGCCTCGATTAATCATTCTTGGAGTATGTATGCATCAAACTATCATTCGTACGTGTCTGCTGGGCGCGATGGCAATCGCCGGTACCGCGCACGCAGGGAATCCGGATCCGGTGAAATTTGACATCAACCTGACCGCCGTGGTGCCGCCAGTGGGCGGCTTCGAGGTCACGGCGCAGGGTTGGGACAATGCCGAGCCGTTGAAGCTCGATTGGAACGAGGCCGAAAAGAAGTTCGATTCGCAGAAGAAGAGCGTGCTTGCGAAAAGCGGGGTAGGCAACGTGCAGGTCAAGTTCTCGACCTCCGATGAGCCCAAGCTCAGCCACGAATCGAAAGAGGATGCGTTCTTCAAGTTGGGTGTCAAGGTCGGCGGCAAGGACGTTGGCACTGATCCCGTCGAGGTTGTGACGAAGGACGAAGCGAAGAACGGCAAGTCGATCGAAGTGGAAATCACGCCGGGAGAGGCGAGCGAAGCGATGAAGGATAAGCTGGTGACGGGTGACTATACGGGCACGGTGTCGCTGATGTTTGAGACTAAGGTCGACGGGTAAGGGGGGATGCGGTGAAAAAGCTGGTATTGGCAATTGCGGCCAGTGCATGTGCCATGTCGGCGTATGCGGCAGATCCGAAGCCGATCGATTTAACGGTCCAACTCGCCGGTAAAGTCCCGGTGCCGAACGTCTTTGACGTAAAGCCCAATGGCTGGGATGGTTCAAACGTAGCGCTCGACGTGCCACACGACTGGGACTGGAATGGCAAGTCTGATGGCGCGACTAAGGCGAAGAACGCGGAAATTCAATGGAATGTAAAGAGCACCTATGGGCCCGTCCATATTAGGCTCGAGTCTTCGCTGCAGGGGAAAGAAGTCTCAGAAAACCGTGGGGTGCTCGTGCACCAAAGCGGTGATGATTTTGTCGAGCTTGACGGGAATGTAACCCTTTCGCGAGGGTCTGGGTGGCGAGCTTGGGGGTGGATGAACAACCAAGACGGAGTCGAGGTCTTGACGGCCGAGGCGGCCGCCACAGGCGACGACTGGGTCGGTGTCCGCTTGCGCGTGCTGGCTCCTGGCCGTACTCCGCTTAGCGGTACCTACAAGGGCACGATGACTGCGACCTTCGAGACCGGCATCGAGGGTTAAGGTGGTGCTTTCGATCGTGCATGTGCGGTGCTTTCCGCCAGTGCACGACGACGGATTCGTCCCTCTAAGTAGGGGCGCATCCGTCTTTCCGCGGGCGCCGGTTAAGTGGCCTTGCGTGCTGCTGTCGCATTAACTTGAATGGTCCAAATAACTTACTACAAGTGTTAATTATTCAGCATGATGAAAAGGCTCGTTGTGGTAATTGCGGCCAGTGCATGTGCCATGTCGGCGTATGCGGCCGCACCGAACCCGATCGATTTCAACGTCCAACTCGCCGGTAAAGTCCCGGCGCCGAATGTCTTTGACGTAAAGCCCAAGGGCGACTGGGATGGGTCGAACATAGCGATGACCGCGCCAGTCGACTGGGATGGCTGGGAGACGGAGAAGGTTGCGGAATTCCAGTGGACGGTCAAGAGCACCTATGGGCCTGTCCGTATCAAACTCAAGTCTCCGCTACACGGCAAAAAACCGGCGGCGCCCGACTTCGGGATCCTTTTGAACGATAGCGGTGAATTCATCGAGTTTCGGGCGGCCGTGACAAAGCCGACAGGCGGCTGGGGAGATATCTATGTGCTAAATGACGACCGCGGACGAGATGTCTTGACGGCCGAGGATGCCGCCAAAGGCAGTGGGTGGGTCGGTGTCCGATTGCGCCTGAAGGCTCCGAACGGCGTGCCGGGTAGTGGTACCTACACTAATGCGATGACTGCGATCTTCGAGACCGGCATCGAGGGTTAAGGTGATGCTTTCGCGCGTGCATGTGCGGTACTCCCCGCCGGCGCATGACGGCGGATTCGCCCCTATAAGTCGGGGCGAATCCGTCTTTCCACAGGCGCCGGTTAAATGGCCATTGCGTGCTGCTATGCATTAACTTGAATGGTCAAAATAACTTACTACAAGTTTCAATTGTTCAGCATGATGAGAAGGCTCGTTGTGGCAATTGCTGCCAGTGCATGTGTAATGTCGGCGTATGCAGCAGATCCGAATCCGGTCGATTTAACGGTCCATCTCGCCGGTAAAGTCCCGTCTCTGGATGTATTTGAAGTAAAGTCAGTAGGTTGGTCAAATGGTGACGAGGCCAAGTATCACATTCCGGTTGATTGGGATGGTAGTATGGTGCCTAAAGAATTTCGATTCCATGTAAAAAGTAGCTATGGTGCTATTCATATGAAGTTGTCAGGGAATTCGGGTGGAAAGTCAATGACTACCGGCGACTGGCGTCTCATGGGCGAAGATGGAGTCTCGGAGATCGGTGTAAAGCGACAGGTGACTATCGCCGGCGAGACGGGGTGGAGCTGGGTAAAATATGAAAAAATGGAGGTCGCAAGTAAAGACTTTGCCGCAAAAGGCGACGAAATAACATTAAGGCTGAGCGTCTTTTCTGACGCGACAATTCCCACGAAACCTGGCATTTCATATGCGGGGGTTGCGTCTGCGGTCTTTGAGACGGATCTCGATTGATAAAAGCGTCGCAATTGCGATAGGTCATGGTATTTCGTGTATATGGCTTGTTCGCTGGTGCGGCTACTATCTGAAGCTTTCGCCGTTCGCGCGAGCGCACGACGCGAAGCAGTAATCTTTGGCCTCGAATCTAGCTTCCGCTGGGAATAAAACGGGGCGGCAGGTCAGAAATCCATGTGTGTAGCCGTTAGTCGACGACCATCGCGAACTCCGTGAGGGGCGGTCTCGATTATATCGGTTAGTAATCCTATCGTACTTGCGGCGCACAAAAAATAAGAGTTGTCTGATTGGGTCGGGCCGACCAGGGGCAGAAAATGTGGTTGGCCCGGCACCCTCTATTGCATTGCCCCTATTAATCATTCTTGGAGTATGTATGCATCAAACTATCATTCGTACGTGTCTGCTGGGCGCGATGGTAATCGCCGGTACCGCGCACGCAGGGAATCCGGATCCGGTGAAATTTGACATCAACCTGACCGCCGTGGTGCCGCCAGTGGGCGGCTTCGAGGTCACGGAGCAGGGTTGGAACAGTGCGGAACCGCTGAAGCTCGATTGGAACGAGGCCGAAAAGAAGTTCGATTCGCAGAAGAAGAGCGTGCTTGCGAAAAGCGGGGTAGGCAACGTGCAGGTCAAGTTCTCGACCTCCGATGAGCCCAAGCTCAGCCACGAATCGAAAGAGGACGCGTTCTTCAAGTTGGATGTCAAGGTCGGCGGCAAGGATGTCGGCACTGATTCCGTCGAGGTTGTGACGAAGGACGAAGCGAAGAACGGCAAGTTGATCGAAGTGGAGATCACGCCGGGGGAGGCGAGCGATGCGATGAAGGATAAGCTGGTAGCGGGTGACTATAAGGGCACGGTGTCGCTGATGTTTGAGACTAAGGTCGACGAGTAAGGAGGAATGCAGTGAAAAAGTTGATGTTGGCAATTGCGGCCAGTGCATGTGCCGTGTCGGCGTATGCGGCCGCTCCGAACCCGATCAATCTCAATGTTCAGATCAAAGGCGAGGTGCCCTCGCAGGATTTCTTTGAGGTTACGGTGAACAGCGGGGATTTGGATAACGTTGTCTTTACGCATTCGGAAGGATGGACGAAGGGCAATTCGTCAAAGGTGACCCTGAGCTGGAAAGTGCGCAGCAGCTATGGTCCAGTCCGCATGCTGGCCGGTAATCTGGGTGAGGGGGTATATATTAAAAACGCCAGTGACGACGCTATGCAGGTTGGCTGGAACGTCTCGACGCTCAACAATGCGAACATGGTCGGCCCCTATTTTCAGGGGTTGTGGCGCGAGGTTGTTGATGCAGAGGTAGCGAAGACGGGGGGGCTGGCCTCGTTGGCACTGTGGGTAATACCTAAAGCGCCGCGGCCCGGAACATACAGTGGAATGTTTCCAGTGGTCTTCGAGACCGGGTTTGAGGGGTGAGTTTGGCCCGTGCCTTGGCATGGGCTAGACTCGTATTATTCGGCGCAAATTTTGTGACGGAGAGGGATTTTCTATGAAAATCTTGACTCCTTGCGTTGCTCAATTTGGTCAGCGCGTCTTCGAAATGGATCTTTCGGGATTCGTCTCGCGATTGTTAGAGGTCGCCATTGCAAGAATTAGATATGGGTGACGGCGTGAACGCCGGAATCGGCGGATCCAGTGCCACCCATAACTAGTTGCTGATTTTTCGTCTGAATGTGCCGCAAGAATACGGCGCTCATGGTCTGACGTCTCGGTTGTGTTAGTAGTTATAAGTGGTCCTATATTAATCGATAGTGTACGCGATATGAGTTGTCTTATTGGGTCACGCTGCGCATGGGCAGAAAATGTGGTTGGCCCGGCGCCCTCTATTGCGTTGCCCCTATTAATCATTCTTGGAGTATGTATGCATCAAACTATCATTCGTACGTGTCTGCTGGGCGCGATGGTAATCGCCGGTACCGCGCACGCAGGGAATCCGGATCCGGTGAAATTTGACATCAACCTGACCGCCGTGGTGCCGCCAGTAGGCGGCTTCGAGGTCACGGAGCAGGGTTGGAACAGTGCGGAACCGCTGAAGCTCGATTGGAACGAGGCCGAAAAGAAGTTCAATTCGGAGAAGAAGAGCGTGCTTGCGAAAAGCGGGGTAGGCAACGTGCAGGTCAAGTTCTCGACCTCCGATGAGCCCAAGCTCAGCCACGAATCGAAAGAGGATGCGTTCTTCAAGTTGGGTGTCAAGGTCGGCGGCAAGGACGTTGGCACTGATCCCGTCGAGGTTGTGACGAAGGACGAAGCGAAGAACGGCAAGTCGATCGAAGTGGAGATCACGCCGGGAGAGGCGAGCGAAGCGATGAAGGATAAGCTGGTGACGGGTGACTATACGGGCACGGTGTCGCTGATGTTTGAGACTAAGGTCGACGAGTAAGGAGGAATGCGGTGAAAAAACTGGTATTGGCAATTGCGGCCAGTGCATGTGCCATGTCGGCGTATGCGGCAGATCCGAAGCCGATCGATTTCAACGTCCAACTCGCCGGTAAAGTCCCGGTGCCGAACGTCTTTGACGTAAAGCCCAATGGCTGGGATGGCTCAAACGTAGCGCTCGACGTGCCACACAACTGGGACTGGAATAACGGAACACCTGTAGGGATAACAGAAGTCCAATGGAGTGTGAAAAGCACCTATGGGCCCGTCCATATTAGGCTCGAGTCTTCGCTGCAGGGGAAAGAAGTCTCAGAAAACCGTGGGGTGCTCGTGCACCAAAGCGGTGATGATTTTGTCGAGCTTGACGGGAATGTAACCCTTTCGCGAGGGTCTGGGTGGCGAGCTTGGGGGTGGATGAACAACCAAGACGGAGTCGAGGTCTTGACGGCCGAGGCGGCCGCCACAGGCGACGACTGGGTCGGTGTCCGCTTGCGCGTGCTGGCTCCTGGCCGTACTCCGCTTAGCGGTACCTACAAGGGCACGATGACTGCGACCTTCGAGACCGGCATCGAGAGTTAAGGTGGTGCTTTCGCCCGTGCATGTGCGGTGCTCTCCGCCAGCGCACGACGACGGATTCGTCGCTATAAGTCGAGGCGAATCCGTCTTTTCGCGGGCACCGGCTCAATGGACATTGCGTGCCAGCATGGCGTTGACCTATCCAAACAGACCGGCGCCGCTTTTCATTATTTAATAATCTCCCGCTTTCTCAAGCCGCTTCAGCCGTGTCTTGGCCTCCTAAATCAGACTTCTCTGATTCGTTTCGGTCATTCAATTTCCCATAATTCCCTCAGTCGACACCGACCGCTTCCCGTCGGCGTTGCGCTTCCCGGCCGTCCACACCGATAAATTGCCGCGCGCCCGTTGCGGTGGTTCTGCTCGCGTGGCTCTGGAGCGCGTTTCGCCCATACGGGGAGTCCGGTTTCGATTGTCCCGCGTATCCACCGGGTTATCCATTTAACGGAATTTAACGAATGTTGGAGCAGCTATGCCAAAAATGAGCAAGATCAGCGTTGCTATTTTTCTTGCCATTGGCGCGCTGTGCCAACAGGGCGCGTTTGCGCGTGCGGAGGTTGCCGGCTCGGGAGCGGACCTGTTCGAGCAGGCGGAGCAGCTTCCGGCGGATTTTCTCGAGCAACTGTTCGATTCACCGCTGATCGTGCGCATCGATTTCGATGGCCATTCGGCAGGCGAGGGCACGATCACGTTGAGTCGCGATGGAAAGGTCCAGTTGGTGGCGCTCTCGGATGAGCAGCGCGGCGGCATCGACCAGGGCGATCGCGCGCTGATCGAAAAATTTCTCCGTGAGCCGCGTGCGCTCGGCGCCTGCGAGACCAACTGCGACGGCGTGCTCGCGCTTCACTACAACCTCCAGGACTCCGTTTTATCGATCGTGACGCGCCGCGCGGAACAGGATGGTGAGCAGAAGAAATATCACCCGCTGCCGGCCAGTGGCAGCACTGGCCTGATTACGTACAACTACCTGAATCTCACGGGTGGCCAGGGCCGTGAAATCGGCGGACGGTATTCGTTCGACGCCATCGGTAGCGTGGGAAACTGGTCGATCACGAGCGGATTGCAGGCGACGCAGAACCGCGGCATGCGGCGAGCCAGCGAGATTGAATACTCGGTGCCCCGCCTGTACGCGCAGCGCGAGTTCGAGGGCAAGTTCGCGCGCGCGGGCTTCTTTACGCCGGACCTGGCAACGGGTATTCGGCCTCCGCGCATGCCAGGCGGAGGCGCGGCGACGACGCTTGGGGTGATGTTTGGCACGTCCGAAGCGCGTGAGGTCGAAGGTGCGCGGCCGAGCCTCTATCCCGTCTATGTGACCGCCAATCGTCAGGGCATGGTGGAAATCTACCGTAATGGCGCATTGATCCACAGCCAATCGGTGCAGCCGGGGCTGCAGGTGGTCGATACGCGCCCGCTGCCCAGCGGCATTTATGAAGTGGAGATCCGGCTTGTCGAGGATGGTCAGGTTGCGTCCACGCAGAACGAGCTTATCTACAAGCCTGCGGCATGGAGCGATCCGACTCAACGGTGGAAGTACGTATTTTTTGCAGGACAGGAACGTAACCTGATCGGCGAGGATCGCTCGCACGCGTTCACCGGGGGTGGCGCGATCAACTACCTCGTCCATCCGCGGGTCGTGCTTGGTGCGTCGGCGCAGCATGTGGCCGACGCCAACGTATTCGGCGCGTCGCTTGACTGGCAGTTTACCGATCGTGCGCGAACCTACTGGAATGTGTACCACTCCTCGAAGCACGGAGTTGGCGGCGATGTGCAGATCCTGATGCCGTACCGGGACGGAAGCGTATCGCTGAGCCACAGTCAGCGCTGGCAACGCAACGACCGGCGCCAGCGGAATGCGCGCTCGAGCGTGCGCAGTGGCAAGGTGCATGACTCGGCGATTACGTGGAGCCATCGCTTCACGCCGCAAACGAGCATCATGTCGCGCGCTTCATACGCCAGCGGCGCGACGACCGGCCTTGGTGTGGACCTGTCGGTTTCGCATCGACATAACTTGTTCGGCAACGATCTCACCTGGCGTTTGTCCGGCTTCGATCGTCCCACCGGGACGTTGGCGAGAACCCGCAACCGAGGCGTCGATCTTGGTTTGAGTATTGCGCTGGGCAAGGAAAAACGCAGTTACAACGTGAACCTCGGAACGCGAAGCGGCTCGGATGGCAAGCGTGATCATTATGCGTCGCTGGGTGTACGGCAGGAGCTCGACACCGGCTTCCTCAAGTCGGTGGGGGCAAACGGAACCGTCGACCGGTATGGCTTGAGCATGGGTGCCACCACGCAGTTCGAACATTCGGTGGCGCGCGGCGATGCGTTCCTCCAGCGCTCGTCCAAGGAAGGGGGCATTGCCGGCGGGATGAACCTGTTCAGTACCGTTGGCACGAACGGCAAGTCCGCTGCCGTATCCGGCAAAAGCAATGCCTTCAACGGCGAGTCCGCGGTGATTGTCGACTTGGCCTCCGATTTCGAGGGCGTCAAGGTGCGTGCGCAGGACACCTCGGGGGGCAGCATTGAACTGCACCCGGGGCGCAATCTGGTTCCCGTGTCGGCTTATCGCGCGGGGCGACTCCAGTATTTCTTCGATCGATCGCAGGCGCCGGCCGCGACGCTGCAGCCGAGCACGACGCATTACCACCTGAACAAGGGCGGCGTCGGGTACGAGAAGGTACACGTCATGAAGACGATGACGGTGATCGGTCGACTGGTCGACCATGCAGGCAATCCGGTGCGAGCAGCTCACCTGTCCAGCCCCGCGGGCCGGTCGGTCACCGAGGCCGACGGATTTTTCGCGCTCGAGGTGAGTCACGCCGATCCGGTCGTCAAGGTCGAGAAAGGGGGCAAGCCGCTCTGCACGCTTCACCTGAAGCCGCAGGACCATCAAATGGAAGGGGACTCTCTGATTGTCGGGGAGTTGGAGTGTGAACAGGAGCAGACCAATGCCGATTCAGGGGAAAGCCGTGATGAACAGGGGTAATCAGAAGGGTAGCGCCAACCAGGGCGCGCGCGCATCCACCGCCCGAGCGCTCATCGTGCTCATGCGATGGCTGGCCGGTTCGGTGTTGGTGCTGGCCGGCGCAACCGTCGCGCGTGCCGCCGATATGTCGATCGAGGCTGAATACCTGCCCGGTGCGCAGACCCAAGGAGAAAGCGGCTTTCGCAATATCACGAGGCCGGCAGGCTTTTGTGCGGCCGATCCCGGTGGCTGTGCAGGTGTGACAACTGTCGACCTGCCGGTGGGCGATGTGAGCTACGGTGCACTCGATAGCGGCGCGAATGGGCAGGATGGCGTCTATCTTCGGGCGCCGGCCAATCCGATTCGCGTCGAACTCAGGGACGAACGCACGAACCGGGTCACTGCGGTCACGTTCCGGGTCGTGGGCATGATCGGGCAATACACGCTCCGGCCGGATGTGTACCAACTGTCCGGTACGCCGGCAGGAAGCGCCGAAACGGCACATGCGGCCCTCTGGAATGGCGGCGGCTGGCTACAGCCGCCGGCAGGATGTACGGCGCTCTCCGTCCAGCCTATGGCTACGGCAAATGCCTACCGGTTCGGCTGGCGTTTGCCCCGCGACGGTGGAGGCTGTTTCAAGACCCCTCGCCAGGCGCTTCCCGCCGGGGCAGTCGTCCTCGATGGAAGTTCACTTGCCGTGGCCTACGAGCTCGTCACGCCGGATCCCGTATCGCTGCCCAATGGCACATACCAGGGGGTGCACACCTTCACGGTTGGGCCAGGCAAGGATTTCGATTTCGGCGCGCATGCACACGTGGCGCGATCGAGCGTTGACGTCGCGTTCGTCCTGAAGGTGCGCCACAAATTCATGATCACGGACTCGGGCGCCGGTAACGACGTCAAGCTCGCCCCTGCACAGGGCTGGTTGAACTGGATAGCCGAAGGCAAGCCCTCGACCAGGATCGAGCGTGATGTCGCGTACGGACTGTCCACGGGCGAGCCGCTGCGGGTCAGCCTGCGGTGCGAGGACGGCGAAGACGCAGCCGGCCGCTGCGTCATGCGCAACGCCCATGGCTCGGTCGTACCGGTCGATCTTGCGTTGACGGTGGCCGGCGCGACCACTGACCGTCAAGCGCCGTTTAGCCGGATTCCACTGACCACGCAGGCACCTGCCGCACTCGATGTCGACCGGTATCTGGACAATGCCGTGGCAACGGCCCATGTCGCCATTGACGGCCCGGGGGTCTCGGAGATGGGCCAGCATCCGGGGACGACCTATACAGGCAGGGCCTCCGTTGTATTCGATGCGATTGCCGAGTGACGCGGCGAGCAGGGCCGCGGCCGCCGCTTTCAGACTATTCCGATATTCGCCGTCACCTCGAGTGCGGAAAATGGAATCTCTGACATGCAGCCGGTCCACGCAAGCGCTGCATATTTTTTGAACTGGCACACATGCAATGAGCGAAAGACGGGCCCCAGCAGCATCGGGCGAGATCGCATTCAGTGCCGATAAAAGGAGTGTCGAATGAAAGTCAATCTCGCGAAGTGTATGTTTGCTGGCCTACTGGCCATGTGCTCGCTTTCGGCCCACGCGGGCGCGCCGTCGATCAACATTGGCCCCATGTTCGAGTACATGGGCGGAAAGCAGTCGTCGATCCTCAAGCGGATTCGGAACAAGGGGGATGCGACTGCATTCGTACGGGTCGAGGTGAGCGAGGTGGTGTTCAAGGATGACGGCAAGCAGGAAGAGGTGCCGCTCGACCCCGCGCTGTTAACCCAACGAGACGGCCAAGGGCTGATCGCGAGCCCCTCTCGCCTGATCGTGCCGGCCGAGGGCGCCCAATCGGTGCGTCTGCTCTATCGCGGCAAGCGCGACGCGGAGCGCTACTATCGCGTGCGCTTTGTACCGGTGGTGCCGAAGTCGAAAGACGACTTTGTGCTGAGCAACGATGAAATCGAGCAATACAAGGAATCGCTATCCGCGGGCATCAACGTCCTGACCGGATACGGGGCCATGGTGATCGTGCATCCGGGCGATGAGCGCTATCAAACGGAGTTCAAGGTGGAGGGCGGCAAAAGCATCATCGAGAACAACGGAAGTTCGATGGTGACGCTCGAGGCCTATCGCGTGTGCAAGGAGAAGAACGGTGCATGCGGTGAACCGACGGCGTACTACATCCGTCCGGGGAAAACGAAGGAGCTGCCGTGCGAAGCCGGCTCGCGCTGCGAGTTCGAACTGCGCGAAGGTGAAAAGCGAACGAGAATGCAGGTCGAGGCCGGGCAAGTCGCGTCCGCGATGTGAAGATGACCTGCCTCCGCTGAAGTATCCCGCTGCAACGCAAGGGGCAAGATCGCAGTGACCTTGGCCCACCAACTTGGGAGCGGTGTACTCCGAGCGGTAGGTCAGTTAGCCGACGACCGTCGCGCGCTCCACGAGGAGTGGCCCCGATGACCTCGATGAGTGCTCCTTTCGTAAGGGTCGGCGCAAATAAGAGTTGTCTGATTGGGTCTGGCTGGCTCGGTGCCGACAATGTGGTGGGCAGCGGCACTCTGATGCGCAGCCCTATCAATCGCTCTTGGAACAGGCGTGCATCGATCTATCATCCGCGCGGGTCTGCTGGGTGCGGTCGCAATCGCCGGTGCCGCGCACGCAGCGCCGCTGAAGCCGCAGAAATTGGAGATCATGCTGCGCGCAGAGGTACTGGTGGCGAACGGCGTCGAGATCAAGGCGGATGGTTGGGATATTACCAAGGAGCAGCCGATCAAGTGGGGCGGCGACAAGAAGAAGTTCGACTCGCTGACGCTGCAGGTAATCGCGAAAAGCAGGGTGGGCAAGGTGTGGGTCAAGTTTGCGGACGCCGTGGAGCCGCGCCTCGTCCACGAAGACGACGTGGACGCCTACTTCAAGGTGGGTGCCAAGGTCGGCGGCAAGGACGTCGGCACTGAGCCAGTCGAGGTTGTGACGAAGGAGCAGGCGGCGAGCGGCAAGCCGATCGAACTGGTGATCATGCCCGGGGAGGCAAGCGACAAAATCAAGGCCGCCCCGGTGCCGGGTAAGTACACGGGCACGGTGCCCCTGGTGTTCGAGACTGAAGTCGAGTAAGGAGTAGTCGGTGAAAAAGCTTGCTTTGGCAATCGCTGCGAGTGCATGTGCAATGTCGGCGTATGCGGGAAAACCGCAGCCGATTGATTTAAACGTCCAGCTCGCCGGTACAGTGCCGACACAGGATGTCTTTAAGGTAACGCCAGTCGGCTGGGAAAATAGTCGTGAGGTGAAGATTAAACCCGATGACGGATGGAATGGTATCTGGCTAGGCGAGGGACTGAGCTTCCAGGTAAAAAGTAGTTATGGCGCTATTCATATGAAGCTGACGTTGACTTCGGGTGGGGAGTCAATGACGACGGGTAACTGGTATCTCCTGGGCGAAGACGGAATATCGAAGATCGGTGTACGACGAGACGTGATTCCCCTGGGTGGAAAAATGGTGGATCCGGTAAATGACGAGAAAATGGAGGTCGCAAGTAAGGACGTCGCTGCAACAGGCGGCAACATGCAGTTGAATCTGGGCGTCTATTTTGACAAGGACATTCCCATGAAAAGAGGCATGACGTATGCAGGCGCTGTGTCTGCGGTCTTTGAGACGGCTCTCGATGAGTAAGGGTCTTGTATTTGCTATTGGCGGAGTGACTCCTGACGACACTCGACGTAGTGGTACCTGCGCTGACGCGGTGACTGCTGTTTTCGATACAGGGTTCCAGGTTTTCGCACATGCGTGGTAGGTCGTCGCCGCACGCGCCCGGCGATGACGCGTCCCTGAAAATAGGGGCACGTATTTCTTTCCAAAAGGTATTGGCTCAATAGCCGTTGCGTACCAGCGTTGCATTGTCCAAAGGGTTGTTAACGATTTTTTAATTATTCAGCATGATGAAAAAGCTCGTTTTGGCAATTTCTGCCGGCGCATGCGGAATGTCGGCGTATGCGGAAAATCCGAAGCCGATCGATTTAAACGTCCAGCTTGCCGGTGAAGTACCGCCACAGGGTGTCTTTGAGGTCGCGCCGATAGACTGGAAGTCTGGCGATGAAATTAAACTCACTCCTCCCGAGGACTGGGATTGGAAATATAATACCGCCATGGGGACTATCAAGTGGAAAGTGAAAAGTTCCCATGGGAGTGTTCGCATGACCTTGCGGGCTGGACATCCAGTTCCAAATGGTTATGGAATAATGCCTGATATTACGGATCCAAAGGGAGAGGCTATGAGCTACTTTCTACGTTTCCAAGGTCTTAATAATGCTCCAAGTGTGGACGTCCCCCTTGAGGTTGCGACGGCCGAAGAGGCCGCGACAGGCAAAGAATTGACTGGGTTGTGGATGGCGGGTATGTATGGTGGGAATCCGAAGGATAAGCGTCCTGGCCATTCCTATGCTTCAACCGCGACTGCAGTTTTTGAGACGAATTTCTAGAATTAAGCATCGTGACACCCCTGCTGCTGTAGGCGTAAGGTTTGGCGGCGCGCGGTGCTGATTTTTGGCGCTGGGCGTTTCTTCCCGATCTTGCAATCCTCTTGTGGTCCGTCTCCAGATACCGTATCGTGGACTAGTCGGGCTCGCTCACCTGCCCACATCGCATCTTGTGGGTGCCAAGGTCGTAGACGGCCGCCACCGCCTGTACCCTGGCCGCTTGCAGCAGCTTCTCCCAAGCCTTGGCGGAGCGCTCTACCGCTCGTTGGTGGCTCGGCCCCGGGGGACTGCCCCAGTCGCGGGCCGCCGCCCGTGGCCGTTCGTGACGCTGCAGCCGATTATCTTGGCCGTGAGGGCCTTTCACGACCTGATGCTCATGGGAGCGTCGACATGGATCACGACATTTAAGAGCGCGCTCACGGACACCTACCTCGATGCAGTAATGTCGCGCAAGCGGGCAACGAGCAGAATACCGTGGTACGAGCTGCTGTACGGCAACTATCGGCTGATCCACAACTCGGCGTTTCTCGGCAAGGCCGCGTACTGTTGCAAGGATTTGCGGAGATGGCGCGTACTCCGACGCGTGCCGCGAGCGATCGAAGCGCGTGCTCAACGGTTCGCATCCACAACCCCGGCAACCTCGCCGCGTATTCCAACGCAGTCGCGTCGCGCTATCGCGATGCAGAACACACGTATACTCTTTGGATGCTTTGGCTCCGTGTCAGGAGTTTGACCTCTAGTGTCCGCATACAGTGGCACCTTCCGGAGCGTCATGCTGAGCCACACGGAGAAACTCGATCGCTGAGTCGGGCATCGGTGAAAGACATACCGCCATGCTTAATGGAATGCACTGAATTCCGGTTCTTTGAGCGACTTCCATGAAAAGTTGGGGCCAAATCATATGACTGAAATCGACTCACGGCCATTGTGCATTGCAAAATTCCATGCTCGAGGCGAGACATCGAGAAAGCCGGATTGGCGCATGCCGTCACATGGCGGTACGCTCTCACTCCGTGCTCTATCATGGGAAATATGAATCGCAGCATGTGCATGCTGGACCTTCGTGGAGACATGTTCGAGTATTTCCACCTGATCGGTATCTGACTAGAAATTTGTTTAAGAATGACAGACGAACCGAAGGCCGATCCTTCGGATTGTAACCAAGCATCGGAAGGATAGACCGCTGTTTTTGGGGAAAACATTAATGAATGTATCCACTGATAGTGGCAACGCTCGAGGCGGAATCAACGTTGTCGTGGCCGACGACCATCCGGTGGTATCTGCCGGCGTTGCGTCGATCCTGGCGGCCGAGATGGATATCAATGTGGTCGGTGTGGCATCGACAATTTCGGAGTTGCTACTGTTGTTGCAACAGCAGTCTTGCCATGTCCTGATCTGCGATTATTCATTCAGTGGCGATCAGGAGCCCGACGGAGTGGCACTGTTCAAGCGGTTGAGGCGTAGCCACCCGAATGTTGCGATCGTCGTGCTGACTGCACATCAGGATATCGCGCTGCTCGTCTCTCGCGTCATGAATACGGGCGTTGCAGGCTTCCTGAGAAAATCAAGCCAGGATTTCGCGCGCCTGGCTGCAATCGTGCGCCGCGTGCATGCCGGGCAAACGTTCGTTGATCCGGCCGTGGCTGTCGACCTGCTCGAGGCCGGACATGCAGCGCAGACTTCGATCGAATCGCTCAGCGAGCGCGAGCTCGAAATATTTCGAATGCTTGGGCGCGGGATGTCGGTGACGGAAATCGCGATGCATACGAATCGCAGCATCAAGACCATCAGCCACCAGAAGATGAGGGCCATGCACAAACTGGGGGCAAGATCCGAAGCGGACCTCTACCGCATCTACACGGAGCATTTCGGCTCATGAGCCAGTCTCGCGGCAACGCAGAGGAAGCTTCGGATGGGGCCGACGACGGAATCGTAACGGCAACCCCAGCTTACGTCCCGCTCAGGTTGACGTTCTCAAAGCGCCTGCTGATTGTTTCGACCATAACGCTGACGTGCCTGATCCTGGTATGCGCCGGGGGCGTGACCGAACTCCTGATATCACACCAGCACGAGGAATTTGCGCAGCAATTTTCCGCGCAGAGAGAGGCATTGAAGGAGGAGGTCGACAGGCGCGAGGCCCGCATTCGCCAGTTGGTCGTGACGTATCAGATTGCAAAGGAGTACCTGGAGTCAGGCGACTCGCAGGCGCGGAAGGTTCTGTTGCCCAGAAAGAACCAGTTAGCTCAGACAGTGCCCGGATCTGCGGCGACCCGCGCATTCTCGGTCGTGTCGACACTCACTTCACCCGCGGACGCGGCTCGCCAGACAAATTTGATCGATCTGGCAAGATATGCGTCGACATTTTCGCTTTCCCCTCAGGACAACTCGCCAGCGCTATCGGAGGGGTTTATCTATACGCCCGATAAGCGATTTCTGGCAACGCTTCCGCCACTCGCACCGGACCAGATTGCCCGGCTGAACACTGACAAGGCCGCGGAAGACTTCATCGGGAAACGCATGGAGCCTGTCGAAGAGGAGATGCAGCGCGATGCCCGGAATGGAGTGCGGGGCAAGGTTGTGTGGGTGACCGGGTCCAAGGATCCGCTCAACGACATGACGACCACGTATTTTGCGACATCCGTCTACGAGGGTGAGCAACGCAAGGCAACGATCGCATTGTCGATTCCGTGTAATCGATTCAATCAGTATTTTTTGCACAACGAAGGCGATCCGCATTTTTTCGTGGTCTCGTGCGCGGTGCAGCGACTATTGGGTATCGACGAAACGAATCCGCAAGAGGCGCATTGGGCGGAAATCATCTCGAGAAATCCGTGGGTATACCGGGCGGCGAACGGACGGCCCCAACGCATCTGGCGGGAGGGCAGCTTCTTCGTTATTCAACGTGTGCCGGGCCCGCAGTGGGTCGCGGTATATGCATATACCTGGGGCGACCTCCTGGGCGCAATCACCCAGCAACTGCTGCTTGTTGTACTCGCGACGCTGAGTGGGTGCGGTCTGGTCATCGGAGGCGCGTTCTGGATGAATCGCGAGGTGATTCGGCCGTCCAGCGAGCGGCTGCATAGCCTTTTAGAGGGCGAGGCGTTCAGTCGGTCCATCATCCAGGTCGCGCCGGTGAGCTTGACCGTCGTGGCCAGGAGGAGCGGCGCCATCCTGCTGCAGAACGCGGAAGCGCAGAGCCTCCAGATGGCCTTTGCCAGCCAAGGGGAAAAGGACGCCAGCCCCGACAACGTACTTGCACGTGCCGGCGCGCTGGTCAGGTTTCATGCGGGAAGTGCCGAGCGCTCCGGCGTGGTAAGCCGGTTTGAGATGGAGCCTGATCTCGAGGTTGCCTATGCGCAGGCAAAGTATCGCGGAGACGATGTTTTCGTGATCGGGATGGTCGATTTGGCGAAGCGAAAGGAAATCGAACGGCGGCTGAGAGAGTCTCGAGCACGTGCTCAGGCCGAAAGTCACGAGAAGGGCATGTTTTTGGCGACGATGAGCCATGAAATCAGGACACCGTTGCACGGGGCATTAGGGAATCTTGAATTGCTTTCGCGGATGGGATTGACCGAGGAGCAGCGCTCGCGCTTATTGATCGCGCAGGACTCGTTTGGCTCACTCCTTTCGCTGATCAACGGCGTGCTTGATCTGTCCAGAATCGAGGCAGGCGAGTTCCTGCTACAGGAGCAGCCACAACACATTGATCAACTCGTCGAGCAGGCGAGCCGGACGTTTGCGGTGGACGCGCAGAAAAACGGCGTGCGGCTTCTCTGCCTGATCGATCCGGCGCTACGGGGCACGTGGATTTGCGACGGGTACCGGTTCACGCAAATAGTCACCAATCTCATTGGCAACGCCGTCAAGTTCACATCTCACGGGGCGATCACGGTTTCACTCGGCTCGACCGAGGACGGCCAGGTTCGGCTTCGCGTTGCCGACTCGGGCAGGGGTATTCCCGAGGACGAGATTGAAAAGATTTTCATGCCTTACGTCCAAGGCTCGGCCGGGCCGAAAAGTTCGCGAGCAGGTACCGGGCTCGGTCTATCTCTTTGCCAGAAAATCGCCGAACGAATGGGTGGCAATATCACCGTCGAAAGCGAGGTTGGCGTCGGATCGATCTTCACCGTCGTGTTGCCGCTTCGTCACGATTCAGCGGCGCGAATCAACGGCAATGCCGGTCAAGGCATCGATTTCGTGGTGAATTGCGATATTCCCAGTTGGCGTGGGCAACTGGTGGCCCAGCTCAGCGCGTGGTATCCGGCGGCCCGCGTCACGAGTGGTCAGGATGACGGGCGGGAGGAAGCGCCTGCATCCACCGTTTTCATCGACGCGCGCGACTGGCTCGAACATGACGGTTCGCCCAAAACGAGTGGTGCCTACCGTCGCATAACGATCGGCCTGGATGGGCCGCTTGTCCCGATCTCCACAGGCCATGCCGTCACAATTAGCGCTTACAGCGGTCAGTTGCTTCTCGATGCGATCGAACTGGTCCTTTCCGGAGCGGATGATGATGGCCGTCAGAGCACTGACGGTTCCGGCGAGATCACGGGTGGTGCGTGGAGTGATGCCAGCGTCCTGGTGGTTGAGGACGACCGAGTCAGTGCGCAGTTGATGTGCGATCAATTGCGGATGCTCGGGATCGGACATGTAGAAGTCGTCGGTAGCGCGGAGGATGGCATTCGACGTTGCCAGTCCCGGATCTACGATCTCGTCGTCACCGATTCCAATTTGCCGGGCAAGGGCGGAGCGGAGCTGTTGTCCGACTTGCGAGCAGCGGGGATATCGTGGCCGGTCGTTTTGTGTACTGCCGATGCGACACTCGCGGGAGTGGCAAACACCCCGTTCGACGCGCTCATCACAAAACCCTCGACTTTGAGCGACCTTTCTCTCGTGCTGCAAAACGTGCTCGGGCCTGGCGACGTTCAGCAATCGCCACGGGCTACACCAGGTGTCAGTCGGCTTCTGTCGTTGTTCATCGAATCGTGGATTTCCGACAAAGAAGCACTCCGGTTGATGGTGCAGGCGGGTCACGTATCCGAGGTGCTGGAACGATTGCACCGGATCCAGGGCGCCCTGATGATTCTCGATAGGGGCGAGCTGGTGAGTCACTTGGAAGGTTGGTCCGCGAAGATAGCGGAATCTAAATGTGTCGAGGAAGCAGATCGCCAGTCGTTTGTCGATGCGGTGGAGTCCTGGCTGGTACTGCATGCTACAGCCAAAAAGGGTTCCTGAAAGGTGACGCCAGCGGTCGAGATACACGCTGAACAGCCTTCAAGGGTCCCACGCCGGTGGAGCTGGCCCTGTAATACCGGACACACCATCACACTAAGGTTGCCGAATCCATCGAACGCCGGGACTTGCGAGGCGAGCGGTATTTCAGCGCGCTATGGGAATGCTTCTCGTGGCAATGCTCGAACGCGAAGGCCAAGTTGCGTGTAGCAGTCGCTGCGTCCGGCTTCGGCATGACGGCGACGTAGTTGCGTTTCGTCGTCTTCACGAGCTCTCGGCCATCCCATTACTTTGTGGGCTGGACACCAGTGCGGTCAATGCCTTCAGGCCGATGGCCACTGCGAACCGGCGCGTGTCGTCGGCCATGTAGCTCGCCGTTGTCGCTCAGCCACTCGATTTCGGATGGCTTATGCAGTTCGTCGCCAATCCGATTTTCCACTGTAGCGAGCATCACGTCTCGCACGATGTCGCCGCTATGGCTTTCCATCGTGGCTGCCCAACTCATCGCCTCACGATCACATCAATCCAGTGCGAATGATACGCACAGCGGCTCGCCGTTGTCGCCGCCGAATTCGAGGCCGTCCGAGCACCATCGGTGATTGCTGCGCGCGACGGCCACCTTGCCGTCTGAAAAATTAAATATGCCTGATCCACGATTTCAAAAGTGGATCGTGAAGGCGCGCGTTATTTTCACCTGTCGATAAGCGTCTCCAATATAAATTCGATTTTTTAATTAAATCGACTCGTCTTTAGATGGTACCCCAGCGCTCGAATAGGAAATGGCCTATGTTTTCGTCGAAAAATAGGACATCGGGCGACTTTTTTGCGTCGCTTCCTATATTACATGGCGCCGAGTAGGGCCGATAATTCGATGGACTTTGGAGTCGGATCGTCATTGCGTCCATGAGCGTAAAGCAATGGGCGCGCGCATGAAGCCCGGCGGGTCTCGTGGCTAATACCCGAATTGATGTGGGACGGGATTTCGGTCGGCTGTTCGTTCGATAGCGATGGTCCTCCATGCTGATGGATGAGCGCTATTTTTTGTTGAAATAGAGAGAGTTCTATGAATAAGTCGTACAAGGTGGTTTGGAATGCGTCCAGCGGTACATGGACGGCCGCCTCGGAGGTAGCGAAATCTTATGCTGGTGGGGCATCGTCGAGGGCTATTTTACGCAAGACGCCTGTGATGTTCGCAGCCGCAGCTATCGGAGTTGTGATGGCCGGGGCTGCGGATCAAGCTTACGCAGCCTCCAATGAGGGCGGTCCGTATTTTGGATGGGAAAGTGGCGATAACAAAAAGTGCGCCAATGGATCGGACGAGAAATTTCGAAATTGCGCAGCGTGGGATGCCGGGTTGACCAATGTTTCCGGAACCACTTTTTCTGTTATGACCAGTGAAAATGGTTTGAACGGAGGAGGTGTGTGGGCTGGGAACAAGTCGGCAGGTTTATTTTTTGGCGGTGGGGCGGAGCAAGGGAAAAGCCGGTTTGTGCTTGATGCTGATGGAACGAGCATTTACGGCCAAAAAGTGACATTGTCATCGGCGAGTGACGTTAATGTTTCAAATTCGAAGATCACATCTCTCGCGGCCGGAGTTGCGGATGACGACGCAGTGACCGTGAAGCAGCTAAAAGATTCGATTGCTGGCATTCCGATTCGCTCAAATTCGATATATGAAGATCTCAATTTTCCTCCCGAGGCGATTAATCGTCAGGACGTCGCCGTAGGTTGGGCCTCGCATGCCGAAGGCGGCGGTATTACACGCAAAGAGGACGAGTGGCAGGTCGCCTCGGCAACGGCACTTGGAGCGCGTGCGCAAGCTAAGGGCGTAGGAGCGGTTGCGCTTGGGGCGAACTCGTGGGCGAAGGGTGATTCCACGTCGGCAATCGGATCGTACACCTATGCGGATGCCCATAACTCCGTTGCGTTGGGTACAGACTCCAAAGCACTTCGCGAGAACTCAGTGTCGATCGGCAGCAAAAATATTCAACGTCAAATTACAAACATGGCGGCTGGTACGGCCGACACCGACGCAACGAATGTGGCTCAGCTGAAAGGCATTGCCACGGCGCTGGGCGGCGGGGCGGGTATCGGGGCTGATGGCAGTGTGACGGCACCGGCATACACGCTGGACAGCGGCAAGACCATTGTTCAAAACGTTGGCGACGCACTGTCGAACCTCGACGGCCGCGTGACGACGAACGCGACGAACGTCGAGAAACTTCAAGGCAACTTTGCTGATACTGGCCTGCTGGACGCGAAAACGGGCAAAGTGACTGCGGCGGTGACGTCGGACCAGATGAATGCCGCGGTTGCGAAGGCTAGTAGTGACCGGCTCGATGCCGGTTGGGTCACGATGGGGAAGGATGCGTACGCAACCAGTAAAAATGTCGCGGTAGGCGTGGGTGCGAAGGCGGATACTGCGGGCGCGGGAACGGGCGTGATTGCTATTGGCGATAACGCAGCAGCCGGTCGGCCGGGGTATTCGGGCGCTATTGCAATTGGCCAGGACGCACGCGCGGTCGATGGCTCGCAAGGCGGCTATATGCGTGCAATAGCAGTCGGAGCAGGCGCGCAGGCGCAAGGGGTTTCTGTTGCCATTGGACCCGATGCTCAGTCCAGCCCAGGTAATGGGGTCGCGTTAGGGCACCAAGCCAGTGTAGGTGCGAATGCTACGTGGGCGGTGGCGCTTGGCACCGGCTCGGCAGCCGATCGAGCCAATACGGTCTCGGTAGGGAACGCCAAATATCAGCGTCAGATCGTGAACGTTGCGGCAGGTACGCAGGATACCGACGTCGTGAACGTTACTCAGTTGAAGGGCGTAGCGACGGCGCTGGGCGGTGGTGCAGGTATTGGCGCCGATGGCAGCGTGACGGCGCCGAAGTACCAGGTCGGCGACAAGACCTACGGTAACGTGGGTGACGCGATCACGGCTGCGGGGGAAACCGGCGGCGGTACGGATCCGAATGCGGTTGCATACGACGATGCGACGAAGGGCACGATCACGCTGTCCGGCGAGAAAGGCACGACGTTGAAGAACGTTGCAGCCGGCGCGGTGAACGCAACGAGCATGGAAGCGGTGAACGGTTCGCAGCTGTACGGCGCGTCGCAGAGCGTCGCGAATGCGTTGGGCGGCGGTGCGACGGTGGACGCGGCAGGCAAGCTGGCGGCACCGACGTACACGCTGAACGGCGGCAAGACCACCGCGCACAACGTTGGCGACGCGGTGTCGAATTTGGACGGCCGTGTGACGACGAACGCGACGAACGTCGAGAAACTGCAAGACAATCTCGTCGAATCCGGTCTGTGGGACAAGGACAAGAACCACGTAATCGCGGCGGTGACGTACGACCGCAAGGCAGACGGTACGGCGGATCGCGGTTCGGTGACGCTGGGCGGTGCGGGCGCAGCAGCGCCGGTGGCGTTGAAGAACGTTGCAGTCGGTACGGCTGACACTGACGCAGCGAACGTGAGCCAGTTGAAAGGCGTTACTACGGCGCTGGGTGGCGGTGCAGGCATCGGCGCCAATGGCAGCGTGACGGCGCCGAAGTACCACGTTGGTGACAAGACCTACGGTAACGTGGGAGACGCGATCACGGCTGCGGCGGAAAGCGGCGGCGGTGGCGGTACGGATCCGAACGCGGTTGCATACGACGATGCGGCGAAGAGCACGGTCACGTTGGCTGGCAAGCAAGGCACGACGTTGAAGAACGTTGCAGCCGGCGCGGTGAACGCGACGAGCATGGAAGCGATGAACGGTTCGCAGCTGTACGGCGCGTCGCAGAGCGTGGCAAGCGCACTGGGCGGTGGTTCGACGGTGGATGCAGCAGGCAAGCTGACGGCACCGGCGTACACGCTGGATGGCGGCAAGACCACCGCACACAACGTTGGCGACGCGATGTCGAATTTGGACGACCGTGTGACGACGAACGCGACGAACGTCGAGAAACTGCAAGGCGATATTGCCGAGTCCGGTTTGATCGACAAGGACACGGGCAAGGCGATCGCGGCGCTGACGTACGACCGCAAGGCAGACGGTACGACGGATCGCGGTTCGTTGACGCTGGGCGGTGCGGGCGCAGTAGCGCCGGTGGCGTTGAAGAACGTTGCAGGCGGGATTTCGGATACCGACGCAGTGAACGTAGGCCAGGTGAAGGGCATCACCACAGCATTGGGCGGCGATGCGGGCATCGGCGCCGATGGCAGCGTGACGGCACCGAAATACCACGTCGGTGACAAGACCTACGGCAACGTCGGTGACGCGATCACGGCCGCGGCGGAAACCGGCGGCGGTGGCAGTACGAATCCGAATGCGGTCTCATACGACGACAAGACCAAAGGGGCGATCACGCTGTCTGGCGAGAAAGGCACGACGTTGAAGAACGTTGCAGCGGGCGTTGCCGAGACCGACGCAGTGAACGTCGGCCAATTGTCGGATGCAACGAAGTCGATTCGCGATTCGCTCTCGGACGGCAGCCTGTCGATGCGTTACATCAAGGTCAAGGCAACGGGGCAAGCCGCAAATGCGATGGGAACCAATACCGTCGCGATCGGCGCGGGCGCAAACGCGACCGGAAATGGCTCGCTGGCCTTGGGTACGGGTTCACGCGCGAATGGACTCAACTCGGTTGCGATCGGCTTCAATTCGGTTGCTACGGAGGCGAACCAGGTATCGGTTGGCGACGTCGGTCGCGAACGTCGCATTTCGAACGTGGCCGACGGTACGGAAGATACCGACGCAGTCAACGTGAATCAACTGACGGAAGCGATCGAAAAGATGACCGACCGGACCGACAAGCTGTCGTCGGAACTCAGGTCGCGGCCTGGCTCGCTGACGGCTAACGTTCTTGCAGCCAAGACAGACTTGGCATCGGTCGACCCATCGAAATTCCTGCAAGTTGCCGGTGCGGGAGCGGACGGTAGTCAGGAAAATACCGCGAACATCGTCGGCGGCGATCCGGCGAGCGACACTGCCGCTGCGATCGGTGTAGGTTCCATTGCCTCGGGCGCGAATGCGGTCGCCCTCGGCGTGCGTAGCTACGCGTACTCGGATGGCGCAGTGGCCATCGGTAACATGGCCCAAACGGGTGCCGGCCAAGCCAATTCGGTGGCCATCGGGTCGAATGTGACGACCAACGGGGAAAGCGCGCTTGCCGTGGGTTCGCAGGCGCGGGCAAACGGTGACAACGCGATCGCGCTCGGCAATAACGGCGTGGCGGCAATCGGCACGAATTCCATTGCGCTCGGTAACAAGGCCAGCTCCGCAGCAGGTGCGACCAATGGCATTGCGCTGGGCGCGTCCGCGAGTGTTGCACGCAACGTGGCCGACTCGATGGCGCTGGGCGCAAATGCCAGCGTCGAAAAAGGTGCGAATAGTGCGGTCGCACTGGGTACCGGTTCCAAGGCGACGCGCGCCAATACCGTTTCGGTGGGTAATGCCGGAAGCGAGCGCCAGATCGTGAACGTCGCGGCGGGTACGCAAGGCACCGACGCGGTGAACGTGACGCAGCTCAGTGGCGTAACGACGGTGCTGGGTGGCGGTGCGGGCATCGACGCCGATGGCAGCGTGACGGCACCGAAGTATCACGTCGGCGACAAAACCTACGGTAACGTCGGTGACGCAATTACGGCTGCGGCGGAAAGCGGCGGTGGTGGCGGTACGAATCCGAACGCGGTTGCATACGACGATGCGACGAAGAGCACGATCACGCTGGCTGGCAAGCAAGGCACGACGCTGAAGAACGTTGCGGCCGGCGCGGTGAATGCGACGAGCATGGAAGCGATGAACGGTTCGCAGCTGTACGGCACGTCGCAGAGCGTGGCGAGTGTGCTGGGCGGCGGTTCGACGGTGGACGCAGCAGGCAAGCTGACGGCACCGGCGTATACGCTGGACAGCGGCAAGACGACTGTGCACAACGTTGGCGACGCATTCTCGAACCTGGACGGCCGCGTGACGACGAACGCGATGAACGTCGAGAAGCTGCAAGGCGATATTGCCGAGTCCGGCCTGGTGGACAAGGACACCGGCAAGGCGATTGCGGCGCTGACGTACGACCGTAAGGAAGACGGCACGACGGATCGCCGTTCGGTGACGCTTGGCGGTGCGGGCGCCGTAGCGCCGGTGGCGTTGAAGAACGTTGCAGGCGGGATTTCGAATACCGACGCAGTGAACATAGGCCAGATGAAGGGCATCACCACGGCATTGGGCGGCGATGCGGGTATCGGCGCCGACGGCAGCGTGAAGGCACCGACGTATCACATCGGTGACAAGACCTACGCTAACGTGGGTGACGCGCTTGCAGCCGCGGCAGCAAGCGGTGGCGGTGGTACGGATTCGAATGCGGTTTTGTACGACGATGCAGCCAAGAGCGCAGTCACGCTGTCTGGCGAGAAAGGCACGACGCTGAAGAACGTTGCAGCTGGCGCTGTGAATGCGGATAGCACGGACGCGGTGAACGGTTCGCAGCTGTATGGCGCCGCGCAAAGTGTGGCGAGCGCGCTGGGTGGTGAGTCGAAGGTAGACGAAACAGGTAAGGTGACGGCACCGACGTATAAGCTGGACGGCGACAAGACCACGGCGAAAAACGTTGGCGAAGCGGTGTCGAACCTTGACGGCCGTGTGACGGCGGTTGCGACGAATGTGGACAAACTGCAAGGCGATATTGCCGAGTCCGGTCTGATCGACAAGGACACGGGCAAGGTGGTCGCGGCAGTGACGTACGACCGTAACGACGGCACGGCGGAGGGCAGCTCGGTGACGCTGGGCGGCGCGGGCGCGGCAGCGCCGGTGGCCTTGAAAAACGTTGCAGATGGCGCGGTGACCCAGACGAGCACGGATGCGCTGAACGGCTCGCAGCTGTACGGCGCGTCGCAGAGTGTGGCGAGTGCGCTGGGCGGTGATTCGACTGTGGACGTAGGCGGTACGGTGACGGCGCCGACGTACACGCTGGACGGCGGCAAGACCACGGCGAAAAACGTTGGCGAAGCGGTGTCGAACCTTGACGGCCGTGTGACGACGAACACGGCGAACGTCGAGAAACTGCAAGGCGATTTTGCTAATTCGGGTCTGGCGGACAAGGACACGGGCAAGGCGATTGCGGCGCTGACGTACGACCGTAAGGCAGACGGCACGGCGGATCGTGGTTCGGTGACGCTGGGCGGCGCAGGCGCAAAGGACCCGGTGGCGTTGAAGAACGTTGCAATGGGCATCGGCGACACCGATGCGGCGAACGTGAGTCAGGTGAAAGGCATTACCACGGCGCTGGGCGGTGGTGCGGGCATCGGTGACGACGGCAGCGTGACGGCACCGAAGTATCACATTGGCGATAAAACCTACGGTAACGTTGGCGACGCGCTCGCAGCCGCGGCAGCGAGCGGAGGCGGCGGTACGGATTCGAATGCGGTCTTGTACGACGACGCAGCCAAAACCGCTGTCACGCTGTCTGGCGAGAAAGGCACGACGTTGAAGAACGTTGCAGCCGGCGCGGTGAATGCGACGAGCATGGAAGCGATGAACGGTTCGCAGCTGTACGGTACGTCGCAAAGTGTGGCGAGTGCACTGGGCGGTGGTTCGACGGTGGATGCGGCCGGCAAGGTGACGGCGCCGACGATCCGCGTCGGCAACAAGACCTACGGCAACGTCAGTGACGCGATTGCGGCCGCAGCAGCCAGCGGCGGCGGTGGTGGTGGTAAAGGCTCGAGCTTCGTCACGATCGATGGTATGGGCTCGGACGGTAGCCGGTTCAACACCGCGAGCATTGCGACGGGCGATCCGGAGAGTACGACAGCCGCCGCGATCGGTGTGGACGCTCATGCGGCCGGAGCGAACGCGATTGCGCTGGGCCTGAACACCGGGGCGCTGTCGAACGAATCGGTTGCGATCGGCAATATGGCGCAAACGGGCTCGGATCAAGCGTACTCGGTGGCCATTGGTTCATGGGTGACGACCAATGGCGCGGGAGCGCTGGCGATCGGCTCGAACGCGAAGGCAAACGGCGAGAACGCGGTCGCGGTCGGCAATAACGGCATCAAGGCAATCGGTGAAAGCTCGATCGCGATTGGCAATGCCGCCGAAGCCGCAGTGGGTGCGACCAATGGCATTGCGCTGGGCACGGGTGCGAGCGTTGTGCCGAACGTGACCAATGCGATGGCGCTGGGTGCCAATACGAGCGTGGAAGGCACGGCGAACGGTGCCGTGGCGCTGGGCGCAGGCGCGAAGGCGACGCGCGCCAATACCGTTTCGGTGGGTAGCGCTGGAAGCGAGCGCCAGATCGTGAATGTTGCGGCGGGTACGCAAGGCACCGACGCGGTGAACGTGGCGCAGCTGAGCGGCGTAACGACCGCGCTCGGCGGTGGCGCGGGCATCGGCGCCGATGGCAGCGTGACGGCACCGAAGTATCACGTCGGCGACAAGACCTACGGTAACGTGGGTGACGCGATTACGGCCGCGGTGGAGATTGGTAGCAGCAAGGATCCGAACGCGGTTGCATATGACGATGCGGCGAAGAGCACGGTCACGCTGGCTGGCGAGCAAGGCACGACGCTGAAGAACGTTGCGGCCGGCGCGGTGAATGCGACGAGCATGGAAGCCGTGAACGGCTCGCAGCTGTACGGCGCGTCGCAGAGCGTGGCAAGCGCACTGGGGGGCGGTTCGACGGTGGACGCAGCAGGCAAGGTGACGGCACCGGCGTATACGCTGGACGGTGGCAAGACGACCGCGCAAAACGTTGGCGACGCGGTGTCGAACCTGGACGGCCGCGTGACGACGAACGCGACGAACCTCGAGAAGCTGCAAAACGATATTGCCGAATCCGGTCTGGTGGACAAGGACACGGGCAAGGTGATCGCGGCGGTGACGTACGACCGTAAGGAGGACGGCACGGCAGATCGTGGCTCGGTGACGCTTGGCGGTGCAGGCGTAGTAGCGCCGGTAGCGTTGAAGAACGTCGCAGCTGGTGCGGTGAATGCAACGAGCACGGAAGCGCTGAACGGCTCGCAGCTGTACGGCGCGTCGCAGAGCGTGGCGAGCGCACTGGGAGGCGGTTCGACGGTAGACGCAGCGGGCAAGGTGACTGCACCCAACTACCACGTCGGCGATAAGACCTACGGTAACGTGGGTGACGCGATCGTTGCCGCAGCCGAAATGGGTAGCGGTACGGACCCGAACGCGGTTGCATACGACGATGAAGCCAAGAGTGCGGTCACGCTGGCTGGCGAGCAAGGCACGACGCTGAAGAACGTTGCAGCGGGCGCGGTGAATGCGACGAGCATGGAAGCGGTGAACGGCTCGCAGCTGTACGGCACGTCGCAAAGCGTGGCGAGTGCGCTGGGCGGCGGTTCGACGGTGGACGCAGCAGGCAAGCTGACGGCACCGGCATATACGCTGGACGGCGGCAAGACGACCGCGCAAAACGTTGGCGACGCGGTGTCGAACCTGGACGGCCGTGTGACGACGAATGCGACGAACGTCGAGAAGCTGCAAGACGATATTTCCGAGTCCGGTCTGGTGGACAAGGACACGGGCAAGGTAATCGCGGCGGTGACGTACGACCGCAAGGAAGACGGCACGGCAGATCGTGGCTCGGTGACGCTTGGCGGTGCGGGTGCAAAAGATCCGGTGGCGTTGAAGAACGTCGCAGCAGGCGTGGATGATACTGACGCGGTGAACTTGGGTCAGCTGAACACCGGGTTGTCCGATGTGAAGCGCGAGCTGGCTGAAGGCAACATCGATCTGAAGTACATCAAGGTCCGGGCCAGCGGCGCACCCGCGACCGCCACCGGTGCTCAGTCTGTCGCGATTGGTTCAAAGGCCCTGGCAGGCGGTTCGAATACATTGGCGTTGGGTACCGGTGCGCGTGCGCTGGCGAGCGGATCGGTTGCGCTGGGTGCCAATTCCGTTGCGAACGAAGCGATGACGGTGTCCGTCGGTGATGACGGGACCGAACGCAAGATCGTCCACGTGAAAGCGGGGGACGTCACCGCCAGGAGTACGGATGCGATCAATGGATCGCAGTTGTTCGAGGCGCTGGGCAAACTGAAATCCCATGTCGCAGCTGAGCAGTCGCACCTGTTGTCTCGGGTCAACGCGCTTGCGGATTCGGACGAGCCGAATTCCCTGGTCGTGGTCGACGGTATGGGGGGGACGAACTCGGCGAGTATCAGCGGGGGCGATCCGGATACCACGACGGCCGCCGCGATCGGCGTGGAGGCTCATGCGGCCGGGGCGAACGCGATCGCGCTCGGCCTGAATACCGGGGCGCTGTCGGACGAATCAGTTGCGATCGGCAATATGGCGCAAACGGGCGCGGACCAGGCGTACTCGGTGGCCATCGGTTCGAAGGTGACGACCAACGGCGCGGGAGCGCTGGCGATCGGCTCGAACGCGAAGGCAAACGGCGAGAACGCGGTCGCGGTCGGCAATAACGGCATCAAGGCAATCGGTGAAAGCTCGATCGCGATTGGCAATGCAGCAGAAGCTGCAGTAGGGGCGACCAATGGCATTGCGATGGGCACGAGTGCGAGCGTTGCACCGAACGTGGCCAATGCGATGGCGCTGGGTGCCAATACGAGCGTCGAGGGCACGGCGAACGGTGCCGTGGCGCTGGGCGCAGGCGCGAAGGCGACGCGTGCCAATACCGTTTCGGTGGGTAGCGCCGGAAGCGAGCGCCAGATCGTGAACGTCGCGGCGGGTACGCAAGGGACCGACGCGGTGAATGTGGCACAGCTGAGCGGCGTAACGACTGCGCTGGGCGGCGGTGCGGGCATCGGCGCCGATGGCAGCGTGACGGCGCCGAAGTATCACGTCGGCGACAAGACCTACGGTAACGTCGGCGACGCGATCGCGGCTGCAGCGGCAAGCGGCGGCGGTAGCGGTACGGATCCGAACGCGGTGGCGTACGACGATGCGGCGAAGAGCACGGTCACGCTGGCTGGCGAGCAAGGCACGACGCTGAAGAACGTTGCGGCCGGCGCGGTGAATGCGACGAGCATGGACGCGGTGAACGGCTCGCAACTGCATGGTACGTCGCAGAGCATGGCCACCGCGCTCGGCGGCGGCTCGCAGGTAGGCACCGACGGCACGATCTCGGCGCCCAGCTACTCGCTCGCGGGCGGCACGACGACGGTGAACAGTGTCGGTGCGGCGATCGGCAATCTCGACGGGCGGGTAACGGCCAACACGGGCGACATCTCGACCCTGAAGGATACGATCGCGAGCAGCGGTCTGATCGATCCGGAAACCGGGCACGCGGTCGCAGCGGTGCGCTACGATCGCAACGAAGACGGTTCGGCGAATCGTGCGTCGGTCACGCTCGGGGATGCCGGTACAGCGGTTGGCCTGCACAACGTGGCGGCCGGAGCGGTAAGCGCGACGAGCACCGATGTGGTGAACGGCTCGCAACTGCACGGCACGGCCACGAGCGTCGCGAATGCGATCGGAGGCGACACGACCGTCGATGAAAACGGGCAGGTTGCGGTCAATTCGATCGAAGTGGGCGGTCACAAGTACGCGACCGTCTCGCAGGCGGTGCAGGCGGCTGCGGCGTATGGCGCCACCGATTCGCTGGCGGTGCGCTACGACGTCGACTCGCACGGCAACCCGAACTACGGTTCGGTGACGCTGGGCGGCCCTGCGGCGGCGCCGGTGATGCTGACCAACGTTGCCGACGGCAAGAGCCAGTACGACGCAGTGAACTACGGCCAGTTGTCGTCGCTGAAGAGCGACTTCGACAATCGCCTCGGCACGATGGACGATCGCGTCAGCAAGATCGAAACCACCGGCGGTTCGGGCGGTGACTCGCGCCGTACGGTCGGCAACGACCTGATCAGCGGTTCGGGCGAAGCGGGCCAGGCGGTGACGGCGGCCCAATCCGGTAACGGCAGCAACAACGTCGCGATGGGTTCGGGCTCGACGATCGACGACGATGCCGGCAACGCCACGGCAGTCGGCGCGAACGCGACGGTGCGCGCCGCGGGCGGCACGGCGATTGGCGCAGGTGCTGATGCGCACGCGGCCAATAGCACCGTGATCGGCCAGGACGCGTCGGCTCGCGGCGAGAACAGCACGGCGATCGGTCAGGGTGCGAAGGCCCGCGGCGACAACAGCGTTGCGATTGGTGCAGGCTCCGTCGCGAACGAGGACAACACGGTCTCGTTCGGTGACGGCTCCGACCAGGGCAAGCGCCGGATCGTCAATATCGCGGATGGCGTGAATGCGTCGGATGCGGCGACCAAGGGGCAGCTCGACCGGGCGGTTGGCGGGCTGCAAGGTCAGATCAACGGCGTATCGCGCAATGCCTATTCGGGTATCGCGGCGGCAACGGCGTTGACGATGATCCCGGGTGTTGACCCTGGCAAGACGCTGTCGTTCGGTATCGGCAGTGCGAGCTACAAGGGCTATCAGGCGGTCGCGTTCGGCGGGGAGGCCCGCATCAACAAGAACCTGAAGATGAAGGCCGGTGTGGGCTTGTCGAGCGGTGGTAACACTGTCGGCCTGGGGGCATCGTATCAGTGGTAACTGCCTGACTGGCGGAGCGGGGCAACCCGCTCCCGTTTTTCCGGACCCGCCGCGCGCGGGTCTTTTTTTATATACGCCCAGCTGCCGCGCTTCGGGGCCGTCATCCCGGTGAACCGCGTCCGCATGAACGGCAAGGTGATTATCGGTTTTGCAACTGGAATAATCTAATTAAGATGATTGGGTGGCGAGGTGTTGCGGATTGTCACGGTAGGCTTGATCGATTTTAGAGCGTTAAAGAAAATTCATGTTTTCCAAATATAATTAAAACCATGATGGTTCTGTTGATGGTTTTTCTTGCGATTGTCGGTACGGCTTTTGTCGCTCTTGGCGTGAACGGGGTAAGGCGTTCGCGAAAATATAGGCGGCACTCGGAAAGTGGTTCGGGGGCCGAGCGTCAAAGTTTTGCGAAGGGAGTTGAGCCGCTCGCGCCGGGGCGTGCGCAGTTCGGGGGCGAGTTGCTTGTGGAGCGTGGACGAGCGGCCGGAACGGCAGTGCCTGACGTCGGAAGTCATCCAGACTGCACGGATAAGCTCACCGCGAGGCGCGGTCCAATGATAAAAAGCGAGCCGAAACCTTTGCTCGCGGGGGCAGCTCCTCATGGACATCGGACACTTACCGCTGCGCAAGAGTCAGCGTTTTATGATCGATTGTGCACTGCATTGCCGGAGGCGGACATTTTCAAGAAAGTTGCTTTGAAAGAGCTCGTTGATGTTGAGAATGATGATAAATCGGATATCAAATCATATAATAAAAAGGTTTTCGATTTCGCGGTTCGTGGGAGCGATGGTCGTTTGTTGTATGCTATCGAGTTGGATGATAGGTCGAATGCGTGGCAATATACCCGCCGAGATGATTTGTTGGAAGATGACGTTGCGCGGGCCATCGGATTGCGCGTGATGCGGTATTGGAGCGTCAAGACTGATTTGACCGTGCTGAGGCGAGATTTTGAGTCGTGCGCGGCTCGCTCATTTGGACGGCGGAATTAACCGGTTATTTCATGACAACTTGGGGCGTGGTTGATCCCTACAGGTGCGATCGACATCGACTGCTGACAGATATGCCGAGACACGTCATTCAATGATGCAATTCAATATGGCAGAAGGGGTGCTGGCTTCCAGCCTGCAGGTGCTTCCGACATTCGACCTGATCGGGATCGTTGTTGCGCTTGTACTGGGCGGAATGGCCAAGGGCATCACCGGCATCGGCGTGCCGCTGATCGCGATGCCGATCGTCAGCCAGTTCATGCCGATTCGGGATGCAGTATTGCTGCTGTCCATGCCGATCATTCTCGGCAACATTCCGCAGGCGCTCGAAGGTGGCCAGGTGCTTGCGACGGCGCGGAAGATCGCCGCGCCGATCGCGGGGACGGTGTTAGGTAATATCGTCGGCGTGGCGATCCTGCTTTCGCTGAACTCGGGTCACGCACAGGTAGCCTCTGGCGCAGTACTGATTGTGGTCGCGACACTGATGCTCGCGGCACCGAAGTTCAATTTGGCACCCGCGTGGCGCCAACCTGTTGGTTTCGCGCTCGGCTTCGGTGCGGCAGTGACGGAGAGCATTGCATCGGTTCCCGGCCCGTTGCTTGCCACTTACCTGATTTCGTCCGGCGCGAGCGGCCGGGCGTTTACGAAGCAGATCGCGATCATCCTCGTGGTTTCGGTCGTCACGCTGCTCACTACGTTCAGCGGCGCCGCGCAGGCGAGCGGTGCGGATCTCGCGATCTCGGCGGCCGCCACGCTGCCAGCGATTGCCGGCATGTGGCTGGTTCGTCCGCTGCGGGACAAGATGTCCCCTGAAATTTTCAGGAAGGTCGTCCTGCTGTTCGTGCTCGTCGCAGCGGGGCAAATGATCTGGAAATCCGGCGTGTTTCGACACGGCGGATCACTCGCCACGCGTGCGTGCCTTGTCAAGCCGTGTGATGAGTTGTTCGACTTTGGTGCAAAAGACCGCCAATGCCGCCTCTTGACCCGAGAGGTCACCTAGCCGAAGTTGGGCGGCCAGTTTTTCACCGTAATCCCCCAAAGCACCTGAGCCGAACAATTTGCTTGCGCCAGCTATCCGATGGATGCGGTCGGCGGCGGCTACCGCGTTTTTGTCGGCTACTGCTGCCTGAAGGAAAGCAATATCCTTCAAGGTCTCTGTCACGAACCCTTGAATCAGTATCGGCGGGTATGCACCTTCTTCGGGCGAGAAATTCCGGGCCAGACTGCTCGTCGAGTCTGTCCGGGTCGAGCAAGGCGAAATTCCGATCCAATGCGCGAGTTTGTCACGCAGCACGGCCAAGGTTGTCGGTTTGACGAGCAGGCCGTCCATGCCGGCTTCCGCGCATCGGGTTGCTTCATCGGGCAACGCGCTTGCAGTCAAGGCAACAATGGGGGTATCCCGTGATCGATGTTCCCGGGAGCGGATGCGTTTCGTCAATTCATAGCCGTCCATCTCCGGCATCGCGCAATCGGTGAGTATCAATGCGAAGTCGGAATCGTCCAGTACTCGGAGTGCGTCCATGCCGTTGGATACCGCAACAGCGGTGTAACCGAGTCGTTCAAGTTGCGCCTTGATGACCAGGCGATTGACCGGATGGTCGTCGACGACAAGAACTTGAATTCCCGACGTTTGATATTCGACCTGCAGATGCCGGATATCGGTCTCGGCGGATTGAGTTGCACCGACGACATGTAGACAAAGTGCTTCGACCGCGGAGTACATCAACGGATTGTGGCTGAGCCGACACGTGCCGTCAGCCGCGATCTCGTAGCCCGTTGGAATCGGGTCGACCGTTAGTCCGATAGCTGGCTTGTCGTTATCGATTGCCTCGAGTCGACTTTCGTCGACAAAGTGTATGTCCGCCTGTGCGGCGGCTCCGGCAGGGATGATGCCTAGCGGTGTCAAGAGTTCGCGTAACGCTGCGGCTAGCGCCGGGTCGGACGACGCGATATGTGCATGTTTTCCCGCTAGCGGCGTGGAACGGATCTGCAGCTGTACGTCCAGGTCCAGTTCAACCGTGACTCGAGTGCCGAAACCCGGCGTGCTCTCGATGTGAATGGATCCATGCATCAGCTCGACCAAGCGTTTGCAAATGGCCAAACCCAATCCAGTGCCGCCGAAGCGACGTACGATCGAAGTGTCGGCCTGCGTGAAGGGCGCGAACAGGCATTGCAGTTGCGCGGGCGCGATGCCGATGCCCGTGTCATGTACCGTGAAGTGCACACGTTGGCACGCTTCCCGTTGGTCGAGGACGGAGATGCGGATGCCGACCTCGCCGTTTTCCGTGAACTTGATCGCGTTGCTTATCAGATTGATGAGAATCTGGCGAAGGCGCAGACCGTCGACCTTCAATTCGGCGGCGAGTTGGTTACTGACGGCATTGCGGACGATAAGGCCCTTATCGTGAGCCAACGTCGAGGCCATGGCGCTGACGCCGTCCACGAGCGCCCGTAGATCAGTCGGTTCCGTCACGATCTCCAGGTGTCCGGCATCTATCTTCGAGAAATCGAGAACGTCGTCGAGAATCTGCATCAACGTCATCGCAGATTCCCCGATCATGTGAAGCATCCGTTGCTGCTTTGTGCTCAACGATTCGTGGCGCAACAGTTCCAACATCCCTATGATCCCGTTCATCGGCGTGCGGATCTCGTGGCTCATGGTGGCGAGAAATCGCGACTTCGACGCTGCCGCTATTTCAGCCGCTTCTTTCGCACGGGCGAGCTCTTCCCCCTGCGCCTTCGCGTGAGTGACGTCCGACCAGACTCCGCTCCAGAACATCGTGCCGTCTGGCTCCGTTTGCGGCGTCGCTTCGGTGTGGATCCATCGCTCGCGGCCATGTGACACACATCGAAAATCGATGGAGATCGGCGTCATGGTAAGCGCCGAGTACTTGACGGCGGTTTTAATGAGAGGCCTGTCGTCGGGGTGAACCCGCGAGAGCGCCGCAAGCGCATCGGCTTCCATCGTCGGCGCATCCAGATCCCACATGGCACGCGTATTACCGCCTACATAGGGAAACCTTGGCGCACCATCCGGTGTACGACGAAGTTCGAAGACGACCACCGGAAGATGAGAAGTCACGCGTCTTAAACGCTGATCCAGAGCACGCGCACGTTGTTCCGCGTCGCGAATGGTCGTCACATCGACCAACGTCACGAGAAGGCCGCCTGGTTTTCCGCTTGGTAATTGAAACGGATGCATCCAGTACAACCAGGATCGCAGCTTATGGTCGCCGTCCATCAGGTTGACCTCGGCATGATGGGCTCGATTTTGATCCTGGACTTGCTCGCTCATCGTGTGGATTTGCATACTCCATGAGGGCTCCACCGGTAAAGCTTCCAGCGTTGTTCGACCAATCAAGTCCTCGCGCTTCACCGAGAATGCGGTTTCATAGGCATGGTTGAGCGCGATATATCGGTTCGCACTATCTTTGGCGGCCAGCGGATACGGTAGTGACTCCATTAGCGCTTCACGAAAGCTAAGCTGGTCTGCCAGCTCATGCTCGACCGCCAGCCGCTGACGGACCTCGTGACGAAGCCGGATGTACGCGATGATAATGATCGCCAATATGACCGCAGCACCTAGTAACGTAAGCTCGAAGGTCCTCCATGGCAGTCCGACTGAATAGCGAGGCCAAAGCCAACGGCTTCGAATCCGTTGCTGCTCCATTTTTGGCATCGCGGCGATCGCATGATTGATTATAGGTACCAGTCTCTCATAGCGGCGGTTTATTGAAATGGTCAACCGACTCTCGATATTGGCAGGTGATGCAATCTTGAGAGCACCCGGAAAATAGCTTCTGATGTTGAAATCGACGATCGCTGCGTTTCCGAGATACGCGTCGGCGCGCCCCTCCGCTACCTCTTGCATCGCGTGATAGGCGTTCGCGGCCACGGCAATATCGGCGTCTGGAAGTTGGCGCAATACCTGAGCGGGAAGCTCGCTTGGATCCGAAATAACGATTCGACGGCCAGCGAGATCGACGATGCCTTGCGGCAGCGCGTGGGGACGGGTAACGATGACGTCGGGAAGGGTAATAAACGGGGTGCTGTAGAGCAAGTCGTCGCCGTGCCCCGTCGGTGTATTGACAGGCGCGGCGGCATCCACTTCACCTGATCGCGCCAGGGACAAGGTTTCTGCCCACGACTTCGTTTTCACCAGTGCGAAGCGGATGCCAAGGGATTTCGAGATATATGCCAGATAGTCGGCGACGATGCCACTCGGGCGACCATTGGCATCAATGTAGGCGATCGGTGCCCAGTCAGGGTCAATGCCAAGTTTGATCGGAGGCAGCGAAGCCAGCCAGCGTCGCTCATCTGCCGTGAGTGCCAAACCGTGGGCCTCGTCAGGAATCTGCGGCGGCGACACCGGGTTTGTCGGCGAAGGTAGGGTCAACCGAAGCGCTGATGCTTCGATATTTTCAACCGTTGCCGAATCGATCAGACTCATAGTCAGGACGACTATGGCAATGAGACTGCTCGACCGGGCACTTATCCAAAAGGTATTCTTCAAAATAACGGATTATGTGGAGTACGTTGCAACGCGCGCCGTATACGGCGTTTCAACGCGCCGTGTACCTCATCGCTTTGGGGCATGGATCCTGAGCCGGGAGAACCGTGACGTCCAATGGCGCTCGCAGCGAGGAGGGTAGTGTCAACCGTTGAGCCCGAGATTGGCGACGTACTCGTAGAGTTCCGCATCGCTTTTGAGGCCAAGCTTGCGCTTTGCCGATATCTTGGCCCAGCTGACCGTTTTGATTGTCCGATGGAGAACCTGGCTGACTTCAGCCGGTGATTTACCGCTGCCGAGAAGGCGTAACACTTCGAGCTCTCGAGGAGTCAAATTAGCAGCACGCCGGCTTTCCGCTTCGGTCAGCCCAAGCTTCGATAGTTCGAGCTGCAGCTTGGCACTGATGTAGACTGCCCCTCTCAGGGCGGCACGGACGGCGGCGAACAGTTCGGCCCTTTCCGCTCCTTTCTCGACGATACCCAGCACACCTTCGTTCAACATCGCGCGTAACAGCCCGGCATTTGCCATGTTTGTGAGCACGATGACCGGTAAGGCTGCGTGTTCTCGTCGAATGATCGAGAGCATAGGCAATCCGTCGACACGTCCGGCGTTAGGCATCGAGAAATCGGTAATCACGACATCGCACGCGACGCGTGCCAAGATCGACATCAACTCCCTGGAGTCGCGAGCCTCCCCCACGACCTCGAGGCCGTTCTGCTCGATCAGAACGCGGCAGCCGAGCAGCATGATCGGATGGTCGTCTGCGAGTACAACACGGCATGCCATTCCAGACTCCCCACTAATTAGTATCGGCCGAGTTTGCCAAATGATATGGGGCCGATGTGCGCCAACCAAAAAGCCAGATTACGCCTGTGCGCTTCTCATAAATATCAGAATTGTCTGATTTCGAAAGTGCGCGCATCACTTTATATTGTTTTTTGATCGCGCCATGCCACGCCGGCACTCCTCTGAAAGGTCTTCATTCCGGACGTACCCGCCTCGTGATGTGGGCGCCCCAAAGCCGTGATGGCAATTCCTATGGGAGAAAAGCAATGCCAGTTGTCACCTTGAAGCTGCTGAAAGGCGCGTTTTCGCAAGAGAAGACGCAGCAGATGATGGATGGTGTTACCGACGCGATTGCGGCAATAGCGGGAGAGTATATTCGTCCGCATATGGTCGTCATTGTGGAGGAAGTGCCGGACGGGCTCTACTCATCGGGAGGCCACAAGGTGACGTTGAAGACGATCGACATGCTACGCATGAGAGGCGCCAAATCCTCTAACTAAGGACCTATCCGTGATTTCGTGGATGGGCATATCATGAGGTGTAAAAGTCATGGATATGCCGCCAATGAAGAAGAAACAGACGGTGGCGTCCAAGGCAGCGGCCCGTGGGCCGCTGCCTGAATTGCCCAAGCCACTGCTGAACCAGTTGGTCAAGGGGCCGATGACGCCTGCCGAGGTACCGGACCTGATGCTGGCGTTCAACAAGACAGTCATCGAGCGCGCGATGGGCGCCGAGATGAATCTGCATCTGGCTACCTGCAGGGCCAGTCCAAGCCGCCTGGGCAGGCCAACGAGCGCAACGGCGCCAGCGGCGAAACGGTCATCACCGATCGCGGCCCGGTCCGGGGCGACGTCCCCCGCGATCGCGACAGCAGCTTCGAGCCGATCCTGATTCCCAAGCATGAGCGCCGCTTCACCGGCTTTGACGAACGCATCATCGCGGTGAACAGGGGCGCGTTCTGCACAAGCATTCCGGATCAATCGCGACCCCATTGGGCAAGCATAGCGACTGGCGTGCTTGCGGCGGAGCCGACATCGATGGTGATTCTCCAGGCACCGGCCACGACTCCGTAGATGCTGCTGCCGGGAGAGTCCTGCTCGCGATGGCTGCCACCATCGTGCTTGCGCCTGAGTACGCTGCTGCGGATGCAAGTCGGGGGCGGATGGGAATCGGCCGACGCCGGATTGCGCTGATTCGTCCTTGGCTGATTTACGGCGGTCGGAACCCACAGCGATACTCGGCACTTCATTCAAATTGACGGAGGGGCGACGCGTCACGTGTCGGCAGAATCGTCGCTCACATACGGATATGCAGGACATTACCGGTCGTTTCGCGCTCCCGCTTACGCCCCCTTTTTCGGATGTGCCACCGCCGTACGGTCGGTGCCGTAGCATGTGTGAGAAAAGGGGCGGCCCCGGGCCACGCGTGTTCGACTTGTGCTCCCACGGAATCTCGCGTGAGCAAGCAAAAGCGTCCGCGGCGGATTTCGGATCCGGCAACGCTGCATGGCTGCGTCAGCGTCCTGCGTCCCGTTCGTTGCGGCGGACGCTTGCCGCTGGCCTTGTGTTCGTGGCGTCGTGCTGCCTTGCGACACATGTGCTCGAGAACGGGCCAGCACATCCATCTCCAGGCACCGTTTACCGGGGCTCCATCTCGGGTGTGTCGACGCGGCAATCGGTACCAGCGCGCGTATCGGCCGCTGATGACGTAGAGGTGGAGGTGGCGCTGGGGCCGTATTCGCATGCCATGTCACGGCATGAGGTATCGCATCGTGACCCGGTGCGCAACGCTGCCGCCCCGACGGCAGTGACGAAGTCTCACAACCGTGGCGGGCACACCTCGGTGCGAACGATGCGCACGAACGTGCAAGCCAAGGCCGAGCATGGAGTGCCGGTAGAGCGCTTGGCCGAAGGACTTGACATGACCGACGCTGAATTCGCGCACTGGCGGGAAGTGACACGGGATCATTCCCGCCGTCGAGAGCCCCTCTCCGAACTGGGCGAGTGGCACTTCGACTCCATCAACCACCCGCGCCTGATCCCGTATTGACAGTGGGCGACGCGTTCACGACCCAGCCGAAATCCTCGCGATCCGGAAGCCGTTCCGCCAGTGGGCACCCCATGACGCGTGATCGAACAATGCCATTCGATCGGGCGCGACATGCCATCTGCGCTGAGAACGGCAGGCATGAGCCACGTGCACATACCAGACGGGCTGCGCATGTAGGTTACCAACGCATCTAAGCGCCTTTCGCGCGCCATGGTCTTCGCAATGATGCACGACGAATGTGCTTTTTTTGCGCCGACGATGAGAATTTTCTAGTCCCTTGCGGCGATGTCGAGCGCTATTGTTCAGGCATTGGATTTCGCGCGACCGTCGGTGTCACGATCTCCAGCTTGGGATAGCGTACTGTCGCAGTGACTTGATACCTTCTGTCGTGTCGGAGGTGTCGCCACGACAGTTTTTTGATAGTCATGTTTGGAATTTCCATCGATGAGTTTTATTGATCGAGAGAGCTATTCGAGTTCGTTTTCGTCCGGCATGAATGCAGATGATTTTATTTCGACACGGAAGATAAATATTGTCGTCGCAGACTCCTATCCGATGATAGTGCAGGGCCTGCGTCACATTTTCTCGAGTGTGGAAAGTATGCAAATCGTCGCCGAGGCGCATACGTTGTCCGGCATGGCCTCGATGTTGAGCACTTGCGAATGTGATGTGTTGATTTGCGATTATGCATTTGGCGACGATCCGGAGCCGGACGGGATGCGAATGCTTGAAACCATCCGCAGAAACCATCCGAACGTGAAGATTATCCTGTTGGCCGAGTTGAGGGATGGACTGTCCGTCCAGCGCGTGATGAAAAAGGGCGTATCGGCATTCGTTGTGAAATCGAGTGACGATTCACTTTCCTTGCCGAAAATCGTCGATAAAGTCATGCGCGGGAAAAGGTATGTGGATCCGGACATTGCGGGAGATATGCTGTGCGATTCGGGTCGAGGTGGTGACGGGCAGGTGCGAACCAATTTATTGTCACCGCGCGAGCTTGATGTGGTACGGCTTCTGTCGCGCGGAATGGCAGTCGGCGAAATCGCCGAAAAGCTCAGTCGAAGTCGGAAAACGATCAGTACGCAAAAGGCAAACGCAATGAAGAAGTTCGGCGTGAAGACCAATGTCGATCTGGTAGACGCCGTGCGGGATATGCTTTGGCGAGGCTAGCTGATTTTTTGATGCGGTTTGGTCATTTTATGAAGATAATTCTTTTCAATGAAAGGGCCGCCCGCGCCATCGTTAAATTACGTTTTCGAGCTCGACGTGATTGAAGATCGTAGGAAATTCCCGCTCTTATGCCCCGCTTTTGTAATGATAGCCGTATTACTTTCCTCGTAAGGCGGGACGCAACGCTACGGCACCGTGATGGCACGGGGCATGTACAACGATGTAGTTGACGGAACGCGATGGGCGGCGGTGCCGGTTACTCGCGCGCTGGAAAATCGACGTCCTGAAAAGGCAGTCAACCTGAGCGTCGCATCGGTCGACGCCTGCAGTTGGACATTTCAGGACGCTATCGACGATCTCATGGGGCAAGGCGTGACGGTTGTCGCTGCCGCCAGCAATGATGTCGTTAGCGAGATCGATGCATCGCCGGGTTGTCGGGATATGATTTCAGTGACGAAAAGCAACCAGGCCGGTCGTCGCGTGCTCGGCGGCAATACGCATTCACGTGTGACGCTGAGCTCACCGGGGACGAACATCGGGACTCTCTCCCATACCGGTACGCGAGCACCGGCCGATGCGTCCCACGGCGATATGCATGGCACTAGTCTCGCGGCACCCCAGGTGTCGGGCGTGGTATCGCTGATGTTGACGACCAACCCTTGGTTGGCCCCCGCTGAGGTCGCGAGCATTTTGAAGCGCACGGCACGTTTTGCGTCAATTGCGCCGGAGACACGATCGCGCAGGGTGATTTCGCCGAGAGGTGGCATACACGATGCAGCAGGCTGCTGTATCGACTGCTGCCGCCGAGCGGAATAGCCCGACCCGCTAATGAAAGGGCTGACTTTCATTTTAGAGGTGGCGCTCGCCACAATCCGATTTTTCGCGCCGGGTGGCCACACTATTCACGCTGTGCGGCCATCAACGTGCTGAGTCTGGTGGTCAACTGCTCGACTTGTGCGAAAAACGCCGCCAGTGCTGCCTCCTGGCCCGTCACGCCATCCTCTCGAAGTCGCTCGGATAATCGCTCGCCGGCATCAGCCAGGACGTCCGAGCCGAATAATTTGCTGGCGCCGGCGATGCGGTGGATATGCTCGGCCGCCGCCACTGCGTTGCCGCTTTGTATTGCGGCCTGAAGGAAGGCCATATCCTTCGCGGTCTCGACCAGAAATCCCCGGATCAGCTTGGGCAAGTGCGTGCGTTCTTCAGGCGAGACGGGCGGGGAAAGCCAGCGCATGGCGTCTGTCTGTATCTGGCAAGGCGACGCCGGCACCCAGCGCGCGAGCTGCTCGCGCAGTGCCGCCAGCGTGGTGGGTTTGACGAGCAGGCCGTCCATGCCGGCTTCGGCGCACCGAATCGCTTCGTCGGGCAATGCATTGGCCGTCAACGCAAGAATGGGGATGCGCCGCGATCGGGGCTCGCGGGAGCGGATACGTCTCGCCAGGTCGTAACCATCCATGTCCGGCATCGCGCAATCGCTGAGCACCAGCGCGATACCGGAATCGTCCAGCGCGTGCAGTGCGTCCGTGCCGTTGGAGACCGCAATGGCGGTATAGCCGAGTCGGGCGAGTTGCGCCTCGATGACGAGCCGATTGATCGGATGGTCGTCCACGACGAGGATTCGAATACCCGACGACGGATATTCAACGGATGGAGGACGGGTATCGGTCCCTGCGAAGCGAGGTGCGGCAGTGGCATGAAGGCACAATGCCTCGACCGCGGCGCATGTCAACGGATTGTGGCTGAGCCGACACGTGCCGTCGGGCGAGATCTCGTAGCCCGTCGGGATGGGTTCGTCGGTCAGGCCGATAACGAGCCCGTCGTCGCGGATTTCGAAGAGCCGGCATTCGTCCACAAAGCGTATGTCTGCCCGCGACGTATCGCCGGTCACGACGACGCCGAGCGGCATCAGAACTTCGCGCAGCGCGGCCGCGAGCGCTATGTCGGATAAGTCGATACTGGCCTGCTTGCCTGCGACCGGCGTAGACCGAGCCACAAGATGGACGTTCAGGTCGAATTCGACGATGACGTGCGTACCGACACGCGGCGTGCTTTCGATGCGAATGGAGCCCTGCATCAGTTCGACCAGTCGTTTGCAGATGGCCAGCCCCAGACCGGTGCCGCCGAAGCGGCGCGAGATCGACGTGTCGGCCTGGGTGAAAGGCGCGAACAGACATTGCAGTTGCGCCGGGGTGATGCCGATGCCCGTGTCGTGTACCGTGAAGCGAACGCGCTGGCACGCATTGCGGTAGTCGATAATCTCGACGCGTACGCCGACCTCGCCGCTTTCCGTGAACTTGATTGCGTTGCTCATCAGGTTGAATAGAATCTGGCGAAGACGCAGGCCGTCTATCTCGAGTTCAGCGGCGAGTCGGTGGCTGACGAAATTGCGCACGACGAGGCCCTTGTCGTGGGCGAGTGTGGCGGCTACCCCACTGACGCCGTCCAGGAGCGCGCGCAGGTCGGTCGGTTCGGTCACGATTTCCAACTGTCCTGCATCGATCTTCGAGAAGTCCAAGACGTCGTCGAGAATCTGCATCAACGTCATCGCGGATTCCCCGATCATGTGAAGCATGCGCTGCTGCCTGATGCTCAACGACTCGTGTCGCAACAGCTCGAGCATCCCTATGATCCCGTTCATCGGTGTGCGTATCTCGTGGCTCATGGTGGCGAGAAATCTCGCTTTCGATGCCGCGGCCAATTCGGCCGCTTCTTTCGCACGGGCCAGTTCCCTGGCTTGCGCCTTGATGTGAGTGACATCCGACCAGACGCCACTCCAGAATATCGTCCCGTCATGCTCGGTTTGGGGCGTCGCTTCCGTGTGAATCCAGCGCTCGCATCCCTGGGAACGGCAGCGAAAATCGATGGAAACCCGCTGCATGGTCCGTGCGGAATGCCTGACAGCCGATTTGATGAGAGGTCGGTCATCGGGATGCACCCGTGAAAGCGCCGTCAGCGCATCGTCTTCCATCGTTTGCGCATCCAGATCCCACATGGCGCGGGTATTGCCTCCGACATAAGGAAAACGGAGCACGCCATCCGGGGTGCGACGCAATTCGAAGACGACCGCCGGAAGATGGGCGGTCACGCGCCTCAATCGTTGATCCAGTGCACGTGCACGCTGTTCTGCATCACGAATCGTGGTGACATCCACCAACGTGACGAGCAGCCCGCCCGGCTTTCCGCTCGGCAATTGAAAGGGATGCATCCAGTACAGCCAGGACCGCTGCTTCTGGTCGCGATCCATCAGGTTGACCTCGGCGTGATGAGGTTGTTGCTGATCCTGAACTCGCTCGCTCATCGCGTGGATGCTCCGATTCCATTGGGGATCCAGCGGCGACGCGTCGAGCATCGTTTTACCGATCAGCTCGTCGCGCTTCACCGAGAATGCAGTTTCATAAGCGTGATTGAGTGCGATATATCGGTTCGCGCTATCTTTCGCGACCAATGGGTATGGAAGGGATTCCATCAGCGCTTCGCGGAAGCTGAGCTGATCGGCCAGTTCGCGCTCAACTGCCAATCGCCGGCGGACCTCGCGGCGCAGCCGGACGTATGCAGTGGTAATGGTTGCCAATACGATCGCGGTGCCGAGCAACACAAGCTCGAACGTTTTCCATGGCAGGCCCGCCGAATATCGAGGCCACAGCCATCGGCTTCGAATGCGTTGTTGTTCCCTCTTGGGGATAGCTGCAATCGCGCGGTTGATCAGGGGAATCAGTCGTTCGTAGCGGCGGTTGACTGCAATACTCAGCCGGCTGTCGAGATCGGCCGGCGACGCGATCTTGAGAATGCCGGGGAAATAGTTCCGGATGTTGAAATCGACGATCGCCGCGTTTCCGACATAGGCATCGGCACGTCCTTCTGCCACCGCGCTCATCGCTTGATGAGCGCTCGCGGCCATGACGATTTCCGCGTCGCGCATCTGTTGCCGTACCGTGGCGGGAAGCTCGCTGGGATCCGAGACCGCTATCCGGCGGCCGGCTAGATCGACGATGCCTTGCGGCGACACGTGAGGTCGCGTCACGACCACGTCCGGGAGCGTGATGAACGGGACGCTATAGAGCAAGACCCCGTCACGGGCGACCGGCGTATTGACCGGTACGGCAGCATCCAGTTCACCCGACTGCGCGCGAGACAAGGTTTCCGCCCACGAATTCGTTTTCACGACAGCAAAGCGAATGCCGAGCGATGCCGAGATATGTTCCAGATAGTCCGCAGCAATGCCGCTCGGGCGATCGTTCGCGTCAAGGTAGGCAATGGGCGCCCATTCCGGGTCCACGCCCAGTTTGATCGGGGGAAGCGAGGCCAGCCAGCTACGGTCTTCCGGCGTAAGCGTCAAGTGCTCGACCCTGCGATGGGTTTGTATCGGTACCGTCGGTTCCTTCGGCCAGGGCACCGCCGACCGAAGCGTCGATTCTCCGACATTTACAACCGTTACGGACTCGATCGGGCACGTGCTCAGGACCGCGACGACGACAGCCACGCTCAACCGCGAGCTGACCCACAAGCTGTTCTTCAAAATTGACTTACCGTGCGATGGGATGGCGATGCTGCCGCCGATGCGGCACGCACATTTCAGTTGATGGGGGCGTGAACCGAATCGTTCCGGCGGGCATGACGCTTGAACCGGGGCCGTCTGCCACGTCCAACCGCCATCGCGGCCGGGCAAGCGGCATCAGCCAATGAGTCCGAGATTGACGACATACTCGTACAGTTCGGCATCGCTTTTGAGGCCGAGCTTGCGCTTTGCCGATGTCTTGGCCCAGCTGACGGTCTTGATGGTCCGATGCAGTATCTGGCCGACTTCCGTCGGCGATTTGCCGCTGGCAAGAAGGCGCAGCACCTCCAACTCGCGGGGCGTCAAATTCGCCGCCCGCTGGCTTTCCATCTCGGTCAGTCCGAGTTTCGTCAATTCGCGCTGCAGTCTGGCACTGATGTAGATCGCACCTCGCAGCGCAGTGCGAACGGCAGCGAACAGTTCGCTTTTTTCCGCGCCCTTTTCCACGATGCCCAGTACGCCTTCGTTCAACATTGCACGCAACAAACCGGCATTCGCCATATTCGTGAGCACGATGACGGGTAAGGCGCCGTGATCCCGTCGAAGGGTCGACAGCATTGCAAGTCCATCGGCGCGTCCGGTGTTGGGCATCGAGAAATCCGTGATGACGATATCGCAGGCGACGTGAGCCAGGATGGACATCAACTCGCTCGAGTCGCGCGCCTCTCCCACGACCTCCATGCCATTCTGCTCAATCAGAAGACGGCAACCGAGCAACATGATGGGATGGTCGTCTGCGAGCACAACGCGCCAAGCCATTTCAGAATCCCCAAAATTAATTTCGGCAAAGTTTAGCAAGTGATAGACCGCTTATGCTCATCAAAGAATAAAACCAGAATGCGCCTACGTGCCTGGATTGAAAATAAGCATTGGCTGATGTGTAAAATGGACGATTTGCCTTATAGTCTTATCTGGATTTCTCAGGTTTTTATTCGTCTTATACTGGTAAATTTTTTTGGGCGGTTTTTTGGTGAGTATAGTGGTAATTAGAATGCTGATCGTTACGGCTCTTTTTTGGGGTGTTTCGGTACCGGGCAACGTTGTAAGTGGCATCGAGGATGAAGCCGAGTAGATACAAGAAGTCGGATGCAAGGAGGAGGAATGAGAAGCGCTTGGGTGGACGGTAAGGCAGTGATCGTGGAGGTGGATTCCAGTGATTACCGACATATCGAGTCGGCGGCGCGGAAGCTCGGGTATACAGTGCAGGAATTTCTGCTGCTGAGTGCGTCTCTGATTGCTGCCGTCGTGCATGGAGAGGGCGCCGCTCAGGATTGAAGCGGTCCGGCGTAATCGGCGGATCCGGGTATCGTGCGGACCACACTGGAGTGACGTCGCAGCATGGATTCCGCATCGGATGACATGGCACGTCTTCACGTTACGGACGGTGTCGACCAGGGCGGACATCCTGCCGAGCTTGGGAGTCAAAGCCCCCAATTCAGTTACAAAACTTCCGGAGATTGATCGCTGCGTTGATAGGAAAAAGAGGCTTCCTTGCCTTTCGACGTTGGAAGAGTGATCGCAACCACCGGAACTACAATTCCATATTCCTGATAGAAGGTTTTTTGATCGATTTTGGCATTGGTTAGGGCCTGGTTGTCGCCGGCTATGTAGAAAAACGAATGAATCGGAAGTTTTTTACCATTGTTTTGCTTCCATGTAGCCACGCGCAACTCGTTTTGGATGTCCCACCATGGCGAAAGCATCTTTTTCCTCGCCAGAATGCTTTGATAAAAATGATCTGCGGTGCCAGAGTGTCCTTTGGTGACATCCCAGCCGCATTGATCGCTGTATTTTATCTTTAGCGAATCAAAATGTTTTATCCACTTTTGAGCATCTGTGATTCCCTGATCGATGCAGGGACGGCTCTCGGCAGGGTAATTGGCGGACGCGCCGCAACCATTCCCAGGGCGCTGGTCGGTGCCGCCATCCATTGAATACGCACAGAGAACCATGATGCTGTCTTTGCCTTGAAGCGTGCTATATCCTGGGTATAGTATGAATCCATTCTTATAACCGAAAACAAGCTTTGAAAAATTACTGTCGGCTCTGATCCACGAGAAAGAGACGCCGCCACTCGCTTGTGAGGCCGGGCTTGGGTTCCATGGCCGGAATGCGGGACTTTCCACGGTGGCGCGCAACATGACTCCGCTACACAGGAAAGCTGGCCGATACTGGCCGCCGCAGCTTTTGGGAGTTTTGTAATACCAATCGTATAGCTGGCTGATCGCAATAGGTCCGACGTAGTCGATAACTTTTGCTTCCGCCTGAGCGGCGATGTTTTGCGCAGCCGCGGTTTGGTTGAGAAAAATGATTGCTATTGAAGATAAGAAAAGTTTGAATAAATGATTCATGGTGATGTTGTTGGTGGAAATTGGCTGGCGGCACCCTTGTTGCGATTTTTAATCGCCATTTTTCTGTTCGATAAAATCCTCCGTATCGTTCGGGTGTTTCAGGAGTTGTCGTGTCGACTCTCGCCCTGCGGCGCTGACGGCAAACCACGGGGCGCGCGTTGCACAACGCTTGGAAAGAGAGATCGGCGTGCATGCCCGTGAGCATCGATCTTCCACGATGCCTCGGTTACCAACCGCCGAAACACCGACATTCGGTGCTCCAAGGATGCTATGCATCGAATCCGTCGTTACGCGGCGCGGAGGGGCAACGCCAACTGGATATATGCAACCGCACGACCGGGACGATAAGCGTGTTCGTTTCGAAACGCTGCTAGATAATTCTGGAACTGGGGAAATTTCCGAAATTACAACAGCACGCCGACTATGTATTGAGGCAGCTCTCCAGATGCCGGTATTCTGTTGCCAATGCAACCGATTTTAAAATTCTGGAGAATTGTTTTGATGGTTGTTGGTTTTTGTTGTAACTATTGGAATTGATTAGTATGCGACGTAAATTTGTTTCAGGCACGGTGTTGCATGTGGGTGCGCGCGAGCTGTATAAGGTTTCCGTCGTTCTCGCGACGGTCGCTGGCGGCGGGTGTGGCGTCCTGTTCTCTTCTGCCGCGTATGCGCACAATCCATATATTGGATATGAAACCCCGGTGGCCAGCAACTGCATCAATAGCGGCGTGCTATTTGAAAATTGCGCTAGATGGGATAATTCAAATTATAGGGGTGTGCGTGGGGCTCATTTTTCCCAGATGGCGGGCCGGTATTTCTCTTATCTTACCTCCGGAAATGGGGCCGACACATATTTGTGGTCGGGAGTATGGGCGGGAAGTAGATCGACCGGGCTGTTTTATGGTAACGATCCATTCAAGGCGAATCGGATAATTGTTGATTCCGAAGGAGCGACCATTGTCGGCAATCGGCTTGTGTTGTCGTCCCAGGAGGGAATCAGCGTTTCGGGTTCTAGAGTCTCCAACGTCAGGAACGGCGGCCGCGCCGGTGATGCAGTCAACGTCAACCAGCTTTCGAGGGTGGCGAACGTGCTTGGCGTGAACATCGATACCAACGGCCACGTATCGGCGCCGACATATCAAGTGGGCGGCAAATCATTCGACAACGTCGAGGATGCAATCGCGGCGGCGGCCGATAGCGGTACGGATCCGAATGCGGTCGCTTACGACGATTCCGCAAAGCGTTCGATCACGCTTGGCGTGAAGGGCACGACACTGAAGAACGTGGCGGCCGGCACGGTCAGCGCGACGAGTATGGAAGCAATAAACGGTTCGCAATTGCACCGTGCGTCACAGAGTGTCGCGACGGCGCTGGGGGGCGGTTCGACGGTGGACACGGCAGGTAACGTGACGGCGCCCAAGTATCGCGTCGGTGACAAAACCTACGGTAACGTCGGCGATGCGATTGCGGCAGCCGCGGATAGTGGCGGCGGTAGGGATTCAAACGCGGTGGCGTACGACGACGCCGCCGGCAGCACGATAACGCTGCGTGGCGAGAATGGCACGACGTTGAAGAACGTCGCGGCAGGCAGCGCGGATACCGATGCGGTCAATGTGGGGCAATTGACTGCCGCTACGCAGCCGATACGGGATGAGCTGGCTGACGTCAGCCTCGCGATGAAGTCTATCCAAATCAAGCCGCAAGGTGTCGACGCGATTGCGACGGGAACGAATGCCGTTGCAGTAGGCGCCGGTGCAAATGCGATAGCGAACGGTTCGATCGCTTTGGGTGCTGGTTCGCGCGTGACCGGACTCAATTCGGTCGCGATCGGTATCAACTCGGTCGCAATGGAAGCTAATCAAGTGTCGATTGGCGACGTTGGGCGCGAGCGCCGCATTTCGAACTTGGCGGCGGGTACGAAAGGTACCGACGCAGTCAACTTGAATCAGCTGACTGACGCGATCGGGAAGGTGTCGAGCCGTACCGACAAGCTCTCGTCCGATCTGGCGTCGCGGCGCAGCTTGCTGGCTGCCAATCCCTCTGCCATCGACGAGCAACGTTTGTCGAATTTCGTACGGATTGACGGCCAGGGCGCTGACGGCAGCCTGCCGAACGCGGCGAGTATCGCCGACGGCGATCCGGCGAGTACGACCTCAGCTGCAATCGGTGTCGGGTCAGTTGCGTCGGGCGCAGACACGATTGCCATTGGCATGCGTACCATCGCGAACTCGGACAACTCCGTGGCGATCGGCAATATGGCGCAAACCGGCGCCGAGCAGCCGTACTCGGTGGCGATCGGCTCGCATGTGACCACGAATGGAGCCAGTGCACTTGCAATCGGTTCGCAGGCGAGGGCGAACGGCGAGAACGCGATCGCTATCGGTAATAACAACGTGCACGCGATCGGGAAGAGTTCGATTGCGATCGGCAGTGGCGCAGAGACCGTGGTGGGCGCGACGAATGGCATTGCGCTGGGCACGGGGGCGAGCGTTGCCCGCAATGTGACCGACGCAATGGCGCTCGGCGCGAAAGCCTTGGTGGAAAAAAGCGCGGACGGCGCCGTGGCACTGGGGGCGGGTTCCCGGGCGAGTCGAACAAATACCGTTTCAGTGGGCAATGCAGGAAGCGAGCGCCAGATCGTGAACGTTGCGGCGGGTACGCAAGGTACCGACGCGGTGAACGTGGCGCAGTTGCACGGCGCGGCTGCGAGTCTTGCGAACGCGATCGGCGGCGACACGACGGTCGATGGAAGCGGCCACGTCGCCATTCATTCGATTGAAGTGCACGGTCACAAGTACGCGACGGTATCGGCGGCGGTGCAGGCGGCTGCGGCGTATGGCGCCACGGATTCGCTGGCGCTGCGCTACGATCTCGACTCGCACGGCAATCCGAACTATGGCTCGGTGACGCTGGGCGGTCCGTCGGCAGCGCCGGTGATGCTGACCAACGTTGCCGATGGCAAGAGCCGATACGACGCGGTGAACTATGGCCAGTTGTCCTCGCTGCAAAGCGACTTCGAAAACCGAATGGGCACGATGGATGATCGCGTCAGCAAGATCGAAACCGATGCAGGCGACTCGCGCGATGATAGCCGGGTCATGACGATGGCCAATCTGCGCCGGGACGTTAGCGATGTCGGGACTGGCTCAGGCTCCGTTATCAACAGCGATGCCGGCGACACCACGGCAATCGGCGCGAATTCGGCGCAGCAAGCGTCGGGCGCGACAGCGATGGGCGCCCGGGCGGATGCGCGTGCAATCAATAGCACTGCGATCGGGCAAGCTGCATTGGCTCATGGCGAGAACAGCACCGTGGTCGGCCAGGGCGCGACGGCTTGGGGCAATAACAGCGTTGCGATTGGTGCGGGTTCCGTGGCTGACGCGGACAACGCCGTCTCATTCGGCAACAGCGCCACGGGCATGACGCGCACGCTGACCAACGTGTCGGCCGGTGTCGCACCGACGGATGCCGTCAACGTCCAGCAGCTCAACGAATCGGTGGGCGGCTTGCGATCGCAGATCGAACACGATCGTGCGGATGCAAATGGGGGCACCGCGTCAGCCGTGGCCATTGCGTCGCTGCCGCAAGCGCCGGCGCCTGGAAAGAGCGTCGTCGCAGTGGGAGGCGGCACGTACGCCGGCCAGTCTGCTCTTGCGGTGGGTCTGTCCACCTACGCCGGGCGCTGGATCATCAAGGCTTCCGGCTCGACGAACACACGAGGAACCGTGGCGGGCGGTGTCGGCGCTGGTTTCGTGTGGTGAGCAACCGGAATGACGCCGTGAACTGCGTTGCGGGTGGCGCTTAGGACGCACCTCATTGCCAGGGCTGGTCCTGTCGGCAGTACGCGCCAGGACCAGCAGACGTGGAGCGACGAGATAGAGGTTACCGACGAGCCGCCGGCCTTGGGCAAATATGCTCAGTGACGGCGGCGCCGAACGAGCGTTGGGACTTCAACGATCAATCGCCTGCGAGTACTGACGATATCCGCCGCGACCACCTGGAAATTCTACAGAGCGGCTCATGACAGGCCGCGGGCGGTTACCGTGCGCCGAAGCCGTCACAAGCGAGAATCGCGGAAACGCATTATTCACTCCCATAAGCAATGCCGCCATCGGGCTGCCCATCTCGTCGGGAAAATTAACGGTGCCATGGCGCCTGTTCGGCATCGCTTCTGATTATTCGCCATTTCCGCATATCCATGTCGAGGAGCGCCCATTCCATTAGCGACCGGGCCAGATGGTGGAGCTCGCCCGCTCAATCATGTTAAAGCAAGTGTGTCGATGATGAAAAATCGGCATGTTTCGTGAATTTTATACATTTTAATAAAAGTGGAAAAATGAAATTAAAATCGTTTTTTATCTTGACGGCAATGGTGTTTTTCCTCGCTGGGATCTCACCCGCCCATGCATACTCTGGCGAAAGTGGCGCGGTTGCGCTTGTCGGAGTCGCTGGCAACAAGGTCGCACAACAGCTCACGGACAATTACAATAATCTGGCTTCCGATTGTGGTAGTGCGACAAACCCGCCGTTCCGCTGTTCCGGGGTAATGCTTCGCGGGACCATGCATTCGTCTCAGTACCACTCATGGAACCCGAGTCCTGCTTCCGTTTCGAGTGGAGGCGTCTCCTTCTCCTATCTGCGAAAAGATTCGAAGTTCAGAAAACTGGCTTATGGGTATGGTAATGGCTTAATTTTCGTTCCGTATAGATATAATATAAAGCCAAATGTCGTCGAGCCTGAAGTTCTATGCTCATTCCCGATCGACGCCAACACTGAAAATCGAGTGGACAAAGGATGCGGTGCGGATAACTCATTTCCGACTGACAGCGGTCCATGTCAGGCGCGAGGCATTTCAACTGCTTCGGAATGGCTTTCACACTACCGCAGCACAAGTGGCAATAAGCACGCACACCAATGTGGCTTCGACGTACATCACGGCGCCCCGTCGACCTCTGCGATTTTCAAAACCAGCATTGAGGCAATGGCGTTGATCGGCGAAGAATCCATGCACGAGCAAAATGAGCTGCGTTTAGCTACATGGGAGCAAGATATCCCTGAGAAGCTGCCAATCATGGCATTTTTCTATCTTGCAGGTCACACAAATGGACTCAAAGGCGCCCAAGGTGACCAAGTGGATTACCAGCAAGCCTCGAAGCGCATCGTACCCATCATCCGGATAACGCTTCCGTCATCGCGGTCAGACGAGGCTACATTCGTCTATGACAAAAATGATCAGATGGTCGTGCCTCCGCAAATTGCGAATCCGCGGGTTGATCCGATGCTGCTGGTTCCACCGATTCCTCCCACGTGAGGTCATGCCGTGAAGAAGAGCAAGTTCACCGAAGAGCAGATCGCATACGTATTGAAGCAGGCCGAGTTGGGCAAGGGTTTAGGCGGGGTAAGCCTAAGTACGGTGTGGGTGCGCCTCTGCACGCGCAATTTACGTGTTGTGCGCGGTAACCCGATCCTCGGGAGTGCTCTTGGCACGTACTCGTGCTGGTAGCAGTGGTGGAAGGCTATTTTTGCGCCGAAGCCAATTACAACGATGCGCGTTGGCGTCCATCCGGCGCTCGTTTCGGCGGCGCTGGGGGCGGTTGACCTGCCCCCGGTTTTAGTCCGAACTGCAGTTAGAGTCCGAGGTTAAAAACTGCTGCTTTGCATCGTGCGCACGCGAGAACGCAGATGTGGCGGATAAACCGCCGGACTAGCATTCCAATCCATGATGAGTGAAGGCTAGTTCTTTTGGCGGAAATTTCCACAATATTTGTCACCCAAAGCGTCGCGTGCCTCGTGCGTGAAGGGCCGCGCGAGATGCGACGGCAGCGCGTCGCTGAACAGCCGGCTGCCGAGCGCATAGAGCGGGTGGTCGAACACGTTCTTCACGAACAGCACGGTGCGCTCGGCCGGCACGCCGTCCGGCAGCGCGTCGACGTAGAGCCGCCAGTTGCTTTGCAGCGGCGACGGAAACACGCGGCGCAGCGGGCCGGCGAGACGCGGGCCGAAGTGGCGATGCCGGTAGGTGAGCGTCGTGAACAGCGTGCGGCCGCCTCGGCTCGCGAGTGTGATGCCGCGCGGCACGAGATGCTCGACGGCCGCGACGTCGACGACCCACGTGCAATACACGACATGCTCGACGTCGCTCGCGAGCTGCAGGAACGGCAGCCGCGACAGCAGCGCGCGGCGTGCGCGCAGCAAGGGACGGCTCGCGACGATCCGGTTGGCGAGTCGCCCGGCGAGGCCGGTGGACGGGTAAATGAAGGCGTTGTCGTTGCGCATGGGCGGCATTGTGCCGGGGTTGTCGCATGCCCGGAAGAGGCGGCGAAGCTTTAGACGAACGGCGCGCGTATTTTGCCATCGGCGCGCCGCGGGCTGCCGCTTGTGCAATGGATTCCGACGGCCGAGCCCGACGCATGACGTACGCGCGCAAAGGCCCGCCGTTCGCGCGTCAGTACCCCGACCCGCCGCCGCCCTGGTCGGTCACGATTGCCACGCCCGAACTCGTGCCGAGCCGCGTCGCGCCGGCTTCGAGCATCGCCAGCGCGGCCGCGCGATCGCGCACGCCGCCCGACGCCTTCACGCCGAGCGTCGGCCCGACGGTGCGGCGCATCAGCGCGACATCGGCGAGCGTCGCGCCGCCGTGGCCGAACCCGGTCGACGTCTTCACGAACGCGACGCCGAGATCGCGGCACATCTCGCACACGCGCACCTTCTCGTCGTCGGTCAGCAGCCCCGTTTCGAGGATCACCTTCAGCGGCACCGTGCCGCACGCGCGATGCACGGCGTCGATGTCGACCTTCACGTCGTCGGCGCGGCCGCTTTTCAGCGCGCCGATGTTGATCACCATGTCGATCTCGCCGGCGCCCGCCGCGATCGCGGCGGTGGCTTCGAACGCCTTCGCGGCGGACAACCCCGCGCCGAGCGGAAAGCCGACCACGGCGCAGACGAGCACGCCGGTTTCAGCCAGCTCGCGCGCGGCGAGCGGCACGTTCGCCGAATTCACGCAGACCGAGTAAAAACGATGCTCGGCCGCCTGGCGGCAGAGTTCGCGGATCTGCGCGTCGCTCGCGTCGGGCGCGAGCAGCGTGTGATCGATGGTTTGGGCGAGCTGGGCGTTGGAAAGCGGCATGTGTCAGGACTCCACGGATCGTGTGCGAAAAGGGCACACGGAAAGTTGATGTTTTCACATCGGTTTGTTACAAATACGACATTCCGGCCGGGCCCGCGCGCCCGGCACGACGAACGACTCACGCGGCGGGCACGCAGGATACCGGCATGGAAACAAAGAAGGGCGAACGGATCAAGACCTTGATGAACGTGCTGCAAGGGCAGAACGCGATTCATCTGAGGGAAGTCGCCGAACTGTTCGGCGTGTCCGAAATGACGATCCGCCGCGATCTCGCGGACAACCCGCACGGCTTGAGCCTGATCGGCGGCTACGTGACGCGCCATTTCGCAGCGCAGCGCAGCGACATCGGCGAATACCTGATCAGCGCCGAGAACAACCGGCAGACGGAGGAAAAGCGCCGCATCGGCAAGCTCGCCGCGCAATTCGTGACGACCGGCGACACGATCTTCGTCGACTGCGGGTCGACCACGCCGTTCATCGTCGACTTCATTCCGGACGACCTCGAATTCACCGCGGTGTGCAATTCGCTGAACGTGTTCGCGAAGCTGCAGCAGAAGCCGCATTGCAACGTGATCCTGTGCGGCGGCGCGTATCACCGCCAGAACATGGTGTTCGAATCGGTCGCCGAAACGGGCATCCTCGATTCGGTGCGCGTGTCGAAGGCGTTCATTTCGGCGGCCGGCGTGAGCGAGCGCTGCGGCGTCACGTGCTTCAACTTCCACGAAGTCGACGCGAAGAAGAAAGTGATGGCGCGCGCGCAGAACCGCTTTCTGCTGGTCGATCACACGAAATTCGACGAAGTGCGCGCGGCCTATTTCGCCGAACTGACCGATTTCAACTACGTGATCTCGGACGGGCAGCTGAGCCGTCGCTACGAAACGGCGATCCGCGAGCACGGGATCGCGCTCGTGACCTGATGCGGCGCGGGCGGGCGGCGCGCCATGCAGCGCACTTCTCGTCGCGCCTCTCATCGCGCCTCTCATCGCATCACGCATCGCGGGCTTCCGCCGGGCCGAGGTAGCCCGTCAGCACTTCGAAGCGGCGCGATGCGCCCGCCGCCAGCGCCGCGACGTGGCCCTTGCGGCGTTCGGCTTCGTAACCCTCCGGCTCGCAGGTCGACGGCAGCGCGAACGCAGCGACCTGCTGGTCCGCGTTGTGCAGGATCCAGCGCGTCGCATGCGGAAATTGCTCGGGGCGGTATGAGGTATGGAACGCGCCGCCGTCCGGATGCACGAGCCGGAAATGCGCGACGCCGTCGGCGTCCGTTTCAACGTCGTTCATGAAGAACACGATTTCGGGGTCGTACAGCGCGGGCGCATCGAGCGTCGCGAGCCGCGCCGGATCGCGCGCGAGCGTGGCCGTGTAGTCGCGCCACGCGGCGGTCGGCTTCACGTGGGCCGGCACGCTGTCGCGCAGCCGCAGCCCGCCTGGACGCAACGCTTGCACGAAGCGCCCGCCCGGCACGTACGCGTAGTTCAGGTGGGCCATGTACATCAGGTCCATCGGCGTGCCGCCGAGGTTCGTCACGTCCATCGCGATCGTCATCCGCGCATCGTGCTCGGCCAGCCGCACCGACGGACGCGCGACGTAGTGGCTGCCGAAGCCCTGCACGTATTCGTATTCGCCGGTCACTTCGACCGTCGCGCCGCGCGCATCGGAGCCGACAACGAGGCTCGCGCGGTCCATCGGCGCGCACGGCATCTCGCCGTGCAGCGCATGCGTGTCGTCCGGCCCCGGGCAGCCGTTGCGCAGCAGCCCGCTGTGGAACATGAAGCAGCCGTAGGTATCGATGATCGACGTCGCGCGCTTCGGCTGCCGGAACATGTGCTTCATCGTCAGGTCGCGGCCGTCGAATTCGGCGGCCCAGATCATCTGGCCGAGATACGGCAGCACGACGAGGTGCCCGCGGCGGTTGTCGAGCTTCAGCGCCTCGACGCCGGACGGATACGCGAACGCGGTGACGGTGAGGCCGTCGGTGCGGTACAGCGTGCGCGGCGCTTCGCGGAAGTCGTCTCGCCGCAGTTCGATCTCGCCCCGCATGGTCACGCTCCCGACGTGTTGCGCGTCGCGGCGTAGCGCGCGGGCGCATGGCCGTCGGCCGCCGCGTCGGGCGTGGCTGCCGGCAGGTGGCGCAGGCAGTAGAAGCCGTAGTAGACGATCACGACGAAGCATGCGAGCGGCACGACGAACGCGAGCTGCATGTTGCCGCCGGTGTGATCGGAGATCAGCCCCTGGATCAGCGGCACGACCGCGCCGCCGACGATGCTCATCACGAGGATCGAGCCGCCGTATTCGGTGTCCTTGCCGAGGCCGTCGATCGTCAGTCCGTAGATCGTCGGCCAGCACGGGCCGAGGAACATGCTCACGCACACGGCCGCATACACGGCGGTGATGTCGTGCACGCCGATCGTGTACGCGAGCAGCGCGATGCACAGGATGCCGTAGACGATCAGCACCTTGGCCGGGCCGACGCGTTTCATCACGAGCGTCGCGACCAGCTTGCCGACGAAGAACGCGAAGAACGTCGCGAGCAGGTAGCGCGATGCGCCGCGCTCGGTGAGGCCGCCGATCTGCATCGCGAGCCGGATCGTGAAGCTCCACACGCCGACCTGCGCGCCGACATACAGGAATTGCGCGACCACGCCCGCGACGAAGCGCCGGTTGCCGAACAGGCGCGCGAGCGTGCCGCGCGCGTCGATCCGGTGCGTGACCGCGCCCGCGCCGTGGCCCTTGCACGCCGGGTACGGCGTGAGCGCGAACACGATGAACACGGCGACGAGCACGACGATCAGCCACTTGTACGGTTCGAGCGTGGCCTGGATCATCGCGAGCTGGTGCCTGTGCGCGTCGGCGGCCGACATCGCCGCGAGTTGCGCATGCGACGCGTCGCCTTCCTTGAAGATCAGGAAGCTGCCCATGTAGACGCCGGCCATCGCGCCGAACGGATAGAACGTCTGCGAGATGTTCAGGCGCCGCGTGCTGGTGTCGCGCGGGCCCATCAGCGTCGAATACGAATTCGATGCCGTTTCGAGAAACGACAGGCCCGCGGCGATCACGAACAGCGCGACGAGGAACATCCCGTACTTCGCCATCGACGCGGCAGGAAAGAACAGCAGGCAGCCGGTCGTGTAGAGCAGCAGGCCGACGAGGATCGTCGTCTTGTAGCTGAACTTCTTCACGACGGTCGCGGCCGGAATCGCGAGGAAGAAGTAGCCGAGATAGAACGCGGACTGCACGAACGCCGATTCGAAATCGGACAGGAAGAACGATTTCTTGAACTGCGCGATCAGCACGTCGTTCAGGTTCGCGGCGGTGCCCCACAGCGCGAACAGGCAGCACAGCAGCGTGAACGCGAAAAGCGGCGTGCGGTTCAGGTAATAGCCGTCGGGGGCGTGTTCGATCCGGGCTCGGCTCATGGGTGTCTCCTTCCCAATGTCTCGTCGATGAAGGCGCCGGTCAGAGGCCGGCGTCGCGGAGGAAGCGTTCGAACGTCGCGGCGTCGGCGTACGACTTCTGCGTGCCGAGGCCCGTGACCGAATGCGCGGCGTACGCGGACGCGTGGCGCATCGCGTCGAGCGCGTCGCGCGACGCGGCATAGCAGCGCGCGAAGCAGCCGATATACGCATCGCCGGCGCCCGTCGTGTCGCGCGCGTCGACCGGGACGCCCGGCACGTGCCGCGCGCCGTCGCGCGACACCAGCAGCGAGCCGTTGCTGCCGAGCGTGACGAGCACGTGCTTGAGCCCGCGCGCGACCAGCGCTTCGGCGGCACGGGTGGCGCGCTCGCGCGAATCGACCGGCATGCCCGACACGATCGCGAGCTCGGTTTCGTTCGGCACGAAGAATTCGACGGAACGGATGCGTTCGAAATCGAGGTCGGCGACGGCGGGCGCGGGGTTCAGCAACACCGGAATGCCGTGCCGCGCGCCGAATTCGATTGCGTAATAGACGGTGTCGAGCTCGATTTCGAGCTGAAGCACGATCAGCGCGCATTCGGCGAGCATCGGCGCGGCCGCGTCGATGTCGGCCGGCCGCAGGTGGCGGTTCGCGCCCTTGACGATCAGGATGCTGTTGCTCGAATCGGGCTCGACGAAGATCGGCGCGACGCCGCTCGACACGCCGGCGACCTTGCGCACGTGCGTGGTGTCGATGCCTTCGCGCTCGAAGTTGCGGATCGTGTTGTCGGCGAACACGTCGTCGCCGACCTTCGTGACCATCACGACGCGCGCACCGAGCCGCGCGGCCGCGACGGCCTGGTTCGCGCCCTTGCCGCCGCAGCCGAGTTCGAAGTTCGGCGCCTCGAGCGTTTCGCCCCGAACGGGCATGCGCGAGACATAGGTCACGAGGTCGACCATGTTGCTGCCGATGACGGCGATTGTCTCCATCTGTTGTCTCTTCCTTGGTATAGGGGGGCGACCGCGCGCGTGGTCGGCGGTTCGCCAAATATGATAATAAAATCACATTAAGTGTGAAAACGCAATCCTGTGATGTTAGCGGGGTCACTTTTGGGTCGACGGGCAGGCGGGTGGAAACCCCATCCTGGTGTCGGCATACGAATAAGGTCGCACTTGGATGAAGGGAGGCAATGTGCAAAAAGACCTAGGCCGGAAATCCACTCAGTGCGAGCAGGGTATCGAACCGGTGATCACCATGCGCAGTACCGGACATGGCAGTGGCCCTGGCAAATAGCGCTGGGTCGTTGAACGCACGCATGCTTGGCTGCATCGCTTCCGTCGCCTCCGTATTCGTTTCGAGCGACGTACGGACGTTCACGGCGCGTTCCTCAAACTCGGTCGCTGCCTGATCTGCTGGAATACCCTCCGGCGCGTCGAGCCGTCTTGATGAAACCGTCTCTCAGGAACCGAGCGGATTACAGATCCGCTGGATAGGCAAGCGGCGAAGTGCGCCAGCATTACAGTGACGAGTTGGACGCCACAACATACGCGCTGCGAGCCGCCTCCCGCAGCGCGAGCCACGCGACCCGGTTTTCGCTTTCCGGGAGACGCGCTGCATGGCACAAGATGCGGCGGCTTCGTTGCGCCTGGTGGCACATTTCTTCGCGCCAGTACCTGACGATGCGCACGACCTCATTACTGTAGCGTCTTTAGACCGCGATGCCTACGGAGGCCAATGCCATGAGACCAAAGGTTTCGAACTCCCCCAGCATTTCGAGGGAAGCAGATACAACGCCGGAAAATTTGTCGCCATCGTCTTCAGTTGCTTCGCAACCGCGAGCCGTGTTTCGGCCAGCAGGGATGCCGGGGAATTTCCAGTCGCGAGCAAATACCCGATCCGAGAACACGGCGTCCATAGGTTCCGGCTCCATTCGGCAGTCGGGCAATTTCATAAACCTTTCCCGTACGCCCCGCAGGCCCTCTGTATTCTCAGGGACCGGAACAGGCACGCTTGGTGAACATGCTACCCAACCGGTGCCAGCGCGGCCTCAGCGCCTCGCCGGGTCGCAGCGGGGAGTTCGCACGGTTGATTACGACTTTGCGAGGAAAGGGCCATCTCGGGAGGCAATCGCCTACCGTCCTGTTGGTGGCCTCGATGCGAAGGTCCTGCTCGAACAGCGCAAGCGGCAACAGCTCTATTTGCAACATACCGCCAGATATTCACGCGCGGACGTGCTGGACCTTGCGACCGCCAACGTGCTTGCAGGGAAAAAGGGGCATCCGAGGGCGCTCGCCTTTCTGGATCCGGAGGGCAAGACAGATGTGTCGCTGTTTTTGCTTGGCCGGTATGTGGACGCGCTCGACAAATGCACGCTGCGCTCGAGGGACGGCCGGCACGAGCCTCTGCAAGACCCGCAGGTCGAGCAGCGCGTAGAGGATGTGGCGCACTACTTGGTCAAGGCGGAGTGGTTGAATGGTGGGTCCGTCTATCACCTGGCCCACTTGTCGAACCGGCTGAGCAAGTTCGAACGTCTTCCCGCAGCTCTGGGTGCAATCGAGAAAATCGCTCGCGAGGTGATGGGACGTGGGGGAGACGCGGACTTTAGGGATCTAAAGGTGACGGCACTTCTGCTCAACGCGTTTTCGAAGCTCCCGAGCGAACCGCGTAATGCGGCGCTATCCCATGTCGCAAATGTTCTGCTGGAAGACGGGGACTGCCTCGCCAGACTGGAAGGACAGGGCCTCAGTATGGCACTCAATGCATTTTCGCAAAGTGCTGATGTCTCCCAATGTGCGCAAGCGGCAGCGAATCTTGCTCAGCGTCTCGCGAGCACGCCGACGTTGGCGACGACGCTGGACGCGCAAGGCGTAAGCAACGTGCTCGGCGCGCTTGCCAAGTGGCCGGGAGATCCTTTGTGCGCGGCGGCAACCGAAAATGTCGCCGCACGCTTGAACAACAGCAGTACGATCCTTGCCGATCTGTCGCCGCAGGGTGTTAGCAACGCCCTCGCGTCGCTGGCGCGAGACGGACTCAAAGACCCATCGCAAACGGGGTTACGGCTTCTCGTCGAGCGTCTGCAAAACGAGTCCGCACTGCGCAGTCAGCTGAGCGCACAGGAAGTCGCCAGCGTACTTAATATCGTCAGCAAATGGCCTTCGGCGCGCCCCTGTATCGAAGTCGCGCAAGCGCTTACTGATCGCCTCAAAAACGAGCCGGCATTGCGGGAAAAGCTGCAAGAGCAGTCCCTTGCGAATGCGTTGACCGCCCTATCGAAATGGCCGGAGCAGGCTGTCTGCAAGGCGGTCGCGAGCACGCTTGCTGAGCGTATCGTTTCTGAACGCGACCTTCAGGTCGGCTTCAATGAACAGGAGATCAGCAACGTATTAGGCGCGCTGTCGAAATGGCCGGATTTGCCCTATTGCAAGGAAGCCGCGCTCACGCTCATTCCGCGCATCGCGACCGATCCGAGCGTCGTACGCTCTTTCAACCAGCAGGAGGCGGTTCAAACGCTCAATGCATTGCGGACGTGGGCGAAGCACCCCGGATGTATGCAGGCGGCTCGCGCACTGGCGGGCGTTCTCGTGCCGAGTGAAAACGATCAAGGTCCGTTAGCCCGTCGCCTCACTGGGGGCCACGTCAGTTTGACAGCGAATGCGCTCAGTTATTGGCCGGAAGACGACCAGTGCCGCGATGCGGCACTTACTCTGATTCGTCGCTTGCGTGCAGAAGGCGACCTGGTGAAGCACCCGTTGGATTCCCTCAATGCGCTATCTGCAATGGCGCGGCTTGCACATGTCCTGGAATTCCCCGACGGGGCCCGCGAGATCGCCCAACGCTTGCGCAGTGACGAGGAGGCAATCGCTACTGCCGGTGCACAGGAAATTTCAGGCATGCTCGTCGCGCTGTGCAAATTCCCGCAGTACGACTCCTGTACAGAACTTGCTGCCGCATTAGCCGCGCGCGTCGTCGGCGATGCAGAGTTACGCAAAAGCTTTTCTGCTCATCAAATGAGTGGGACGCTGAACGCGCTCAGCAAGATGCCGGATCTTCCAGGTAGTGCAGAAGCTGCTCGGGAGTTGGCAAGGCAACTTGATCAAGACAGGTCCAAGCTCAACGCGATGAACAGCGAGGACGTCAGCAACACGCTTAACGCCTTGTCTCATTGGACCGCCGAGCCGGCCGCCCTAAAGGTCGCCGGTGCGCTTGGTCAGCGGATCCATGAGGACGATGGTCTTTGCGCGACGTTCAACGATCAGGGACTGTCGAACACGCTCGTCGCACTGAGTAAATGGCCTGACGATGAGCAGTGTGTTGCAGGTGGACGGGCGCTTGCCGAGGCGCTCATCGAGCGCCGTGCTGAATTTGCCTATCCGGAGAAATTTGAAGCGCGTTCGCTTGCCACGATCGCCAACGCGTTGAGTCGCTGGCCTCGTGAGCCGGCATGCACCACCGCTCTGCAGGCCATCGCCGAAACGCTATCCGAGGGCAAGCGGCAATGGAGCGAGTTCAACATGGTGTCGCTCGCGCAACTCGCGAATGCGATGTCACGCCTCCATTCGGCGGACGATAGTGCCGACGACCTACAAGCTCTTTCGCAGACATGTCTGCACATGCTTGCGGCCCATCTCGACACGCACAAGAGCGAGCTGCTCGGAACAGCTTCCGCCAAACATATCGGCGTTATCTTCAAGGCGCTAGGTTCGGCCAACATGCAGAAGGCGATGAAGCCGCTCGTCCCGACTGCCCTTGGACGCGTCCATGCGTTGATCGACACGGACGCCCTGCGCGGCGAAAACCTGGAGTCGCTGGGAACACTGTGCATGGGCCTCGTGCCGGTACAGCGAAGCCCGGAACTCGTGCGTCATCGCAAAGCCGCACTAAAGCTGATGGATCGGCTAAAGCCGATTGCGGATCGCAAGATTCAATTGTTGTTGGATCAGGCAGATTCCACACCCGGAAATAGTCGAGAGGATCAGTCTGCTACTGGCGAGCCGGCAGAACAGTTCGATACGCGTCGCCCCGCCCTGACTTTCGTGCACATCCTGAAGTCGTTTGCGATCACGCAAAGCTTGTGGAAAACGCGCTGGGTAGACGCGCCACGTACCGAGGTGGCACAGCAGCGTGCGCAGCTAAAAGGTTGGGTCGAAAGCCTGCTCGAGCGCACGCGCGACACGGTCACCACCGATCTGCAGGAGATGAGTTGGAATCTCATTGCGCAGATCGAAGTCGGCGACGACATTCTCAATGCGCTGGATGTTCGTATGCGCAGAGATGAAGCTTTGTTGACGGCAAAGAGCAAACCCATTCCGCTCGACCTCGATAAGCTGCAGGCGAGCATGAAGACGAAGCCAGGCACGCTGCGTCCGGTTCGGCCAGGAGAAGGATCGCCGCACTACACGCTCATTGATATGACCGGCAAGACGTTGAGAAGCGACGAGTCCGAAGGTGGGCCCCAGTATTCCTTCTATTCACGCTTGACGGGCCAGCCTGTGACAGAAGTCAAGCTACCTGGTCCCTTGAGCCCCTTCATGCTGGCGCGCACGATCAACCACAACGGCGAGCAGTGGCGCTTCGATATGTTCGGTGGCAGCCATTTGAAGGTGCCGAGTATGCGTCCGCAAGCCATCCTGGCGGGTTCAAAGCGTGGATACGGCCGGCTTCCGGCGATTCGGTACTCGGACAGCGCGCCGACGAGCCCATTTATGAAGCTGGTCTCAAAGCTGGGGCCGCAGCGAGAGGATTGGTCGCGAATTCAGCGCTCTCTACTCGAGATCGTGCCCGCCGACCACGCCGTGGAAGGGACGGTGAGGATTGGCTGGTTCCCGGACGTGCCCGGACCGGAACATCCGTTCAAGCCGGTGGATCCCGCCTCCGGCAAGGAAATAAAGCTATGTCCGAACGACGGTTGCGGGTTCTTGCGCTACGAGGCCGCCATGCAGATTCCGGTCGTGGCTGAGCTCATCAATGCGTGGACCGCCTGTCGAGATGGCCACGCCGACCAAGCACAGCGCAAGCTAATCGAGTCGTTCAAGCAAGAGCCCAGTTACATGGCTCCCCAGGCGCTACAGCATTTCCCTCGCGACGAAGCAGCGGTCAAGGAGGCGAGCGATCTTATCGAGGAAAAGCTGAATGAACTGGTCAAGGCAACGACGGTTGTCGGCAAGGCACCGGGGCTCGACGCGCGCCGGTCTGGTCCTCTGGATCCGGACAACGTCACAAAGCTCGAGCAGTATCGATTGCTCGTCAACGGCGGCTACGAAGGGCGCAAGATCCGGGCGGTGCCGTCTGCCGACGACAACCTCCACCTACCCAGGCAAAAGGGCGAGACGTTCGACAAAAAGGGCGGTGCCGTCCTGCTGGGGAAGCCGCCGTACGACAAGGAAAACTTGTTGCCTATTGAGGAAGACCGTGTGAAGACGATAGGGTCTGGCGATGTCACGGCGAAGTTCCTGAGTAACGACTGCTTTGCGATCCAATATAGTTATGCGGGCTTCGATGACGCCAAGCAGTCGGATGCAGACATTCTCCATAGCAAAGGGATGCTGATTATTCCGCCGAAAGGATCCTGGCCAGAGGCGTACCAGCACCTTGATCTAGCATGTTCCACGGAAGACATGAAGACGCTGTCTACTTGGACGGAATCTCGAAACCGCGCGCAATCGCCCACGTCGATGACGACAACGGGCAGCCTTCGTGTGAAGGATCTGCTGTTGCCTGGCGAACTAGGCGCGGTGCCGATCAGAGAGTTGCGCAAGCGGGACATGGACACCGATGGAGATGACGCATATGTATTTGCCGGTTATCCCAAACTCACCGAACACATCGCGAGAGTTGTAACGGATCGCGCAAGTCGCAAGGGCGTACATCGCTCGTTTAAGCCGCCGAAGACGGCACAGACGGCCTTTGATTCGGATCGTCACTACCACGCGGGGCGTGCGCGAAACATCATCGACGCCCAACAGGGAGATGCGCTCGTAGGCAAGGCCAGCATGGCGGCCGTCCGCTTTATGGCGCAACCTGAGGCATTGCGTCACAAAATGGCGGAGGACTGGATGTTCGGTACCTATGACGGTGTCGATCGCGATCTTCGCAATACGTTGCAGGATCTGATTTCGGACAGCAGCCCGAATCGCGCGATGCTCGACGAGCAGTTCGAGGCGGCGCAGCAGGCCGTCGAGGCGGCTCATCATCCTGTCGCCAAGGAGGTCGCTGAACTATTGCACGGGGCCATCGCCGATTGGCGGCGGACGCTGGACGGCGAGAAGGCAACGCCAGCCGTTTCGACCGGTGCTGAACTTCAAAAGCGGTTTCCGGAGTTGGCGGAGAGCTACGGCAAGGCCCACGCGCCCGTCGATCGAATCGCCGCAATCCTCGATCACTATCCCGTGTGTCGCCTGCCGGCATCGAAATTCCCGCAAGGGCAACCTGGCTATGTGAAAGGAGAAGTCGAACTGACGGCGCGCAATCTGCTGACGCTGGCAGTCAAAGTGGGTACTGATGCGCTCAAGTCGAACACCGGGACGGAGACCTTCATGTCGGTCATGGCGTTGTTCGAACGTGTCGAGAAGCAATACGACGAACGTGTCAGGACGGTTCCCTACGGAAAAGAGACAGCGCGCCTGTTGCGAGATGACCGCTTCGATGCCGATAGCGCGTTGGAACAATTGCGTAAGATGCCTTCCATGGCTGCAGCCGTCATGGAAACCTCGATCGAGCAGCAGCAGCGCTTCGGTCTGTTGGCGCGATCGCTCACTCCGCGTGAGCGCATCGCGCAAACTGCGTCACAGGCGGAGATCGAGGCGGAAGCAAAGCGCATCCGAGCGACCGCTGCGCATGTCGAGAAAGTCGCGACGCCTTTAGTGACCAATGTCGTGGGCAAGATCGAGGGCGGCAGTTTGAAGAATATGGACCATCGGATCAAATCCGTAGGTTCGCTGCAGGAGAAGTTGAGGCGCTTCATCGGTGTGCGCAAGCTATCGCTCGCTGACGCGAGCGCCGGCGTGAACGACGCCGTGCGATATTCCGTGGTGCTGGATTCGGCTACGTTTGCCAAATCGTATGACCTGGCGATCGCTGAGCTGGCGAAGAGCGGAATGGAGCGCGTGAAGGTGGTCAACCATTTCAGAAAGCCGTCGGAGGCATTCAACGCAGTGTCGGTCACCTGCGAACTGAACGTGCCAAACGATCAAGGTAATGAAGAACGCCGACTCGTCGAGATTCAATTCCATACCGCTGAAAGCTTTGAGCTCAAGGAAGCCAACCACGACCAGTACAAGTTATCACATGCGCTTGAGCTGGAAGGCCGGCACGAGGACCGAGCGAAGTTGCTCGAGGGTACCCTTGAGAAGACGAAGGCGATGCCAAAGCCGGAAGGATGGCTCGAGATCGATGACTGGACTCGAGAGGTGGCCCGTCCAAAGGATATCAAGCCGAAGGCGCCGCGTTTGAGTGGAATGGTTGCGTGGGGGCCGGCGAATCAGAGAGCTGTGGCGTTGGCGAGCTCGGCCTTGCAACTGGAGAAGGTGTGCACACCGACTGTCGAGAAATTGATAAAAGGCGTCGGCGGCGAATGGGCCGAGGGGGAAAAATGGCGTGCGTCATTGCTGAAGAAGGAGGCATCCATCGCGCGCAAAATCGACGTGATTAGACGCGAGCGGGGCCTGACTTTGGACGAAGCGGCCCAGCACGTGCGCGACGCGCTTCGCTATACGGTGAAACTGAAACCCGAGTCGTTTACTGCGTCCGCAAAGCGATTACTCGAGGACTTCCCTAAGAACGGCTTTGAGGTGATGCGGGTTCGCAATGCTTTCGTGGAAGATGACGGTACATATCGCGGAATTAACGTCGGGCTGCGAACCGCTGACGGCAAAGATTTCGAGGTTCAACTCCATACCGGGAAAAGCTTTTACGCAAAGCAGAAGAACCACAAGCGTTACGAAAAATTGAGGTCGCTTAGCAGCACGATCGAGGCTGGCAGCGATCGGGCGGACGGCAATGATATCGACGTCTTCGACACGGAGCGCCATCGCTTGTCGAATTTAATGCGTTCGCAGACTGCGAGCGTCGAGATACCGGCTGGTATTGAGACAATCCAATCTTTCCGGCGCTACTAATTGACGTCGTATGAACCAACCCGGCTTTCGAGAAGGCCGGTTGGTTCAAATTCAGGCCGGTTGGCTTGATTCCGTGCGCTGAAAACGGCGCGACGGACGCGCATTATGTGCTCGCCGACCTACCGAACAAGATACTCGCGGCAGCGTATCAGATGGTCCTGCCGGATGCCGCCGCGCGTTCGTGAGCGCAGGCATTACCGTGGACGCGTTTGTCGAAATCGATCCGGGATTCGGGCGGTTCGGCTTCCTGCCGTCGCAATGGCAGGAAGCGTTTCGCACACTTGCCGCGCAGTCGGTCGTGCCGTTGAAAGGCATCTACACACATCCGAGCTCACCCGGCGACGATATCGTGACAGGCCGCCAGGCCGGCGTTTTCGACGCCGCGCTTGCCGATGCGCGAGCGGCCGGATTTGACGACGTAACCACGATGCTTGCAAGTTCGCAGGTGATGAACGCGCATCCGGAACTGAACTATCGAGCGGTCGATCCGGGATGTCTGCTGTACGGAGCACTCGATCGTGAATGGAGGGAGCGGGTGCCTTTGCGGCCGATGCTGCGAGCGATACGCGCGCGTGTCATTCATGTACAGCAGCATCCTGCCGGGTCCATGCTCGGCATCGGCTATGCGGCGCCCATTCGTCTTGAGCGGGCAATGCGTGTCGGCGTCGTTCCGATCGGCTTTTGCGATGGCCTTAATCATGTGCCTCCGCTCAGCCGCGTATTGGTCCGCGGCGTGCAGGCACAGGTGTTGGGGCGCCGTTCGTTGCAGCATACCGGCGGCTTCGTGCAAGCCGTGTTCGGGGCGCTCGCCGCCGTGCCGTAGCGCGATGTGTGCCCGCGCGTCGCAACGGTCGGCAGCGCGCTCAGCGATTCACGACCGAGTACACGAGCGTGCCGGAGAACATCAACAGCACGAGCGAGGCACCGCGCAGCAGCGTCGACGTGCGGGCGGCCCATGCGCGTTGCGAAGTGACGAGGCCGCCGAGGGACGACCAGCCCACGCCGATCGGCGCGAGCACGAGCAGAAATACGACGAGCGTCCATGCGAAATAGTGCGCCGACCGGAACGCCTCCAGCGGAAACAGCGTGCTCGAGAACAGCAGCGCCTTCGGATTCATCATCGTCGCGACGAACACGTCGCGAAAGCTCACCGGCGTGCTCGATACGTCCTGCAGCACGCGGCTGTGCGTCCACATCTTGAGCGCGAGGAAAAGGATGTAAACGGAACTCGCGAGCTTGACCACGTCATAAAGCCAGGGCCGGCCGGCAGCGAACGCGGCCAGGAAGAATCCCCACACGGAAATCGCGATCGCGTAGCCGAGCGCTTCGGCGATCACGAGCGGCCAGGTGCCGCGCAGGCCGACCTTCAACCCGGACGATAGCAGCAGCGTATTGGTCGGCCCCGGCACGATCAGCACCAGCGATACGTACATCGACATCTTCAGCAACGCTTCCTGGATGGGCATGCAGCCTCCTCGATTCGTCAGTGTCGCGGTTTGCGTCCGGTCCAGGCGAGGTGCACCAGTTGAACTGGCGGTGGCCCGGTACGCGCAACCGTTCGATCTGCTTACTCGGCGCTTCCTGTCCGATGACGTCTGGCGAGCATCGCTCGTGTTCGCCCGGACACATCATGACGAATTTCTGCGCAGCCGCGTTGAATTATTTTTGGGGTCGATATCAAGGCTGCCGAAATGAGAAAAGATCGTCATCTTTGTTTTGGTAATGGCGAAGGTTTTATTTCTTTCCTTTGAATTCGGTCGGCCATTTATCGTTTTTTTGTAAAACAAGGACATTTGATGATGGACATTGAATGAAAAAGTGAATTTATTCGTTCGATAAAATTGAATCGGTTGATGCGGGATATTTCGTCGAAATTCTTCGGGATTTAGAATTTCTCTGAACAACCCGGGATTGATATGAAATTTTTCGAGATAGGCCATCGTGAACGCTGCTATGGTGTGTCCCGGAGGTCAAGTGCACGGTGTGACAATCCTGACTGCAATTAGGGAAACTGATCAGATCCATGCGCTAATGGCGATCGACGTGTCGGCAAGCCAATTTGTCGGCGTGGAATCCATTGCGCGGTGTGCCGCCGCGTGAAATGGGGCTTCGCATTGTTGCCTGACTTCGCTGCGGTTCACGCGCCTTTTCGATGCCATTCGTCATGATGGACGAAACACGTCATGACGTATTGATGAACGATTTTCCGGTTCAACTCGACGAGGCGGCACTATCCATTCAGGTTTCAAATCCCATGGGAAGCGTGTCATGAGCAATCCGATCAGGAATATTGTCATCGTGGGCGGCGGCACGGCGGGCTGGATGTCCGCGTCGTACCTCGTCCGCGCGCTCCAGCAGCAGGCGAACATCACGCTCGTCGAATCCGCGGCGATTCCGCGGATCGGCGTGGGCGAGGCGACCATCCCGAGTTTGCAGAAGGTGTTCTTCGACTTCCTCGGGATACCGGAGCGGGAATGGATGCCGCAGGTGAACGGCGCGTTCAAGGCTGCCATCCGGTTCGTGAACTGGAGGAAGTCGCCCGACGGTTCGCGCAGCGACCACTTCTACCATTTGTTCGGCAACGTGCCGAACTGCGACGGCGTGCCGCTGACCCACTACTGGCTGCGCAAGCGCGAACAGGGCTTCCAGCAACCGATGGAGTACGCGTGCTACCCGCAGACGGAGGCGCTTGACGGCAAGCTCGCGCCGTGCCTGGCCGACGGCACCCGCCAGATGTCCCACGCGTGGCACTTCGACGCGCATCTCGTGGCCGACTTCCTGAAGCGCTGGGCCACCGAACGCGGGGTGAAGCGCGTGGTCGACGAGGTCGAGCAGGTTCACCTGGACGACCGCGGCTACATCTCCCGCTTGTCCACCAAGGAAGGGCGCACGCTCGAAGCCGACCTGTTCATCGACTGCTCGGGCATGCGCGGGCTCCTGATCAACCAGGCGCTGAAGGAGCCCTTCATCGACATGTCCGATCACCTGCTGTGCGACAGCGCGGTCGCCAGCGCCGTGCCCGCCGACGACGCGCGCGACGGGATCGAACCGTACACGTCGGCGATCGCGATGAACTCGGGGTGGACCTGGAAGATCCCGATGCTGGGCCGGTTCGGCAGCGGCTATGTATTCTCGAGCAAGTTCACGTCGCGCGACCAGGCCACCGCCGATTTCCTCGACCTCTGGGGGCTTTCGGACAAGCAGCCGCTCAACCAGATCAAGTTCCGGGTCGGGCGCAACCGGCGCGCGTGGGTCAACAACTGCGTTTCTGTGGGGCTGTCGTCGTGCTTTCTGGAGCCGCTGGAATCGACCGGCATCTACTTCATCTACGCGGCGCTGTACCAACTCGTGAAGCACTTCCCCGACACGTCGTTCGATCCGCGCTTGATCGACGCGTTCAACGCCGAAATCGTCTACATGTTCGACGACTGCCGCGATTTCGTGCAGGCGCACTATTTCACCACGTCGCGCGACGACACGCCGTTCTGGCGCGCGAACCGGCACGACCTGCGGCTGTCGGACGCGATCAAGGAGAAGGTCGAACGCTACAAGGCGGGGCTGCCGTTGACCACCACGTCGTTCGACGATTCCACGTACTACGACACCTTCGACTACGAATTCAAGAACTTCTGGTTGAACGGAAACTACTACTGCATTTTTGCCGGCCTGGGGCTGCTGCCCGACCGGTCGCTGCCGCTCTTGCGGCACCGGCCCGAGTCGATCGACAAGGCCGAGGCGATGTTCGCGCGGATCCGGCGCGAGGCCGAGCGTCTGCGCACGACGCTGCCGACGAACCATGATTACCTGCGCTCGCTGCGCGAGGGCGATGCGGGGCTGTCTCGCAGCCAGCCCGGGCCGACGCTCGCGACGCCGGAGATCCTGTAGTGGACCGCGCCCCGGACCGCGTACGCACGATCGCGGCCACGCACGCCGCGGTGGCGGCCTGCGATCCGCTGCAGGCGCGCGCGCTCGTCCTGCGGCTGCCGGGCCTGAACCGTCAACGGGACGTGCCCGGCATCGTCGACCTGTTGCGCGCGTTCCTGCCGGCGCGCGGCGTGCCTTCGGGCTGGGGCTTCGTCGAAGCCGCCGCCGCGATGCGGGACATCGGGTTCTTCCTCGGGTCGCTCAAGCGGCACGGACACGAGCCCGTGGACGTGGTGCCCGGGCTCGAGCCGGTGCTGCTCGACCTGGCGCGCGCGACCGGCCTGCCGCCGCGCGAGACGCTGCTGCACGTGACGGTCTGGAACCCCGCGGCGGCCGACGCGCAGCGCAGCTACACCGGGCTGCGCGACGAGGCGCACCTGCTCGGGAGTGTGCGCATCTCGATGGCGGCTCTCGAGGCGGCCATCGCGTTGACCGTCGAGCTGACCGACGTGCCGCTGAGGTCGCCCGCGTTCGCGCAAGGGTGCAACGCGCTCGCGGTCCACCTGCAGAAAATGGTCGACTCGATCGTCTACGCGTACCGGTTCATCTCGTTGCAGGTGTTCTACGACGAGCTTCGTCCGTTCTACGAACCGATTCGAGTCGGCGGCCAGCACTACCTGGGCCCCGGTGCGGTCGAAATGCCCCTCTTCGTGCTGGAGCACGTGCTGTGGGGTTCGCAGTCGGACCACGCCGCTTACCGGGAATTCAAGGAGACGTACCTGCCTTACGTGCTTCCCGCGTTCAGGGCGATCTACGCGCGGTTCGCCGGGCGTCCGGCGCTCATCGACCGCGTGCTCGGCGAAGCGCAGGCGGCACGCGCGCGGGGCGAGCCCGTCGAGACCGGATTGGCGGCCCTCGACCGGGTATTCGAGATTCTGCTGCGCTTTCGCGCGCCCCACGTCAAATTGGCGGAGCGCGCGTACGAAGTCGGGCGAAGCGGCCCCACGATCGGCAGCGGCGGATACGCGCCCAGCATGCTCGGCGATCTGCTCGCGCTCACGCGTGCGGCACGGTCGCGCGTTCGCGCCGCGCTCGACGAATCCTGACGCGCGACGCGCGCGGCCATGTGTTCCATCTCAACAGGAGAGTGTGCCCTCATGACTCAACAGAGCCCCGTGAACGGGCGCGACAGCAACCACTTCGATGTGATCATCCTCGGTTCGGGCATGTCGGGCACCCAGATGGGAGCCATCCTGGCCAAGCAACGGTTTCGCGTGCTGATCATCGAGGAATCGTCGCACCCGCGCTTCACGATCGGCGAATCGTCGATCCCCGAGACGTCGCTGATGAATCGCATCATCGCCGATCGCTACGGCATTCCCGAGCTTGATCACATCACGTCGTTCTATGCGACGCAGCGTTACGTCGCGTCGAGCACCGGCATCAAGCGCAACTTCGGCTTCGTGTTCCACAGGCCCGGCGAGGAACACGACCCGAAGGAGTTCACGCAGTGCGTGATTCCCGAGCTGCCGTGGGGGCCGGAGAGCCACTATTACCGGCAGGACGTCGACGCGTACCTGTTGCAAGCCGCCATCAAGTACGGCTGCACGGTTCGCCAGAAGACGAGCGTGACCGAATACCACGCCGACAAGGATGGCGTCGCGGTCGCGACCGCGCAGGGCGAACGGTTCACCGGCCGCTACATGATCGACTGCGGCGGGCCCCGCGCGCCGCTCGCGACCAAGTTCAATCTCCGCGAAGAGCCGTGCCGCTTCAAGACGCACTCGCGCAGCCTCTATACGCACATGCTCGGCGTCAAGCCGTTCGACGACATCTTCAAGGTCAAGGGGCAGCGCTGGCGTTGGCACGAGGGCACCTTGCACCACATGTTCGAGGGCGGCTGGCTCTGGGTGATTCCGTTCAACAATCATCCGCGTTCGACCAACAACCTGGTGAGCGTCGGCCTGCAGCTCGACCCGCGGATCCATCCGAAAACGGACATCTCCGCGCAGCAGGAATTCGACGCATTCCTCGCGCGGTTCCCGAGCATCGCGGCGCAGTTCCGGGACGCCGTGCCGGTGCGCGACTGGGTCAGGACCGATCGCCTGCAGTTCTCGTCGAGCGCCTGCGTCGGCGACCGCTACTGCCTGATGCTGCACGCGAACGGGTTCATCGATCCGCTTTTTTCCCGCGGGCTCGAGAACACCGCGGTGACCATCCACGCGCTCGCGGCGCGCCTGATCAAGGCGCTGCGCGACGACGATTTCTCCCCCGAGCGCTTCGAGTACATCGAGCGTCTGCAGCAGAAGCTTCTGGACCACAACGACGACTTCGTCAGTTGCTGCTACACGGCGTTCTCGGACTTCCGCCTGTGGGATGCGTTCCATCGACTGTGGGCGGTCGGCACGATCCTCGGGCAGTTCCGGCTGGTGCAGGCGCATGCGCGGTTCCGTGCGTCGCGCGACGAGCGCGACCTCGATCACCTCGACGACAACCCCCCGTACCTCGGGTACCTGTGCGCGGACATGGAGGGGTACTACCAGTTGTTCAACGACGCCAAAGCCGAGGTCGAAGCCGTGAGCGCCGGGCGCAAGCCGGCCGAGGAGGCCGCGGCGCGCATTCACGCCCTCATCGACGAACGGGAGTTCGCGAAGCCGATGTTCGGTTTCGGGTACTGCATCACGGGAGCCAAACCGCAGCTCAACAACTCGAAGTACAGCCTGCTGCCGGCGATGAAGCTGCTGCACTGGACGCAGACCAGCGCGCCGGCGGAGGTGAAAAGGTATTTCGACTACAACCCGATGTTCGCGCTGCTCAGGGCGTACATCACGACCCGCATCGGCCTGGCGCTGAAGTAGTCGGCCGACCTCCGGAATGAAAATGATCGAAGACATTCAATTGAACGAGGCGGGGGCCAGGGAGCGCCCCGCGGCAGCGTACGGCGCGACCACGCGCGTGGCCGCGAGCTGGTACGTCGCGATGCGCTCGGCCGACCTCAAGGACAAACCGACGGCGCTGACGCTCTTCGGCCGGCCGTGCGTCGCGTGGCGCGGCGCGTCGGGACGGGCCGTGGTGATGGACCGCCACTGCGCGCACCTTGGCGCGAACCTGGCCGACGGGCAGATCAGGGACGGGTGCATCCAGTGCCCGTTTCACCATTGGCGATACGACGAGCGCGGCCAGTGCGTGCACATTCCCGGCCATAGCCCGGCGGTGCACCGGCTGGAGCCCGTTCCGCGCGGCGCGCGCCAGCCGACGTGGGTCACCGCCGAGCGGTACGGTTACGTGTGGGTCTGGTACGGTTCCGCGCAGCCGCTGCACCCGCTGCCCGACATTGCCGCGGCCGACGTCGACAACGACGATTTCATGCATCTGCACTTCGCGTTCGAGACGACGACGGCGGTCTTGCGAATCGTCGAGAACTTCTACGACGCGCAGCACGCGACGCCCGTCCACGCGCTCCCGGTCTCGGCCTTCGAGCTCAAGCTCTTCGACGATTGGCGCGAATGGCCGGAGGTCGAGCCGCTGGCGCGGGCGGGCGCGTGGTTCGGCGCCGGGATCGACTTCACGGTGGACCGGTACTTCGGGCCGCTCGGCATGCTGTCGCGCGCGCTGGGCCTGAACATGTCGCAGATGAACCTGCACTTCGACGGCTATCCCGGCGGATGCGTGATGACCGTCGCGCTGGACGGAGACGCCAAATACAAGCTGCTCCAGTGCGTGACGCCGATAAGCGACGGCAAGAACGTCATGCACATGCTGATCTCGATCAGGAAGGTGGGCGGCCTCCTGCGCCGCGCGACCGACTACGTGCTGTTCGGGCTCCAGACCCGGCAGGCCGCGGGGTACGACGTCAAGATCTGGAACGGGATGAAGCCGGACGGCGGCGGCGCGTACAGCAAGTACGACAAGCTCGTGCTCAAGTACCGCGCGTTCTACCGGGGGTGGGTCGACCGCGTCGCCCGATAGCGTTGCCGCGGTGATGCCGAGGACCGCCGGCGGCATCGATATGCCTGATACGCGATGAAGATGGCCAGGTCGCGCCCGATCGGCGATTTTATCGATCGAGGCAAATGCGGGCGTGCTCGCGCGTAGGCACGCCAACCGCATGTGCTGCGGCGTGGGTAAATCGCGGTTAAAGACAGGCTGTACGGCAATTGAATTCGATATTCAAGGCAATCGATACCCATCGCAGCGCGGCGCCGCAAACGTGTGCGGCCGTGGCGCGCGTCACGCCTGTTGCGACGTATCGAAGGAGTCGAATGCCATACGCAGGTCATCTTGGGCCGGGATAATCCAGAAACTCCGCCGGTGAGTTCGATCTTGGTATATGGCTCTGATTCGATTGGGCGATGGGGCGTCATCCCGTCACGCTGCGAATGTCCGTCGAAATGCCTTCGCCATCTTTACGATGTCGCATCAAAAACATAAATTTATGTAAGGACATAAAATTTACCAGTGGGCATGGTAATTTTAAAAAGAAGAACAAACGGGGAAATAATAAGTATGGCCAAGTCGGAAAAAGCATCGGGGTTGATGCTTGTCGCTAGTTCCATCGGCTCTTCCGCGATCAATGGCTGCAATGCGCTGCGCTTGCAGCCATTTGCGGTGCGGGTCTTGTGTGTGCTGGCAATCACGTGCTGTTTTTTCGTCGTCTATCGAGGCGAAATGGTGCCGTTCGGAGCGAAGACCGAGAGCGCGGATCGCCTCGAATATCGCTCGGACATACACGGCATGGGCGCGCTTCAAGCCGCCCTCGTACTGGCTGCCGACAAGGCCGCCGGTTTCAGAATCGCCACGCGCTTGCAGATGCCGCGTATCACGGACGCGGGCCATAGCAGGCATGGGCGTCGGCAAACGATGAGTGCGCACAAGGCCTCCCCGTCATCGTGGTTGCTGCACGTGCGTGCTCCGGTGGAGCGCGACGGCCGCGTGCAGCTGGGGGGACGTCCGTCGACTTTCGACACCATCCGTTAGGTCTTACCTGTGCTGTGCCGGGGCGGCGTGCGCCGGCATTGCTTTACGTCCGGAACGACACGAATTGAATCACCCACCCAGAGCAAGCACGGCCTCCGTGCTCGCTGTCCGCGGCAGCGTTGCCGCGACCCTGTGCATCGCGGCGCTTGCGTTCGTTTCGCTGCCCGTCATGGCGGCCGATACCCCGGCAGTTCCATCCCCGCCGGGCGCGCCACGTACGAACGTCGCGTTTTTCGACGGCGCGCAGCCCCCCGAGGCGCTGCTGCAAGCGTTCGACGCGGTGGTGCTCGATCCGGCCCGAGGCTTCGATCCGGCGACGGACCCGCTCGCGCATACCGTTTGGATCGCGCACGTACCGCATGATGCGTCGGGCTCGGCCCTTGGGCCGGCTGCGTTTGTCTCGCAACGCATCGAGCCGCTGTGGGCCCGCGGTTATCGTGGCTTCCTGCTCGACACGCCGGAGGCGATCGCATCGAGCGAGGCAATTCATGCGGCCTATCCTGACGCGCGGGTGATCGTCGGCGGCCACGATGCGCTGCGCGCGGCGCAATCGCATGCGAATGTGCTTTACGCGGTGCTCGGTCCGCCGCTGGTACGCGGTTTCATGGACGGCGACGATGTGGGTACGGTACGCGACGTCGCCGCCGCAGACCGCGCCGCACGCGTCGACGCGGCGCGGACTTTCATGCGTGAGACGCACGTGCCGGTGTTGTCGCTCGAGATTTGCGAGCGCACCGACCGGGCATGTGCACGCGCGACGGCCGCTCAGGTCGTCGCGGCCGGCGTAACGCCGTACGTGACGGACGCCGGCCGTGACGTCGTCGGCATCGGTGCGATCGAAGTGCTGCCGCGCAAGGTGCTGATCGTACAGAACCGCGACGCCGATACGCCCGTGGACGAAACGCGCGGCGTGCGCGACCTCGCGATGCCGCTCAATTATCTCGGCTACGACGTCGAATACGCGGATCTCGACGCGCCGCTGCCGGCCGATATCACACCGGACCGTTACGCGGGCGTCGTCGCCTGGATCGAAGGCGCGGAGCCCGCCGACCCCGCGAGATGGCGGCGCTGGATCGATGCACGCATCGCGGATCACGTGCCGGTCGCCTTCATGGGAAAGTTCGGTTTCGACGCCGCGCAGGAAGAGGGCGCGGCACTCGATCTGCAGCCGGTGCCCGGCCCGTTCACGGCGCCGCTCAGCGTCGTGACGCGCGATCCGATGATGCACTTCGAGATCGATCCGAGGCCGGATGCGCGCGATCTCGTCGGGATGCGCGTCGGATCGCGCAGCCGCGTGCTGTTGCGGCTCGCGGCGGCCGGCACGAACGTCGACGCGGCCGCGATCACGCCGTGGGGCGGCTATACGCTGAGTCCGTACACGGTCGTTTCGCTGAACGGCATCGGGCAGACGCGTTGGGCGATCCAGCCGATCGCGTTCGTGACCGACGCGCTGCGTCTCGTGCGGATGCCGTCGCCGAGCGTCACGACCGAGAACGGCCGGCGCCTGTTCATGACGCACGTCGACGGCGACGGCTACGCATCGCGCGCGGAATTCCCCGGCGCCGATTATTCGGGAGACGCACTCTATCGACGTGTCTTCACGCACTACAAGGTGCCGATGACGTTGTCGGTCATCGAAGGCGAAGTGGGGCCGACCGGCCTGTATCCGAAACTGTCGCCGCGCCTCGAAGCGCTCGCGCGGCAGATGTTCGCGCTACCGTGGGTGCAGATCGGCTCGCACACGTACTCGCATCCGTTCCAGATGGCCGACCTCGATGCGACGACGGGCGCACGCGTCGACCACCGGACCAACGTCGAGCGCGGCAACGGCGGCGACACGGCGTTCTCGCTGGATATCCCGGGCTACGCGTTCGATCTCGACCGCGAGATCGCCGGCTCGATCGCCTACATCGACTCGCGTCTCGCGCCGCCGGGCAAGCGTACGGAAGTGCTGCAATGGCCGGGCGACTGCGAGCCGCCTGCGATCGCCGTGCGCAAGGCCTATGCGGCCGGCGTGCAGAACATCAACGGCGGCGACACGATCATTCGCAAGTCGGTGAACAGCTGGACCCATATCGCGCCGCTTGGCGTCGACAAGGGGCCGGGTGCGTACCAGGTATACGCGCCGGACCAGGACGAGAACGTTTACACGAACAACTGGCAGGGCCCGTTTTATGGTTTCACGCAGGTACTCGAAACCTATGACATGACGGAGCATCCGTATCGCTTCAAACCGATCGACGTGTACTACCACATGTACAGCGGCACGAAGATCGCGTCGCTGCGCGCGCTGGACCAGATCTACTCGACCGTGCTGAAGCAGCCGGTGCTGCCCGTCTACATCACCGACTACACGCACAAGGTGCTGGACTGGCGCGGTTTCGCGGTCGCGCGCGAAATGGCCGGCGGCGCATGGGTCGTGCGTGGCAACGGCGACGTGCGCGAGTTGCACTGGCCGCGCGACGACGTGCCGGACCTGCATGCATCGCAGGGCGTGACCGGTTATGCGCCCGGCCCGGACGGCCTCTATATCCATATTGCCGACGGCGCGGCGCGTGTCGTGTTCGAGCGCGAAGCGCAGGACGGATTGCGCGGTGGAGCGCAACCGCATGGCCCTGGTGGGGCACCGTATATCGTGCAAGCGAACGGATTCGTCCGGAATTTTCACCGTACCGCGGACGGGATGTCGTTCGAGTTCGGCGGCTACTACCAGCCGTTCGTCGAACTCGCCGACGCGCAGCGCTGCCGTGTGCGCGTCGCGGGCCGACCGATCGACGCACGGCGTGACGGAACGGTTCTCCGTTTCGAAACGGCGGCCGACGTTCGTCAGCCGATGCGCTACCAGTCGGTCGAGATTGCGTGTGACCGGTAATCGCCCGCGTATCGCGCCGCCATGGCTCGTGCTGGTGCTGGCCGGCGTCGTGCTGCTGGCCGGCTATGCGGTTGCGCCGCATGGCGGGCTGCGTGAGCGGATGGCCGCGGTGGGCGCCCCGAGCGATCTGAGTGCCGCGTATCTCGAAGCGTGGCTGAAAGTGCGGCCGCGCGACGAAGCGCTACTGGCGATGCTCGGTGAGCAATATGTGTCGCTGGGCCGGCTCGCGGATGCGGGGCGGGTCGTTCAACGGATCGACGAGGCGGCTTCCCCGTCACTGCGGCAGGCCGCGATGAAGCTGCAACTCGCGATCGCGCAGCAACGCACGAACGAGATGCAGCCCGACGATCCGCGCCGTTCCGCTGTGCTTGCCGCGCTGCGCCGGCAGATTTCCGACGCGGCCGCGCTCGACTGGTCCGATCGCGATCTCGAATGGCTCGCGCAATCCGCGGCATCGGTCGGTGCACCCGCGCTCGCGCTGCGTTTCTATGCGCGCCTCGCGCGACGCGACGCCGTGCATCGCGATACGTGGGACGGATACGTGTCGCGCTATGCGTTGCAGATCGGCGACTACAAGGAGGCGGCCGACAGCTGGTTCCGGCGTCAGCAGAACGCGACGACGCTCGGCGCGCAGCGACGCTGCTTCGTCGCGGGCATTCGTGTGCTGCAGGCCGGCAATCTGACCGCCGATGCAATCGCGGTTGCGCAGCGCCAGAACGACGCGTTCATCGACGATCAGCCGACGCTCGTCGCATTGCTCGATCTCGCACGGGCGGCGCAGCGGCCGGACCTGATCGAGCGGTATGCGAAGGCGTTGGCGCGGCGCGCGGGGATCGGCGGGATTGCCTATCGGAGCAGGCGTGCGGGGCGCGTGCTCGCCATGCCGGCGGTTCACGGATCGGGTTCGACGCCGCAGGCGTACGCGTATCTGGACGGCCCGGTCGTATGGGGCCGCGCACGTCGCGGTAGCGTCGCGCGGCAGCTCCGGGCAGGCCATGACGGCCACGGCCCGTTCATCGATGCGGCCCACGCGCAACGCATCGCACAGACGCAACCGCGGGCGCACATCGTGAAGGTCTCGCTGCAACGACGCGACGCAATGATGCGCTTCGTCGCCGCGACGCAGGTATCGAAGCACGCGGGAGCGGTGCAACTTCCATCGCCGCCGGCTGCCGACAAGTCCGACGTTGCCGATCTCCTCTATCAGTCGTTCCTGGAGTCGGCAGATCCCGCCAATGCGCAGAAGGTCGCGCTCGCGCAGCTCGCCAAGGAACCGCATTCGGCGCTGTGGCGCAAGCGCTTGGCGACGGTGGCCGAATGGAACGGGTCGTCGCAGCTCGCGCTGAAGTCGTGGCTCGACTATGCGCGACAAACGGGCGACCCCGTCGGCTGGCGGAATGTTCGGCGCATCGCCCCGATGCTGGACGACGACGACGCCTACCTGGCCGCTTTGCTGCGGGCGGCACGGGCGACGCCCGACGATCTCAAGCTCGTCGATTCCGTCACCGCAACGTATGAGCGCCTCGGGCGGCCGGACGACGCAATTGCATTCCTCGACGGCCTGCCGCACGGCCGTGAAGCGAACGCGCTCGACGAACGCGCCGGTGCGCTCGCGGAACGGGCCGGCCACGACGACGAGGCGCTCGCGATCTACCGTCGGCTGCAACGGCGCGAGCCGCGCAATCCGCGCTACGCGCTGCACACCGCCAACGTCCTTTACCGAGACGGCGACTACGCGGGCGCGCTCGATGCAATGACGAACGCGAGCCGTTACGCGCAGGACGGCGAGGTGGCGTTCTGGCGCAACTACGGCGAACTGGCGCGCCTGCTGCAACGCGACGACGCGGCGCACGACGCGTATCGTCACCTGCTGGCGAGCGATGCGGCAACGCCCGACGATCTGGCCGACATGTCGTACTTCTACGATGCGTACCCGATCGACGCCGGCCGCATCTCGGCGCTGCGCTACCGGCGCGACCATACCGTGCGCGCGCTGCAGCAGGCGGTTTACTACTACACCGCGGCCGGTGCGATGGAACGCATCGACGCGTTGCTCGCGAGCCTCACGCCGCACGAGCGCGAGGCAGCCGAGGCGTCGCCGGGGTTTCTCGGCGTCCGTGCCGAGTACGAACGGCAAGCGGGCCGTCCGCTCGATGCGTTGCACGATCTGCAGCGTGCGGTCGATCTGCCGGGCGCATCGGCGGATCTGGATGCGGCGCTGCTGTGGACGCTGGTCGATTACGGCACGGATGCCGAGTTGCGCGCGGCGCTCGACCGCTGGCGCGACAAGGCTTCGGCTGACGCGCCGCTGTGGGGACCGTATGCCGCGGCCGAACTGCGCCTGAACCGGCCCGTCGATGCGCTCGAATATCTGCGTCGTCAGGCCGTGATGATGTCGCACGATCCGCTGTGGCTGCTCACGTACGCCGATGCGCAGGAAATGGCGGGACGTCCGGATCTCGCGTGGTCGATTCGTCGCAAGGTGTGGCTGCAGATCGGCGCATTCGGCCGGACGCAGGCGCGGCAGACGCCGCAGGACCGCGATGCACCGTCCTCGCCGCTGCGACGGACGACGCAGGAGCGGCAAGCCGCGCAACCCATGCAACGCGGTGTTCCGGCACGTACATCGCAGGACATCGAGACACGCCTGGAGCTGCGCAGCCGCGGCGTCGATCTGGCTGCGCAATATTCGAACGCCGACCACGCGGTCGCGCTGCTCGACGAACTGCTGAAGGACGGCTCGGCGGCTGCCGATTTCATCAGCGAACGCCGTACCTTGCTCGGCGATGCACACGGTCTTTCGCCGCTCGAATCGTCGGCGCGGGGCAGCACGAAATCGACGCAGGACATGCTGAAAAAAGACCGCCGTGCGTACGCCGCGGTCGCGCAGGAGGTGGCGATTAGCTGGGCGCTGTCGCACGAGGCGAATCCGCTTGCGAAGCGGTGGCTCGCGTTGCAGGCGGCGAACCTGTTCGCACGGCCGGCGTCCGCGCAATTGACCGTCGCGCTTGCCGACGGCGACATCGGGACGATGGAGCGTCTGCTCGATCAGGGCGTGCACCTGCCGCGCTACGACCGGATCGATGCGGCCGAAGCCGTCGACCGTCCGGCGCAAGCGCTCGCGTTCGACGGCCTCGATGGCGCGCCCGATGACAGTGAAATGCATCGGCGTTTCGTCGAAACCGCGCTCGCGTGGCCTCAGTCGCTCGACGCGACCGTGACACGCTACGCCGAACATCCGCTCGACTATAGCGAGCAGACGATCGCGGCAAGCCGCAAGATCGCCGGGCACTACCTGATCGGCATGACCGCCACGCTGGACCTCCAGCGATCGACGGACGCGTTGCAACTGGTCAATGTGCCGTCGGCGGACCGCTCGCTGGTCGTTCATGCCAGGCGGCAGACGCGTGACGACGCGTTCACGGTGAGTGCGGGCCGCCGCGAAGGACTCGACGCCTTCTATACGATCGGACTGGGTGCGGAATTCGGACGCAACGGACCACTGCAGTTCGGCATACGCGCGGGCCGCGATCAGGTCGCCGACGAACTGCCGACGTTGCGTATCGGCGGGATGAAGGACAACCTGATCGCCGATGGAAGCTGGCAGGCGAACGAACGCGTGACGGTGTCCGGCCGTGTCGAGATGGACCGCTTCTACAGCCAGGCGCGCACCTATCTCGGCAGCGGCGTGCTGTCGACCGCGCAGTTGAGCTACCGAATTCGTACGGCGTACCCGGACTATACGATCCGCGTTGTCGGCACGCACGGCGATTATGGTGCGGGGGGGCGGGCGGACGCGCTGATTTCGTCGCTTCTGCCCGCCGCGAGCCGATCGGCCTCCGCAGGAGACTTCATGCCGGCCACATACACGCAATACGGATTGTTCGCGGGGTTCGGGACCGATCTGCGCGAACGGTACACGCATCGGTGGCGGCCGTTTCTCGAGGTCGGCGTCGTGCACGATTCGATCCAGGGCGGCGGAGCGGCCATCGATGCCGGCATCGCGGGTTCGGTGCTCGGCGGGGATCACGCCGCATTGTTCATCGAGCATCAGCGTGTATCACGCCTCGGTACGCCCGTGACGGTGGTCGGCGCGCAATACCGCTGGCTTTATTGATTCCGGTTTCCATCGTGGCGCGGGGCGAACGGAACGACGCACACGATGATGCATACAACAAAGTGAGTAGGGAGTGGTTCGATGAACGAGATGAACGAAGCGGCTGTACGGTCCGGATGGTTGCGCTGCGCGGAGGCAGCCCGGCTCGTCCGCTGGGGCGCGGCGATCGCGCTGTCGACGGTGGTGCTCGCCGGCTGCGGCTCGATGCGACAGACCGCGGCGCCGACGCTCGCGGCCAGCGATGCAGTGGCGATCGCGCCGATTGCGAACTTCACCGAAACGCCCGCGGCGGGCGGGAGCGCCGCGGCGCTCGCGGCGACCGTATTGCGTGCGAACGGTTTGGCCGACGTGCGTCTCGCGCCGGCCGACGGCGACGGCAACGCGATGTTCGACACCGCGCAGCGCGACACGGGCGAGCGCCGGCTCGCATGGGCACGCGAGCATCGCGTGAAGTACGTGCTGGCCGGCGCCGTCGAGGAGTGGCGCTACAAGGTGGGCGTCGACGGCGAGCCGGTCGCGGGCCTGACCTTCGAACTCGTCGACGTCGAGTCGGGCCGGGTCGTCTGGAGCGCGGCGGGCACGCGCAGCGGCTGGAGCCGTTCGAGCCTGTCGAGCGTCGCGAATGCGCTGGTCGGCCGCCTGCTCGCGCCGTTGCGGCCGCGCTCGTGATGCGCGCCCGACACGACCGGGCCGGGGGACGGCCATGAGCGCCGCGAACGCTACCGGCAACCGTCACGGCGGAAAGGGCCCGGCGCCGGCGTCGCTGCGATCGCGCCAGACGAATCCGTTCGGCCATCTGAGCGCGCTACGCCGTCTCGTCGCGCCTGCCGCCGCACGGCCGATATCGGTCGTGGAAACGATCGTGTTCATGCTGATCGTGCTTGCGCTTGCATGGCACTTCGACCCGAGCGATCCACTGCTGCTGCGTGCGGATTTTCCGTGGCTGTGGTTCGGTCCGCTCATCGTCGCGCTGCGTTACGGGACGCTGCTCGGGCTGCTCGCGAACGCGCTGATGATCGGTGCATGGCAATGCGTCGCCCACCTGCATCCTGCCGCGGCGGGCGCCGCGTGGCCGGCGCAGCGCTTCGCCGGCGGGTTGCTGCAGACGATCGTCGTCGGCCATTTCGGCGACACGTGGGGTGCTCGCGCGAATCGGGCGAACGCGCTCAGCGACTATCTGAACGATCGGCTCGTCGCGATCACGAAGAGCCACTACCTGATGCGTCTGTCGCACGAGCGGCTGGAGAAGGATCTGCTGTCGAAGCCGACCACGCTGCGGGATTCGATCACCGAACTGCGCCGTCTGTCGCTCGCACACGGATTCGATGCGCCGGCGCAGGGCGCGGCGAGCAAGGTGCGGCTACCCGGTGCGCACGCGCTGCTCGAGTTCGTCGCACAGGCGTGTCAGATCGAGGTGGCGGCGCTGTATCCGGTCGGAGGCACGACGAACTCGCCCAGAATCGTGTGCGAACCGGTTGCGCGGCTCGGCGATGCATTCGATTTCGACCCGCGCGACGGCCTCGTGGCCCGCGCGCTCGAGACGAAGTGCATCGCCCATCCGAAGAGCAGCGGCGACGTGGCGCCGAATACGGCGCTGCTGGTCGCCGCGCCGGTCGTGTGCGCCGACGGCCGCTTGATCGCGTTGCTCGCGATCAAGCGCATGCCGTTTCTGTCGCTGAACTTCGACAATCTGCAACTGCTGCTGGTGCTGCTCGGTTATTACGCGGACGGCGTCGAGCATGCGGCGTGCGTGCGCGACGTGGTGGCGGCAGTACCGGCATGCCCGTACGAATTCGCGCTCGACATCGCGCGTCTGACGCGCCTGCAGCGCGAGTCGGGGATCGCATCGTCGCTGGTCGCGCTCGTGTTCCAGCACGACGAGGCGGACGATTCGCTGTTCGAGCATGTGATGCGCGGGCGCCGTTCACTCGATCTCATATGGCCGCTGAGGACGCCGACGCAATCGGTGCTCGTGAACCTGATGCCGGCGACCGATACGGCCGGCGTCGACGGCTATCTCGCACGCATCGAGGCGAGCCTCGCGGCGCAGTTCGGTCTCGATCTCGAAGGCGCGCGGATCGGCGTGCATACGCTGCATCTGGGCAGCCTCGAACCGGGGCCGGCATTGCAGCGCCTGCTGAAGGGAAGCGGCATTCATGTGTAGGCTGCGATCCGGTTCGTGGTCACCCGGTCTTGGGCGGCGCGCGTTACGGGTGCCGCCGGCGTCGATGCTGGCTGCACTCGCGTCGTGCGTCGGCATTGCGATCGTCGCGGCGCTACAGTATGCCGTGCTCGCGCAGCTCGACGGGTTCGCCGAGGCGGGGGCGGCGATGCCCGCGCCCGCACCGCCGGTTGACCCGCTGTGGGCCGTGTTCGGCGCGATGGTGGCAGGCGGCGCGGCGCAGGCGGTGCTGTACCGGCGGTTGCTGCCGCAACGTTACCGAACGCCGCGCAATGGGACGCTCGCGGCGCTCTGGCTCGCCTGTACGTTCGTGCCCGTCGGCGGCGGCCTCGTCGTGCTGGCGAGTGGCGTGTGGGCGGCTTGCTGGCCCGCGAAGCAGGAAGACGACGCATACGCCGACGTGCCTTTGCCCGAATTCGTCACCTATCTCGTGTCGCGCGTCTCGCCCGGCGGCGGCGCGCGTCTGCAGGCGCGTCTCGTGAATACGCGGGTGGCCGCGTCGGATCGTCTTTCCGCGCTGGTGGCGATCCAGAGCATGCCGACGCGCACGACCGGCACGCTGCTGCGCGATCTGCTCGCCGATCCTCTCGAAGACGTGCGGCTCATTGCATACGGTACGCTCGACCGCGCCGAGAACGAGATCGCGCAGAACATCTTCCGCGCGCAGCAGACGCTCGACGCCGCCCAAGACGACGCAACGCGCCACGCGACCCATCGCCGGCTTGCCGAGCTGTACTTCGAGCTGGTCTATCAGAATCTCGTGCTCGGGGCGGTGCAGGGGCATACACGCGAACAGGCCGATCGCCACGCGCAGGCCGCGCTCGCGATCGACGAAGGCGACGCAGCAATGTGGCTCGTTCGCGGCCGCCTCGCCCTCGCGACCGGCGACGCGGACGCAGCCGTGCGATACATGAGCCGCGCGCTCGAATGGGGCTTTCCGCGCGAGCGTCTCGTGCCGTGGCTTGCGGAGGCCGCCTTTCTGCGCGGCGAGTATTCGCGTGCGGCCGAGCTGCTCGCGTCGCTCGGCAACGCGGCCGCGCTGCCCGTTCTCAATCCCGTCGTTCGTTACTGGTCGTCATGAAACCGTCCATTCACCGCCGTGCCGGCCCGTCGACCGCGATCGACGTCTGCCTGCTGCTCGAAGGCACGTTCCCGTATGTGCGAGGTGGCGTATCGAGCTGGGTCAACGAGATGATTCGTGCATACCCGAACAAGCATTTCGCGATCGTGTTCATCGGCAGCCGGGAAGACGACTATCATGGCGCCGCATACGCGTTGCCCGACAACGTCGTCCACTTCGAATCCCATTACCTGTATGGCGACGTGCCTGCCGATACGGGCGGCGCACGGGAGATTCCCGGCGACCCCGAAGCGTTCAAGCGTTCGGCTGCACTGCACGATGCGTGGCGCGGGCTGGGTACGGACGGCGTCGCGGCGAACCCGGCTGCGCTGATGGCTGACCTGGTCCAACTGATCGGCGACGACGGACCGCTGAACGAGCAGCAGTTTTCCACCAGCCGCGCGGCGTGGGACTTCATCGTCGAGCGTTATCACCGCTACTGCACCGACCCTTCCTTCACCGACTACTTCTGGACGGTGCGGATCATGCACAAGCCGCTGTGGCAGCTTGCGCGGATCGCACGCGGGCTGCCGCCGGCGCGCGTCTATCACACCGTATCGACGGGTTATGCGGGCTTTCTCGGTGCGCTGTTGCATTACCGCACGGGCCGGCCGCTGCTCGTTTCCGAGCACGGCATCTATACCAAGGAACGCAAGATCGATCTGCTGCAAAGCGAGTGGATCCGCGACAACCGGGGCGCGTTCGAGCGGGACGTATCGACGATCAGCTATTTCCGCGCGCTGTGGGTGCGTTTCTTCGAAGCGCTCGGCAAGCTCGCATACGACGCGGCCGACGAGATCGTCGCGCTCTACGAGGCCAATCGACACCGTCAGATCGCCGACGGCGCCGATGCCGCCCGGACGCGCAACATTCCGAACGGCGTCGACGTGGACGGCTTCGCGCCGCTGCTGGACAAGCGGGACGACGGCCCGCGCCGCGTCGTCGCGCTGATCGGCCGTGTGGTGCCGATCAAGGACATCAAGACGTTCGTCCGCGCGATGTTCATCGCATCGCGGACGATGCCGGAAATCGAAGGCTGGATCGTCGGGCCGGAAGAAGAGGATCCCGCGTATGCGCTGGAATGCCGGGCGCTCGCGCAAAGCCTCGGGCTCGCGACGACGGTGCGCTTTCTCGGCTTCCAGCGGATTCACGACATTTTGCCGAAAGTCGACGTGATCGCGCTGACGTCGATCAGCGAGGCGCTCCCGCTCGTCGTGCTCGAAGGCTTCGCGGCCGGCGTGCCGTCGATTACCACGGACGTCGGGTCGTGCCGGCAACTGATCGAAGGGCTCGGAGAGGACGACCGCGCGTTCGGGCCCGCCGGTGCGGTCGTGCCGATCGCGAATCCGGCCGCGTTCGCGCAGGCGGCGCTCGACCTGCTCGGCGACGCGCAGCGCTGGCAGGCCGCGCAGCAAGCCGGCCTCTCCCGGGTCCGACGCTTCTACACGCGTGCGCAGATGATCGACCGGTATCGGGCGTTGTACGATGCGCTCGCGATCGCCCCCGACCGGATGTGTCGCGGGCGGCCGTTCGAAGCCGGCTGCCCGGTGCACCATGCGGGTGCGGGCGTGGCTGCATCCGTCTCGCGCAAGGAGGGCCGCTGATGGCCGGCATTGGCTTCGAGTTGCGCAAGATCCTGCGGCAACAGACGCTCTTCGGCGTCGCACGCGCATACGCGTATGCGGGGCTGATCAGCTCCGGGCCGCTGATTCTGTCGATATTCGGCATTCTGATCATCGGCGTGATGAGCGTCGCATTCGTGATACCCAAATACGCGATCGTCCAGTTTCAGGTGTCGGTGACTTACCTGATCGCGTGCAGTCTGATTCTGACCGGGCCGCTGCAATTGTCGTTCACGCGCTTCATCTCCGACCGGCTGTTCGAGAAGCGCGACGATCTCGTGCTGTCGAACTATAACGGTGTGGCGCTGATTGCCACGGCGGCATCGGGATGCGTCGGCTTCATCGCGGTGGCGTCGGGATTTCGCGGCGAGCCGCTGCTGTATCGGCTGCTGATGGTCGCGGGATTCGTCATCGTCAGCAACATCTGGATCGCGGTGATCTTTTTGTCGAGCGTGAAGCAGTATCGGCAGATTCTTGCTGTATTCCTGGTCGGATATGGCTGCACGGTCGCGTTCGCGCTGCTGCTGAACCGGCAGGGCATCTGCGGCCTGCTCGGCGGTTTCGTCGCCGGGCATCTCGTCCTGCTTACCGGGCTTTCGGGGTTGATCTACCGAAACTACCGCAGCGATCGCTTCGTCTCGTTCGACATGCTCGACCGGCGCTTCGCGTATCCGACGCTCGCGCTCGTCGGGCTGCTGTTCAATCTCGGCGTATGGCTCGACAAGTTCATGTTCTGGTATGCACCGGGCACGGGCTCGCAGGTGATCGGGCCGTTGCATGCATCGGTGATCTACGACATTCCCGTGTTCATCGCGTACGTTTGCGTGATGCCCGGGATGGCGACGTTCCTGGTGCGCATCGAGGCGGACTTCGTCGAGTATTACGATGCGTTCTACGAAGCCGTGCGCAGCGGTGCGACGCTGCGGCACATCAACGACATGCGCGACATGATGGTCGGCAGCGTGCGCGCCGGGCTGTATGAAATCATCAAGGTGCAGGCCGCCGTGCTGGTGCTGATCGTCGCATTCGGTCACTGGCTGCTGGCGGCCCTGCATATCTCGACGCTGTACCTTCCGCTTCTGCTCGTCGACGTGATCGCCGCGAGTCTGCAGGTGCTGCTGTTGGGTTTGCTGAACGTATTCTTCTATCTCGACGCGCGCCGGCTGGTCGTGGCGTTGTCGGCGGCTTTCGTCGCGCTCAACGGCGTGCTGACCGGCATCACGCTATGGATGACGCCGGATGCATACGGCTACGGCTTTGCGCTTGCGCTGCTCATTCTCGATGTCGCGGCGGTGCTGCTGCTCGACCGCAAGTTCGGCCGCCTCGAATACGAAACCCATATGTTGCGTCATTGAGGGGATATGTTTTCATTCCGCATTCGTCCGTCGCGCAGGACGCCGATGAGGGCGGCCGCGTCGTCCGTGGCTGTCATCGTATTCGTCATCATCGGCGCGCTGGACGGGCCGGCAGGGCGTGCGCAGCCCGCACCGCCCGTATCGTCGCCTGACGCGTGCGATCCGGCCGATGCGATGCGTCCGCACGCCGTCGCGTTTTTCTACGGCAACGACGTGCCGGTTCGCCAGCTGGAAAAATTCGATATCGCGGTAATCGAACCCGACAGCGGCTTCGATCCACGTGCGCAAGACGTGCGGCGCCCTGCGTGGTTCGCCTATGTGAGCGTCGGCGAGGTCACGCATGAGCGCGACTATGCGCGCAGGATGCCGAAACAGTGGTTGTTCGGGCGTAATACGACATGGGCGTCGGCGGTCGTCGATCAGTCGGCGCCGGGGTGGCCGTCATTTTTCGTCGAACAGGTGATCGCCCCGCTGTGGGCGCGCGGTTACCGCGGTTTCTTTTTCGATACGCTGGATTCATACCAGCTCGTCGCGAAGACGGAAGCGGCGCGCGCGAAGCAGGAGGCCGGCCTGGTTGCGGTGATCCGCGCCGCGAAATCGCGCTATCCGACTGCGCAACTGATCCTGAACCGCGGCTTCGAGATCTTGCCGAAGGTGCACGACGCGGTCGCCGCGGTTGCATTCGAATCGCTGTTCGGCAATTGGGATCAGCGCAACCGGCGTTACGGCGCTGTCCCTGCAGCGGATCGAGACTGGCTGCTCGCGCAAGCAAAGGCGATTGAAGCGCGCTACGCGCTACCGGTCATCTCGATCGACTATTGCGCGCCGGACGACGCGGCGTGCCGCAGCACGATCGCCGCGAAGATTCGCGCGACGGGTCTCATTCCGTACGTGACCGATGGAGCGTTGCGCACCGTCGGCACGGGCCCCGATGCGACGGCATCATGGCGATGCCGCGATGCGAGGTTGGGCGGCGGTTGACGCATTCGGCCTACTGCTGTCGAGCGCATCTCGAGACAGCGCGTCGATTGCCGCAATGATCGAATTGAACAGCCGGGAGAGTTCGTCTGCGTGCACACTGACGCGAGCGAGCATTTCTCGCTGCTCTGCGGTCGTGGCTTCTGCTTGCCAGCGCATGAACTGCTCGTCCTGAATCGGTAACGTTTTCCGTTGCCGCGCGTAGTAATGCCGGATTCGTCCAAGCATCGCGCCATCCAGAACGTGCGGCTCCATTTTGTGCGTGACGAGTTTGACCTGTATCCCACGCGCTTCGTCCAGTTGAGCGTCGAACAAATAAAGGAAGGTCGGCAAAAACTGGATCGGTCGCCATATCGGCGCTTGTCGCGTGGTGTCGTTCATCGTTCGAAATCCGCCGGGATGACTGTTTTGTCGATCTGTGTCGAGAGGCCATCACGCTGCGGGAGCCGATATTGAACGCCCTGGGCCGACATCGACCGCGCAATATACGCAATCGGTATGCCATTTGGTCCGCTCGTTCCGGCAAGGGTTTGCGGGCAGTGCTGCAACCCGTGTGTCAACGGATCGTGACACCGGTGTATGGAAATCCGTACGCGACGGCACGACAGGGAGAACCCCGGCCGCGACCGCCTTGCCGGTTCCCGTTTCCCCGATGACGAGAACGTCCAGCATTTCCATCACGCCCGACGCAATGTTTTTCGCGGAAATCGATAAAAAGATAATACGCCCCTGATCGTTTGCGAGGACGGATAGTCACCTGAGGCGGCTGCGTGTCGGGGCAAGCCAACCGATATATCCGACCATCTTGAGAAATGTCTCTTCCGTCTGCGAGTGCGACCATTACAGTAAGGTTGCTTGCGTGCCGACATAGCGAACAACAACACACGGGGGAAAGTAAGCATGGGCTCCATGACAGTCGGCAGGAAGCTGGGCGCAGCATTCGGTATCGTCGTACTCATATCGTTGATCGGCAGCGCGATCTCGATCGTCAATTTTCTGAAGCTGAACCAGGCGAACGGCTGGAACGTTCATAGTTACCAGGTGCTGCGAGCGAACGACGACATGCTGACCAGCATGGTCAACATGGAGACAGGGGTGCGCGGCTACGTGGCCTCGGGGGATGACCGGTTTCTGGAGCCCTACAAGGCCGGCCTCAAGCAGTTCGCCACGTCGCTCGATGTCGTGCGCAGCCTCACGGCGGACAATGCAGCGCAACAGCGTCGTCTCGAGACACTGCGCGACATGCATCGGAAGGTGGCGGAGATCGACGACAAGCTGATCGCCATGCGGCGTGACGTCAATGCCGGTACGCAGCCCGCCAACGTGCTGATCGACTACTTCAAGCAGGGCGACGACAAGCAGTTCATGGATCGCTATCGCGCCGTGGCCGCCGAACTGAACGAGGCCGAGCAGTCGCTGCTCGATCAGCGTTCAGGGGACGTGGCGAGCTTGACCGCGTTGACCAAGTTGACGCTCGCGGCAGCAGGCGTCATCACCGTCATCCTCGCGATCGTGCTGGGAACCGTCATCACGCGCGGAATCATGCGGTCGCTGGGCGGCGAGCCCGCCGACGCCGCGGTCGTGGCCGGGCGGATTGCCGAAGGCAATCTCGAAGCACCCGTGCCGGTCGCGCCGAACGATCGCGGCAGCCTGATGGCGTCGCTCGAATCGATGCGGCGGCAACTGAGCGGCATCGTGTCGGAAATTCAGTCGACCGCGGAATCGATCACGACGTCGGCCGGCGAAATTGCGCAGGGGAACCTGGATCTGTCGCAGCGAACGGAAGAGCAGGCGGCTTCACTCGAGGAAACGGCGGCCAGCATGGAGCAGTTGACCGCGACGGTTCGTCAGAATACGGAAAACGCCAGGCAGGCGAATGCGCTTGCGGGCAGCGCCTGCGAGGTCGCGGTACGCGGCGGCGAAGTGGTGAACCAGGTGGTCGACTCCATGCGCGCGATTTCGAGCAGTTCGGGCAAGGTTGCCGAAATCATTACCGTGATCGAAGGGATTGCGTTCCAGACGAACATTCTCGCGCTGAACGCAGCAGTCGAGGCCGCGCGTGCGGGCGAGCAGGGTCGCGGATTTGCGGTGGTGGCCGGCGAAGTGCGCACGTTGGCGCAACGCAGCGCGAACGCGGCCAAGGAAGTCAAGGACCTGATCACGGGTTCGGTGGAGAGCGTGGCGCAGGGGTCCCAGCAGGTCGAACGCGCGGGCGCGACGATGTCGGATATCGTGCAGTCCGTGCGGCGAGTGACCGACATCATGAATGAAATTGCATCGGCGTCGGACGAACAGGGAACGGGTATCGAGCAGGTCAACGTCGCCGTGGGCCAGATGGACTCGGTCACGCAGCAGAACGCGGCGCTCGTGGAGCAGGCATCGGCAGCCGCGCAGGCGATGGCGCAGCAAGCCATCACGTTGCGCGAGGTGGTCGGAGTATTCAGGGTGGGACGCGCGCTCGCGCACTGACGGACTCGAATCTCGGTGCTCCGCCGGAAGTCGACGCGAGGGGGCGCCTAGGGCGTGTTCACGCCCTAGGCCCCTACAGATTCTCGACCGGAACGGGGATGGTCTCGCCTCGATACGGCATCTCCGAGCATGGTCCGACCGCGCGAAGAATCCGGTGCCGGTTCAGTTCGAAGGCCAGCAGAATCTGCTGTTCGCTCGTATCCCGGGCGCCGAGGCACGCGCGGACCGTCTCGCGCAATAACGAAAACGAACGATATCCCCAACCCAATCCATACGCGGAAAATTGCAACGTGCCCGCATCCGTCAAAACGGGTAGCGTGCTCTCGATCGGTTGCATGTTCATCCTTGGCACCTGTGTGAAAACCCTACGGTATTTCTCCGCACTATCCAGCCCGCTTTCGACTACGTCCGCCGTTGCATTGACCGCCTCCTGTTCGCGCGAAATATGCAAGCGACGTGCCACATCAAGGCCTATGCCGGGCAAGGCATTGCCGGCAGCGCGAAATCAGATGTGTCAATCAATCGATACACTGGCGTCAACAAATTGGACGCCGATCGCGGGTGAAGTGGGTGTTGTTTTATTATTGGCAATCAACCGAAATAGTTTGGAAAGGGAGGGCTCGAATCGAGGTCAGGCGAGCGTCGATGAATCGTTCGGCTGCTTGACACCGGATATTGCCCGGGACGATTCGTCGAGCCACGCGATGATCGAATCGTACAGCGCGGCGAGGTGGTCGGCGCGCGCACCGACCCGCGTCAACATGTCCCGTTGCTCCGCAGTCGTGGCTTCCCATTGCCAACGCATGAGTTGCTCGTATTGAATCGGCAACAGCTTCCGTTGATGGGTGTAGTGATGCCTGACTCGCTTGTGCATCGCATGGTCCGGCATGCGTCCTTCCGCGGTGTGCCGGGTCAATTTGTCGAAGGTCGCGCGGGCTTCGTCCAGTTGAGCGTCGACCAGATAGAACAGGATCGGCAAAAACTCGATGGGCCGCCATACCGGCGGCCGTTGCGTGTCTTTCGTCATCGTTTGAATGTCGATCAGGCTCCGCTAGGACGGTTCCAGCGCGCGCCGACATCGATCGTTTCCATCAGTCGATCGATGTCGAGCAGGGCCAGCATCTGTTCGCCGTCGTCTCCTTCATAGGTGGCGAGGCCCGTGACGAGTTCCGTTTGCATCGCGGTCCGGGCTTCCGGCGCCGGGCGGCGGGTAGAGAGAGCGACATCGACGACGCTGCTCACCGAGTCGACGATCAGGCCGATCGCCTGTTCTGCACCGTTGAGTACGATGATGGCGGTCGGTACGGTGGCGCCGATGGGGTCCAGCGAGAACGTCATGCGCAAATCGACGATCGGCATGACGAGGCCGCGCAGGTCGATCGTGCCTCTGACGAACGGCGGCGCATCGGCGGCGGGCGTCGGTTCTACATAAGGGCGAATTTCGCGGACACTCATGATATCGATGCCGTATTCGTCGTCGCCGAGCACGAAAGCGACAAATACCTGCGTGGTCGCGTCGCCGGCGCTATCGCATACGGGTGTGCTCGCCGCGATGTCAACTGCTTGCGTCATGTCATGCTCCAGAAAATGGATGGTTCGTGCCGAATCGAATGGCATTTTCAGTTGACCGTCGCATGCGCTCACACATGCGAGGATGTCGTTCTCGTCGCGATCAAGGATTCGACGGGCTTCGAGCCGACCACCGCCTCTTCCATCCATGCCGTGTTCGGCCATGAGACCGCGCCTGCCAGAGGGATCGTGTCGTCGATCTGCTCGAGGCCGCTGTGCTGTTCGCGGATGTCGTGGCGAACCGGTCTGCGGTGCCTGCCGCCCGCGCCGCCGTGCCGGCGGCCTGGATCGTCATGCGGATGGAGTCGTCGGCGAGAGGCGCGTCGACACGAATTTCCTGCGCGGAGGGGGCAGGCTGGCCCTCGATTGCTTTCGCTTCATCTGGCGCACGCTGTACGAGCCGGCTCACTTCGGCTGCCGCTTCCTCGACACTGCGACTGGTTGCGCGGGCACAAGCGGTGACCACCGCGGCAGCGAGCTCGATCAGGCGCGTCTGAAACGCGATCTCGATACCGTTCTCCTCATCGCCGCGCAGGGACGTGGTGGGCACCGGTGCGACGGTTTCTTCATCGTCGTCGCAGAGCGGCGCATCCGATACGGTCGTTTTGGGTTCTGTCATGGCATGCTCCGAAAGCGGGACGGTTCGCGCCATATCAAAAGGCGGTCCAGTCTGCTGCAGCGTCCATCTCGGCACGGGGCGACGGCGTTCTTGCCTGCGTCACGGGCGTGTGGCCGGGTCGCACCGGCCGTGGCGCGACCGCCGTGGTTGTCGCGCCCCGGTGCGCCGCCGGCTGGTCGTATGCACGGCTCTGCGCGGGCCCGACGCGGAAGAACGAGACAGCCTCGGTCAATCGATGGCCCTGGTCTTCGAGCGACTTCGACGCGGCCGCCGCTTCTTCCACCAGTGCCGCGTTCTGTTGCGTGACTTCGTCCATCTGCGTGATCGCGATGTTGACCTGTTCGATCCCGCGACTTTGTTCCGCGGACGCCGCGGCGATTTCACCCATGATGTCCGTCACGCGCGCCACGGTCTTCGTCACTTCAGCCATCGTATGGCCCGCATCGTCGGCAAAACGCGAACCGTCCCGAATCTTCTGGACGGATGCGCCGATCAACGCCTTGATTTCCTTGGCTGCACTCGATGAACGCTGCGCGAGGCTTCTCACTTCGCTCGCCACGACGGCGAAGCCGCGACCCTGTTCGCCCGCACGGGCAGCTTCCACGGCGGCGTTCAGCGCGAGAATATTGGTCTGGAACGCGATGCCCTCGATGATCCCGGTGATCTCGGCTATCTTCGACGAGCTGTGGCTGATGTCGGTCATGGTTTCCACGACCTGGCTCACCACCGCGCTGCCTTTGTGGGCGACGTCCGACGCGCCGCCGGCCAGGGCGCTCGCATGTTGCGCGCTCTCCGCGTTCTGCCGCACGGTGGCGGTGAGCTGTTCCATGCTCGATGCCGTCTCCTGCAGCGACGCCGCCTGTTGCTCGGTGCGCGACGACAGGTCCTGGTTGCCCGACGCAATCTGGCTGGATCCCGTCGCGATGCTGTCGGCGGCGGTGCGGACTTGCCCGATCAGCCGGACGAGGCTCGCCTGCATCTCTCCCATCGACGCGAGCACGCTGCCTTGCGGCGCGGCTGCGGCGCCGTCGACGGTGCCGAGGTCGCCCGCCGCGACGCGGCGTGTGATGTCGCTCAGGTCGCCGGGTTCCGCGCCGAGTGCGCGGGTCATGCTGCGCGTGATCAGGAACGCCGCAACGATGGCTGCCGCGAGTGCAGCGAGACAGATGCCGATCAGCAGCGCGCGGTGTCTGCCGTACTGTTGCACGGACGCCTGCTTGCTTTCAGCCGCGCGATTGCTCGCGAAATCGACGTAGGCGCCGGCTGCTGCGACGAGTTCGTTCAGCAGCGGCCGGCATTGATCGCCGATCATCGCGATCGCCTGGTCTCGCTGGCCGTGCAACGCCGCGTCGCCGATCGCGACGGCCACCGGGCCATATCGCGATTCGATACGGTTGATCTCGGCCACCAGCGCACGGGCTTTCGCCGTTACGTCGGGGTTGGTGGCGATTGCTTCGTTCAGCTGGCGAAGCCGTGCCTGCACTTCCTCATGCGCCTGGGTCATCGCAACGCGCTCTGCTTCGATATCGTCGGGCTTCGTCACGAGCACGAGATTACGGACGGCGACCGCACGCCGAAGTACGGCCGTACGAATATTCTCCGTCAACGCTGCGCGTGCGCGCGCGCCGTCGACGTAGCTGGCGAAGCTGTCGTTCGCATCCCCGAGCGCACTGAGCGCGAGCGCTGAAACAAGCATCACCAGCGCAGCCATCATGCCGAAAGTCGACGCGAGTTTCATTCGCACCGTCAATTGTCCGAAGCTCATGTTTGGTCTTCCCCTGTCGTTCGCCCGGGTCGAGCGGTTGTCGTTGTGCTTGTTATGAACGTCGGTTCGGGAAGGGGTCGACATGCGTCGAAGCTCATCCGCGTCCCGTCGCTGGAATCACGACCACGCAGGGACCGGTACCGGCTTCGATGTCTTCGCGTGCCGTTTCGCGAAGGATGAGCGCCGCCTGCCCGGTGCGATCTGCGAGATCGTTCCGGGCAATACATGCAAGTGGTGTGCCACATAAAGGAGACTGTCGGACAAGGCTTTGTCGGCAGTGCGGCAGCGGGAGTGTCAACGCGCCCGGACACGCGTGTCCGGAAATCCGACGCTAGCCGATGTCGAGGTTCGCGGTGAGCGTGTACGGAGACGGGCGGCCGAGGCCGAGCCGCTTCGCTGCTTCCGCGCGATTGTCGCCGGCGAGTTCCGGCGTGAGCAGGAAACGGCTGTCTTGCTCAGCTGCTATATGGCGATCTGCGTCGAAGAAAAAACCTGTTTGAGCACCATGAAAGTCCGAATCTGACGCACGCCGGGCAGATAAAGCAGTTGCTCGGCATGGAGTCGGTTGAAGCTTTCGCTATCGCGCGTGCGCAGCATCATGAAGTAGTCGAATTCGCCGGTCACCACGTGGCATTCCATGCAGCCGGATACGTTCTGGGCCGCTTTTTCAAACGCGGCAAAGGATTCGGGGGTCGATCGATCCAGCACGACCCCGATGATGACGACCATGCCTGCGTCGAGGGCAGGCGCGTTGAGCAACGCGACGATTCCTCGGATCAAACCCAGGCTCTTGAGCCGTTCGACGCGGCGCAAACAGGCCGGCGCGCTCAAATTCACCTTCGCCGCCAGCGCGACGTTCGAGATCGATGCGTCCTTCTGAAGGGCGCGCAGGATCGCTTTGTCCGTACGGTCAAGTTCGACGTGGCCGGCGTCGTCCGGGCGCGATTTGTCGAGAAATTTTGTTGTCGATTTCATCGATTCGAAAAAATTTACATTCGTGGAGATGACGAAAATTGTATTTCAAAGCGCGGCAATGCAAATATGTTTGCAACCACGTTTCGTGGGTATTTCACTAGAATTTCTTCGTGCCCGGTCGCGCTGACGACATCGGGCGTCGGAATCCACCGCCCACCTTTCGGAGAACCTCCGTGAACCTCGATCGCTTTCCTCGCCACAAGCTGACCTTCGGACCGACCCCCATCCATGAGTTGCCGCGCCTCGGCAAGGCGCTGGGCGGCAAAGTTCATCTCTATGCAAAACGCGAAGACTGCAACAGCGGCCTGGCGTTCGGCGGCAACAAGACCCGGAAGCTCGAGTACATCGTGCCGGACGTTCTGGCGAGCGGCGCCGACACGCTGGTATCGATCGGCGGCATCCAGTCGAACCAGACGCGTCAGGTCGCGGCAGTCGCGGCTCATCTTGGCCTGAAATGCGTGCTGGTTCAAGAAAATTGGGTCAACTACTCGGACGCAGTGTATGACCGCGTCGGCAACATTCAGATGTCCCGCATGATGGGCGCCGACGTTCGGCTGGTCAGCGACGGCTTCGACATCGGCATTCGCCCGAGCTGGGAACAGGCGATGGAGAGTGTTCGCGACGCGGGCGGGAAGCCGTATCCGATTCCCGCCGGGTGTTCGGAGCATCGGCTTGGCGGCCTGGGGTTCGTCGGCTTCGCGGAGGAAGTGCGCGCCCAGGAAGCGGAACTCGGATTCAAGTTCGACTACATCGTCGTGTGTTCGGTGACCGGAAGCACGCAGGCCGGCATGGTCGTCGGGTTCGCGGCGGACGGGCGCGCGGATCGCGTGATCGGTATCGATGCATCGGCCAAACCCGGGCAGACGCGCGAGCAGATTCTTCGCATCGCACGCCAGACCGCCGACCTCGTGGAGCTCGATCGGCCGATCGAGGACGCTGACGTGGTGCTGGACACCCGCTACGGCGGCCCTGAATACGGTCTTCCGTCGGAAGGGACGCTCGAAGCGATTCGACTGTGCGCGAAGACCGAGGGGATGTTGACCGACCCGGTTTATGAAGGCAAGTCGATGCACGGAATGATCGATAGGGTGCGTCGGGGCGAGTTTCCGGAAGGGTCTCGGGTTTTGTATGCGCACCTCGGCGGCGTCCCCGCATTGAACGCATACAGCTTCCTGTTCAAGAACGGTTGAGGCCTGGCCGCGTTCTGGCTGCAAGTGGAGCCGGGACGCGGTGCGCATATCGCCAATTCGGGGTGCCAAGTATGGACATGCAGAATAGTTTTCCGACCACGATGACGGATCCCGACCCGGAGGAGCTCCGGGAGTGGTGCGATGCGCTCGATGGCGTGTTGCATGCGTGGGGCGGCGATCAAGGCAAGGCACGTGCACGCCATCTTCTCGACTCGCTGTTGGCGCACGCACAGGCCCGTCGCGTCGCGTGGAGGCCGCCGGTGGTCACGCCGTACGTCAATACCGTGGCGCCCGACGAGCAGCCGGCCTATCCGGGCGATCTGCAAATCGAGCGGCGGATCGCGGCGTTGATACGGTGGAACGCGCTCGCGATGGTGGTTCGAGCCAACCGTGCGCAGGGTGAACTGGGTGGACACATTGCAAGCTATGCTTCCACCGCGGATCTGTTCGAGGTCGGCTTCCAGCATTTTTTCCGCGGCCCGGATGCGGTGCACGGCGGCGATCTGGTGTTCTTCCAGGCCCACTCCGCGCCGGGCGTCTACGCTCGGGCGTTTCTCGAAGGACGACTGTCGGAAGCATCGCTGTCTCATTATCGCCAGGAGATCGTGGCGGAGGCTGCCGGCATCAGCGGATTGAGTTCATATCCTCATCCCTTTTTGATGCCCGACTTCTGGCAGTTTCCGACCGGCTCGATGGGGCTGGGGCCGCTCAACGCCATTTATCAGGCGCGGTTCATGCGGTACATGGAAAATCGCGGACTGAAGCAGCACGGCGACCGTCGCGTGTGGGGCTTTTTCGGCGATGGAGAAATGGACGAGCCCGAGTCGATCGCCGCGTTGACGCTCGCGGCGCGCGAGCGGCTCGACAACTGCATATTCGTCATCAACTGCAATCTCCAGCGACTGGATGGCCCCGTTCGCGGCAACGGCCGGGTCATCGACGAGCTCGAGGCGTTGTTCGCCGGCGCCGGATGGAACGTCATCAAATGCATCTGGGGCTCCGAGTGGGATGCGTTGCTCGCCCGCGATCATGATGGTGTGCTCGAGCGCGCTTTCGCAAACACCGTCGATGGCGATTTTCAAACATTGTCGGCCAATGACGGCGCGTTCAATCGCGAGACGTTCTTCAGTCGGACGCCGGAACTGCGAGCGCTGGTGGATTCGTTGTCCGACGACGATATCGCGATGCTTCGGCGCGGCGGGCACGATCCCGTGAAAATCCATGCCGCCTTTGCCGCGGCGACGGTCAGGAATGGTCGACCGTCGGTCGTGCTCGCCAAGACCATGAAGGGCTATGGCATGGGCACGATCGCGCAAGGGCGCATGACGACGCACCAGCAGAAAAAGCTGGAGCGGGACGACCTGATTGCCTTTCGGGATCGATTCGCGCTACCGCTTTCCGACGAAGCGGCATCGGAAGCGCGGTTTTATCGGCCGCCGCACGATAGCGATGAACTGCGGTACTTACGCAAGCGTCGCGAGACGCTCGGCGGCTATCTCCCTCAGCGACGTGCGGCATCCGAGCGACTCGTGGTGCCCGAACTGACGAGCGTCGCGGGCTTCTCCCTGAATGCGGACGGCAAGGTCATGAGTTCGACGACCGCCTTCGTCAGGCAGCTCGGTGCACTGCTCAAGGACGCCAATCTGGGCCCGCGATTGGTTCCGATCGTGGCCGACGAGGCCAGAACGTTCGGCATGGCGAATCTTTTCCGTCAGGTCGGGATCTACGCGCCGTTCGGGCAGTTGTACGATCCGGAAGACAATTCATCGATGCTCTCGTATCGTGAAGCGTCCGATGGTCAAATTCTCGAGGAAGGTATCACGGAGGCGGGGGCCATCTCGTCGTGGACGGCCGCTGCGACGAGTTACGCCGTGCACGGTATTCCGATGATGCCGTTCTATATTTACTACAGCATGTTCGGCTTTCAGCGTATCGGCGATTTGATCTGGGCGGCTGCAGATCAGCGAGCCAGAGGTTTTCTCGTCGGCGCTACGTCGGGCCGCACGACGCTCGGAGGGGAAGGATTGCAGCATCAGGATGGCTCGAGTCATCTTCTCGCGTCGACGATACCGACGTGTCGGGCGTACGATCCGTCCTTTGCCGGTGAACTGGCGGTGTTGATCGACCATGGGCTGCGGCGCATGCTCAGTGATGCGCACGACGAGTTCTATTACGTTACCGTGACCAATGAGAACGTCGCGCAACCGAGTATTGCCGATGCGTCGCATGAAGGTATCGTGAAAGGCATGTATCTGTTCCGACAAGGCGGCCGCTTTCACAGGCGGGTTCAGCTATTCGGCAGCGGCGCGATCATGGGGGAGGTGCTCAAGGCGGCGGACGAGCTCGAGCGGTTACATGGGGTGTCCGCCGACGTCTGGAGTATTACCAGCTACGTCGAGCTGGGGCGGGATGGTGCGCGATGCGAGCGGGAATGGCGGCTTGGTGCTGGCGACATCGGGGAGTCGTGGATTGCTGGCCAGCTGCGCGCGACGGTCGGGCCGATTGTCGCCGCGTCGGACTATGTGAAAGCGCTTCCGGAAATGGTTCGTGCGTATATTCCGGAAGGACGGCGATATGTCACGCTTGGGACCGATGGGTTTGGGCGGAGCGATTCGCGCGCGCAGTTGCGGCGGTATTTTGAGGTGGATGCTCAAGCCATCGTGCAGGCAAGCTTGCGGGCTCTTGAGGGGCAGGTGGCGGGCGATGAGGTTCGCGAGCAACCGGGATCTTCTAATGTCATCGGGTTGGTGGCGCACTAACGTGGGGCTCTCTGTTGAATAAGTTCGTGGGTCGTTGTTTTAGGCAGCTCTCCACACGCTTGTCGTTGAACCTGTTTGGCTATCGGTCTGTTAGCGTCGCCCCTGCGCGGGGCGGCGGTCACTTTTCTTTGTCTTCCAAAGAAAAGTAACCAAAAGAAAGGCGCGTCCTTGGGCGGACGGCAAAGGAGGTTCTGCTCAGGTTCGTGGTCTTTTTGCTGCCGTAGTTCGTGGTATGGCCGGCACTGGGGCAACAGGTACGAAGTCGTCGCGTATCTAGTCGGCCGTATGCAGCTGCTTCACCAATTCGCCAACGAAGTCGATCAATACGGTCGACAACACTCTTCCGGTCAGGGTCTGGATCTGGATCGCACGCAACGACATGCCCGGATGATCGATCGGTATCGCTACCAGGCCATCCGTCGTCAGACGCGTCTGCACCGTCAGGCGGCTGGTCAGGGACACTACCCCCGACATTTGAGTGAATGCATATAGGGTGCTCGAGTTGTTGCAGGTCAGGACGGGCTCGAAGAGTAGATTCTCGAGGCTCGCCGTCGTATCGAACAACTGACGGATCGTCGTGCCGCGGTCAAGCAAGGCAATCGGGTAATTCCGCAACTCGGCCATCGATATCGTCGCACGACCGGCCAGCGCGTGCGAACGCGGCATGACGGCGCAAATGGGCGCGCTCTGCGTGTACTCGACGTTGATCTCCGGCTCTCGCACGACACCGAACGTCAGGCCGATATCCGCTTCGCCGCTCCGGACGTGTGCCGTCACCTCTCCCGGCGCAGTCACCACCACCTCGAAACGGGTACCGGGCGAATTTTCCAGAAATTGCGTGATGGCGCGAGGGAGAACATCTCGGGCAAACGCCTCCGACGTCGAGACGCGGATCGTGCTTCGATCGAATGAGTTCAGCGCCTTGATCTCCTCGATCACCTGCTGACCTTCGAGCAGGGTTCGCCGGACATGCGCCGCCAGCAGCTCCCCGGCCTTGTTGGGGACCATGCCACGCGCCTGACGCTCGAACAGCGGGCAGCCAACCTCCTCCTCGAGCTTCGTAATCTGACGGCTGATCGCCGAGATCGAAACGTGCAGCTTCTCGGACGCCTCGCTCAGCGAACCGGTGTTGGCAACGGCAAGGAAGTATCGGAGTGCAGCGTTGTGCATGACGGGCCGCCAAGTTTGCGTTATTGGAAAGCAGGGCACGCAAAAAAGTCAATTGTAGTGCGCGTTTTGGCTCCGTACGCTTGATCCATCAGCGTTGAACAAACCGCTCTTCCACGATACACGCGAGGATCACCATGACGCGCCACCAAGCAATCGACTCTGCCACAAAATATTTCGATTCGGGTGGCTTCCTGAAAGACCTCGCACGCCGCGTCCACATGATGACGGAAAGTCAGGATTCCGGAAGGGCCGGCGAGCTTCGAGCCTACCTCGTCGACGAGATCGCCCCATCGATCGACCGTATGGGTTTCGAGTCTCGTATCGTCGAGAATCCGGTTGCGGGGAATGCGCCGTTTTTGATTGCGACGCGTATCGAGGATCCCTCGCTCCCGACGATCCTGATGTACGGGCACGGCGATGTCGTCCGTGGCTATGACGGACAGTGGAAGGACCAGATGTCGCCATGGAACATTACGGTCGAAGGAGACCGATGGTTTGGGCGGGGCACGGCGGACAACAAAGGGCAACACACGATCAACCTGGCCGCGTTGGAGCAAGTCATCGAGGCCAGGAATCGACGTCTGGGTTTCAATGCAACGCTGCTGCTCGAGATGGGGGAAGAAACGGGATCGCCCGGGCTACGCGCGGTCTGCGAGCAGAACAAGGACCTTCTCGCCGCCGACATTCTGATCGCTTCGGATGGCCCCCGGGCCAGATCGAACGTCCCCTGTGTTTTTCTCGGGTCGCGCGGATTCGTCAACTTCACGCTTTCCGTCCGGCTCCGGTCGGGCGCACATCATTCCGGAAATTGGGGCGGGGCGCTCAGCAATGCCGGAACCGTACTCGCGAACGCGATTTCGTCGCTCGTCGACGGGCGTGGGCGGATCCTCGTCGACGCGCTGTTGCCGACGCATATTCCGGCTGCGGTACGAACGGCGCTGAAGAATATTACCGTCGGGGGCGGGCCCAACGATCCTCACGTCGATGCCGATTGGGGCGACCCTGGCTTGACGGCCCAGGAGCGTGTCTATGCATGGAACGCGCTGGAAGTACTGGCCTTTACCACCGGTAACCCGACCAGCCCGATCGGCGCGATTCCGCCCGTTGCGCACGCGCACTGCCAACTCAGATACGTCGTCGGTACGGATTGCGAGCGTATCGAAGAAGTTCTACGGCATCGCCTCGACGAATGCGGGTTCGCTAGCGTCGAGGTGGCAATCGGCGAGCGGATGGGTGCCACGCGTCTGCCGCCGGAAGATCCGTGGGTCGCATGGGCGCTCGATTCGATCGAGCGCACGACCGGAGAGCATCCGGATTTGCTTCCCAATCTTGGCGGGTCGCTGCCCAACGACGTCTTTTCCGAGGTGCTAGGCCTTCCGACGGTCTGGATTCCGCACTCATACGGAGCCTGCTCCCAGCATGCGCCGAACGAACACCTGCTTGGAAGCGTCGCGCGTGAGGCGCTGCAGATCATGGCCGGCATATTTTGGGATCTCGGGGAGTCGGCATCCGCCGTCCGGGATCGGCGCAAGGAAGGCGCGCTTGTCGTCCAGGCATAAGACGCCAGTTTTTAATGCACTTGTTATCGTCAGCTAACGGAGAATGAGATGCGTACTATGGAAATGGTGGATGCCGCGCCGACAAGAGAACAGGCGCCGAACGTGTTGCGATTGGTGTCCGCCGCAACCGTCGGCAATGCTTTGGAGTGGTTCGACATACTGATTTACGGATTCTTCGCAATCTCGATTTCAAAGGCCTTCTTTCCGGCGTCGAGCAGCGGGGTATCCCTTCTTCTGACGTTCGGGACATTCGCGATCTCGTATTTGGCCAGGCCGATCGGAGCGCTCGTGCTGGGTTCGTATGCGGATCGTCGCGGCCGCAAGGCATCGATGATGGTGTCGATCGTGACGATGATGGTGGGCACGACGACGATCGCACTGACGCCGAGTTACGAGTCCATCGGCGCGATCGCACCGATTCTGGTCATCTGCGCTCGACTGCTTCAAGGCTTTTCCGCCGGCGGCGAGTTCGGCAGTACCACTGCGTTTCTGGTGGAACAGTGTCCCGAACGCAAGGGATTGTTCGCCAGCTTCCAGTTCGCGAGTCAGGGATTGAGCTATATGCTCGCGGCCGGTTTCGGCGTTCTCCTGACCTTGACCCTCGATGCAGACGCCATCGACGCATGGGGTTGGCGCGTACCGTTTCTCTTTGGTGTGTTGATCGGCCCCGTCGGCCTGTACTTGCGAAAGCACGTGCATGAGGCCGACGGCGCAACGCGTGAAAGGCGCGAATCGTTCCCGGTAAGGGAAGTGTTCGTCAATCAGAAAGCCAGAATGTTGTTGGCGATCGGTACGCTCGTCCTTTCTACCGGCGCCAGTTACGTCATTCTTTATATTCCGACCTACGCGGTACGTGAGCTTCATCTGCCCGCCAGTTTCGGCTTCATTGCAACGATGTTGACCGGCGCCATCCTGACGTTCGTGACGCCGTTCGTCGGCTATCTGTCGGACAGGATCGGCCGCGTCAGGCTGATGATCTGGGCCGGGATGGCATTCATTCTGACAATTTATCCGGTTTTCAAATTGCTTGGGGCGCATCCCGATCTGGGACGGCTCATTGCGATGATGGCCTGGATCGGGACGCTGAAGGCGGTCTATTTCGGCGCGCTGCCAGCGCTGATGGCCGAAGTATTTCCGACAGAAACCCGAGCGACCGGTATGGCCATCAGCTACAACATCGGCGTCACGCTGTTTGGCGGTTTCGCGCCGCTGATCGTCGCATCGTTGATCCATCAGACAGGCAATTTGGCATCGCCGGCGTTTTACCTGATGCTGCTCGGCGTGCTGAGTTTGATTGCATTGCGTGGCTGTCGATCGATGTTGAATCTCCGATAAGGCAGTGCATCGAGAGAGTCCCGCACAGCGGAGCGATGGCTTCGCCGGGTGCAGTCCGAGACTGTTTCGACGACATGCGAGGTGATCGGGATGAGTGCAACGAAACTGGACACGGTATCGTCGGGGGCTTCGACGTGCAATTGGCTGTTACCGCCTTCGGAAAGGGCCCGCGTGTGTGTCGTCATTGATCGGAGCCCCGGCGCGGCCGCGATTTCAGCGACCGTAGCCTGCTTCACGGCGATGCCGGAAGTCGCGCTTCTCCAGATTGACGATCCCGTCGATGCACACCGTGCATGGCGCGAGTCGCTCATGCCGGGTAACGGTTCCAATGCGGCGAAGACGGGCGCGGATTGCCAATTGAGTCGATTGCCGCGAGGCGTGCCGTTGCTAGTGTGGTCGACACGCCCGCAAGACCTCGACTGGCTCGGCGGCATTGAAGGAAACAAGGTGGGTGCCCTCGTTACTTTCGAGGGCGACGAGGCCGAAATGCAGGTATCCCGCCTTCTCACGCTTGTTCTCAAGGCGTTGAAGCATGCGATCGCCGAGAACCTATTGATCTATTAATGCGATGAAAGTGGTCTTGCTTCGGCATGTCGCGACATGCGCTTGCGAGTGACGTATCTGCAATTCATCCATTTCTTCAACAACACGAACGAGTGACAGGTATGTTGACCGCTATTTCGAAGTTGAACATTGGCAAGCGGCTGGGGCTCGGCTTTGCGACGGTATTGGCGATGTCGTTGATCGGGATCGTCATCGGATTGATACGCCTGTCTTCCGTTGCCCAGGCGACCCGCGACATGGTCGCCAGGCCGTTGCAGACCGAGCGGCTGGTCAATGACTGGTCCCGGCAAATCAGTGTCGCGGTGACGCGTACTACCGCGATTGCCAAGAGTGCCGATCCGGGGTTGGCCAACTATTTCAACGACGAAGCCATTGCTGCATCGAAAGTGTCCGCGGCGAAGCAGACGGCCATCGAGGCGCTGATGACGTCGGACGCGGAAAAGCGCTTGTTCGCCGCCATCGGCGAGCAACGCAAGCGGTTCCTCGCTATCCGGGATCAGATCTATGCGCTGAAGAAGGAAGGAAAAGCGGAACAGGCCGACCAGTTGCTCGAACAGCAGTTCATACCGACCGCGCGGCAACTTGTCGAAAAAGTCGACGCGTTGGTGAAGTACCAGCGCGAAGAAATCGACGCACTCGCGGCCGAGATCGACGCGAATTATCAATTCGGGCGCACGTTGATGATCGCGTTCGGCGTTGTCGGCATGCTGCTGAGTGTTGTATGCGGATGGCTGATCACCCGCAGCATTACCCGGCCGCTCATGCGCGCGACGGACGTCGCGCATCGCGTGGCCAGAGGCGACCTGAGCGTTCGTGTCGATGTTCATGGCACCGACGAACTCGGCCAATTGCTCGGCAGCTTGCGCGACATGCAGGCTGCACTGCTTCGCGTGGTGTCCAACGTGCGCCGCGGCTCGGATAACCTTGCGGCGGCGAGCGCCGAAATCGCGCAGGGCAACGACGATCTCAGTTCCCGCACGGAGAGCCAGGCCAGCGCGCTCGAGCAAACCGCCGCATCCATGGAGGAGCTGAGTTCCACCGTGGCACGGAACGCCGACAACGCTCACGAAGCGAATCAATTGGCGATGAATGCGTCCACGGTGACCGCGCAATGCGGCGAAGTGATCAACCAGGTCGTGGAAACCATGAAGGGCATCAACGACAGTTCCCGCCAGATCGCGGACATCACGGGTGTTATCGACAGCATTGCCTTTCAGACGAACATCCTGGCCTTGAATGCCGCGGTCGAGGCCGCGCGTGCCGGCGAGCAGGGCAGAGGCTTCGCGGTGGTTGCCAGCGAAGTGCGCAGCCTGGCCGGACGTTCGGCTGATGCGGCCAGGGAGATCAAGAAGCTCATCGGCTCGAGCGTGGGGCGCGTCGCTCAAGGTTCGACGGAAGTCGAGCGCGCATGGGTGGCGATGACCGAAGTCGTGAACTCGATTCGTCGCGTCACCGAGACGATGAGCGAAATCAGTGCCGCCAGCACCGAGCAATCGCTCGGCGTGGCCCAGATCGGTGAAGCCGTCGGCCAGATGGAGCGCACGACGCAGCAAAACGCCGCGTTGGTCGAGCAAACGGCGGCGGCGGCGATCAGTCTGCGCCAGCAGTCACGGGAACTGGTGGAGGTCATCTCGGTGTTTCAGCTTGGACGCGGTGAAGCGCTGTAGAGGCCGGGCTGAAAATCCGACGCTAGCCGATGTCGAGGTGTGCCATGCGCGTGTACAGAGACTGACGGCTGATGCCGAGCCGCTTCGCCGCTTCCGCGCGATTGTCGCCGGTGAGTCCCAGCGTGCGCAGGATCATCTCGCGCTCGACGGCGGCGAGTGCTTCCGACAGCGGACGATTGAGCATCGCGGCAGGCAGCAGCGCATCGCGCGACGGAACACCCTGTTCGTCGAGGAACGCGAGATCGCATCCCGTGACCACGGCGCCGGGCGCGAGTGCACTCACGCGCGCGATCGCGTTGCGCAGTTCGCGTACGTTGCCCGGCCACGCATGGGCGATCAGGCGGCGCTCCGCCTGCACGGACAGCCGCTTCGTCGTAGTCGCGCTCGACGTCGTGTCGAGAAAATGGACGGCGAGCGGCAGGATATCGGCCAGCCGCTCGCGCAGCGGCGGCAGATGAATGGGGATGACGTTGAGTCGGTAAAGCAGGTCTTCGCGAAACGCTCCGTTCGCGACCATGGTTCGCAGGTCCCGATGGGTGGCCGCAATCACGCGGACGTTCACCGAAATGGACCGGTTGACGCCGAGCGGGGTGACTTGCTGTTCCTGCAGAACCCGCAGCAGCTTGGCCTGCATGGAGGTCGCCATGTCGCCGACCTCGTCCAGGAAAAGCGTGCCGCCATCGGCTTCGACGATTCGGCCCGTCCGTGCGGCCGTGGCGCCCGTGAAAGCGCCTTTGCAGTGGCCGAAGAGCTCGCTTTCGAGCAGCTCATGAGGAATGGCGGCGCAATTGACGGCAACGAACGGGCCGGTGCTACGCGACGACTCGACGTGGAGCACCCTGGCCGCGACTTCCTTGCCGGTTCCCGTTTCCCCGGTGATGAGAACGGTCGCCTCCGACGCTGCCGCGCGGCCGATACATTTTTGTACTTCGCGCATCGCCGCGCTGATGCCGAGCAAGCGCGGCTCCAAGCCGACGGGCTCGTCGAATGCATCGACGTTCGCGTGCGCATGGGTAACGGCGCCGGACGGAGAATGGGCCGCGAAGATGCGCTCCAGCAGACTCGCGATATCGTCGCGGCCGACCGGCTTCGCCAGGTGGTCGAACGCGCCCAGGCGCATGGCGGCGATCGTGTTGCCGCTCCGCGCATAGGCGGTCAGTACCACGACGGGTACCGTCGCGAGTCGATCGACGCGCCGCAGTTTCTCGAGCACGGCTATTCCGTCCATGTCGGGCAACCGGATGTCGAGGAATATGCAGGCGGGTTGCAGACCTCGTTCGATGCGGGCGAGCGCGTGCTCGCCCGTGTCGGCGCATAGGGTTTCGTGACCGAGATCGGTCAGCGTTTCCGACAATCCTTCGCAGAAGGCATCGTCGTCGTCGATCAGCAGGATGGTCGCCATGGGATATCGATGACAAAGCAAGTAGTAGGGGTGGCGGCGTGACAGGCGTTGCCGCCGTGCGACGCTGCGATCTCTCGAACCAGCGTGAGACCGAGCCCGCAGCCGCCGGGCCGCGCGCTGACGAAGGGTTCGACGATGCGCGCGCGCTCGGCGCCCAATAGTTGAACGTTCGGCTCCGTCGCGTGCGGTAACGACAGCATGTAGTGGGAAGCAATCGCCTCGCACGCGTCGCTCGCGCGCTGCCTGGCGGATGCGATCCGGCGGCCTTCGGCGCAACTGGCCATTAACCAGACGATTGCGACCAGCGATGCGCACAACGCCGCGGCAAGTGCCCTGAGTAGCGACAATTGCGTTGAAAACCTCGGTCTGACTAGCGGCATGATCTTGCGTTGAATGGTGCTACGGCGGTGCTCAGGGAAATGGTCTGCGGAATGCACGGCAATCGTGTTCGCGTCTGCGTCGACGTTCGGTCGAGAATAATGGGGTGGCCGTGGGGACGATGTGACGGGCCATTCGTATTTGAAACATGCGATGTATGCGGCCCGGACGCGCTCGCATCGCTCGTTTATCGGGTTTTGTCAGACAATACGACGATTGAATTCAGCACACTCAAACCGCCTGCCCGCGAGCCCTTCCTATCGTGTGTGGATGCAGGCCCGAGACGCGTTGCCGCCCTCGTTCGGCACGATCGAGCGACGGACGAGGGCGCCGATTTCGGTCACGCTCGAAGCAATTGAGCAGGCGGTATGTGCAATAACCAGGGGATGGAGGCGCGGAAGCACCCACATGGGCGCGGGGCGACGAGCATTCCGTTTCACCCCCGTCTTAAGTACATAATGAAATTCATGTGTCAGACACGGTTCGTGTTCGTATCGGGAAGTGATCCTTATTATCTGAATAGTACATAAACGTTTTTTTTTCGTCTTGCGCGCAATCGTTTGCGCATGGTGCGATGTCAATAAAAGCAATGTGGCCCCGGATCGACGCTTTCACGCCACGAGCGTGAAAGTGTCACCCCGGCGCGTCTGGACGCCGAGCCCAAGCAAGTCGGACCTTCGGAGCAGGCAAGCAGATGGGTTCGCGCGGCGGGCAGGCGGACGTGCTTTTCTTCAGGAGTATTCGGCGGCAGGTCGGTCGTGGCCCGGCATCGAGTCGATCGAGGCTGCGAACCTTCGTGATGCCGATCAGGCTGACAGCTTGCTGGAGAAAGGTAACGGTAGCCGTGCCTTCTTTTGAAACCGTTTCCTGGCACGACATCGAATGCAGTCGGTGCGCGTCGGCGAAATCGAGCCAGGCGACGGGTTCATCCTTCGATGCACGTCGAGCCACGAATTGCTAATCGTGCACCGCATTATCTTTCAATATTGTTACGAATTTGCGCTCCTTGCTATGCCCGCGATTGTTCCTGAAATTTCCATTGATTGATGGTTTTTTGGTGAAAAGTTGCACAAGATAATGTCGATTTTGGATTGAATTTTTTATCGAACTTGTAATCGAGGAATGAGAATTCATTCCTTTGCTTTGCTTTTAGATTGGGGGCGAGCCCATTCGTCGCTGTGGTCGAGTCTGGATACGTGACCATCGGGAGCGACAGATTATCTATTTCACCGGTCTATTTCTCAATTAAGAATGGCGCCGAACGTGAGAGTCTCGTGCCATTTTCACGCCAACGCTTTGGTGCCCCCGCTCACTTCCGCTTCCACTTGCGGGGGGGCGAAAAAGCAAAATTATTCCAATTTCCGCGGGTTACCATGGCGTCCCGATCGAGGTTGCCGATCAATGCGGAAATCTGAATTGACCGTCGGTGCTGCGTCGATCCGGGAAAGCGGAGGTGAGACAACAACGAGCGAGAACGCGAAGGCTTCGCAGAATAAGGCAGATGTGGCGTGAACAAGAAAATTATTCAGTACTTCACCTTGGCTTTCGCGATTACCGTAGCTGCTGTCGTCGCATATAGATATACACGGCACGACAAGCCAAATATTCAATACGTTACCGCCCAGGTTTCGTATCAGGACATCGAATCCACCGTCGAGGCCGTAGGAACGATCCGCGCAGCGGATCTCGTCAGCGTCGGCGCGCAGGTCAACGGCCAAATCAAGTCGATGCACGTGGTGCTCGGCGACCATGTCAGGAAAGGTCAGCTGATCGCGGAAATTGACTCGCAGCCGCAGATCTATGCATTACACACGGCGCAGGCGCAGTTGCAAAGCGCGGTGGCCGCAGTGCATTCGAGCGAGGCGTCGCTTGTCCAAGCCAGGCTCGCCCTGGGACGGCAGAAGGAACTAGTTGAACATGACGCCGGATCGCATGCCGATTTCGAAACAGCGCAGGCGGCCTTCGACGTGGCTCGCGCAAATGTCGAAACGAGTCATGCCCAGATGAAGGTTGCGCAGGTCAACGTGGACACTGCGCGCGTCACGCTCGGCTACACGCGCATTGTTGCCCCAAGCGATGGCGAAATTGTCGCCGTGCTTGCGGTCGAGGGCCAAACTGTCAACGCCAATCAGACGACGCCGAATCTGGTGAAGATCGCGCGCCTCGACACGATCCAGGTCAAGGCGCAAATCTCGGAGGCCGACGTCGTGCGGCTCAAGCCTGGCCTGCCCGCCTATTTCACGATTCTCGGCGACCCATCGCACCGGTACGAAACTACCCTCAAGGCCATCGAGCCCGCGCCGGACTCGATCATGACCGACACGACAACCGGTCCCACGACAACTTCGTCGGCGACGAATACGGCCATCTATTACAACGGCCGGCTCGATATGCCGAATCCCGATAATCGACTTCGCATTTCGATGACGGCGCAGGTGTCGGTCGTGCTTGCGCGGGCGCGACACGTGGCGGTCCTGCCGGTTGCTGCACTGACCGCACCGCCCCGCGGCGGGCGCGCGATGGTGCGGGTGCTGGCGGCCGACGGCAACGTCACGAGCCGGATGGTACGGACTGGCATTGCCAACGACACCGTCGTGCAGATCGTCAGCGGCCTTGGGGCGGGCGATCGTGTCGTCGTCGGTCAGTCGTCCGGCGCAGGGCCGCGTGATCCTTACGGCATGGCAGGGTAACGCAATGTCCACGCCACACGCACAGACGTCGAACCCGGCGCTGATCGAACTCGAGAGTGTGAGCCACACTTATGGCGCCGGCGACGCGGCGGTTACTGTCTTGCACCAGATTGGTCTGCGCATCGAGCGAGGTGAGATGGTGGCCATCGTCGGCGCATCGGGTTCGGGAAAATCGACCTTGATGAATATCCTCGGCTGTCTCGACACGCCAACGTCCGGTACCTACCGGATCGCCGGAGTCGAGACGCAGTCGCTCGACGCAGACGCGCTCGCGCAGTTGCGTCGGGAGCATTTCGGCTTCGTATTCCAGCGCTATCAGTTGCTGAACGATCTGACCGCACTCGCCAACGTCGAAGCACCCGCCATCTATGCGGGCCTCGACGCAGAACAAAGACGCGGACGCGCAAGGAAGCTTCTCGAGCGCTTGGGTCTGGGTGACCGCCTCAGCCATCGGCCGATGCAACTCTCTGGCGGTCAGCAGCAGCGGGTCAGCATCGCGCGCGCATTGATCAACGGCGGCGAAATCATTCTCGCCGACGAACCGACAGGCGCACTCGACAGCCAGAGCGGCGAAGAACTGATGGCGCTGTTCCACGAGCTCAACGGGCAGGGCCATACGATCATCATCGTCACGCATGATATGGACGTCGCCCGGCATGCGCGCCGCATCATCGAGATTCGCGACGGGCGCATCGTCCGAGATAGTCGGCCTGAATCGACGCGATCGGAAAAGCCCGGCAATGTGCAATCTGCGTTACCCATCGAGTTCCCGTTCTTGCTTCGACACAAAAATGCGCAGCCGCTCGCATTGGGCCGGCTCACCGAAGCATTCCGGCTTGCCATGCACTCGGCGGCGAACCATCGTCTGCGCTCATTCCTGACGATGCTGGGCATTATTGCCGGTATTGCGTCAGTCGCGTGCATGGTCGCGCGTGGCGAGGGAAGCCGCAGAGCGATCATCGATCATTTACGGCAGTTTGGTACGGACACGATCAGCATTTATCCAGGACGGATGGCCGGCGATTTGCGTGCGAGCTCAATTCATACGCTGAGTCTCGGCGACGTGCACGCGCTGCAGGTGCAAAGCTACATTGATAGCGTGACGCCGGAAGTGACGAGCACGGGAACGATTCGCGTGGGCAACAAAGACGTATCCGCGACGGTTCATGGCACAGGCGTCGACTATTTTCGCGTCCATGGCATCCATATGATTGAAGGCCGGCCATTCGACGCGTCGCTGGTCGAATCGAACGCTCCGGTTGTCGTCGTCGATGAGAAGACCCGGAAAACGCTGTTCGGCTCCGATTCGCCGATAGGGAAAGTGCTACTTGTCGGAAATCTGCCGTGCCATGTGATCGGCGTGGCGGGTTCGAACGCCATGTCGTTCGCACCCGGTACGCTGGGACTCTATATGCCGTACACGTCGGTCATGTCGCGTATGACCGGCTCGTACAACCTCCAGAGCGTGACCGTCCGGCTCGCCGACGGCGTACCGTCGAGCGCCGCGCTTGCCGGTATTAACAAGGTTCTGACGATGCGCCATGGCGCCGTCGATTTCACGACCTTCAACTCGGACGCCTTGTTTCAGGTCGCCACTGCGTCGAACGAGACTTTTCGCATCTTCATTGCGTCGATTGCGGGCATTTCCTTGCTTGTCGGTGGCATCGGCGTGATGAACATCATGCTCGTATCGGTGACGGAGCGCACCCATGAAATCGGCATCCGCATGGCGATCGGAGCGCGTCGATCCGATATCCGCGACCAGTTTCTTATCGAGTCCGTCTGGCTATGCGTCGCCGGTGGAGCGGTCGGTGTGGCGCTCGCGTTAGGCGTCATCCGGTTTTTTTCCGAGCCTCATAGTCGCTTCTACATGGTGCTGTCGCTCGACTCGATCGTGACAGCGTTCGCCAGTGCCGCACTCGTAGGTGTCGTGTTCGGCTACTTCCCGGCGCGTCAGGCCGCGCGCCTCAATCCGGCAGAAGCACTGGCCCGCGAATGAACAAGTTCTCTCATTCACTTCGTGCTGTTTTGACGCGTACGGCCCTACGGCGGGTTCGAGCGTCCAGGTCGATGTCGCGATTCAACACGATCGCCTTGTCGATCGTGTCGCTGGGCGTCGCCGCATGCGGGACGTTGACGCGCACGACATGGACGCGGCCCGACGTCTCGATTCCCGGGCATTGGCAGACAGAGTCTGCTACCGCGGGGCAGACACCCGCTTCCGTGTCGGTCGAAGCGTCTTACAGTCGAAGTGACGCTCCTGACGCATCTAGGCTGTCGCCGGCAGACACGGAAGCGAACCCCGGTGGTGATGCGAGTATCGACCCGTGGTGGTACGCGTTCGGCGATCCGGAACTGAACCGGCTTATCGAGCGGGCGTTGGCTGGCAATCACGATCTCAAGACCGCCGTCGTCAATCTGCGCGCGGCGCAATTTGCCGTCGATCTCGCCCGCGCAAATCAATTGCCCCTGATCAGCTCAAGTGCGGAGTTGTCGAATTCTCATTCGCTGCGTGGTACGCGCGTCGTGTCGCACTCGAAGTCGCTTCTCGCATCGGCTAGCTACGTAGTCGACCTATGGGGTTCGCTGGCGAGTTCGACCGATGCATCGCGCTGGGAGGCGCGGGCATCCGAGCAGGATGAACGGACGGTCAAGATGACTGTCGCAACCCTGGTTGCCGACGACTACTGGTTGCTCGCGCTGCTGACGGAACAGATTGAGCAAAGCGATGCTTCGATTCTTTACGGCGAGCAAACGCTGGCATTGACAAATGTCCGGTATGCGGCGGGTGCGATTACGGCAGTGGACCTGCTTGCCGCCCGTCAATCGCTGGCGTCGCAACGCGCGTCGCGCAATGCGCTACTGGTGCAGCGGACACAAACCCAAAATGCACTCGCGATCTTGCTCGGTCAGCCACCAGGCGAAGTCTTCGTTGTACCTTCGGCGCGTCTGACGACCCCGTTGCCCGCCGTCGCCGCGGGCGTGCCGGCTTCCGTGCTCGTTCGCCGTCCGGACGTCGAGGCGGCGGAATTGCGCACGCGAAGCACGCTCGCAAGGGTGGATGCCGTACGGACCAGTTTCTACCCTAACCTCACATTGACGGGGTCGGCCGGTACCGCGAGCGACGCATTGCGCAATCTGTTGCAAAACCCGCTCGGCACGATCGCGGCCGATGTCGCGGCGCCGTTGCTGAATGTCTGGACGATGAAAGCGCAGGTGGGTTCGGCGCAAACAGCCTATGACGCCGCGGCAGTCGCATTCGCCAGGACGTTTTATCAGGCACTCGCCGATGTAGAGAATGCGCTTGCTGCACGCGCCGACTATCAGGTCGAAATCACACAATGGGCCGACGCGCTCGAAGCAGCACGACAAAGCGAGCAACGCATCGGCTGGCAGTACCGGGCGGGTTCGATTCCCCTACAAAACTGGCTCGACGCGCAGCAGGCGAGCCGCAACGCCGATGCCGAACTCGCGAACGCACGCTATTCGATCCTCACGAATCAGGTCGCCCTTTACGTCGCGCTAGGCGGACGATAGCCTGCGGCGAGGTGCGGACGAGACACCTTGCCAGGCGAAGACTGTGGTCGACTCGCTGATGGATATCAACGGCTTGTCGATCATGCTTGAGAGGGCTCTTTTTGAAGCCACCACTCAGGCCGGGCCGTGTTCGCTGGGCTGGCGTCCTGTTCGAGGCATTCAACCGGAAGGCGGGTACTCTCGATCCGCCGCCCGGCGCCGCAATCGCACGCCAGGCTGACCGTCTGATTACCGTTTTGTCATCTACGCCGCTCGGGCCTGCACGGAGCGCGGCCGTGTCGCCGTTTCCGGGTAACATCGCGGGATGTCACCACGAACGCGACGGAGCCGGCCATGCGCATCCTGATAGTCGAAGACGAACCGAAAACGGGCGCGTACCTGAAGAAAGGGCTCGAGGAATCGGGCTTCAGCGTCGATCTCGCGAAGGACGGCGCCGAAGGGCTGATGCTCGCGCAGGAAGAGCGTTACGACGTGATCGTGCTCGACGTGATGCTGCCCGTGCTCGACGGCTGGGGCGTGCTCAAGCGGCTGCGCGAGACGCATACGACGCCGGTGCTGTTCCTGACCGCGCGCGACGACGTGCACGACCGCGTGCATGGCCTCGAACTCGGCGCCGATGACTACCTCGTGAAGCCGTTCGCGTTCGTCGAGCTGCTGGCCCGCATCCGCACGCTCGCGCGTCGCGGGCCGCCGCGCGAGACCGAGCACCTGGCGGTCGGCGATCTGGAAATCGACGTGGTGCGCCGCCGCGTGAAGCGCGGCGCCACGCGAATCGACCTGACGCCGCGCGAATTCTCGCTGCTGCAACTGCTCGCGCGCCGGCAGGGCGAGGTGCTGAGCCGCACGCAGATCGCATCGTACGTGTGGGACATGAATTTCGACAGCGACACCAATGTCGTCGAGGTCGCGATCCGGCGCCTGCGCGCGAAGATCGACGACGCGTTTCCGGTCAAGCTGATCCATACCGTGCGCGGCGTCGGCTACGTGCTCGAGCCGAAGGACGGCGCATGACGCGCGCGCGCTCGCTCGCGGCGACACTCGCGCTCGCTTTCGCCGCGACCACGCTGGCCGCGTTCGCGCTCGTCGGCGCGTATGTGTATGCGGGCCTCGAGCGGCAGGTGAACACGCAGGACGATCTCGACATCGTGCTGGCCGCGCGCCACACGCGCCGGCTCGCGGGCGAGCTCGAGTCGCTCGATGCGGTTCGCGCGCACGCGGAGCGGCTGACGAGCCAGGTGCTGGGCAACGAGGCGCTGTCGATGGTCGTCGTCGATGCGCAGGGCGACGTGCTCGCGCGCCACAACGTCCGGCTCGCCGCGCTCGACGATGTACCCGCGGCCGCATCGGTTCCGCTGGCCGACGCGCAACTGTTCGCGCCGCACGCGGCGCCGGTTCCCGCGAACGACCGGATCACGGCCGACCGGCTCGTCACGTGGGCCGCCGCCGGCGGCACGCCGATGCGCGGCGTCGCGATCGAGGCCGCGCTCGGCGACCGCACGCCGATCCGCATCGCGATCGCGCGCAACATGCGCGACCGGGCCGAACTGCTCGACGGCTACCGCAACCGGCTCATGCTTGCCGGCGGCGTCGGCGCGCTGTTCGCGCTGCTGCTCGGCTACTGGCTGATCCGCAAGGCGCTCGCGCCGCTGCGCGAGATCGTCGACGACACCGGCCGGATCACGGTCGACAAGCTCGACACGCGGCTCGACGCGTCGCGCGCGCCGCCGGAGCTGCGCGCGCTCGTCGATGCGCAGAATGCGATGCTCGGCCGCCTGCAGCAGGCGTTCTCGCATCTGTCGCAATTCAGCGCCGATCTCGCGCACGACTTGCGCACGCCGCTGAACAACATGCGCGGCGCCACCGAAGTCGCGCTCGCGCGGCCGCGTTCGGCCGACGAGTACCAGACGCTGCTCGAATCGAATCTCGAGGAATACGATCGCCTCGCACGGATGATCGAGAACGTGCTGTTTCTCGCGCGCGCCGAGCATCCGAGCTTCGTCACGCGTCAGCGCGCATTCGACGTGCGCGACGAACTCGAGCGCATCGCCGAGTATTTCGAGGGGCTCGCCGACGAGGCGGGCTCGGCGCTGCGCGTCGACGGGCACGGGCAGTTGACCGCCGACGTCGAGCTGTTCCGCCGCGCGGTCGGCAACCTGCTCGCGAACGCGCTGCGTTACACGCCCGCCGGCGGCGTCATCACGCTGAGTGTCGATGAAACCGCAGACGCGGTGCGCGTCGTCGTCGCGAATCCCGGCGAGCCGATCGATCCCGCGCTGTTGCCGCGGATCTTCGACCGCTTCGTGCGCGGCGATCCCGCGCGCAGCGGCGGCGCACCGGGCGGCACGGCAGGGCTCGGCCTCGCGATCGTGCGCTCGGTGATGGAACTGCACGGCGGCACCGCGCAGGTCGAAAGCGACGCGCGCGGCACGCGCTTCGTGCTCACGTTCAACCGGCCGCCGGCTGCGTGACGGCGGGTTCGGGCCGCACGGCCCCCGCGTGTTCCTTCGCGCCGGCGTTCGATTCCGCGCCTGATTCCGCGCCTGATTCCGCGCCCGCCTGCCAGCCGCCGCCCAACGCCTTCAGCAGGCCGACCGCCGCCTCCATCCGGCGCGCGTCGATCTGATCGGCGGTGCGCCGGTTCGTCAGCGCGATCGTCTGCGCGGTCACCACATCGAGATAGCTGACGGCGCCGGCGTTGAAACGATTCGTCGTCAGCCGCAGCGACAGATCGGCCGCGTCGGTCGCGCGTTGCTGGCTGCCGGCTTCGGAAGCGAGTGCATCGAGCGCGGACAACTGATCCTCGACCTGCTGGAACGCGACGAGCACGGTTTGCCGGTAATCGGCGACCGCGCCGTCGTATTGCGCATGCGCGCCGCGCAGCGATGCGCTGCGGCGGCCGCCGTCGAACAGCGTGCCGGCGAGCTGCGGGCCGAGCGACCAGAACAGGCTCGGCGCGGTGAGCCACGGCGCGAAGAACGAACTCTCGAGCCCCGCGCTCGCCGACAGCACCAGATCGGGAAAGAACGCGGCACGTGCCTCTCCGATCTGCGCGTTCGCGGCCGCGACGCGACGCTCGGCCGCCGCGATGTCGGGCCGCCGCTCCAGCAGTTGCGACGGCACCCCGGCCGGAATGGCCGGCACGTGGAACGCCTGCACGCGGGGCGGCAGCGCGAACGTCGACGCGCTTTCGCCGACGAGCGTCGCGATCGCGTGCTGCAACTGCGCACGCGACGCGTCGATGTCGGTGTCCTGCGTGCGCGTCGATTCGAGTTGCGTCTGAGCTTGGGCGACGGCCGACGCGTCGATCGCACCGGCCGCGAGTTGCTGCTTGAGCAGCGTCAGCGCGTCCGCGTACGCGCGGACCGTGTCGTCGAGCAGTTGCTTCTGCGTGTCGAGCGAGCGCAGCGCGAAATAATCGGTCGCGAGTTCGGCCGTGACCGACAGCTTCACGGCCTGCAGGTCGGCCGCGCTCGCGGCCGCGTTCGCCTGCGCGCCCGTCACCGCATCGCGCACGCGGCCGAACACGTCGGGCTCCCAGCTCGCGGCCACGCCGGCCTGGTAGTCGGGCGTCGTCTTGCCGGCGAGCGACGAGCCGAGCCGGTTCTGCGACACGCGCGCGCGGCTTTGCGCGACGCCCGCGGTGATCGTCGGCAGGAATCCGGCGTGCTGATAGTCGACCATCGCGCGTGCCTGCTGCAGATCGGCGACGGCTTTCTTCACCGTCTGGTTCGACACGTCGACGCGTGCTTCGAGCGCGTTCAGGGCGGCGTCGCCGAACACGGTCCACCACGCGCCGCGCGCGGCGGCGTCGGCCGGCATCGCGACGTGCCAGCCGGCCTGCGCGGCAGGTGCGGCCGGCGCGCCCGCGTAGTGCGCGGGCACCGCGACGGCGGGTGGCGAATAGGGCGGCAGCGTCGAGCAGGCGGTCAGTGCGGCGGTGGCGGCGAGCGCGACGATGCGGCGTGCGAGCGGAAGCGGATGACGGAGGCGCATGGCAGGTATCTCGTGATTCGTCGTCGATGGGTCAGCCGCGGGTGGGCGCGGCAGCGGGCGTTGACGTAGCCGGTGCGGCGCCGGCCGCGCGCGGCGGCGGCACGTTGCGTGCATCGGCCGCAGACGCCGGTTGCGCGGCCTGCGCAGCCTGCACGGCGGAAGCGGCCGAAGCCGGCGAAGCAGCGACCGGCGCCGCATCGTGCGCGGTCGACACGATCTTCACGGTCTCCCCTGCCGTGATCGCATCGCCCGGGTTGTCGATCACGCGATCGGTTGCCGCGAGCCCCGCGACGATCTCCACCCGCGTGCCGAAATCGCGCCCGATCTGCACGGTCTTCAGCGCGGTGCGCCCGTTCGCGCCGACGGTGGCCACCGTCACGCCGTTCGGGCGGAACAGCAGCGCGCTGACCGGCAACTCGAGCGCCGGCGCCGCGCTCGGCACGACGAGATGCGCCTGCGCATACGCGCCGGGCATCAGCGCGCCGTCGCGATTGCCGACGTCGATCTCGACGCGCAGCGTGCGCGTGACGGGATCGATCGCGCCCGCGCTGCGCGCGACGCGCGCGGCGATGCGCCGCCCCGGATACTGCGGCGTCGTCAGGTAGACCGGCGTGCCGGTCGACACGCCCGTCGCGCTGTCCTGCGGCACGTCGACGAACACGCGCAGCGTGTCCGTCTGTTCGAGATGGAACAGTTCGCCGGACAGGCCCGGGCTGCCCGGCGTGCCGCCCGCGGTGACGAGCGTGCCGACGTCGACGTTGCGTGCGGTGATCACGCCGTCGAACGGCGCGGTGACGGATTCGTACGACACGAGTTCGGAAAGATGCGCGACGTTCGCCTGCGCGGCGGCGAGCATCGCGCGCTTCGCGTTCATGTCCGCGACCTTCGTGTCGGTGTCCTGCTGCGACACCGATTGCGTCTTCAGCATGTCCTGCCAGCGCTGCGCGGTCGATTTCGCATAGTCGTAGTTCGCCTGCGCGCTCGCTTCGTCCGCGCGCGCCTGGCGCAACTGCGCGTCGAGATCGGGCGCCGAGATCTGCGCGAGCGTCTGGCCGGCCTTCACGTGCGTGCCGAGATCGGCGCTCCAGTGCGCGATATAGCCGCTCGTGCGCGCATAGATCGATGCGTCCGCATACGGCGTCACCGCGCCGGGCAGGGTCAGCGTCTGGTCGGCCGGCGCCGTGCCGGGCACGACGACCGACACTGGCAGCGCCTGCTGCGCGGCCACCTGCGCACGCTGCGCGGCGCGCGCGTCGATACGCGGCACGATGCCGAGCGCGAGCAGCGCGGCGGCGAGTGCGGCGGCCGCGAGCGGCACGGTCAGCTTGCGGCCGCGGCGAGCCGGCGGGGTGTCGGAGGCGGCGC